>NZ_JALMEZ010000011.1:0-290018 GCF_023242495.1 Pseudomonas sp. MWU13-2862 | reverse complement strand
TCAGCTACTTCCACGCTTCGATGAACTGAAGCGAACCGCGCATCAAAACCCTAAAAACCTTTGTAACTCATTGAATCTCAAAGGCTTTTCCGTTTCGACTGCGCCGGAAGTGGGGCGAATTATAGAGCCACAGAATTTCCCGTCAACGCTTATTTTCACTTTTCTGTCATAAGCGTGGAAAACGGTATAGAAACCCCAGGTTTTGCGGTGTTCGAACTGGCCTCTTCGCGGCGGTGCGGCGATCCGACAAGCCCTGCTCCTACAGTCCTCTGTCGCTCCCCAATTTTGTATACGACGCAAACCTGTAGGAGCAGGGCTTGCCCGCGAAGAGGCCCTTAAGCCTTGCTCCACCTATATGAACACCACAGCCACCGAGCCAACCCAACAAAGTGAGCAATATATTGCTCAATGATGCGTTGTTCCGCATCATATACACCTGCCTCCCTTATATAGCCCCGGATGACACTCTCCCCATGACCCAGCAGTCCCGCAGCCTGGCCTCGACACTTTTCCCCGTCGGCCTGCTGCTTATCGCAATGGCCTCGATTCAATCCGGTGCCTCCCTGGCCAAAAGCATGTTCCCGATTGTCGGTGCCCAGGGCACCACAACCCTGCGCCTGGTATTTGCCAGCATCATCATGGTACTGGTCCTGCGCCCCTGGCGAGCCAAGTTCACCGCCAAATCCCTGCGCACCGTGATCATCTATGGCATTGCCCTGGGTGGCATGAACTTCCTCTTCTATATGTCCTTGAGAAGCGTGCCCCTGGGCATCGGCGTTGCCCTGGAGTTCACCGGCCCCCTGGCGGTGGCGATCTACGCCTCACGCCGGGCCATAGACTTTCTCTGGATTGCCCTGGCAGTCAGTGGCCTGCTGCTGTTGATCCCCACCGGCGCCGCCAGCGCCAGCCTTGATCTGCTCGGCGTCAGCTATGCACTGGGAGCGGGTGTCTGCTGGGCGCTGTATATTCTCTATGGCCAGAAAGCCGGCCACGACAACGGCGTTCAAACCGCCGCGCTCGGCGTGGTGATTGCCGCCCTGTTCATCGCCCCGATCGGTATCGTCCACGCCGGCGCCGCGCTGCTCACCCCGGCCCTGATCCCGGCGGCCATCGGCGTTGCCATCCTCTCCACCGCCCTGCCCTACAGCCTCGAGATGGTCGCCCTGACGCGCCTGCCCGCGCGCACCTTCGGCACCTTGATGAGCATCGAACCCTCCTTCGGCGCATTGTCCGGGATGCTGTTCCTCCACGAGTACCTGTCCGTTGCCCAGTGGCTCGCCATCGCCTGCATTATCTGCGCCTCCGTCGGCGCTACCCTGACCCTGCGCAAGGAGTCCGCACCGCCCGTCGCGGTCGATTGAAACAGAGTGTGAGCCAGCGCTGGTATTTACCGCTCAAATAGGACATGTTTACGCCTAACTCAATGCCAGCCTTGGATATTTTGGACAGGGGCATCAAGGAAGAATCAGGCGGCACGAAAAAAGCCAAACCGGACGGATTGATCCGGGGGCAGAGATAGGGAAGGTAATGAAACGCTTCTTGATAGTCCTGGCAGTACTTGCCGTCGCGGGCTGCGCCGCGACCTCGAAACCGATGAAATACGGCAAGCGTGGCGTCCATATCAACTGTTCCGGGCTGACATCCTCCTGGGAAAAGTGCTACACCAAAGCCGCCGACTCCTGCAGCGATAGCGGCTATAAAGTGCTGGCCAAATCCGGCGACGCCGTGGAAGACCCGGGTGATTACCCGTTCGGCCTCAACCCCGCCGGCTATACCAGCCGCAGCATGATCATCATCTGCAAAAAGCCCTCCGCGCTGAGCCCTAAACCGCCCCTGCCAGTTGACGATTGATTTCATCATGGCTGGATCGCAACACCTGGCGCTGAATGTCCGGAGTCACCAGCATTCGCGACACCACCAGTGCCCCCACGCACTGGGACAGAATCGACCAGGCCCGGCTTTCGCTGCCCAGTGCTTGTGCCCAGCGCTGCTGTAACCGATAGATCCAGTCTTCGGCCTGCTGGCGCACCGCCAGATCCGCCCTCGCGATTTCCGCCCCCAGCGCGGGCAAGGCACAACCATTCTCCGGCTGCTCGACATGGCTCATGCTCAGGTAGAGCTTCAGGCAACGCTTGAGCTGCGCCTGATCGGGCTCCCCCTCCCCGCCCAGCCGCACCAGGCTCTGGCTCAATTCCCGCTCGACAATTGAACTGAACAATTCGTCCTTGGACGAGAAATGGCCATAGAACGCCCCGCCACTGAGGCCGATGGCTTTCATCAGGCCGTCGACGCCGACGCCCGCAAAACCTTCCCGTTTTGCCGACAGCGCGCTGCTTTCGAGCAACCGCTCACGGGTTTGCTGCTTGTGACTGAGGGAATAACGCATGGTGCCGTTCCTGTTGACCGCCTTGACGATGGGTGAATCGTAGCATAACGTTCGTTTAGTTAACGACCGTTTACTAAAAGAGCGATCCACACATGACTACTGCAACCCAGAACAAGAAAGTCGTATTGGTCGTCGGTGCCGGCGACGCTACGGGCGGTGCCATCGCCAAACGTTTTGCCGCCGAAGGGTTTATCGCCTGCGTCACGCGGCGCAGTGCCGACAAGTTGCAACCCCTGGTAGAGATCATCCAGCAGGCTGGCGGCGAAGCCCATGGGTTTGCCTGCGATGCGCGCAAGGAAGAGGACGTCATCGCCCTGATCGAACAGATCGAGAGCCAGATCGGCCCGATCGAAGCATTCGTCTTTAATATCGGCGCCAATGTGCCCTGCAGCATCCTTGAAGAAACCGCGCGCAAGTACTTCAAGATCTGGGAAATGGCCTGCTTCTCAGGGTTCCTCAATGCCCGTGAAGTCGCCAAGCGCATGGTCACCCGCAAACGCGGCACTATCCTGTTCACTGGTGCCACCGCCGGCCTGCGTGGGGCCGCCGGTTTCGCCGCGTTTGCCGGCGCCAAGCACGGTATCCGGGCCTTGGCCCAGAGCATGGCGCGGGAGTTGGGCCCGCTGAATATTCATGTGGCCCATGTGGTGGTCGATGGAGCCATCGACACCGACTTTATCCGCAGCAACTTCCCGGAAAAGTACGCCCTCAAGGATCAGGACGGCATTCTCGACCCCGCCCATATCGCCGAGAATTATTGGTACCTGCACAGCCAGCCCCGCGATGCCTGGACCTTCGAGCTCGATCTGCGTCCCTGGAATGAACGCTGGTAAGCTCAAGCCCACGACAATAACAACAAGGACGCTTTATCCATGAAAAAAACCGTCGAGTTCTACTTTGACCTGGGTAGCCCGGCCGCCTACCTGGCGTACACCCAGTTGCCCGGCCTCTGTGAACAGACCGGCAGCCAGCTGGTTTATCAGCCAATGCTCCTGGGCGGCGTGTTCAAGGCCACGGGTAATGCCTCTCCGGCCGAGATACCGGCCAAGGGGCGCTATATGATCCAGGACCTGGGGCGCTATGCTCGTCGTTACGGCGTCGCCTTCCTCTACAACCCGCACTTTCCGATCAATACCCTGATGCTGATGCGCGCGACCACTGGCGTGCAGCTGCGCGACCCGGAACGTTTTGTCGAGTTCGTCGACACCCTCTATCACGCCCTCTGGGTCGACGGACGCAACCTGAACGACCCGACCACCGTCGCCCGGGTGTTGGCTGAAAAGGGCTTCGACCCGCAGCGGGTCCTCGCGCTGACCCAGGACGAAGAGGTCAAGGCTGTCCTCAAGGCCAAGACCGAGCAGGCCCTGCAGCGCGGCGTATTTGGCGCGCCGAGCCTGTTTGTCGGCGATCAGCTGTTCTTCGGCCAGGACCGCCTCGACTTCGTCCGCGAAGCCTTGCTCCAGGACTGAATAACCTAGATCTCGATCACCAACCGACCTTGCGCCGCGCCGCCGGCCAGCAAGGTATAAGCCTCCTCGGCGGTTTGCAGGGTAAACCGCCGGGGATCGAGCAAAGGCTTCAATTGACCGGCGTCGATCAAGCGTGCGGCCTGTGCCAGTATTTGCCCGTGATGCTCGCGCCCGTGGCCGGTGAGCAATGGCAGCAGGGTAAACACCCCGGAGTAAGTGGCCCCGCGAAAGGACAACGGTGCCAGGCTGTATTGCCCCCAACCAAGGCAGCTCAGGACATGCCCGTGATAGATCCGCGCTGCCTGGAACGACCGGTCCAGGGTTTCGCCGCCCACCGTGTCATAGACAATATCGAAGCCCTCGCCGGCGGTATGCTGCGTGACATATTCCTCCACGCCCTGCTGCCGATAATCGATAAAGGTCGCGCCAAAGTTCTCGATCTGAGCCTGTTGCGAGGCGGAGCCGGTGGCAAAGACCTTGGCGCCGAACGCCTTGGCAATCTGCACCGCCACATGGCCGACCCCACCTGCTCCGCCATGAATCAACACTGACTGATCGGCGCCTACCCGGGCGCGATCGACCAAGCCCTCCCAGGCGGTAATCAGCACCAATGGCAATGCCGCGGCCTCGCGCATGCTCAGGTTGGCCGGCTTGCGCGCCAACAGTCGAGCATCGACCGCGGCAAACTCGGCCAGCGAACCCTGGGCACCGCCGATCCCGGTGGCCAACCCGTACACCTCATCCCCCACCGCCCAGCCGCTGACACCTTCGCCCAGGGCTTCAACCACCCCGGCCAGGTCCATGCCCAGGATTGCCGGCAACGGTTGACGGGCATGACCGGCCTGGCCAGCGCGGATCTTGGCATCCAGCGGGTTGATGCCGCTGGCCTTGATACGGACCAGCACCTGACCCGCTGCGGGTGCGGGGCGGTCGATGGAAACCAGGCGCAACGGCGCATTGGCGGCGTCGACCAGCAGAGCGTTCATTTCAAGGGAGTGGGACATGTCGGCGATCTCGATCAGTGGAAGTGAGAGCGATCATGCGCCCCGTCACTCATGCCGATAAGACGCGTTATTGTTATAGTGATCATGCCCTTTTGGCATGAATGAGGCGTCCCGTGGATAAACTCAATGCAATGGCCATTTTTGTCCGGGTCGTCGAGCGCGGCAGTTTTTCCGCCGTGGCCCGGGAACTGCGGACCAGCCAGCCGACCATCAGCAAAATCCTCAAGGCACTGGAGGTCGAACTGGGCGGCAAGCTGATCGCCCGCAGCACCCGCCAGTTGTCACTGACCGATGAGGGCCAGCGCTACTACGCGCAATGCCGGCAGATCCTCGCCGCCGTGGACAATGCCGAACACAGCTTTCAGTCGGGCCGGGAACAGGTCGCCGGCAGCCTGCGCATCGGCTCCTCGGTGAGTTTCGGGCGTTTGCAGATCGCCAGTCGGCTGCCGGACTTCCTCGCACGCTACCCGCAACTGGAGATCGACCTGCAACTCAGCGACCAGAACCAGGACCTGGTCGAGGAAGGCCTGGATGTCAGTCTGCGCATCGGCGAACTGGGCGACAGCAACCTGATCGCCCGGCGCATCGGCGATACCCGGCGGATCACCGTCGCCAGCGCCGCGTACCTGGCTCGCCGGGGCGAACCGCAAACCCCGGAACAACTGAGCGAACACAACTGCCTGCAATTCAATCTGCTGAGCAGCCAGAACCTCTGGTACTACGAAAAGGACGGGCAGCGCTACAGCGTGCGCATCAAGGGCAATGCCCAGAGCAACAATTCGGAGGCGATTAGGGAAATGGTCCTGGGCGGGCTCGGCATTGCGCTGTCGCCGGTGTGGCTGTTTGCCGAGGATCTGCAGGCGGGGCGGGTTATGGCGATTCTGCCCGACTATCAGACCCAGTCGCTGCCGATTCATGCGGTGTTTCCGGCCAATCGCCGACAGTCCGCCAGGGTCAAGGCGTTTGTCGACTATATGAGCGAAGCCCTGCTGAGCGATTGAACACAGCGCGATCCATTGCGGGAGCCGGCAAGCCGGCTCCTACAAAACCGTGATCAGATCGCGACGGTACGGGTGTTCAACCACTCCAGTGCCGCGCCATCGAGCAACGGGCTCAAGCGCTCGCGCACTTCGGCGTGATAAGCGTTGAACCAGTCACGCTCTTCCTGCGTCAACAACGACGGTTCCAGGCAACGGGTATCGATCGGGCACAGGGTCAGGGTTTCGAACTTGAGGAATTCGCCGAACTCGCTCTTGCCCGCCTCACGGTTCAGCACCAGGTTTTCGATACGCACACCCCAACGGCCCGGACGGTAGGTCCCAGGCTCGATGGAGGTGATCATCCCCGGCTGCATGGCGGTCTGCGGGGCCGGAACCGCCTGATAGGCGATCACCTGCGGACCTTCGTGCACATTGAGGAAGTAACCGACGCCATGGCCGGTGCCATGCCCGTAATCCACGCTTTCGGCCCAGATCGGCGCCCGGGCGATAGGATCCAGCAGCGGCGAAAGAATGCCACGGGGAAACTGCGCCCGGGACAAGGCAATCACGCCCTTCAGTACCCGAGTGCAATCGCGTTTCTGCTCAGCCGTCGGCGTGCCGACCGGCACCATCCGGGTGATGTCCGTGGTGCCGCCCAGGTATTGACCGCCGGAGTCGATCAGCAGCAGGCCGTCGCCCTCGATCAGCGCATGCTCCGCTTCAGTGGCGTGGTAGTGCGGCATCGCCCCATTGGAATTGAACGCGGCAATGGTATTGAAGCTCAGCGACACATAACCCGGACGCCGCGCCCGGGCTGCGCTCAGGCGTTCATCGATGGTCAGTTCGGTGACACGTTCACGGCCCAGTGCGGTTTCCAGCCAGGCAAAAAATTCGCACAGGGCCGCGCCATCCTGCTCCATGGCCTGACGGATATGCACCGCGTCATCCAGGCTCTTGCGGGACTTGGCCAAGGTCGTCGGGTTGAGCCCCTCGACCAACTTCACATCCTCGGCAAGGTTGTCCAGCAAACCGACCGTCACGCGCGCCGGATCGACCAGCAGGCCCGCTCCCGCCGGAATGCCGGCCAGCGCCGCGCCGATTTCGCTGTAGTCGCGCAAGGTCACGCCATCGGCCTTGAGCACCTGCACCAACTCGGCACTCACCTTGCCCAGGGACACGAACAGCGTGGCCTGCTCCTGGTTCACCAGGGCAAAGGACACGAACACCGGGTTGAAGGACACATCGGCACCGCGCAGGTTGAACAACCAGGCGATATCATCCAGCGTGGCGATGAAATGCCAGTCGGCGCCACGGGTATTCAACTCCCGGCGCAACTGGGCGAGCTTCTCGCCACGGGAAACCGTCGCTTGCGGCGGCAGGTGCGGGTAGATCGGCTGGTCTGGTAGCACCTCGCGGTCTTCCCAGACCTGGTCGAGCAGATCGATGTCGGTGCGCAGCCGCGCGCCGCGCGCCTGCAACTTGTCGCCCAGGGTTCGCGCCGAAGCCAAGGCCATGACGGCGCCATCCACCGCAACCACACCACCAGACGGCGACTGTTCGGCCAGCCAGTCCAAGGGACCGGGTTGCCCCGGCAACAATTTCATCAGCTCGATACCGCTACCGGCCAACTCCTTGGTCGCCTGCTCCCAGTACCGGCTGTCAGCCCAGACGCCGGCAAACTCCGGCGTCACGATCAAGGTGCCGACCGAGCCATGGAAACCAGACAGCCACTGCCGGCCCTGCCAATAGGCCGGCAGGTATTCCGACAAGTGCGGATCGGCCGACGGCACCAGCAAGGCCTGCACGCCTTCACGGCGCATCAGTTCGCGGGTGCGTGCCAGACGCTGGGGAACGGTTCCTTGACTCGGGGTCTGCGTGCTCATCATGTCTCCTGCTAACCACTTATTATTCAATTATCATCCGGCACACTCACGGCTGGGCAATCGCCCAGAACGGTGCCGGTGCACTCAGGCTTGCCTTGATCGCCTTGGCGGCGCGGTCGATGTCCTGCTCAGAGGTAAAGCGCCCCAGGCTCAGGCGAATGGTCCGGCCGGCCAGGCGTGCATCGTGCCCCAGTGCCAGCAGCACATGGGACGGCGCCTGGCTCGCGGAGTTACAGGCCGACGTCGCCGAGTAGGCCAGGACCCGACCCAACGCCGCGCCGTCGAACTCGCCTTCGGCAAAGGTCAGACTCAGGGTATGGGGGATGCGTTCAGTCGGGCTGCCGTTCAGGCGCAGGCCCGGGACATCCGCCAGTTGCTCGAGCAAGCGCTGGCGCAGATGAGCGATGCTGGCGATTTCTTCTTCCAGGTGCTCGGTGGCCAGGGCAAAGGCACTGCCCATGCCGGCGATCTGATGGGTGGCCAGGGTGCCGGAGCGCAGGCCGCCTTCATGGCCGCCACCGTGGATCTGCGCGTGCAGCTTCTGCTGCGCGCGTGGGCCGACATACAAGGCACCGATGCCCTTGGGACCGTAGACCTTGTGGGCGGAAAACGACATCAGGTCCACCGGCAAGGCGGCCAGGTCGATCGCCACCTTGCCCGCGCCCTGGGCCGCGTCCACATGAAACAGCGCGCCCTGTTCACGGACCCGCTGGCCGATGGCCGCGATGTCATTGAGGGTACCCAGCTCATTGTTGACCAGCATCAGCGAGACCAGAAAGGTGTCCTCGCGCAGGACCTCACTGACCATCGCCGCGGTGATCAAGCCTTCGGCATTCGGCACCAGGTAGGTGACGGCGACACCGGCTTCCTGGAGTTGACGGGCGGTATCGAGCACCGCCTTGTGCTCGATCTGGCTGGTGACCACATGCCCGCCGCTGACACCACGGGCCTGGGCGACGCCCTTGAGGGCCAGGTTGTTCGATTCGGTGGCCCCGGAGGTCCAGACGATTTGCTCGGGGCTCGCCCCCACCAGGCTCGCCACCTGTTGCCGGGCCTGCTCGACCGTCTGCCGGGCGCGCTGGCCGAAGGCATGGGAGCTGGACGCCGGGTTGCCGAAATTACCGGAAAAGCCGAGACACTCGACCATCACCCGGATCACCCGCTCATCCACTGGCGTGGTGGCGGCATAGTCGAAATACAGAGGAAGTTCATTCATGGCAAAAAGACTCATAAAGCGTGTCCCGCGGATCGATCTCTTGCTGATCACCCACCCTGGTGGTTGGGCGGACAGCTATACCCGATGGAAAACGATTAAAGAAAGATAACTTTCATTTAAAAGTGCGTAGGAACGCTCCTGAAATCCAGCTTACAGGCCCAAGGAAGGTGTTGCGAGTGTCAATCCTGCTGGAACAAGCGGCCCGCTTCAACGGGGGGGGCACAGGAAACACACAAGGACGAGTCAACGCAGCAGTTGCCGCGCACTCTCATGCAACATCGGATACAACGAAATCACCAACAGCAGCGCCATACCGATATTGAACAGCCGCAGCCAGCGCGGGTCACGCAGCACATTGCGCAACAGGCTGCCACAGGCCGCCCAGAGACTGACGCTGGGCGCGTTGATCAGGGCGAACACCGCCGCGATCACCCATACATTGCTGGAATAGCCCTGCAATGGCGTGTAGGTGCTGATCGCGCCGACCGCCATCACCCAGGCCTTGGGATTGACCCACTGAAATGCCGCTGCGTTCCAGAACCCGAATGGGCGGCCCGCCCCCTG
Organism: Pseudomonas sp. MWU13-2862; assembly: GCF_023242495.1. NCBI lineage: Bacteria > Pseudomonadati > Pseudomonadota > Gammaproteobacteria > Pseudomonadales > Pseudomonadaceae > Pseudomonas > Pseudomonas sp. MWU13-2862. The sequence goes on along the minus strand of NZ_JALMEZ010000011.1, from coordinate 280,516 downwards.
CTCCGACTCGCTGACCGGGCCGGAGCCGGCGATCTTCCAGGCGAGGTACAGCAGATAGGCGCCACCGATATAACGCAATACCGAGTAGAGCACGGGATAAGCTTCGAATACCGCGCCAAGACCAAGGCCCACCGCCAGTACCAGGACAAAAAAGCCGCAGGAAATACCCAGGATATGGGGAATGGAGCGGTTGAAACCAAAGTTGACGCCGGACGCCAGCAACATCGCGTTGTTAGGGCCGGGGGTCACTGAAGTCACCAGGGCGAAAAGAGCAAAGCCCAGCAGCAGGTCCAGCGAAAGGGTCATAAATAGCGTCCAGCCACAAGCTCAGTCAGGGACTCAGCCTATCCCAGCGACTTGGCGGAACTCACGCACAGTTGGCAAAAACTTGGACCGATACAGTTTTACCTTTCAGCTCTGTGGGCTGTGTCTGTTACTGCCGCGATCGGCGCTGATCTCGCCCTGGCCATCAAAACCCTGCACCTTCCGCGGCTGCCCCATCAGTTGCGCCTTCTCCCGCTGGTACTCATCGAAGGACAGCCCGCGACGGTTCAGGGCTTCCAGCGCCAACTCCCGACTCTCTTCAGCGCTATAGGGCCGCAGTTCAGGAGACGAATGACTGGCACAGCCGGCCAGCAACGAAAGACCGAGCAACAGCAAGAGCATGGATGAATGTTTCATGGCGCAACTCCCAAGAACCTGGCGTGAGGCAATAGACACAGGCTACCGGGCGCGCCGACAGGGCAAAAATCACCCGTCTCGATAGTCGCTATCGATCGCCTCGGTCGTTCCGGGATCGGGCACCACATATTCCTTAACGAACTATAAATATGGAAATACGTTCGTTTACGGAATATTAAAAAACCCTTACAACGGTTCTCACACCTTATCCACTGTTGCCCGGGCAACTGTTCGCCCACCAACAGTCGATCAACAAAACAGTCCGCCAGCCAGCACCCGGCACCTCGCTTACCCCGCCAGGTGCCTGCAAACAGGGGATCTGGGCGCTTGGTACAGCTCTTGCTGATGCCCTGTCACTGACCCTGCTCGCTGAGCAACTGTTTGAAAAGGAACTGATCATGTCTCGCGCACTGAAAGTCGTTGCCCTGTCCGGCGGTACCTACCGCCCTTCCCGCACCCTGGTGCTGACCCAGGCCATACTGGCCGAACTGACGCAGCAACTGCCCATCGAAAGCCACCTGATCGAGCTGGGCGATATCGCCCGCCCCCTAGGCTCGGCGCTGTCCCGCAGCGAACTGAGCGCCGAGGTTGAAGCCGAACTGCAGGCCATTGAGAACGCCGACCTGCTGATCGTCGCCGCGCCGGTCTATCGCGGTTCCTATCCGGGCCTGCTCAAGCACCTGTTCGACCTGATCGACCTCAACGCCCTGATCGACACCCCGGTGCTGCTGGCCGCCACCGGCGGCAGCGAACGCCATGCCCTGGTCCTCGATCACCAGTTGCGCCCGCTGTTCAGTTTCTTCCAGGCCCTGACCCTGCCCATCGGCGTCTACGCCACCGAGGCCGACTTCGCCAACTACCAGATCACCAGTGAGCCCTTGAGGGCGCGCATCCGCCTGGCTGCCGACCGCGCCACCGCCTTGTTCGGCGTGCACGCCAAACCCCTGCTGAAAATCGCCTGAGGCACTGTCATGGATATTTTCTGGTTTCTCCCGACCCACGGCGATGGCCATTACCTGGGCACCACCCAGGGCGCGCGCCCGGTCACCCTCAACTACCTGAAACAAGTGGCCCAGGCCGCCGACAACCTCGGCTACCACGGCGTACTGATTCCAACCGGACGCTCCTGCGAGGACTCCTGGGTCATCGCCTCGGCCCTGGTGCCGTTGACCGAACGCCTGCGTTACCTGGTGGCGATCCGTCCCGGGATCATCTCGCCGACGGTCTCGGCACGCATGGCCGCGACCCTCGACCGCTTGTCCAACGGCCGCTTGCTGATCAACGTGGTGACCGGCGGCGATCCCGACGAGAACCGTGGCGACGGCAGCTTCCTCGACCATGGCGAACGCTACGAAGTGACCGACGAATTCCTCCAGATCTGGCGCCGGGTATTGCAAGGCGAGGCGGTGGACTTCGAAGGCAAGCACCTGCGGGTGCAGAACGCCAAGGCGCTCTACCCGCCGGTACAGAAACCTTACCCGCCGCTGTATTTCGGCGGTTCGTCCGACGCCGCCCACGACCTGGCCGCCGATCAGGTCGATGTCTACCTGACCTGGGGTGAACCGCCGGCCGCCGTGGCGGCGAAGCTGGCCGATGTGCGTGAGCGCGCCGCCCGCAAGGGTCGCACCGTGCGCTTCGGCATTCGCCTGCATGTGATCGTCCGGGAAACTGCGGAAGACGCTTGGAAAGCCGCGGACAAACTGATCGAACATATCAGTGACGAAACCATCGCCGCCGCGCAGAAATCCTTCTCGCGTTTCGACTCCGAAGGCCAGCGGCGCATGGCCGCGTTGCATGACGGACGGCGTGACAACCTGGAAATCGCGCCGAACCTGTGGGCCGGTGTCGGCCTGGTCCGTGGCGGTGCCGGGACGGCCCTGGTCGGCAATCCACAGCAGGTGGCCGAGCGCATCAAGGAATACGCCGACCTGGGGATCGAGAGCTTCATCTTCTCCGGCTACCCGCACCTGGAAGAAGCCTATCGCTTCGCCGAGCTGGTGTTCCCGTTGCTGCCCGAGCCCTACGCCAGCCTGGCCGGACGCGGCATCACCAACCTGACCGGGCCGTTTGGCGAAATGATCGCCAACGATGTGTTGCCAACCCAAGCCACAGGATCCTGAACCGTGACTGCCCAGCCACGCAACGCCCTGTTGACCCCTCTGCAAACCGCCCGGCAACTGGCCGCCGATTTTGCCCTGACCGCCGTCGAGCGCGACGAACGCGGCGGCACGCCAAAAGCCGAACGTGACGCCTTGCGCCACAGCGGCCTGCTGGCCCTGAGCATCCCCACCCAGTACGGCGGCCTCGGCGGCCGTTGGAGCGAGACACTGGACGTGGTCCGCGAATTCGCCAAGGTCGACAGCTCGATTGCCCATGTCTTCGGCTTCCATCACCTGATGCTGGCCACCGTGCGCCTGTTCTCCCGTCCCGAACAATGGCAACCCTGGTTCGAACAGACCGCACGCAAGAACTGGTTCTGGGGCAATGCCCTCAATCCCCTGGACACCCGCACGGTGGTGCGCAACCTCGGCGGCTGGCGCGAATTCTCCGGCAAGAAAAGCTTCTGCTCCGGCGCCAGCGACTCGCAGATGCTGATCGCCTCGGCAGTGGACGAAAGCGCCGGCGGCAAGTTGCTGATCGCCGCCATTCCCAGCGGGCGCAGTGGCATCACCCTGCATGACGACTGGCACAACATGGGCCAGCGCCAGACCGACAGCGGCAGCGCCAGCTTCGAGCGGGTGCGGGTCGAGGAATCCGAACTGCTGCTCGACCCCGGCCCCTTGAGCACACCTTTCGCCTGCCTGCGGCCCCTGATCGCGCAACTGACCCTGACCCATATGTTCCTCGGCATTGCCGAAGGGGCTTTCGAAGAGGCTCGGCAATACACCCTCGAAGAAACCCGGCCCTGGTTCAAATCCACAGCCCGGGATATTCGCCAGGACCCTTACGTGCTCAACCACTACGGCGACTTCTGGGTCGCCCTCGAAGGTGTCCGCCTGCTGGTGGAGCGCGCCGCCGGGTTGCTGGACCAGGCCTGGGCCAAGGGCCAGAACCTCAGCGGCGAGGAGCGCGGCAACCTGGCCATCGCCATCGCCACGGCCAAGGTCGCCGCCAACCGCGAAGGCCTGGCCCTGTGCAGCAAGTTGTTCGAAGTCACCGGTGCCCGCTCGACCCATGCCTCCCTGCGCCTGGACCGCCATTGGCGCAACCTGCGGACCCAGAGCCTGCACGACCCGCTGGACTACAAACTCCAGGAACTCGGCGACTGGGCTTTGAACCAGACGCTGCCGATCCCCACTTTTTATTCCTAGAGAAGCCTATGCAGCTGCTAACGTTACCGCCCTCGCCGGCCCTGGCCACCTCCATCCGCGCCACCGCCCAGGTCTTCGAAGACCCCAAGTCCCAGGCCCTGCTCGCCCACCTGCAACAAGTGGCGCCGAGCGAAGCCAGCGTGCTGATCATCGGTGAAACCGGCACCGGCAAGGAGCTGGTGGCCCGGCATATCCATAACCTCAGCGCCCGGCGTAACCGCCCGTTTGTCGCGGTCAACTGCGGGGCCTTCTCCGAATCCCTGGTGGAAGCCGAGCTGTTCGGCCATGAAAAAGGCGCGTTTACCGGCGCCCTCAGCGCCAAGGCCGGCTGGTTCGAAGAGGCCGACGGCGGCACCCTGTTCCTCGACGAGATCGGCGACCTGCCGATGCCGATCCAGGTCAAGCTGCTGCGGGTCCTGCAGGAACGCGAAGTGGTGCGCCTGGGCTCGCGCAAAAGCATCCCGATCAATGTGCGGGTACTGGCGGCCACCAATGTGCAACTGGAAAAAGCCATCAACGCCGGGCATTTTCGTGAAGACCTGTATTACCGCCTCAACGTCGTCAGCCTGGAGCTCAGCCCCCTGCGCGAACGCCCCGGCGATATCCTGCCGCTGACCCGGCACTTTATCGAGAGCTACAGCCAGCGCCTGGGTTATGGCGATATCCGCATCAGCCCCGGTGCCGAACAGAAGCTCAGGAGCTACGGCTGGCCGGGCAATATCCGCGAGCTGGAAAACGTTATTCATCACACCTTGCTGATCTGCCATGACGGCGTGATCGAGCGCGACGACCTGCGTCTGTCGAACCTGCGCATCGAGCGCCAGGACGACAGCGGCAGCGCTCTCGATGACTCGGCCGAGGCCTTGCTCAACCGGGCTTTTCAGAAACTCTTCGAGGAGCAGGCCGGCGCGTTGCATGAAAAGGTCGAGGATGCGTTGCTACGCGCCGCCTACCGTTTCAGCCACTACAACCAGGTGCACACCGCCGCCCTGCTGGGCCTGAGCCGCAATGTGACACGCACGCGGCTGATCAAGATCGGCGAGTTGGCGGTGAACAAGCGCCGGGCAGGCGAAAACGTCCAGGGTGACCGGATGTTGCAACTGTCCATCTAGCCCACCAGGGCACACTGCAAGGCGTCGTCCTGGCTGCGCTCGATGCTGCGCAGCACCTGGAACGAATCGAAGCTCACCGCCTTGGCATGGTGGGCGCGGATCAGTGCCCAGAAATCCTCTTCGCCGCTTTCGAAACGGGCAAATGCCGCTTCGCCATCTTCCCTGGAACGCCATTGCAGTGTGTTGAGCACACGCCGACCATCGTCGCTGGCCTGCACCGTGCCACTGATAAAGCCACCCTCGACCCGGGCCAATCGCTCGGTCTGCCTGGACAAGGCAGAGACCAGCGCCTCCAGTTGGACAGGCTCGATCTCGAACTGGATCAATTGAGTAAAACTGCGATTTTGTTCTGTCGACGGCATGAAAAGGTTCCCCGTGAAGTCAGACAGGATCTTGTGATCCGAGGCCATGCAGGGTAAAACCTCCAGTTAACTCAAGGTCAAGAGATTTCTCGCCATGGCAACACCAAAACCCCTGCCCACGGACAAGGCCCTGACGGTCGGCCAACTGGCGGCCCGCAGCGGCGTGGCGGTGACCGCCCTGCACTTCTATGAATCCAAAGGCCTGATCCAGAGCTATCGCAATGCCGGTAACCAGCGTCGTTATCCGCGCGAGGTGTTGCGCCGGGTCTCCCTGATCAAGGTCGCCCAGCGCCTGGGCATTCCGTTGGCGGAGATTCACCAGGCCTTGCAGAGCCTGCCCGAAGGCCGCACGCCGACGGCCGAAGACTGGAAGCGCCTGTCGGAAAACTGGAGGAGCGGGCTGGACGAACGCATCGCCCAATTGACCCGGTTGCGGGACAAGCTCAACGGATGTATCGGCTGCGGTTGCCTGTCGATGGAGAACTGCCCGCTGCGCAACTATGGCGATATGTTGGGTGCCCATGGGACAGGCGCGCGGCTGCTGGAGCCGCGGTGAGCCTGTCCATGGTTCAGAACCCCGGGGCGATCTGACCCTTGTAGCGGGTCAGGATAAACTGCCGCACGGCATCGGAATTCAGCGCCTTGGCCAGTTTCTGGATACGCGGGTCATTGATATTGTCCGGCCGCGCCACCAGGAACTCGACATACAGGTCCTTGCCCTTCTCGACGATCAACGCGCTATTGGTGTCGATCCCGGCTTCCAGCGCGTAGTTGGCAAACACGAACGCCAGATCCACCTGGCTCACCGACCGGGCCAGCATCGCCCCTTCCAGCTCGCGGATCTTCAGGTGCTTGGGGTTCTCGACGATATCGTGCTGGGTCGCCAGGGTATTGCTCGGGTCCTTGAGCTTGATCAAACCCGCTTCGTGCAGCAGCACCAAGGCCCGCCCGGTGTTCACCGGGTCATTGGGAATCGACACCGAGGCACCGTCCTTCAGCTCGGAAATATGCTTGATCTTGGTCGAGTAAGCCCCGAACGGCTCGATATGCACGCCGACCACCGGCACCAGGTTGGTGTGGCGGGTCTTGTTGTAGTCATCAAGGAACGGCCGATACTGGTAGTAGTTGGCATCCAGGTTCTTCAACGCCAACTGCTGGTTGGGCTGGATAAAGTCATTGAACACCTTGATCTCCAGATCGACGCCTTCCTTGGCCAATTCCGGTTTGACGAACTCGAGGATCTCCGCGTGGGGCACCGGGGTGGCGCCGACAATCAGTTTTTCATTGGCGTGAACCGCCAGGGACATCAGGGCAGCCAGGATGGCCAGGGTCTTTTTCATGCTGTGCTCCAGAGAGGCAAAAGGGGCCGGCGTGTGGCGGACGTTGGGCCAGGGTTGTTCAGGGTTATGGGTAATGAACTCAACGATGGCTGTAGCGGGCCACCAGACGATCACCGGTCATTTGCAGGCCCTGGACCAGGACCAGCAGCAGGATCACGGTGACCACCATCACATCGGTCTGGAAACGCTGGTAGCCGTAGCGGATCGCCAGGTCCCCCAGTCCGCCGCCGCCGATCACTCCGGCCATGGCGGTGTAGTCCACCAGCACGATGGCGGTCACCGTCACCGCCGCCAGCAGACCCGCGCGGGCTTCGGGTAACAGGGTGTGGCGGATCACCTGCCAGGTGCTGGCGCCCATGGCCTGGGTCGCCTCGACCACGCCACGGTCGACTTCGCGCAAGGCGGTTTCCACCAGCCGGGCGAAGAACGGCGTGCAACCCACCACCAGCGGCGGGATGGTCCCCGGCACCCCGAGGGACGTGCCCACCAGCAAGGTGGTCAGGGGAATCAGCACGATCAGCAGGATGATGAACGGCAGCGAACGCAGGATATTCACCAGCACCGACAAGCTGCGGTACACCAGCAGGGTTTCATGCAGTTGGCGCTTGCCGGTGAGAAACAGCAGCACCCCCAGGGGCAGGCCCAGCAGTACGGTGAAACCCAGGGCCGCCGCGAGCATGCTCAGAGTGTCGAGGCAGGCCTGGGCGATGTCCGCCCAGTAGATGTTTTTCAACCATTCAGCCATGGACTCAGGACCAGTCGTGACGCGGTGGCTTGATGCCGTTGAGCAACCAGTTGCCGACCACGTGGTACTTCCAGCGCACCGGGTCGTGCAGGGTGTGAACCCGGGCATTGCGCCAGTGGCGATCGAAGTTGTGCTTTTTCAAGGTCGAACGGGTGCCGCCCAGTTCGAAGAGCTTGTTGCTGGCCTCGATGGCAATCTCGGTGGTCAGCACCTTGGCCTTGGCCACCGCCAGCGAGGCCCGGGCGACATTGTCTTCATCGGGGGCCGGACGCGCGGCATCCAGGGCCTTGCCGGCTCGTTCGAGCAAGGCTTCGGCGGCTTCGAGGCGGATCTCCAGGCCGCCGATCTGAATGATGGTCAGGGGGTCTTCGCTGGCCTTGTCCACCCCGGCGTCGATCCACGGACGGGCGTATTCGCGTACAAAAGCCACGGTATCGCGTAGAGCCGCGCGGGCAATGCCGGCATCGATGGCGGCGGTGGTCAGTTGGGCGAAAGGCCCGGCCAGGGTCGGGCTTTCGTAGGAGCGATACGTGGGGAACAGGTTGAAGGCCGGCACCTTCAGATCCTCGGCCAGCACCGTGCCGCTGGAAGTGGTGCGCTGGCCGATGCTGTCCCAGTCATCGACGATCACCAGGCCCGGCGTACCGCGCTGAACAAACGCCAGTTGGCCTTTCTGCTCTTCGTCCAGGGCCAGCACCGCCAGCCAGTGGGCGTACAACGAGCCGGTGCAGTAGCCCTTGCGAGCGTTGATCACATGCCCGTCGCCGTGACGACGAATCGTCGCCTGGATGTCTTGGACATTCTTGCCGCCGGTTTCCGACAGGGCATTGGCAAATCGATGGCCCTGCAGGGCCAGGGCGAAGAAATGCGCTTGCTGCTCAGGGGTGCCTTGCAGGCGGATGTCTTCCAGCAGGCAGTAGTGGTTCTGCGGGATCTGTCCCAGGGACGGATCGGCCGCCGAGATGATCGTAATCACTTCGGCCAATACCGCATAGGAAACCTGGGCGCCGCCGAATTCGCGCGGCACGCTGATGCCCCAGAGACCACTGTTGGAATAGCGATCCACCACTTCGGCGGGCACCTGGCGGGTACGATCACGCTCTGCGTCGTGCTCCAGCAGATAAGCGGCAACGCCGTGGGCAACCGCGAGCGCTTCGGCCTCGTCACGGATCAAGTGGGCGTTGGGGGAATGGATCGGGTAAACGGCGGATTCAGGCAAGGACGACATGGAACGCTCTCGGGCGAATAGTGTTGCCTGGGTTATTGCAGCTTCTGTGCCTGAATTATTATTTGTTGATTTTCATAGGGTTATGGCGTTTACCCAGCAACAGCGCGGCGCACGCAGAAGAACACAATGCCGCTTCACTGTTGCTGGGTGAACACCTGGACGAGACCTCAGGCCAGCGCTTCCTCCGCCCTTGCGACCTTCTTCGCTTCCAGCTCCCGCACCAGCGGCAACACCCGTTTGCCGAAGTACTCCACCTCTTCCTGGAAGTGCAGGAATCCCGCCAGCACCAGGTCCACGCCCACGGCTTTCAAGGCAACGATCCGTTCGGCGATCTGCTGCGGCGTGCCGATCAGGTTGGTCTTGAAGCCGTCGTTGTATTGCACCAGGTCCTCGAAGCTGGACTTGGCCCAGTTACCCTCGCCTTCCGGCGACGACTTGCCCGCCTGTTTCGCCGCATCGCCAAAGGCGCCGACGGCCTCGGGGTCGGCCTTGTCGATGATTTCCGCCAGCACCGCACGGGCCTCTTCCTCGGTGTCGCGGGCGATGACAAAGGCGTTCACCCCGACTTTTACCGAGTGGCCGTTGGCGGCCGCCTTGGCGCGAATATCATCGACCTGGGCCTTGATCCCTTCGGGCGTGTTGCCGTTGGTGAAATACCAATCCGAGACCCGCGCCGCCATATCCCGCGCCGCCCGGGAACTGCCGCCCTGGAAAATCTCCGGGTGTGGTTGGCTGAGGGGCTTGGGTTTGAGGCTGTAGTCGTTGAAACGGTAGAAATCGCCCTTGAAGGTGAACTGCTCTTCGGTCCAGATGCCTTTCAGCGCACGGATGAACTCTTCGGAGCGGCGATAGCGCTCATCGTGTTCCAGCCAGTGTTCGCCGATGGCGTGGAACTCACCGCGAAACCAGCCGCTGACGATATTGACGGCGATCCGGCCGCCGGTGAGTTGATCGATGGTCGCCAGTTGCTTGGCCGCCAACGCCGGCTGCCAGGGTCCGGGCAGGATCGCGGCAATCACCTTCAGCCTGGTGGTCGCGGCCAGCAGGGCATGGCTGAAGGCGACCGACTCATGCTGGTATTCGGCGCCGTAGCCGGCGGTGAAACGGATCTGGGTCAGGCCGTATTCGAACCCGGCCTCTTCCGCCAACTGCGCCAGCTTGCGGTTGTAGTCGATATCCCAACGGGTGCGCTGTTCGATCTTGCTGACCACCAGCCCACCGCTGACATTGGGCACCCAGTAGGCGAATTTTACGGCTTGCTGACTCATGGTATCTGACCTCGGACCGGGGAATGTCAGAGGGTCAGAGCAGCAAGCGTGCCAGTGACCGGGAACCCTCCTGGCAGAAAGAGGCCTCAGTGGAGGAAGTGTTTATGCGGGAACGACGCTTATGTGGGAGCGGAGCTTGCCCGCGAAGGCGTACTCAAGGCCGCCAAAAGCTTCGCGGACAAGCTCCGCTCCCACAAAAGCGCGCTACCCACACGGGATCGATACACCCCGGGCACTGTGGCCTGGCGGGACGATTTGTTGAAGCACTGTGCGTCAGGCAACAGTTGTCCCTCACCCGACCACGGCAATCGCCCACGCCACCGGGCCAGGCGCTCTCGGCATGGACCCTGCAACCGCTCCTGGCAATCGCACTTTTCTCTGCCTGCCCTCAAGGAGCTGTCCCATGACCGAACACCAGGTGATCAACCCGCTATCCCTTGGCGTCGACTACGAACCCCTGGCCGAACGCTTTCGGCCGATCTTCGCCCGTATCGCCGCCGGGGCGCTGGAACGGGAGCAATCGCGCAACCTGCCCCACGAGCCGATCCAGTGGCTCAAGCAGGCCGGTTTCGGCGCCGTGCGGGTGCCGGTGGAATATGGCGGCGGCGGTGCTTCCCTGCCCCAGCTGTTCCAACTGCTGATCGAACTGGCCGAAGCCGACTCCAATGTGCCCCAGGCCTTGCGCGGACATTTCGCCTTTGCCGAGGACCGCTTGAATGCCGCGCCCGGGTCGAATCGCGACCTGTGGTTCAAGCGCTTCGTCGACGGCGATATCGTCGGCTGCGCCTGGACCGAAATCGGCAATGTGGTGATTGGCGATGTCGGCACCCAAGTCACCCCGGACGGCGAACACTGGCGCCTCAATGGCGAGAAGTTCTACAGCACCGGGAGCATTTTTGCCGACTGGATCGACGTCTACGCCCGCCGCAGCGACACCGGTGGCAATGTCATCGCCGCCGTGCGCGCACGCCAGCCGGGGGTCGAACACAGCGACGACTGGGATGGTTTCGGCCAGCGCACCACCGGTAGCGGGACCTCGCGCTTTATCGATGCCCCGGTGGAAGCCGGGCATGTAATCGACTTCGCCACCCGCTTCAAATACCAGACCGCGTTCTATCAGTTGGTGTTGCTGGCGACCCTCGCCGGGATCGGCCGGGCGGCGTTGAAGGATGTGGCGCATCAGGTCCGCGAGCGCAAACGGATCTACAGCCACGGCAATGCCCCCCATGTCAGTGGCGACGCCCAGGTGCAGCAGGTGGTGGGCGAAGTCGCCGCCCTGGTGTATGCCGCCGAAGCCAGTGCGGTGCGGGCCGCGCATCCGGCGCAACGGGCTTATATTGCCCGGTTTGGTGCTGACACCGAGGCTGAACGGCAAGCCAATGTGGACGCGGAAATCGAGTCCGCCACCGCCCAGGTGGTGGTGTCCGAGTTGATCCAGCGGGCCACCAGCGAATTGTTCAATGCCCTGGGGGCTTCGGATGTCCGCCAGGGCAAGGCGCTGGACCGACACTGGCGCAATGCGCGGACGGTGTCGTCGCATAATCCGGCGATCTACAAGGCAAGGATTGTCGGGGATTGGCGGATCAACGGGACTGAGCCGCCCTATGATTGGCAGATCGGTAACGGCCCGCAATCAAAGTCATAGTCAACATTTGTGGTGCCTGGTCCACCGCCGCGAAGGCATCAGAACAAGCACCCCATGGGATAAGGTCGCGGCAACATTCGGTAATGGGTAAGATGACGGCCTTTCGGCGCGGCCCTGCCGCGCCACCTGCCGATAGTAAGCCGACCCCATGCCTTTCGATCTCAGCGTAGACCTGACCACCCTCGCCATTCTCACCGTCGTTGCCTTTATCGCCGGATTTATCGACGCCATCGCCGGCGGCGGCGGGCTGCTCACCACCCCGGCCCTGCTCACCGCGGGACTGCCACCGCACCTGGTGCTGGGCACCAACAAACTCAGTTCGACCTTCGGCTCCGCCACCGCCGGTTTCACCTTCTATCGGCGCAAGCTGTTTCAGCCGGGGCAATGGAAACTGGCGATTCTCGGCACCTTCGTCGGCGCGCTGATCGGTGCCGTGACCGCGCACTTCATGCCCGCCGAATGGCTGAACAAGATGCTCCCGGTGATCGTCTTCGCCTGCGGCCTGTACCTGTTGTTCGGCGGCACGCCCAAGGCGCCGCTGGACAGCAACGCGCCGATCAAAAAGAAACGGCAATTGCCCCAGGGCCTCGCCCTGGGTTTCTACGACGGTGTGGCCGGTCCCGGCACCGGTGCCTTCTGGACCGTCAGCAGCCTGCTGCTCTACCCCATCGACCTGGTCAAGGCCAGCGGCGTGGCCCGCAGCCTGAACTTCGTCAGTAATGCCGCCGCACTCTCGGTGTTCGTGTTTTCCGGCCAGGTGGACTGGGTGATCGGCCTGTGCATGGGCATATCGGTGATGGTCGGTGCCTTCTTCGGTGCCCGCACCGCCATCAGCGGCGGCGCGAAGTTTATCCGCCCGGTGTTTATCACCGTGGTCCTCGGCCTGACCGTACGCCTGGCCTGGCAACACTGGTTCAGCGTGGCCTGAATCCAGAGAACACCCCATAACCTGTAGGAGCCGGCTTGCTGGCGATAGCGATTTTCCAGGCGACGCTGATGTCGGCTATCAGATCCCATCGCCAGCAAGCCGGCTCCTACAAGGACGGTGCATGGCCATGAATTGAGCGGTGTAAGGCTAGACCGGCAGCAGCGGTTCCGCATACCCCAGGCGCCTGGCCAGGTACAGGTCGATCAGGTAACGGGCGATTGAACGCGAAGCCGGCAACGGCGGCATATCGTGGATGCTGAACCATTGCGCATCCTCGATCTCATCCGCCTGGGGAACAATCTCGCCACCGGCATACTCGGCGTGAAACCCCAGCATCATCGAGTGCGGGAACGGCCAGCACTGGCTGCCCATGTACTGGATATTCTTCACCTCGACCTGCACTTCCTCGCGCACTTCCCGAATCAGGCATTCCTCCGCCGACTCACCCGGCTCGGCGAAACCGGCCAGGGTGCTGTAGACCCCGGGCACAAAACGCGGCGAACGGGCCAGCAGCACTTCGTCGCCCCGGGTCACCAGCACGATCATGCTCGGCGAAATCCGCGGGTAACTGCGCAAGTCACAGGACTGGCAGAACATCGCCCGCTCCAGCGGCACCTGGGTCATGGCCTGGCCGCAACTGCCGCAGAAGCGGTGCTCGCGGGCCCAGGTCGCGATCTGCGCGGCATAACCGAGCATGCGGTAGAGCGTGTGATCGCCCTCGAGCATGAATGTCCGCAGGCCCTGCCAGCGACCGCCCGGCAGTTCGAAGCCGGACTTCAGTTCCAACAGATAGACCGGCTCGCCGTCCAGATGCCCGATGCCATGCTCGGCCAACAGCGACAGGTCCTGGCGCTTGAGCCACTCACGGGGAAACAGCACCCCATTGTCATCCAGCAGAAAACCGGCGGGGCTATGCACCACGGCCCAGCCGCCGGTCTGCTCGATATCCAGTACTGCGGTTGTCCAGCGTTGAGTCATCGGGAGAGTCCTAGGCGTCAATCAGGGAATTCGGCTTTCTGCTTGCTCATGTGCGCGGCGATGGCGACGCGCAAGTCAGTGGATTGCAACATGGCGGCGTTCCAGGTGGCAACGTATTCCAGACCGTCATCGATCCGATGGTCGCGCATATAGCTGATCATTGCCTTGGTTCCGGTGACGGCAATCGGCGATTTAGCGGCAATTTCCCGGGCAATGCCCAGCACACCGTCGAGCAAGGCCGCCTGATCGGGGTAGACGCGATTGACCAGGCCGATGCGGATCGCTTCGTCGGCACCGAAGTGGCGACCGGTATACGCCAGCTCGCGGAGCATGCCGTCGCCGATGATACGGGGCAAACGTTGCAGAGTACCGACATCGGCGGCCATGCCGATATCCACTTCCTTGATGGAAAACTGCACGTCCTCGGCACAGTAGCGCATGTCACAGGCGGCGATCAGGTCGACGGCACCGCCCAGGCAGTAACCCTGGATCGCCGCCAGGACCGGCTTGCGGCAGTTGTCGACAGCATTGAAGGATGCTTGCAACTCCTGGATCTTGCGCCGCAGCAGGCGGGCGTTGCGGCCGACATCCTTGCCCAGTTCGTTGGCCACCGAGGCCAGCATCATCAGGTCGATCCCGGAGGAGAAGTGTTTGCCGTTGCCGCTGATGACCACCACACGCACGGCGTCGGTGTCTTCGATCCACTGGAAGATCTCGATGATTTCGCTCCAGAAGGCGGCGTTCATCGAGTTGATCTTTTCCGGGCGATTGATCCGGACATGGGCGATGTTGTCTACCAGTTCGACGTGGAAGGCTTGGTATTCGGACATGACGGGCATCCTTGGCAGGGCGAAAAGAGATTCGTCACTATAGCAAGGGCCCGCGTCGGGCTATAGGAAGCGGATGTGCCAAAAGCCGGACGATGCATTGTCAGTCCAGGGTGAATGGCCGCCTACGGCGGTTCGCGGGCAAGCCCTGCTCCTACAGGTTTTTTGTCATACGCAAAAACCGGAATCGACGCAAACATTGTAGGAGCAGGGCTTGCCCGCGAACCGCCATGGGCGGCCATCCACCGCTGATCTATCGGCTGGCCAGAATAAACCGCTCGATGGCCTGAGCCGCGCCATCCTCGCTGTTGCTGCCGGTCACCACATCCGCCTGACGCTTGACCACCTCCTCCGCCTGCCCCATGGCAATCGCCAACCCCGCCCGGTGGAACATCGCCGGGTCGTTGCCGCCATCGCCGATGGCCGCCGTCTGCTCCAAGGGCACGCCAAGGTATTTGGCCAACGTCAGCAACGCCTCGCCCTTGTTCGCCTGCATCGCGGTGATATCCAGGTAGGAACGCTGCGATCGACTGGCCAGCGCCTGCTCCGCCACCAACGGCTGCAACACCGACTCCAGGTCAATCAGCAATTGTCCGTTGCCACTGGCGCCGACAATCTTGTCGATGCGGTCGAGGTACGCCGTGAAGTCGTCCACCACCGTCGGCGCATAACCCAGTGCATGCTGTTCCCGAGGGACCATGGTGCCGTGGGGGTTACGCAGCAGCCAATGGTTGTCGGCAAACACCCAGACCTCAACCTCCTCATGCCGCGACAACAACTCCAGGGTGGTCACCGCCGCCTCGCGGGGGATGTAATGCGTCACCAGATAACTGCCGTCGGGGTTGACCAGCGTGCCACCATTGAACGCCGCAGTGGGAATATCCACCCCCAGCGCCTCGATCTGCTCACGCATGGCCCGCGGCGGGCGCCCGGTGGCGAGGCTGAAAAACACCCCCGCCGCGCGCAACGCCTCCACGGCCTCGACCGTGCGCGGACTGAGGCTGTGATCGGGGCCCAACAAGGTGCCGTCCATATCGCTGAGCAGCAAACGGATCGGATACTTCGCCACCGCCTTCATCCGAGGCTGCGCCAGACACGGCCATCACGGGCCAGCAGTTCGTCGGCGGCAGCCGGGCCATTTTCCCCGGCCTTGTAGCCCTGCACCTGATCGTCCTCGCCCCAGGCATCGAGGAACGGCTGCACTGCCCGCCAGCCGTTCTCGATATTGTCGGCGCGCTGGAACAGCGTCTGGTCACCGGTCAGGCAATCGTAGATCAGGGTTTCATAGCCGGTGGACGGCTGCATCTCGAAGAAGTCCTTGTAGGCAAAACCCAGCTCGACATTGGTCATTTCCAGTGCCGGCCCCGGACGCTTGGCCAGCAGGTCGAACCACATGCCTTCGTTGGGCTGGATCTGGATCTTCAGGTAGGTCGGCTGCAGGCGCTCGACCTCGGTGTCGCGGAACTGCGCATAGGGCGCCGGCTTGAAGCAGATGGCGATTTCCGTGTTGCGTACGTTCATGCGCTTGCCGGTGCGCAGATAGAACGGCACGCCGACCCAGCGCCAGTTGTCGATCATCACCTTGAGCGCGACATAGGTCTCGGTGTTGCTATCGGGCGCCACGTTGCTTTCTTCACGATAACCGGGCACGGCCTTGCCGCCCAGTTCGCCGGCCTGGTACTGGCCGCGCACCGAATTGGCCCGGGCCTCCTCGACCGTCCAGGGACGGATCGCGCCGACCACCTTGGCCTTTTCACCGCGTACCGCATCGGCACCGAACGCCGCCGGTGGCTCCATCGCCACCATCGCCAGCAACTGGAACAGGTGATTGGGCACCATGTCCCGCAGGGCGCCGGTGTGTTCGTAGAAACTGCCACGGGTCTCGACGCCGACGGTCTCGGCGGCAGTGATCTGCACATGGTCGATGTAATGGTTGTTCCAGAACGCTTCGAACAGACCGCTGGAGAAACGGCTGACCAGGATGTTCTGCACGGTTTCCTTGCCCAGGTAATGGTCGATGCGATAGATCTGCTTCTCGCTCATCACCTTGAGCAGGCGGGCGTTCAAGGCCTCGGCGGTGGCCAGGTCGGAACCGAAGGGTTTTTCGATCACCACCCGACGAAACACCCCGTCGCTTTCCTCCAGCAAGCCGGCCGCGCCCAGGCGCCGCGCCACTTCGCTGAAGAAACGCGGCGCGGTGGCCAGGTAGAACATCGCATTGCCCGTGCCGCTGGCGATGATTTTCTCGCCCAGGGCGACATAGGTCGCGTCGTCGAGGAAGTCGCCCTGCACGTAACTGATGTGTTTGGCCAGGCGCTTCCAGAGTTCGGCATCCAGCGCGGTCTCCGCGCCTTCCCCGGTCTTGGCCGCGACTTCGGCGCGACTGAAGTCTTCGAGTTTCTTGGCGAAATCGGCATCGCTGATGGCGTTGTGATCGACCCCGACGATATGCAGGTTATCGCCCAGCAGACCATCGCGCGTCAGGTTGTAGAGCGCCGGCATCAACAGGCGCTTGACCAGGTCCCCATGGGCACCGAACAGAAACAGCGTGGTCGGCGGCGCGGGCTCTACCTTGCGCTTGCTACGGGAGGCATTCATTTTTTCGGGGTCTCCACATGGCCGCCGAAACCGAAGCGCATGGCCGACAGCAGTTTGTCACCATAGGTGCTTTGCTGGCGGGAACGGAAGCGGGCAAACAGCGAATTGGACAACACCGGGACCGGCACCGCTTGTTCCATGGCCGCCTCGATGGTCCAGCGCCCTTCGCCGCTGTCGGCCACCGCGCCGCTGTAACCGTCGAGTTTCGGGTCACTGGCCAGGGCGTCGGCGGTCAGGTCCAGCAGCCAGGACGAAACCACGCTGCCGCGCCGCCAGACTTCGGCGATATCCCCCAGGTTCAGGTCGAAACGCTGGTCCTCGGGCAGGCTCGGCGAGTTCTTGGTCTTGAGGATGTCGAAGCCCTCGGCGAAGGCCTGCATCATGCCGTACTCGATGCCGTTGTGGATCATCTTGACGAAGTGCCCGGAGCCCGGTGGGCCGGCATGGATATAACCGCGCTCGGCGCGGTCGTCGGCGCTGACCCGGTCGCGGGTGCGGGGAATGCTGCCGATCCCGGGGGCCAGGCTGGCGAACAGCGGATCGAGGCGTTCGACCACCTTGGCGTCACCGCCGATCATCATGCAGTAACCGCGCTCCAGGCCCCAGACCCCGCCGGAAGTGCCGACGTCGATATAGTCGATGCCCTTTTGCGCCAGCTCCTGGCCGCGACGGATATCGTCCTTGTAGAAGGTGTTGCCGCCGTCGATGATCACATCGCCGGCGTCCAGCAGTTTACTCAGTTCGGCAATGGTGTCCTCGGTCGGCGCACCGGCCGGCAGCATCACCCAGACCGCGCGCGGCTTATCCAGGCCGGCCACCAGTGCCGACAGGTCGGCGACGCCGCTGGCGCCCTCTTTAGCCAGGGTGCTGACGAAGTCGGTATTGCGGTCATACACCACTGTCTGATGGCCATCAAGCATCAGGCGCCGCGCGATATTGCCGCCCATGCGGCCCAGTCCGATGATTCCCAGTTGCATGCAGGGTACTCCCGATATCGATGAAAAAGCTCTGACACACCTTAGCCCAGCGGCAGGCGGATGTCTGTCTCGATATCGGTCGGGACACTGATTGCAGACGCCAAGCGGCCTGTTTTCAAGCGGCTCTATCCACTTCGCCAGTATTGAAAAACAGCGCCTGGGCCACACGCTTGTCGAGGATCTGGCCCCGGTGGATATCCAGCGTCAACTGCGCCCGGCCGCCCTGCCCGGCCTCGATCCTCGCCG
Source organism: Pseudomonas sp. MWU13-2862 (assembly GCF_023242495.1). Classification (NCBI taxonomy): domain Bacteria; kingdom Pseudomonadati; phylum Pseudomonadota; class Gammaproteobacteria; order Pseudomonadales; family Pseudomonadaceae; genus Pseudomonas; species Pseudomonas sp. MWU13-2862. The sequence continues at coordinate 262,270 of NZ_JALMEZ010000011.1, read as the reverse complement.
CCGCCCGGTGCCGGGCCGTGGCCTGGGCCTTGCTGCCTAGGCGCCGTTGCGCAAGGGTCTTGAGATGCGCGCTGACAAACCCGGCATCCGCCGTGGTGGCTGCCGGGTAATGGAAATGCGCGTACCACAGGGGACGGCCATCCTTGTGGCTGACCACATACTCTTGCAGGAAACCGCCCTGTTCCTGCGCCTGTCGCCCGCCGGCGCGGTGAATATCCACCTGGTCCTGCTCTTTCAGATACTGCAGACGCGCCAACCGCGGGGGATTGCGCTTGATCGCGGTGATACGCGCCTGACGCCCTTCGGCGATCAGCCGGGCGGCTTCGTGGCGCAAGCTGTCCTTGAGCGTTCGAGCGGTTTTCATGGGCGCCGATGTCCCGCCGCTCTCAGTGAGGGCCTGTTGGATATCGTCCGCCAAGGCGTTCAGTTTCTGCGCCTTCAGCTCCAGGATACCTTGCAGGTCGCGGGGGTCCTTGGAGGTTCCGGTCAACGCCATCACCTGGCGAATCAAGGCCTCGACACCCTCGCGCTCGACCTGACCCTGGGTCACCAGCCGGGACAGTCCGACCTTGCGCGGGATCGGCGGTGCCGGCTCGGCTTTCACTTCCTCCCAGAAGGTGTCCTGGGCATCCTCCTTGTTCTCCTTGAAGGCCGACACCAGTGCGCCGTTGGGATCGGTGATCTCGACGATCTCATCCTCCTGTTCGGGCGTACGCTCGCGTACCCGGCCGACAAACACTTCACGGTTGCGGGTGCGGATAAACTTCTTGCGCGTGCCGCCAGCCACCGGAGCGGGCCTGGGATCGGGTTCGGCCGGCGCGGTCTCCTCCCATAATTCGAACAGTCTGTTCAGCGCCCCTTCACGCAACTGCGCCAGCAGCCCCGACAGGCGCGTGGCGTATTCGAGCAGGCGCTGTTGCGGCATCAGGCCTTGCAAATAATTCAGCAAGTCGTGGGTCTCATCGTAGCGATTGACGGCCGTCAGCAAGGCATCGATACGGTCCTGGCGCGGATCTTCGGCACTCAGGCGATTGATGGTGTTGGTCACGTACCGGGTTTGCTCGGCGCTGTGCTTGATGGCCGCGAAAATCTGATCGTCCATTTGCAAGGTGATCTGCAAAGGCAGTTCGTCCAGGGTCAAGGCCAGCAGGGTCGGCAGTTGCACCGCCTGCCAGTCCAACGGGGTGAACGGTTGCACCAGCGCCTGCTCCAGTGCGGCGGCTTGCGCCGGCCCCGGTTCGGGAAGCGCCCGCAACTCATCGAGCGCGGCATATTCCCGTGAGCTCCAGAAGATCTGCTTGTCGGTGATCTCGACATTGTTCTTCAGATTGGCGACGACCTGGGCATAACGGGCATCCGAGTCGGCGGCGATCATCTCGTTGATCTCCCGGGCACTCAGGCTGCCTTCGCGGCCCACCGCCAGGGACAGGTTCAACAATGTCCGGCAATTGCGCACGCTGTCGGCCAAGGCGGCCACCAGCGTCGCCGATTTGGGCACCACCTGGCGATTGTCATTGAACGCCTTGATAAGGCGGATCTTTTCTTCGAGGGCCACCTGCAAGCCCTCCAGTTTGCCCAGGTATTCGCGACGTTTGTCACTGCGCTGTCGGTCGCTGAAGTTCTTCGCGGTCTTGCCCTCGCTCATGGTCTCAAGACGCTTGCGCAGTATTTCGGCCTCGTTCAACAGGGTGCCGATGCGCGCCGAAGCCTGGGTCATTTGCTCGTGCAGCGCGCTCGCCCGGTCGCGCAGCTTGCGCTGCAGGCGCGCCTGCACGGTTTCGCGGCCGCTGCCACCGCGCAGGCGCAGACGCAGATCGAAGCGCCAGCGACCTTGCTCATCGCGCTCCAGAAACGGCCCCGGAACGCCCGAAGCATCGACCACACGGGGCCCGTCATCACTCCACGCGACCTGATACAGGGCATTCTCGATCAGCGCGTGCCAGCCCGTGTCCCCGGCCCCCCCGAGATGCACCAGTCCCTTGTTCGGACCGCTTGCGGAAACCGAACCAAGGCTATCGAGTCGCGGCGGCGTGTCGAAGACCCTGACACTGAACTTCTCCAGGGCTTTGCGCGAGGCCATCGACAGGGCCTGGCGCGGATTCGACCAGGACAAGTCGAAAGGCAGTGGTGGCGAATCGTCGGAAGTCGGAGGCACTGTGATCCGCTCAAGCAACACCTCCCCCTCGATCGCCAAGGGCTCGCGCTGATCCGCCGACTCCGGGGTGGTAAACGACTCCGGCAACGGCTCGCGCTCATCCGCCGTCACCTCATGCAACAGAACCGCCGCCAGGTTGCTCAGCATATCGGCCCAGCCCTGGGCCCGGGCATCCTCGTCGTCGCCCTGCAACCCCGGCAGGTCCTGGCGAATCCCCCGGTAGAGCAGGATCAACCAGCTGGCCTGGGTCAACGGGCCGCTGGCAAACATCAGCATCGAGCTGAACAGCTGCCATCCGCTGTCCTTCAAGCGCGCCCAACGTTTTTCCGCATTCGACCACAACTGCATATCGGCCTGGCGGATCACCGCGTTGATGCAGGCATGAAACAGATGGTGGACATAGTCCTCGGCGACTTCCTCGCCGCCCAGGGTTGCCGGTGCCGCCGGTGCCGGTAACGGCGCGGCTTCATCACCCGGCAGGACCGAGCCGAGATGGGGCTGGCGGAAACCGCCGTTGGCATACACCGCACGTCGATTGGCGGGGAGCCAGGCCAGCATACTGTCCTGCAAGGCTCCCGATTGCCCGACTGCCTCCAGCAGCGCCGGCCGGCTGACATACTCGCCCAGGGGCGGGTCGAACAGCGGACGGTAAAGCAGATGCGGGCCCCGGCGGGTATCCCGGGGCTCGATAAGAAACATGCCCGCAGCCTTGTCCGGGCTCGCCCCAGGACTGGCCAGAAAGGCCAGCGGCCGGAGCACGATCGGCAGGCCGTCGACCTGGCGATCACGGGCGTCGAACGCCAACATCGCCCTGACCAGCCGATAGCCCATTTCGGTCATCCCCTGTTCGCCACGGAGCTTGAGTTCCAATGCCGCCAGGGGCAGTTGGGCCTGGATCTGGTGGAAAAAGCGTTGCTGGCGGAACACCGCATACCGCGTATCGTCCAACAGCCGCTGCCGCAGGTAGGCCGGGTAGCCGGCACCGATATCCACCTCGGCGATCAGTTCCAGTAGATAGTCGGCCGTCATCCAGTCCGGCAGCGGCACATCAGCGGCGAGCCGGACACGCATCCGCGTCGCGCCGAAACGAAAATCATCGAGGTTTTCCAGCGCCAGTTCGGGCAGCGTCAACTGGACTTCCTCGAACTCACCCAGCACGTCCGGCAACAGCGGCTTGCGCCGGTACTTCTCCAGCGTCAGGAGGATGTCCTGCATGCGGATCTCCGGCATCCGCGGATGCCGCCGCGCCATGGCCGCCCTCAGCGCCTGTCGGCTAAAGCGCGACAGCGAAGCCACCTCGTCGAAAATACTGTGGGACGATGACTTGCCCAGTGCCGCGACCAAGGTCGATAACAGCCCGGCATAACCGCGCCGGTCCGCCTCTGCGGCGTTCAGCAGCCACAGCGGCGCCGCCTCGCGCACCCGCCGTTGCAGAGGGGTGAGCGGCGCAGGTGCGGGCGTAGCAAACCAGTCTCCCGGATCGGTGATGCGCTCGACGCGCGCCGACCAGGACTCGCCCGCTCCCTGCGTAACGCCGCGCGGCAAACGCTCCAGCGCGCGCAACTGGTTTTCCAGCAAGGCCCCGGCCAGGTTGTCGAAGACATTCAGCTGCGAGAGGATCAGGTCGACCTTCCCGGGGTCCGGCACCTGACCACGCAATAGCGTCCAGAGCTCATCGACTGGCTGCAAGCGCTGTACATCATGACCCGGGCGGAGCAGGAAATAGGCAAAGTCCGAGGCTGACAGCTGGCGGGCGAAAACCACCGCGACGGGCGTGACGCCAAGCCGTTGCCGCCGACCCTTGGCATGCAACAGATAAGCCGCCAGGGCATTCTTGCCCAGCAGGCTGTCGCGGGTTGACTGGTCTTCGCTGACCAACGCCTTGGGCAACCTCTGGCTGGCCTGGAGCGCCAGGCTATTGGGCATGCTGCCGGCGCCGTACATCGAAACGAACAGCAGGTTCGAGAGGGCCGCGCAACGGCTGGGAATCTCCGGCGCGTGCCGATCCCAACCAGGCACCCAGGCGTCCGAGCCCGGGACCTTGCCCGCCCAGCCGGGCACCGGTTCATTCCAGAACGCAATAAGCTGTGCCTTGAACACTTCGAGCAGGGCATCGCCCCACTGATTGAGCGCCGCACCCAACCGTTTCAGGTCCACCGTCGTGACCGCAACCTCGACCGGCGAGCCGGGTGCCCGGCTCACCAGTATCGAATCGGGAGCGTCATAACGCGGGCTCCAGCCTTCGCTGAAGCGCCGCAACAGGACTTCGGACAAGCCGCTGTATCGATAGCGGGAGGCCGGCTGCCGCTCTCCGAGCCAGAGGGTTTCAGCCTGGATCCGTTGCCCCTGAACCCTGAGGTCGGGAGCCTGTTGGTCCAGCGCCGCCTGCACCAGCGAGTCCACCACCGACGACAGTGTCGGTCGAGCGGCGAAAAGCGTGCGGGCGGTGTTTCGGTAGTGTTGAAGTGAAGTCTCCAGCGAGGTCGGCAGGGAGATCATGAGGCCGCAATCCTTGACATGGGAAAGCGGCCAGCTAACAGGAACCTGTCAGCCCTCGCGCGGTAGCGGGCTATACCGCGTCACGCGGTTCAATCAATCGGGTTCGCGGGCACCGGGAAAAAATACTGTTGCGCCGCCGCCAGGTCGATCCGGCTGCGATAGATCTGCAACGCCACGTTGGCACTGCCACCCTTCCCCGTCTGGATCTTCTTGAAGGCCTTTTCCTGCTCCAGCGACTGGTACTTGCCGCCGAGCTTGCGCTGCTCGAGGGTTTTCAAGTGGGCGGCACCGAAGGCCGAGTCGAGTGCCGACAGGCTCGGGTAATGAAAGTGCGCGTACCACAGCGGCTTGCCGTCCTTGTCGAGCAACGCATACTCCTGCAGGAAATCATTCTTGCCGAGCGGGATCCGCTCGCCTTCCTTGCGGATGCTCACTTCGCCCAGCCCCAACAGGTAGTCGATACGCGGCATTTCCGGTGGGTTGGCCTTGATCGCGAGGATCCGTGCGTACTGCCCGGAAGCCCGCAGTCTCGGTGCCGCGTCACGCAGTTGCTGCGCCACCGCCTGGGCATTCCTGACCCGCTCCGGATTGCGCGGCGGCGTTTGCGCCACGCCGAGGAGCTTGTCGATCTCCGTGGCCTGGTGCTCCATCGCCTCGGCCTGCAAGCGCAGGATGTCCTCCTGCGCCCTGGGCGCATTGGAACGCACGGCCTGGCGCATGACCCGATCGATCGCCGACGCTTCGTCGTTGAGCAACTGGCGCGCGTTGGACACCCGTTTTTCCAGTCCGACCTCGGGCCTGATCACCGCCGGCCTGGCCGGTTTGTCCGGGGCGACGACCGCTTCCCAGAGCCCATCGGCGGTATTTTTCCGGTAGGTCTCGATCACCTGCCCATAGACATCGCTGACCTGCACGGTCTCTTCGCCATCTGCCGATGCCGGTGCCTGGACCTCACCGGACAAAAGCTGCCGGTGGCGCGTACGGATGACTTTTCTCGTGGTCTTCTTGGCCGATGGGCCAGCAACAGGCATCGGCGGCAGTTCCCAATCATCCTGGCCCAGCAACAGGCGCAGATCTTCCCGGGTATCCTGCCCAAGTGCCTTCAGTGCCGCGAGCACCTGGTCGAGCTTTTCCGTGGGCAGGCGACGACTGACCAGCGTCGCCAGATAGAACTCGAGCTTTTCCTGTAGATCACCGGATTGCTCGACAACCGACTCCAGCAGCTCGATACGCTCGCCGGTCAACAATTTGACCTCATCAAGGGCATCGAGAGAGGAGTAATAGGACACATACGAGCGATGGATCTGATCCCAGATGTCCTCAAACATTTCCTGCCCGAGATGCTCGGGCGTCAGCTCGCCCAGGGCAAAACGGTTCTTCAACTGCGCAATCTTCCAGGCGCGGACTTCCACCTCGATGGAGCCCCAGCCGACCGTTTTAATCAGCCGCTGATAGTTTTCCCGGCCGTCGCGTATCTGTCTCAGTTGATCGAGCCAGTCCTTCTGCCAAAGGGCCCAGTCGACCGCCTTATCAGTGGCCGTGGCATCACGCTCCCACTCGGCCTGGACCAAAGCCGGTGCTAACTGCTCTGCTTCAGGCAGTTGGGAAGCCCTCGAATAGGGCATACCCAGTCGTTCCAACAACCAGGTTTGCTGGGCATGGAGCAAGGTCTGCAGTCCCATCACCCCGTTGTCCAGCGCATTGATCTGAAAGGGCCGCACGGCCTTGATCAGCCGGGTATCGGCCATCAATTTTTTGCTCAGGTCCAGTTGTTGGCGGTAGTTCTGCAGATTTTCCTCCAGCAAGGCAGTCATCTCGCCAAGCAGTGCGGTTCGACGTTCGTAGGTGACCCGCTTGGCCGTCTCGCCCTCGGTCGCCAGCCTCCAGCGCTTGACACTGCTGCTGATCGACGGCTCGCTATCCTTGGTCTGCTGGTTGAGAGCTATCAGTGTCTCGCGCGCCTCGACGAGGTTTTGCCCTCCACCGGCCTGGGCCCGCTTGGGCGGACTGCCACCGCGTAAACGCATATCCAGGCTCCAGCGCCCCTGCTCGTCGCTGCGCACCCAGGGTCCGGCATTGCCGTGCTCGTCGACGACTCTGATGCCCTCTTCGTCGGCCTCCCAGGCCACCTCGTAAAGATCACCCTGGATCAAGGCGCACCATTTGCCCTTGCCGGCATCCTCGATATGGACCAATCCCCGAGCCGGCCCCGAGTCCGCCACGCGACCCAGTTCGGTCAAGGCCGATGCCGGCTTGTCAAACGCACGCAGACGATAGGCGCGGACCCGCCTCATCAACGAATCGGGGATTGGCCAGCCCGACATCGACCACGCACTCAATTCGACTCGGGGCAAGTCGGGCGCCCGCGCGATGGTCGGCGCGGGCAACGCTTCCGCGCGCGGCGGCGCAGGCCTGGGCAACGGCGGTGCCTCGGTTTCACCCGGGGCGGAAGCGGCGCGATAGTGCAGCAGCAAGGCCGCGAGATTGAACAACAGGTCCGCCGCTCCCGCCGACTGTTCCGCCCGATTGTCGCTGTCCAGTGCCCGTAGATCGTCGTGACCGATCTTCAGGACCACCAGCCAGCCGAGCACCTCCACCAGACGCCCGACATAAGGCAGCAGGCCGGCAAACGGTAGTTGGGTGATGCCCAGCAGCACCCGCCAGGCGCCCTCCTTCCAGTCCGCCCAGCGCTGCTCGGCATTGGACACCGACTGCCGGTCGGCCTGCTCGACCTGGGCCTTGACCATGGCGGCGAAGATCGCCGGCAGGTAGTCACCTTCGACAGTGCCCTCGGCGAGCGTTGCGGGGACGGGCCTGGACAGTGCCGGCGCGAACTCGTCGCCGCCGAGGAACTGCTCGATATGCGCTGCGTCGAAGCCCCCATGGTCATAACGCTGACGTGCCGTTTCGCTCATCCAGGTCAAGACGCTGCGCTGCAGATCGCCGGGCTGGCGGATCGCGGCGAGCAACGCCTGGCGGGTTTCGAATTGGCGCAGCGGTTGTTGCAGGAACAACGGGCGGTACAGGATCAACGGGCCGCGGCTCATATCCCGTGGACCGATCAGGAACATCGCCTGCACCTCGTCAGCCTGCCAGTCGTCCCTGGCCTTGAACGCCAGGGGCCGCAGGACGATTTCCACGGTATCGACAAAGCGCCCCGGACCCGCCGGTTGGACCAGCGCCTGCACGTAACGAAAGCCGTCGAGGCTGAAACCCGACGCCCCCTTGATCTTCAACTCCAGGGCCTGGAGCGGCAAACGCACCCGCCACTGCGCAACGAACAATGCCTCGCGCCGCCGGGCCTCGGCGACATCAGTGATCAAATGCTCCTTGAGCAGGTCCGGGTAGGCCTGGCCGATGTCGGCGCGGGTCACCAGGCCGCGCAGGTAATCCGCAGTCATCCACTGCGGGACGGGCTCCGGCAACCCGCGCACCTCGATGCGAATCCGCATACCGGTATGGCGCATGCCCCCCAGGTTGGCCAGCGCCAGTTCCACCAGCGTCATATCGACCGGCACCGTGACCTGTGCCTGTTGCGGGTCAAGGGTCTGGGTAGCGCTATAGTCGAGTTTGTCGATAGTGAGCTTGATTGCATTCGGGTCGATGACACGGGTCCCGGGATAGTCCTGGAGCATCAGCGCCTGCAATCGCCGCGCGGCGAATTCATTGAGGGTGCCAATATCTTCGAGGAAATGCCGGCCTCCAGACTCACACTGCTGACGTGCCAGTTCCCGCAGCAAAGCGCTGTAGCTTGAACGATCGGCAAGCGAGGCCCCCAGTAGCCAGTCGGGCAGCGATTCGCTGGTCAGCCCCAGGGCCGCCGGGCCGCAGCGCTCCTGCCTGAGCACCTGGAAACGACTGGCATCCTGGGTCCTCGCGGGCACGGCGAACCACTTGCCCGGATCGGTAATATCGTCCACCCAACGCTGAAGATGCGCCCTGGCCTCCCAGTCGCCCGGCGGCGTCGCGCTCAGCGCCTGCAATTGATATTCGAGCAAGCCTTTTGCCAGGCTGTCGCCGATGACTTCGGCCGGTTCATTCCAGCGCCAGACAAGCGACTCCCTTATTTCCAGATTGCGCCCGGCGGTCCGGCTGCCGATCAGCATCGCGACCAGCTCGGCACTGTCCATCTTGCCCTGGCGCAAGCCGCCCTCTCCCGGATGGAAATAGAGCGGATAGGGCAATGGCTGTAGATTTTCTTCATAGCGCAGGAAGTCGATCACCGGAAACAGCTCCGGGTAGCGTCGGCCCTGGGCATCCACGCTGAAGACCCGGGTCTCGAAGGCGCGAATATCCAGGATCGGGCTTTCGCCCTGCGCATCGCCAGGCGAGTAACCCATGTAGAACGGCAGGCGACTCAGGTCCGCAAGTCCTGTGCGGCCGGGCGTCTGGCCCGGAACGAGCAAGCGTCCGATCGCCGCCGCCAGCCGCGCCCAACGGCTCGGTCCATGCCCCTCCGGCGATTGATTCCAACGCTCGATCAGTTGCTGTTTCAGACTCTCCAGCAACCGTGATCGCGCCGCCTGGTCCAGGCGCTTGAGCAGCCCGTCGAGATCGATCGCCAGGGGTTTCTGCGCGGCCGGTGGCTGCTCGCGCCAGAGCAGGTTATGGGTTTCCAGGCGCGGGCTCCTGGAAGCCCCCCAGACCGGAACCCGAAGGGCGAAGCGCTCGACCATGACCTCGCTGAGGCTGTAATAGTTATGCCCTGCCGGGGCACCATCGATACCCTGGGCCAAGACCCAATAGGGCACGGCGAGGCGTACCCGCTCGGCCGACAGTTCGAATTCGCCATAGTGCTCGTCCAACACCGCCTGAACCAGCGGTGTCGCGACCGAGAGCAAACTGGGGCGATCGGCGAAAAGTGCCTTGGCGACCGAAGTCGGATCCATCGGTTGACTGTCCGGAACCGGCGACTGCGTTGACATGGTTGACGTCCTCGTTCGAATGATAGGAACGAGTCGTTACCGGGTGCATCGGTTTGCCGGCCACGACTCCAGGAGGATTCAAACCTCCCGGCAGGCATCGTGTGCGGTAGATGGATAGGCCCTCTCCGGCAGAGGGCCATGGGTGGTGCAACGGGACTAGAGGGACTTGTTCCAGAACAGCATCTGGCCGTGTTCCGGATCGAGCTGCGCCCCACTGAAACCGAATTTCTTGTAGGAGGCCTGGGCCACGCCGTTGCCTTCCAGCACCTCCAGGGTGATCTTGCAGCAGCCGCGCTGACGGGCGATGTCCTCGACCTTCTGCAGCATCTTCTGGCTCAGCCCAAGGCCGCGAAACTTGCTCACCACCGAGACATCATGCACGTTCACCAGGGGCCGGCAGGCAAAGGTGGAAAAGCCTTCGAAGCAGTTCACCAGCCCGGCTGGCTCGCCGCCGACAAAGGCCAGTACGCTGAAGGCGTGGGGCCGCTTGGCCAGTTCGCCGGGCAGCTGTTGCAGCACATCCGGTGCGAGGCTCTGGCCGCCGCCCATCGGGTCTTCGGCATAGTGATTGAGCACCAGTCCAATCGCCTCGGCGTGTACCGGGTTGGTGTAACTCGCTTGCAATACCAGTATGTCTGCAACGTCCATGTCAGTCCTCGGCGAAACCATTAAAGGGAGTTCTTGCGTGTCAGGAGCCCCGATTGTAACCATGCCCGACGCGGGGAAAGGAAGAAAATTCATGCGTCGACCTCTACTGTAGGAGACCAGAACGCCTATCCATTCAAGTCTTGATAAAAATCAACAGCCCCAAGGCCCCATGCGCAGACATTCACCCCATGCGTTCAGACCGTATCGCCTTTTCTGATCGGTGCACCCGAACGTCCCGTCCCGATCCTGGAGGTGTCATCATGGCAACGCCCTTGCAACAGAGCTCATCCCCCGGCACGACCACACCCTCATTGAAACCGGCGACGCTGGCACAATCGGCGCGCCTGTCCCTGAGCCTGTTGATCGCCCTGGTAGTGGGCTCCATCATCGGTAGCGGCGCCTACAGCCTGCCGCAGAACATGGCCGCCGGTGCCGGTGCCGGCGCGATCCTGATCGGCTGGCTGGTCACCGGGATCGGCATGCTGTCCCTGGCCCTGGTCTACCAGATGCTGTCCAACCGCAAGCCGGAACTGGACAACGGCGTCTTCGCCTACGCCAAGGCCCTGGGCGGCGACTTCGTCGGCTTCAACTCGGCCTGGGGCTACTGGATCAGCGCCTGGATCGGCAACGTCGGCTACCTGGTCATCCTGTTCGCCGCCGCCAGCTATTTTTTCCCGGCCTTCGGCGACGGTAACAACAAGGTGGCGATCATTGCCGCCTCGCTGCTGCTCTGGGCGATGCACTTCATGATCCTGCGTGGCATACGCACCGCGGCGCGGGCCAATGCCATCACCACCATCGCCAAGATCGTGCCGATCCTGGTGTTTGTCGGCTGCGCCGCGCTCGCCTTTCATCCCGACACCTTCGTTGCCGGTTTCTGGGGAGCACCGGCCCTGGGCTCGATTCTCGACCAGGTCAAGAGCACCATGCTCGTCACCGTCTGGGTCTTTATCGGTATCGAAGGCGCCAATGTCTATTCCGCCCGGGCGGCGGAACGGGTCAACGTCGGCCGGGCCACCATCATTGGTTTTGCCATTACCTTGTTGTTGCTGATTTCGGTCTCGCTGCTGTCGCTGGGCATCCTCGGCCAGCCCGAACTGGCGGCCATGAAAAACCCCTCCACCGCCGGTGTGCTGCAAGCCATCGCCGGCCCCTGGGGCGGCATGATGATCAGCCTCGGCTTGATGGTTTCCGTGGGCGGCGCCCTGCTGGCCTGGACCCTGCTCTCGGCCGAGTCGCTGTTCAGCCCGGCCAAGGCCAGTGTGATGCCAAAGGTCCTGTCCAAGGAAAACGGCCAGGGCGTACCGGCCAATGCACTGTGGGTCACCAACGGTTGCATTCAGCTGTTCCTGATCCTCACGTTGTATGCCAATGCCACCTACCTGGCACTGATCTCCCTGGCCACCTCGATGATCCTGCTGCCCTATCTGTTCAGCGGCCTCTATGCGCTCAAGGTCAGCTGGCTGGACCGTGGCCAGGCCGGGCGCGACAGCCTCAGCGGCCGCGACCTGGCGATTTCCCTGGTGGCCAGCGTCTACTGCTTCTGGCTGTTGTACGCGGCCGGTCCCAAGTACCTGCTGCTCAGTGCCCTGCTCTACGCCCCCGGCTCGCTGATCTACCTGCTGACCCCGGGGCGCAAACCGCTCAACGGTTTCGCCAAGGGCCTGCTGGTGCTGATCTGGCTGGCGGCGGCGGTCGCCGCCTGGATGCTCTGGCAGGGTCTGCTGAGCCTCTGACACGCTCGGCCCCGACGTTATGAAAAAGCCCCTTGCCGGTCACCGGCAAGGGGCTTTTCAGTTAACCCCGGGTTCAGTCAGGCCTGACCGTCAGTACACTGCATTCGGGAATCAGCAGGGTCCGCTCGGTGGTATCGCCGATCAGCTTGCCCAGGCCCTTGGGCTGGACCGCCCCCATCACCACCACGTCGACCCCATTGGCCTGCACGTAGTCGGTGATCACCCCCACCGGCATGCCCATCAGGAAATGCCGGCGCTCGGCCGGCACGCCATAGTCGTCCGCCAACCGGGTGAACGGCTCCAGCAGCGCGGCACGCAGCTCATCGACCCAGACCACGGTAACGCTGGGGTCGGCCATAAGCGCCGGCGACAAGTCGTAGGCATACAACAAGTGCAGTTCGGCGTCACATTGCAGCGCCAGGGCTTCGGCCTCACGGATGATCTTGCGGTTGAACTCGGTGATGCCCTCGTCCCCCGTGGAGGTGTCGACAGCCGCCACTACCCGCCGGGGCAATGCCGAGGCGATCTGGTTGACCAGGTGCACCGGCACCGGACTTTCCTGCAACAGCTGCCAATCCAGCGGGGTGGTAAAGACCCGCCTGAGCAGCGGCTCCAGGTAGACGTCCTTGATCAGCAGGTCGGGTTTGATCTCGCGGGCGTGAACCAGGATGTCGCGCAAGGGCTGGGTGGTCCACAGCGCTTCGGTGGTCAGTTGCAGGCCACTACCGCGCAAACTTTCGGTCGCCCCCTCCAGCCAGACCCGGTATTTATCCGTGTACGCCGCGCGGGCCTGTTCATCCATGCCCGATTCGATCAGGTGGATACGCGGCGGTGGCTGGACCAGCGCGGTGATGTGCAAGGCCGCGCCGCTGGCCGCCGCCAGCGCGGCGGCACGCTTGGCGGCCGGGGAATGGGGCAGGTGCTGATCGGTGATCAGCAGCAGGCGCTGGTATTGACTCATGACACACCTCCATGGGGCAGGACGTTCGGAGCGCCGGACAGCCGCTCGCTGTTCATCGATTTACTGGGCGAAATCCGGCAGTTCGACAGGCTTGATCACCAGCAGGCTGCAGGGGGGTTGATACAACAGGCTTTCGGTGGTGCTGCCCAACAGCTTGTTGAGCGAGCGGTGGGTCACGGTACCAATGACCAGCACATCAAAGACGTCCTGGCCGACAAACTCGACGATGGCCTTTCCCGGCGTGCCGACAATGAAATGCCGGTTGTCCTTGTGCAGGGCATGTTTGTCGGCCAGGTGCAGGAATTTGGCCTTGCGCTCGTCATAGCTGGGGCTGACCGAAACGGGCACCTTGCCGATGCCGATATCGGCGAGATACAGGGCCGTCCAGTCATAGACCCCGAGCAGGTGCAGCGGGCACTTGCAGTGCGTGGCGAAGCGGGCGGCCTGGTCGATGATCCGGTCGTTGAGTTCCCGCGTCGCGACGTCATCGCGCAACACATCGACGCAGGCCAGTACCTTGCGCGGTATGGGCATGCCCTGGGCGGTGACCAGGTGGATCGGCGCCCGGCTGTCACACAGCAAACGCCAGTCCAGTGGGGTGAAGAAAATCCGCTTGAGGGCCGATTCCTGATGGGCATCCTTGATCAGCAGATCCGGATGCTGCGAACGCACGTAACCGGACAAGGCACTCAGCGACGGCTGGTCCCACTTGACCTCGGTCGTCACCTCGATCCCCTCGCCGCGCATGGCCTCGGCCTCCTGTTCCAGCCATTGGCGATAGTGCTGCAGATAGGCCTCGCGAATCTCCGCCTGCCGGTCGGCGTCAAGCAGATCGAGCTGCTGCAACCCATCGAGATAGACGAAGGCCACCAGGGTCAGCGTGGCGTTCATGGCCTTGGCCAGCGCCAGGGCGCGGTCAAAGGCCGGGCTGTGGGTCATTTCGGACGGAGCAACCAGGAGCAAACGTGGACGTGAAGACAAGGGACACCTCCAGGGCACGCCCTGTCGAGCGCACCGGGTAGCGGGCGACGACTTCACGAGACAAGTATTGAAGGGGGTCACCCGAAGAGAATCGGTCATCTCCGATTCTGCGGTGCCCGCCCGGCAGGCCCTTGATTTACATCAAGTGCCGATGGTTTGCCCGCGTGCTCACCAATGATCGCCACCCGCCGGCAAGCCCGGCTTGATCTGTATCAAACCGCCGCAAGCGGGTTGTCGCAGCATGCTGTTTCAATCCGATCCTGCTCATGGAGAGTGAAATCATGGCGATGATGAAAGCGGCGGTATTTGTCGAAAAAAACCGGATCGTGCTACAGGACAAGCCGGTCCCGTCCATCGGCCCCCTGGATGCGCTGATCCGTATCACCACCACCACGATCTGCGGCACCGACGTGCATATCCTCAAGGGCGAATACCCGGTGGCGCCGGGGCTGATCATCGGCCATGAACCGGTGGGCATCATCGAGAAGCTCGGCTCGGCGGTCAGTGGTTTCCACGAGGGCCAGCGGGTCATCGCCGGCGCCATCACCCCCAGCGGTCACAGCTACGCCTGCCTGTGCGGTTGCTCGTCCCAGGATGGTCCGGACACCGCCCACGGATTCAAGGCCACCGGCGGCTGGAAGTTCGGCAACCTGATCGATGGCTGCCAGGCCGAGTACGTGCGGGTCCCCGACGCCATGGCCAACCTCAGCCCGGTGCCGGATGGCCTGAGCGACGAAGAAGTGCTGATGTGTCCGGACATCATGTCCACCGGTTTCAGCGGCGCCGAACGGGCCGGGATCCAGATCGGCGACAGCGTGGTGGTCTTCGCCCTCGGCCCCATCGGCCTGTGCGCCGTGGCCGGGGCCAAGCTCAAGGGCGCGAGCACCATCATCGGCGTCGACTCGATCAAGGCCCGCCAGGACATGGCCCGCCGCCTGGGCGCAACCCATATCGTCGACTTCACCCAGGGCGATCCGGTCGAGCAGATCATGGCCCTGACCCGGGGCCGGGGCGTCGACGCCGCCATCGAGGCCCTGGGCACCCAGACCACGTTCGAATCCGCCCTGCGGGTCCTGCGCCCGGGCGGCTGCCTCTCAAGCCTGGGGGTCTACTCCTCCGACCTGCGGATTCCGCTGGATGCCTTCAATGCCGGGCTGGGGGACAAGCAGATCATCACCACCCTCTGCCCCGGCGGCAAGGAACGCATGCGCCGGCTTATGGACGTGGTGGCCGCCGGCAGCGTCGACCTCAAGCCGCTGGTCACCCACCGCTTCAAACTGGACGATATCGAGGCGGCCTACGAGCTGTTCGCCCACCAGCGCGACGGTGTGATGAAAATCGCGATCACCCCGTGAACAATAGTGCCCGCCGGTCGGATCGCTCCGGTCGGCGGGCACCGGATTGAACGCTCAGATCGAGTCGGTACCGAGGGTCAGCACGGAACAGGGTGGCTGCGACAGCAGCGACTCGGCAAAGCTGCCCAGCCAGGGAAAGGCATCGGCCTGGGAGCGACCGATGACCAGGGTGTCCACCTCGCGTTCGCGCACAAACTCCTCCACCCGCTGGATCGCCTGCCCCAGCAGGAAATGGCGGCGGCGGCCGGGTACCTGATGCGCCCTGGCCAAGTCGTCGAAAGCCTGGCTACGCAATTTCTGCAGGGCCGCCGCGGCATCCGAATCCCACGGGTACTCCTGCATCAGCTCATAACCGGCGAGAATATCGCAGGCGTGCAGCAGTTCCAGGTCCGCGTCGCAGATCATCGCCAGTTCGCTGGCCAGGTGAATCACCTGATCGTCGCGAGTCGTCTCGCCGTCGCCGACATTCTCCAGGGCCACCGCCGCGACGAAATTCTTCGGCCGTGGCGGCGCATCGTGCCGGACCAGCATCACCGGCTTGCTGCACTGGCGCACCAGGTGCCAGTCGGTGGGACCGAGCAACGCGCATTTGAGCTGCGACTCGACCTGCAGGTCCTTGACCACCAGGTCGACCTCGATGTCCTTGACGTAGTCGCGAATGGCCGCATGGGGGTGTTGCGACCAGACCACGTCGTAGCTCACCTCCAGGCCCTGGTTGGTGAGGCTGTGGGACAGTTCGGCGAGTTTTTCACGCTTTTTGTCCAGGTAACCTTCCCGGGCCAGGGTGCCGGCGCCGTGATTGAACAGGGTCATCGCCGCGATGGACTCGACAAAGTCGAAGAGCACCAGGTGCACAGCCGCCTTGCTGGCGCGTGCCAGGGTGGCCGCGCGATGCAGGGCGGGGGTCGCCTGGCAGTGGGTATCGGTAATCAGCAGAATACGTTGATAGTCGCTCATGACGGGGGCTCCAAGGAGGAACAATGGACAATCGACCCTTTAGCTTCACCCTGCTGTTAAAACGACCGCTTGATTTATCTCAAACAACCCGCTACACCTGCTAGGATCGTCCGACGGCCCCTGTTTTATCGGTGTTTCTTCCCGAATTGGATGCCCTCTCCCTACTAATGCAGAGGAACTCCCGTGAACAATCAGGAAGCACTCAAACTCAGGCCTTCGGGCCTGAAATCAGCGTGTGCCAATTGCAGCGTGCTGGAACTGTGCCTGCCCCTGGGCTTGAACGATACCGAGGTCAAGCGCCTGGATGACCTGATCGTGCAACGCGTGAAGATCAAGAAAGGCAACACGCTCTACCGCCAGGGCGATCCGCTGCACGCCCTGTACGCGGTACGCCTGGGCTTTTTCAAGACCACCCTGACCTCGGAGGATGGCCGCGAGCAGGTCACCGGCTTTCAAATGACCGGGGAAATGCTCGGCATGGATGCCATCAGCGAAGACCGCCACGCCTGCAATGCCGTGGCCCTGGAGGACAGCGAAGTCTGCCCGATCCACTTCTCCCAGCTGGAACGCTTGTCCCGGGACCTGCCCTCCCTGCAGCACAACCTGAACAAACTGATGAGCCGGGAAATCGTCAGGGACCACAGTTTGCTGCTGATGATGGGCAATATGAACTCGGATGAGCGCCTGGCGGCGTTTTTCCTCAATCTCTCGCAACGCCTGGCCCTGCGCGGCTACTCGCCCTTCACTTTCATCCTCAGAATGCGCCGCGAAGAAATCGGCTCCTACCTGGGCCTGCGCCTGGAAACCATCAGCCGCGGCATCGCCCGGTTGCGGGAATTGAACCTGCTGGAGGTCCACGCACGGGAGGTGAAAATACTTGATGTGGGGGGGCTGAAGGCGCTGATCGCCGGCTGCGGCCACCACGGCAACCCGTTGTAACCAGGCAGTTGTGCCCGTGTTTGACTTGAATCAAGCGCGGGCACCCGCCATGGCGTAGAAACAGAACACCGATACCGGCCCACGACCGTACCTGTTCGAGGAGTTCTGATCATGCCCGACCTCAATAGCCCCATCCTGAACCTGCCCGACTTTTCCTCGGTGACAGGCGAACACTGGATCGAAAGCCTGCAGGACGGTACCCACGTCCTGATCCGGCCCTTGCGTGTCGAGGACCGTGAGCGGGAAAAGGCCTTTATCCAGCGACTGTCCCCGGAATCCCGTCACCAGCGTTTTCTCGGTGAAATCGTCGATCCCAGCCCCGTCCTGATGAACCAGTTGATGAATGTCGACACCCACAACCGCGTCGCCTACGTAGCTCTTGTCCATGACAATGGCCAACTGCGTGAAGTGGGGATCAGCCGCTATGCCGCCTCGGGTGCCGAGAATGAATGCGAGTGCGCCATTACCGTTGCCGACGACTGGCAACATCGCGGCCTGGGCACGGTCCTGATGAAACACCTGATCGAAGCCGCGCGGCGCAATCATTTCACCCGGATGTATTCCATCGACAGCGCCTCCAACGTGCACATGCGCCAACTGGCCGACACCCTGCACTTCAGCCGCGAACGCGACCCCGACGATGCGACCCAGGTCATTCATCGGCTGTCGCTGTAAAGCCTCCCGCTCCACCATGGCGCGGCCCGTTGTTCGCGGCCCGCGCCAGATCCCCCTTCAGACAAGACGTTCCGGGCTCAGGGTCAGCAGGCTGCAAGTGCTGCGATAGAGGATATTTTCCGCCGTGCTGCCGAGGATGCCGTCCAGGCCGTGGGAATGGCGGGTGCCCATCACCATCACATCCACCCCGTTGTGCTCGACGAACTGGCCGAGGGTGTCGATAACCGATCCCGTGAGGAAATGCCGCTGGTTCTTGCCGACCCCGTTGCGCTCCGCCAGGGCCTTGAACCCCTGCTGCTCATCGGCACGGCTGGCCATTTCCAGGCCCTCGGCCATCGGCAAGGTGCCCCAGCCCATCTCGTGGACATAGGACCGGGACTTGTCATGCACATGCACCAGGCTGAACGTCGCCGCGCATTGCCGGGCAAACGCCTGCCCGGCCTGGACCAGCGTGTCGTTGAAGCACTCCTCGGCCCTTTCCCTCCCCAGATCCACCGCCACCAGGACATGACGCGGCAATGGATGGCTGCAACCCGCCACCAGATGTACCGGGACCGGACAATCACGTAGCAACTGCCAGTCCAGCGGGGTGGCGAACAGTCGTTTGAGCCCCGATTCCAGGTGGACATCCTTGATCAGCAGGTCGATATTCAGATCACGGACGTACTCGATGATCGGTTGCAGCGGATGATGACGCCAGAAAATATTGCAACTCACATCCAGGCCACGGCCCCGCAGGCGATCCGTCTCATGGTGCAGCCAGCGACGATGCAGGTCCAGGTAGCCCTCGCGGGCCTGGGTCATGGCTTTCTGGTCGAATAGCGTGGCCACATCAAGGGTCGGCACATAATCGAAGGCCAGGATATGCAAGGCGGCCCCGGTGGACAGGGCCAGCTCGGTGGCCCGCTCGAAGGCGGGGCTGCGGTTCATCTCGGCGGGAGCCAGCAAAAGAATACGATGGTAGTCGGACATGGCGCACCTCTGGGGCAACAGGTTCCCGGCCCAGGGTGGCACGACTTGCAGACCACCCGGCAAATCTCGCCTTTATCGGCGGATCGGGACATTGCGCCCATGATGAGGCGCGCCGGCCCTGCCAGCTTGATATACGTCAAGGCCGCCCCAGCGGGGACCTAACCAAAGGCTCCCTTGGGCTTCACCCGCCTTGATGCATATCAAATGCCCGACGCCCGACAGCCCTCACCCTGAGACAACACTGCGGGATGCGCACCATGGAAACCATCACTCACGCAACCAACCTGGCCTCGGCCCTGGGCCTGGGCCTGCTGGTCGGGTTCGAGCGTGAGCGCAAGAAAGGCGAGGGAGCGAACCGCCACTTCGCCGGCCTGCGGACCTTCGCCCTGACCTCCCTGCTCGGTTATGTCGGCCTGCTGCTGGGCGGCCCCATGCTGCTCAGTACCCTGACCGTGGCCCTGGCCATGCTCGCCGGCGTGGCCTACTTCAAGCGGCGCAGCCAGAACCCCGGCATGACCACCGGGGTCGCACTGCTGCTGGTCCTGCTGCTCGGGGCCTTGTGCAACAGCGAGGCGGTACTGGCGGTGGCCCTGGCGGTGATTCTGACCGTGCTGCTGAACTTCCGGCAAAGCCTGCACCGGTTTGCCCTGAACCAGCTGAGCGAAACCGAAGTCAAGGATGGGCTGATCCTGGCCACCGCCGCACTGGTAATCATGCCCCTGGTGCCCGACGCCTTTATCGGTCCCTATCAGGCCATCAATCCCCGCTCGATCTGCCTGCTGACAGTGCTGATCATGGGGGTCAGCGCCCTGGGGCATATCGCCATCCGGGTCCTGGGCGTCCGGAACGGGTTGAGCCTGGCCGGATTCGCCTCCGGTTTCGTCTCAAGCGTCGCGACCATCGCCGCCATGGGCAACCGCGCCCGCCAGCAACCCGGGCTGCTGCCACAGGCCGCCAGTGCCGCGATCCTGTCGAACCTGGCGACGCTGATCCTCCTCGGCCTGGTGCTCGGCGCCATCAGCCCTGCGACCCTGGTCCAGCTCAGCCTGCCGCTCATGCTGGGCAGCGCGGTGGCCGCGTCCTACGCACTGCGGCTGATGAAACGCCCTCCCGCGGACACGAGCCCGCCGATCAATATCGGCCATGCCTTCAATCTCAAATTGACGCTGATGGTGGCCGCCGGCATCTCGAGCCTGTTTCTCGTGACCAGCGCCATGCAGGCCCGATTTGGCCTCTCCGGATTGTTTACCGCGTCGATACTGGGCGGCCTGGCCGATGCCCATGCGACTTCGGCGTCGGTGGCCGCGTTGGTCAAATCCGGCCAACTATCGGCCGAGAACGCACGCTTGCCGATTCTGGCGATTCTCGCCAGCAATACCCTGTCCAAGTGTGTCATGGCCTGGTCCAGTGGCGGCGGCGCCTTCGCCCGCCGGGTGGTGCCGGCGCTATTACTGATCCTGCTGGCCTTGGCGGCCGGCGCTTTTATTCAGGGCAGGCTGATACCGGGGTGAAGCGCTGCAACTGCATCTCGCGCAAACGACTGAGGGTGCGGCGAAACGGGAATGCCAGGTAGCCTTCGGTGTACAACGCCTCCAACGGCACCTGGGCGGCGATGTACAGCGGCACCTTGCGGTCGTAACACTCGTCCACCAGGGCGATAAAGCGCCGGACGCTATCGTCATGGACCGACAGCTGCGGCAACTCACGGTCACCGGCATCGACGCGGCGCGCCGCGTCCTCGGTGCCGCGGGCGATCCGCCCGGGACGCTGGCGGGCACTGAGGTTGGGCACCTCACTCAAGAAAATCGCCGTGTAACGATCACACAGCGCCATGAAATCCATGGCCGCCAGGGGCTGCTCGCACAGCTCGGCATAGCGGCACCAGAGCACTGTCGGCGAGGCCCGCACCACCGCCAGGGTCCGATAACCCATGGCGACCGGTTCAGCGGACAGCGGCTGCCCGGCAGTCAGCACCTTGAACGCTTCGACCAGCCCCGCCGACTGCCCCTCGGGGTCGACCCAGTAACGCTGCACACCGGCCCCCGGATGCAGGCGGTGGTCCTCGCCGCCGTCGACATCCACCACCTCCATATGCTGCTCGATGGCGGCAATCGCCGGCAGGAAACGCTCGCGATTGAAGCCATCGGCATAGAGCTGTCGCGGTGGCTGGTTGGAGGTGGCAACGATCACCACGCCCTCGTCGAACATCACCTGGAACAGCCGTCCGAGGATGATCGCGTCGCCGATATCGCTGACGAACAGCTCATCGAAGCACAGCACGCGGACCTCCCCGGCCAGCTCACGGGCCAGGGCCCGCAGCGGGTCGGCGATACCGCTGAGCTGGAACGAGCGCTGGTGGACCCAGCCCATGAAGTGATGGAAATGCTGGCGCCGCGACGGCACGCGCAAGGTCTGGTGGAATTGATCCATCAGCCAGGTCTTGCCGCGCCCGACCGGCCCCCAGAGGTAAACGCCCTTGGGCACCAGGCCCTGGTGCAACGCCTCGTGGCAGCGCTGCAAGGCCTGCACCGCCTGCCATTGGGCCTGGTCGTGGAGAAAGCCGCGCTGCTCGACGGCAGCGCGGTAGGCACTCAGGGGAGAATCGGCAGTCATGGCGTCGGGCAGGCTCGCAACCGGGAAGCCGTGCAGTATGCCAGCTTGTCCTAGAGGGAAATATCCAACCGCGCGATCTTGCCCTGCTCATTGAGCCGGAACACGTAGCGCAGCTCCACCGAGCCGCCGGGAAAAGTCCCCGAGACCAACTGCTTGACCAGCACCTTGCCAGTGCGTTGCGCGACGTCGAGGACTTCGACCCGGGGTTGGTATTTACGCGCCGTCTCATCCATCCATTGGGCGATGGCGAGGGTGCCGACGCGATGATGGCCTTCATCGAAGACGTTCGCGTCTTCGGCGAAGAAACTCGCCACCGCCGAACTGTCGCGGGCATTGGCAGCGCTGATATAGGCCTCGATGGCCGGGGCGAGCACCGAAGTTTGAGTGGTCATGCTGTTCACAGCTCCTTGCTGGTAGAAGGTGGAGCCATCCTAGAACAGGGCTCCGTCAGTTCTTGTCAGGAGTGAAGCGTTCGTGTTCGTCCTGGTCGAACAGCTTGCGCCATTGCCTTAGCAGGTCGCTGCGCCGGCCCGGATAACGCTCGCCCTGCTCCCGGGCCGTGGCGATGCGGTCGGTGCGAAAGGTCCGGAAGGCCTGGCGCAACTCACACCAGGCGACTACCACCCGCGCCTCGTTCATAAAGCCCAGGGCCAGGGGCCAGATCAGTCGCTGGCTGGGCACCCTGTTCACATCCGCGTAGTCGATGTGCAACTTGGCCTGGTCACGGATGGCCTGACGAAACACATTCAACGGCACCGCATTGTCCGGGTAGCCATAACCCCGCGGCCCCGGCAGCAGGGTCGGATTGCGCAGGGCCTCCTGGGCGGCCGGCGCCAGCACCGCGGCGATCTTGGCCAGGGCATCGGAAGCGGCCTTGCTCAGCACCTCGTCACCCCGTTGATCGACATATTGCAGGCCGAGGACGATGGCCTCGGTTTCATCGGCATTGAGCATCAGCGGTGGCAGGAACAAACCGCTGCGCAGGACGTAGCCGACGCCCGCCTCGCCCTGGATCGGCGCACCGAGGGCGGTGAGTTCGGCAATATCGCGATAGACCGTGCGCTCGGAAATCTCCAGCTCGCAGGCCAGGGCCGCGGCGGTGGCCGGGCGGCTTTTGGCGCGCAATACCTGGAGCAAGGTGAGTAAACGCGAAGTGCGGGACACGGTGGACGACCTCTGGCCGGATCAAGGGCCGCAGCTTAGCAGAGCCCCCTGTCAGAAATTGTCAGTAGCGCAGCGGCCTGGATGAAGTCGGCGCGCTGGCATTGCAGAGCAAGGCCAGATACCCGAATTTTGAAGCGAAAACGGTCTTGCAGCGAACGGGCTTGCCCGTTCACCACAAGACCGCGTTCGCCCCTCAGGTGTTCTTAACCACCGGGCGACCGGGCATCGGGGCCTCAATCTTCAGACGTATCGACTTCACCCAGCCTCACCCGTTTGGCAAACTCGGTCTCGATACCTTGCGCCAGTATCCGCGCCTGACCTCGCCAATCCTCGCGCTCGACCCGTCCCGGAAAGCTGAAGTAATGCTCGATCCAGTGCACCTGCGGCTCCGTCCACTGGGCAATCTGGGAAAACCGGTAAATGCCCAGCTCGTGCAGCACGGCTTCATTTTTATGGCCTACCCCGGAAATCAACTTCAGGTTATCGAGGGGGCCGGTGGGTTGCTCCATGACCAGCGGACGACTGCCCACCCCGGCGGCATCGGTGGCCGCTGCCCGGGTTCCAGGCTGCGAGCCCGTGGTGCTGATGGCGGCATCGGCCGCCAGCATCGAGCGAATCCAGGCGCTGAGCCAGCAACCGACCAGGTAAGCGGCAAACAGCAGCAAGGCCGTTTCCAGCCACAAGCCGGCGCGCCCCGGTAACAACTTGAGCACGGCGACCACCAGACCGATAGCAAAGAGCCATAACGCCCCATGCAACCAACCGGCGACCCAACGGACATGACGTTCGGTCTGAGTGACAATCCAGCCCACCAGCAAACCGAGAATCCCGGCCACCAACATCCAGCCCCAATACTGTTCAAGTAAATAACTCATGATGGTTGCTCCTGGTTATTTAGCGTCAGTCGGGGCGGTCATGGCGTTGTCATCCGTTACCTTTATTTCTATCCGACGATTTTGTGCCTGGCCTTCCGGCGTATCGTTGGACGCCACCGGATCAGCCTCGCCAAATCCCGCAGCCTTCAGATGTTCCCGGGTCACGCCATGTTCGGCCAGATAACTGACCACGGCGTCGGCCCGGCGCTTGGACAGTCCCAGGTTGAAGGCGGCGTTGCCGGTATTGTCGGTGTAGCCATCGACTTCAAACTGCTCGTCGGGACACTGTTTGGCCGTGGCCACCAGTGCATCCAGCGCCGTTTGCGAAGCCGGTGACAAGATGTCCTGGGCGGTGTCGAACAGCACTTTGTATTGATTCAGGGCCGCATCGAACTGTTGCTCGCAGGCCTTGGCATCAATAACGCCGGCCGAACTCGGTGGATTGGCCTGGGACTCATCGACAACAGGCGGCGTCGGTGCCACCGGCGCGGGGGGGACAACTTCGGGAGGAGTGCCGATCTCACTATCGGCCGGTTTCACCGGCTGGTCGGCCAGGGTACCGACAACCTGTCTGACACCATACGTCTGATCCGCCGCGTTGCGGTTTTGTGATGTTGCATTGGGCAGGGTCACGTCACGTCCGGCGACAACAATGGGAGCGCTATCGGTTGCACTCCCCACGCGGGTCTGCAAATCCTGTTCGACTTCAGGCGTTGTTATCCAAAGAGCGGCCAACCACAGCAAAGCGAGTAACGGCAAACCCCACCACCAGTTTTTCGAGCGAGCCATTTGTCTTCTCCTTAACGTAGAAAAACTAACGGACTGCGAAAAATGCTGTAGCAGGTGATATTCAAGTGTAGGTAATAGTGGCGGACCGTCAATATAACGGCAATTTCCAGCCAATATGTCAAAGTAATGTCCCACTCGACAAGGAAGCCGAAACCCTTATGAACACTCCCGAACTCAGTACCGAACGACTACTGCTACGACCCTTGCAACAGGATGATGCCGTCGCCATCCAGCAACTGTTTCCCCACTGGGAAGTGGTGCGGTTTCTCAACGCCCGGGTGCCCTGGCCTTATCCCGAAGATGGCGCCCTGAGTTATCTGCGCGACGTCGCCCTGCCCGCTGTCGAACGCGGCGTGGAATGGCACTGGTCGATCCGCCTGCGCGCGGCCCCGGAACAGATGATCGGCGCCATCAGCCTGATGGACGAAGCCGACAACAACCGCGGCTTCTGGCTCGCTCCCCAATGGCAGGGCCAGGGCCTGATCGGCGAAGCCAGTACCGCCGTCACCGCGTATTGGTTCGAGACCCTCGGCCGCGAACGGATGCGCGTGCCCAAGGCCGCCTCCAACCTGGCCTCGCGGCGGGTCTCGGAACGTGAGGGCATGCGCCTGCTGCACAGCGAGGAACGGGATTTCGTCAGCGGGCGTTTACCCTGTGATATCTGGGAAATCACCCGCGAAGAGTGGCAGCGGTTGCGCTGATCAGTCCTGGATAAAACGCACGCCTGGCTTGGCTCGCTCATCGACCTGCAACTCGAACACATCCGGGCGGGCATAGTGGCCGGTGACGTCAAAATCATAACGGGCGCGGACCAGTTGCTCGGTGTCGATCTGCGCGGTCAGCAGGCCGGCCTCGCCGACCAACGGCCCGGCCAGCACCTCGCCCATGGGCCCGACAATCAGGCTGCCACCGTTGATCAGCGGACGTTCCGCCGGCCAATTGACCACCTCCACGCCCAGTGCCTGCGGCGAGGGCTGGACCTGGCAGGCGCTGATCACAAAGCAGCGGCCTTCACAGGCGATATGGCGCATCGTCACCTGCCACATCTCCCGCTCATCCACCGTCGGCGCGCACCAGACCTCAACGCCCTTGGCGTACATGGCGGTGCGCAGCAGCGGCATATAGTTTTCCCAACAGACCGCCGAACCGATCTGCCCGGCCTTGCCTTCCACCACCGGCAACGTCGAACCATCGCCCTTGCCCCAGATCAGCCGCTCGGTACCGGTGGGCATCAGCTTGCGGTGTTTGGCCACCAGCCCGCCCTGGGGTTCGAAGAACAACACCGTGCAATACAAGGTAGAACCCGCGCGTTCGATGACCCCGAGCACCAGGCTCGCCCCGGTGCGGGCGGACAACTGCGCCAGCGCGTCGGTCTCGGCGCCCGGGACATCGATGGCATTGGCGTGATAACGGGCGAAGGCCTCACGGCCCTCGGGCAGCCGATAACCCAACTGGGTGCCGAAGGTTTCGCCCTTGGGATAGCCACCCAACAGGGCTTCGGGCATCACCACCAGGCAGGCGCCGGACTCGATGATCGCGCGCTCATAGCCGAGGATCTGTTCCAGGGTGTCGCCCTTGCCCCCCGGCAAGGAACCGATTTGTAACGCGGCAACGATGGACTTGGGCATGACGTGAACTCCATGAAAGTGTGCTGCCGATTGTCATGCCGGCCGACATCATGAATAAAGCCACCTTCGGAACTGAATGATATTAACCAAATAAATATCGAACCCGGACGTCTCAACCTGTTCCAGGATCCTCGAAGCACAGTGCGCGCTCTCAAATTGATCTGTTTGCCATCCACTGTTCTCGACAGAGACTGCCGAGGGTTAGAATGGCCGAAACCAGGGAAGAATTCATGAGCGAACCGATCCTTTCAGAAGCCGAGTACGACGCCATCACCGACGCTGCCGCGCATTGGTGCATGCGGCTGCATGAAGAGGATTGCACCAGCGCCGAACGCGAAGCCTTCGCCGCCTGGCTCAAGGCCGACCCGCGGCATGCCGTCGAATACGAGGCCATGCTGGAAATCTGGGACGTGGCCGATCAACTACCGCCGACGGCCGTGCCCCAGGCGTTGGCCCTGATACCGAAGCGCCGTCGCTGGCAAGGCTACGCCATGGCCGCGGCCATCAGCCTGCTGGCCGTGCCCGTCGTCGGCTACCTGGGTTGGAGCCTCGGTTGGATTCCCAATGCCTACCAGAGCTTCGAAACTTCGAACCAGTTGCGCCAGGTCACCCTGGCCGATGGCAGCCAGGTGGAATTGAACCTGGGAACGCGGCTGACCTACAGCAACTACAAGGATCAGCGTCGGGTGACCTTGAAAAAGGGCGAAGCCTATTTCGAGGTGCGCCACGACGCCGAGCACCCCTTCGTGGTGAAGGCCGCCGAGGGTCAGGTACGGGTCACCGGAACCCAGTTCAACGTGTGGATGTATCAGGATCAGGTTCGCGTGACCTTGCTGCAAGGCTCGGTGCTGGTCAGCAGCAATACCACCCACCCTGGTGACGGTTATCGCCTGGACCCGGGCATGCAGGCGCGCTACAAATCCGGCGACCATGAGCCGCAGATCAGCCAGACCTATGCGCAAGACGCCAACCTGGCCTGGCGCGATGGCAAACTGGTCCTCGATAACCTGATGCTGAGCGATGCCCTGCCGTTGATCAACCGCTACCTTGAGCGCCCGGCGCTGCTGGCCGACAAGAACACCGGGACGATTCGCATTGGCGGGATCTACAGCACCGGGGAAGTGCAGCGGTTGCTGACCTCCCTGCCCAAGGTGCTGCCGGTGTACCTGACGCAGAACAAGGAAGGCCAGGCGGTGATCAACGCGATCCCGCAGGATACCCCGAAGGGCTGACGGGATCTTGAAAACACCGTGAAACCTGTAGGAGCTTGGCTTGCCAGCGAAGCTTTTGGCGCCCTGAAGGACGCCATCGCCGGCAAGCCGATTCCTACAAGGGACCGCGTTCAGCCTCACCACGAATGTTACTTCTGCGGTTCGCGAATCACCTGCGCCTGATACTCGGCATCCGCCCTGATCTGCTGTTCGGTGAACGGCAACACACTCCATTGCTTCTTCGAGAACGCTTCGGTCTGGTCGCGGAAATGCGGCGATGCCGGATCAGTAGACAGCGAAAACGCCAGCAACCCCAGCGCCTGAGGCCCCTTGTCGTCAAAACTCACCACCTGCAGATAGCTGGTGCCACCGACGACTTCGCGCTTGCCGCCCTCCCCCGGCACACTCTGAATCGCGTTGTACACGCCCAGGGTCGCCGGGCCACCATGCACCGGCACCGGCTGCCCGCCCCGGCTGACCTGCTGCACATCGCCCCAGTGACTGGCGGCCGTCAGTCCCGCCGCCTTCACCTGTTCCAGCGACGCCAGCATCGCTCCGTGCAGCGCCCTGGCCACCTTGATCTGCTCGAAGGCCAGGCCGCGCGGGGTGTGCTGCGGATCAGCCGGATCAAACCTGACCCTCCAGAAATTCTCGCCTTCGGACAAGTGCGCCATGATGTTCTGGAAATGCACCATGCCCAGCCCGCTTTGCAGGTTCGCATGAGCGTCCCAGTCCTTGAGGCTGGCGCACACCGGTGCCAATGTCGCCGCATCGCTGTCCAGGTCGCCGGCGCAGAAGCGCAGCAGGTCCGGCAGCACCAATCCGGCCAGGTACACCTGATCGTCCATCACCATCGCCTGCAGGTCCGCAACCTTGATCGCCGCAGGCCGATCCAGCCGTGCCAGGCGCTCAAGGGCGAAGCGCGCCCGTGGCCCGAGGGGCTCGCCCTCACGACTGACCAGCGGCGAAAAGCCCGTGAGCGGCGCCCGCGGATTGACCATCCAGGCCGAATCGTTGGAGTTCTGCAGATAGTCGCCGCGCTCCAGTTGCGGCAGCTGGTCCGCCGGGAAGATACCCTTCTGCGCGGCATTCGCCGCCACGTTCCAGGCACAGACGGCGCGCGAGCCGTCGAGCACCACCAGCGGCCCGCTGCCATGGGGATCGCTGCACAAGGCCAGCTTGGCCGCATCCACGTAAGGCACCACCGACAGGTTCAGGTACAGCGCCTTCCCCTGATCATCCACCGCCAGGGTGTTGACCCAGGGAATGCCCTGAATCCGCTGCACCGATGCCTGCAACGCCTGAAGGTTGTCGGCATGGTTCATCGCATACCACTGCTGCAACACCCGGTCGTTGTCCTGGTTGGCATCGCGCAGGCTGAACGCCACGTCACGGTTCCAGTCGAGCTTGCCGGGCCATTGCACCACCGGCCCGAACACCGAGCTGTAGAGCACCCGTTCAACGGTCCTGGTGCTGCCATCGGCCTGCTTGACCTCGACCTTGACCAGGCGCTTGTCCAGCGCCGTGGATTGTCCGTCGAGCAGGTAACGGGTCGGATCCTTGGGATCGAGTTGCAGCCGATACAGGGTGAAATGCCTGGACGTGTCCACCGTGTGGGTCCAGGCCAGGTGCCGGTTGAAACCGATATTGATCATCGGCAGCCCCGGCAAGGCCGCACCCATCACGTCAAGCTGACCGGGAATGGTCAGGTGCATCTGGTAGAAACGCAGGCCACCGACCCACGGGAAATGCGGGTTGCCGAGCAACAGGCCACGGCCGTTGAACGAACGCTCGCCGCCGACCGCCAGCGCATTGCTGCCGCGGTCCAGGGCGAAACGTTGCAGGCGTTCGGCCGCCAGCTGGAACGACGCACTCGACACCTGGGCAGTCTGCCGCGGTGGTGTGGCGGCGGCCAGGGCTTCGGCGAACTGCCCGACACCGCCTTCGACCAGCAGGCGCCGGGTCAACCTGACCAGGTCCTGCGGCGTGATCGGCCGCACCCACTGCCCTCGGCACTGCTCCGGCAAGCCCCCGGCCTGGCGCTCGCCGAGCTGGCGGTTATAACCGGCGACATAACCCTCGATCAATTGCGTGACCTGTGGGGTTTGCGCCTGCCAGAAAGCCGCCACCGCCTCGGGCGTATTGAGCCAGTTGAAAAACAGGTCGCTGGTGAGGTTGTCACGCCGTTCGACGGTCATCTGTTCGGGGCCGAAGTAGCGCGAGCGCTGGCCGTTGACCGTGACGATTTCGTTGGCCAGCAGGCACAGATTGTCCTGGGCATAGGCATAGCCGATGCCGTAGCCCAGCCCGCGCTCGTCGCTGGCGCGAATATGCGGCACGCCAAAGGTGGTACGACGGATCTCGGCGTTCAGCTCGCGACTCGCGTCGCCAGCCTCGCGGGCCTGGCCGTGGCTGCCCAGGCCGATCAACAACGTCGCCAGGCACAGCCTGGATAGCGAACGGGTAATAATCACACTGACTCCTGATGGAATATCGAACACCAGGCGACCGCATGCGCAACAGCGAACGGCAACCCGGAAAAGCGGCCACCGAGGGAAATAAACAAGGGACGGCCGATGCCTGCCCATGAAAGACGAGTCTGAATATGAAAATTTAGGGATATACAGGCGTCTGAACATGAAACTTGAGGGATATCCAGGTGCCATCACCTGTCTGCGACCTGATACCGACAAATTTTCTACATTCGAGGCTTCATGATTTATCCGTCTCGCTCGTCCTTATCAAGGAGAGCCGACATCACATTCCTGATCAGGCTCTGAAAAGGAGTTTTTGCATGTACGACCAGCACAGGTCAACGGACGGTAATTCTTTGCAACGCGATCCTTCCTACAGCTCGGGCGCCATGTTGGCCAAACCTGCCGAACGCAGCGGTAATAACCGCATCCGTCAGTTGCTCAAACACTTCGGTTTGCGCACCAGCCTGATCCGACTCAAAGTCATCGACGCCCTGCTGAGCGCCGACGAAGATCAGCGCCGGCTGGGTGTGCGCGGGGTTCACAGTCATTTGCTGGAATTGGGCATTCCCCTGTCCTTTCTCAGCGTGCGCGAGGTGCTCAAGCGCCTGTGCAGCGAGGGCGTCGTGGTGCTCAACGCGGACAAGAGCTACAGCCTGCACCCGGATGCGACCGCGGCCCTGGAGTTACAGGACTCCATGCCGCAGAGCGCGCAGATCGGCGACTGAGTTCAGGGCTTGACCTTGCGCCGCATCACACCGTTGATCACCACCACGAGCACCGCCACGCCAATGGCGATGTACTGGAACAGCTTCTCGCTGATGACCCCGGTGTTTTGCAGATAGGACAGGCCGAACATGATCCCCAATACCACCAGGGAAATCAGAATCGAGTACTTCAGACGCTGCGATTGAGTCATTACCTATTCCTGAATAGTTAAAACTTGAAACGACAAATGTATCCGACTTGTATCTGAATCCATACCAAAGCCCTACAAAGGCCGATGAATGAAACGACGCAAACGGGGTCCCATAGTATATCCGGGGAAAGGTTTTATCTTCCCGGCTTCACCCATGAGGATTTATCCATGTTTCGTCGAATCACGATGTTGATTCCCCTGCTGATCATCTTGTCCCTGAGCGGTTGCTTCATTTTTCCCCGTGGCGGAGGCTGGCACGATCATGATCACCGTTACTCCGAGGGTGAATACCGTCGCTGATAGGCTCGCCTGACGGCTGAGTGCTTTTCCTTGCCGGCGATAGGCCCTTGGCCTTGCGGCGCCCACACGGACGCCATCGCCGGCAAGCCAGCTCCTACAGGGATCGCGCCAGACCGCCCGTTTCGTTCTGCCTCCTCTTTTTCTCAGCGCCTAAACCCGGTACCCGGTCGGGCACAGATTTCCACCAGCCAATCGACAAACACCCGCACCCGCGCCGACATCTGTCGATGGGGCGGATACATTGCGCTCAGCGGTAATCCGGGGGGTGGATAATCGCCCAGCACTTCGCACAACTGGCCGCTGCGCAGTTGTTCGACCACGTGGTAGTAGGGAATCTGCACCAACCCATAACCCGCTTCACACGCCGCCAGGTAACCGTCGGCACTGCTGACCGAGAGCCGCTTGGGCAGGTCGATCGCCTGCAACTGGCCGCCCTGCTGGAACTCAAGCCCGAAGCGCTTGCCGCTGACACTGGAAAAATACTCGACCATCCGATGCCCCGCCAAGTCCGCCAGTGATGTCGGCAGCCCCATGCGCTCGATATAGGCCGCACTGGCACAGGTCACTTGCTCGACCAGCACCAGCGGCCGGGCCACCAGCGATTCGTCCAGGGCCTCGCCGCCCCGCAGCACACAATCGATACCGTCGCGGATCAGGTCCACGGGCCGGTCATTCAGGCCGATTTCCAGGTCGATCAGCGGATAACGCTCGCTGAACTCGGGCAATACCGGAATCACGATCAAACGCCCGATGCCCGCCGGCATATCGACCCGCAGGGTCCCCCGTGGATTGCGCCGGGCAGAGGAAAACACCGCTTCGGTCTCCTCCAGGTCCGCTAGCAGTTGCACGCAGCGCTGGTAATAGGCCGCGCCGTCGAGGGTGGTGCTGACCTGGCGGGTGGTGCGGTGCAACAGTTGCACTCCCAGGTGCGCTTCCAGTTGCTTGACCAGCACCGTCACCGAGGCCCGGGGTACTTGCAGGCTGTCGGCGGCCTTGGCAAAACCGCCCAGCTCGACGATCCGGGTAAAGACCCGCATGGCATTGAAGCGATCCATCGGCCCTCCATTATTGGGATTTTACGAATAGTGATAGTGCTTTTAGCCGGTTTATCGCACTTTTGTCGAGGTTCACACTGCACGAAATCCCACAGGAGCTCACACCATGCACACCCGTCAACTCGGCAAGAACGGCCCACAGGTCTCCGCCATCGGCCTCGGCTGCATGGGCATGACCGATTTCTACACCACCGGCAGCGACACCCGCGAAGCCACCGCGACCTTGCATCGGGCCCTGGAACTGGGCGTAACCCTGCTCGACACCGCTGATATGTACGGCCCCCACAGCAACGAAGAACTGATCGGCCAGGCCATCGCCGGCAAACGCGACCAGGTGTTCCTGGCCAGCAAGTTCGGCATCCTCCGTGACCCGGCCAGGCCGGCGTACCGTGGGGTCAGCGGGAAACCGGAGTACATCCGCACGGCCATCGACGGCACCCTCAAGCGCCTCGGCGTGGAGACCCTGGACCTGTACTACCAGCACCGTATCGACCCGGAAGTGGCCATTGAGGAAACCGTCGGCGCCATGGCCGAGCTGGTCAAGGCCGGCAAGGTTCGTTACCTGGGTTTGAGCGAGGCCTCGGCCGAAACCCTGGAGCGGGCCCATCGGGTGCATCCGATCAGCGCCTTGCAAAGCGAGTACTCGCTGTGGAGCCGTGATCAGGAAGACAACGGCTGCCTGGCCGCCTGCCAACGCCTGGGAATCGCCTTTGTGCCCTACAGCCCGTTGGGCCGTGGTTTCCTGACCGGCGCCTTGAAGAGCCCGGACGATTTCGCCGCCGATGACTATCGGCGTTTCAGCCCACGCTTCCAGGGCGAGAACTTCGCCCGCAACCTGCGGCTGGTGGAGCAGGTGCAAGGGTTGGCCGCGGAAAAAGGCGTGACGGCCGGGCAACTGGCATTGGCCTGGGTCCTGGCCCAGGGCGACTACCTGATCCCGATTCCCGGGACCAAGCAACGCAAATACCTGGAAGAGAACGTGGCGGCCCTGGAGGTGAAGCTGAGCCCCGCCGAATTGCAGGCCCTGGAGGCGATTTTCCCGGCCGGTGCCACGGCCGGGCTGCGCTATCCGGAAGCGGTGATGCAGGGCCTGAATCGCTAAAGACTCGACTGCCGAACCCTGATCCCAGGCACACAACGGAACCTTGTAGGAGCAGGGGTTGCCCGCGAAGCTTTTGGCGCCCTCAAGGACGCCTTCGCGGGCAAGCCCTGCTCCTACAGGATCGTGCGTGACCGCAGAGGAGTGTCATTCCTCAGAAATCGCGCTTGTAGAAGATATCCAGGGAACTGGCCACGCCGCTCGCCGCCTCCAGGTAAACCTTCTTGCTCAACATATAACGCAAGGCGATGGTATTGGCCGGTTCGAACACCCCCACCCCGTAGCGCAAGCTCAGCTTCTCGGTGATCTTGCCGCTGGCCACCACCGATGTGGTGCTGCCGCTGCCCTGGGTATCTAGGGCAAAATCCTCGATGCCCAGGTTCTTCGCCAGGTCGCCGGTCAACCCGGCACTGCCCATCAAACCCAGGCCCAACGCCGCCTGGGCCAGCACATTGCTATCTTCGCCAGTGGTGCTCAACGGTCGTCCCAACACCAGGTAGGACAACGCCTGCTCCTGGCTCATGGCCGGCTCCGAGAAGATCTGCGTGGTCGGTTGCTCGGCGCTGCCGCTCAGGCGAATACCGGCAATCACATCATCGGTCTGGCGAATCGCCTCGATATCCAGGTACGGCTGGTCGATGGGCCCGGCGAACAGCAAGCGCGCCCGGCGAATGGTCAGGCGCTGGCCATAGGCGCTGTAGCGCCCGTCATTCAGGCGCAACTCACCCCGGGTATCGAGGTTGTCACCGATATGCACCTGGCCCTGCAAGTCGGCGGTCAGGCCAAAACCGTTGAAACTGAGCTTGTCCTCCCCCACCAGTACCTCGATATCCATGGACATCGCCAGGGGCGCCTTGCCCTCCTCGGTCTGCTGGCCGACGATCACCGTGTCGTCCGAGACCTTGACCGTCGACGGCGGCAGCTCGCGCACGACGATCGCGCCCTTGGGCACATGCACCTTGCCGGCAATCGCCAGTTTGTCGCCGTGCATCGACACCGTCAGGTCCGGCGCCACCTCCAGGGTCGCATAGGGCTCGACGCTGACCGGCAACTGCGAGCCCTTGATCGCCAATTCCACTTGTAGCGCATCGCTCCAGTCGATGTGCCCGGTCAGGCTGCCGTGTCCGGCATCACCGCCGGTCCACGTGCCGTTGAGCTGGACGTTTTCCCCGGCAATCTGCGCCTGCACCCGCAGGTCCTTGACCGTGGTCGGCACTTCCGAGCCGGAGACCTCGCCACCGCTCAAGGTCAGGTTGCCGTTGACCTTGGGCGCCAGCAAGCCGCCGGACAAACGCCCGCTGCCATCGAGGCGACCGGCCAGGGTCTCGACCTTTCTCACGAAAGGCCGGGCCACACTGAGATCGAGGCCGCTGAGACGGAAATCGCCGGTCAGGGGTTTGTTCTTCGCCAGGGGATTGATCTGCGCCTGGAGCATCAGTTCGCCAAGCTTGCCACCGCGAAAATCCAGGACCGTGTCGACCCGCCGCGGGGTCAGGTTGCTGGTCAGCTTGAGGGTCTCGTAGGGGAAGTCCAGCCATCTGCGTCGTTCGCGAATACGCAGGGTGCCGCCACTGGCATCGATCATGATCTGGCCCTTGGGGCCGCTGGCCGGCAGGTCCACTTGCAGGTCGGCATTCAGCCGGCCCTGCCAGGCGAAGTCACGGGGCAACCATTGCCCCAGGCTTTCCAGGGGGAATTGCTTGAGGTGATAACGCAAGCGCGGTTCAGGCATCAACCGCTGATCCTCGCCGCACAGGCTGGCCTCTCCCGACAGCCAGCAGTGGCTGCCGAAATTCAATCGGCCATCGGCAAGGTATTCGAGTTTGGCCGGGTTCTGCAGTTTCCAGTCCTGGCCGCCGGTCTGTACATCGCCGGAAACCAGGCGCCCGCGCCAGTTGCCTTTGTCGAGTCCGCCGTCCAGGCCCAGGGCCAGTTTCAACAGCGGGCCTTGCAGATCGAGCTGCGCTTGCTGGCGCTTGAGATCGCCCTGCCCGTGCAAGGTCAGGGTACCCAGGGCCGTTTCGCCAGCCTGGATACCTTCGCCCTTGAGATCCAGTTGCCCACGTTGGGTGCCGTCGAGGTTGGCCTCGAGGCTGAGGTTTTGCAGACGGTTATCGGCAAATACCAACTGCTGGCCGTGCAGGCTGACCTTGCCTTGCGGCGCCTTCAGCGTGCCGGCGAGATCGACCCGGCCTTTGACTTGTCCGCGCAACTGCGGCCAGAGCTGGCCCAGGCGCGGCAGGTTGAGGTCGAGCTGCCCGGCCAGGCGTTGTTGCAGGCTGCCGCTGCCCTGGATACGGTTATCGCCCAAACGAATGTCCAGGGCACCCAGGGTCCATTGCTCGCCTCTACCGCTGGCCTTGGCTTGTAACACTGCCGGTTGCCCGCGCAGTTTGCCCTTGAGGTCGATATTCGCCTCCAGGTTCAACTGCTGGTTCTTCAACTCGCCTTTGCTGCGCAGCGGCCCGGCCAGGGTCCCGGGCAACTCCGCCAGCCAGTAAGCCGGATTGAGCGCGCTCAGGTCCAGTGCGGTGTCCCAGGCGATGCCATCGGCGAATTGCAACTTCAGGTAACCGCTGGCCTTGCCCTGCCCCGCCGTCAGTTCGAGCTGCGGCAGGGCGATCTGTTTCAGGTCGCCACTGAACGGCGTCAGCAGCCTGAACTTGCCCGCCGGGCCGTCGAGATCGGCCTGGACGAAACCCAGGTAGTTGCCGTCACGGTAATGCACCTCACCGACCAGGGTCCGCGCCTTGACCGCCGGTTCCGCGATCAACGGGTACAGGCGATGCCAGGGAAAGTCCAGCCAGTCGACCTTGGCGTCGACAGCGAAGCCCTTCTGCCAGTCCAGTTCGGCGCTGAGTTTCAGCCGCTGTTTGGCATCGGCCGTCAGGTCCAGCGCGGCGATCTGCGCGCCCTGCGCATCGACCCGGCCTTGCAGGTTGAGGTCGACGGGACCTTGCTCGGCCGGCAGCACGGCCTTGCCCTGGAGCTGGTAACCGTCTTTCAGGTTGCCGCTGCCGGTGAGTTCAAGCTGATTGAGTTGCAGGGTATCCGGCAGTTCGGCGCTGGCCTTGAAGCCATCGGCAGTGATCCGCACCCGGGCCGGCAGGTGCTCGGCCAGGGCCTCCAGTTCGCCCGTCAGTTGGCCCGGCAGATAACCGCTGCTGTTGGCCTTGAGCTTGAGGGTCTTGAGCAGATCGCCCTGTACCTCCAGCGCCAGGGCCCAGGGCACACCGCCCGGGGCCGGCAACAGCAGCTTGCCCTCGGCCGTCAGCGGCCAGTCGCCGCTGGGTTGCAGCAGCCCGGAGAGGTCCAGGCTGAGGTCGTCGTGCTGCAGATGCACGGTATCGATCTGCAAACCCTGCGCCGTCCAGTGCGCGGCCAGTTGCAATTCCTTGAGCTGCTCGCTGCCATCGAGCCACAGGCTGCCGATACGCACCTGGCGCAACTCGATCGCCACCGGCAGTTTCAGCGTCGGCAAGCTCAGCGGCCCGCTCTCGGCCGGCGCGCTCGGTTCAAAGCGCAGGTCGACCCGCTCGACTTCCAACTGATCGACACAGAGCACAAAGTGCGTCAGGCACAGCGGCGACCAATTGAAGCGCGGCTGCTGCAATTCAACCCGATTGCCGCCCTGCTGCCAGAGCAGATGATCGGCGCTCCACTGCCCGCCCAGATGACCCTGGAAATTTTCCACGCTCAAGCCCGGCACCTGTGCCAACGCCCAGCGGCTGCCGGCCTGGGTGCCCAGCAGCAGACCCAACGACACCAGCAACAACAGCATCAGCGCGACAAGCGCCAGGCCGAGTATTTTCAAACCACGCTTCACAACTCAGGCCCCATGGAAAAGTGCAAACGGATACCCCCGGGATCGTCCAGCGCATGGGCCAGGTCGAGACGGATCGGCCCCACCGGCGAGATCCAGCGCACGCCGATGCCGACGCCGGTCTTGAGGCTCGGTAACTCCAGGGTATTGAACGAGTTGCCCTGGTCGACGAAGGTCGCGATCCGCCATTTCTCGGCGATGGAATATTGGTACTCAAGGCTGCCGGCGACCATGTAGCGCCCACCGATCCGATCCCCTTTGGAGTTTTCCGGGGACAGGCTCTGGTAGTCGTAGCCGCGCACGCTCTGGTCGCCGCCGGCGAAGAAGCGCAGGGACGGCGGCACGTTCCGGTAGCCATTGGTGGCACTGCCGCCGAACTGGATCCGGCCGAGGAAACGGTGATTATCCCAGACCGTGGTCAGGCCCTTGAGTGTCGCCGTGCCGTACAGCAGGTTATTGTCCGAGGCCAGGCCTTCCTTGGCGACCTTGCTGTCGAACTCCAGGCGATAGCCGTTGTGCGGATCGATGCGGTTGTCGCTGCGCAGATAGGAGTAATTGATGCCGGGCATCAGCAAGGTACTCAGGCCCGAATCGTCGCCGAGGCGATATTCCTCGCGCTGCCACTTGAGCGAGATCACCCGCTGCCAGCCGCTGGGCAGCTTGCTGTGCCATTCCGGGCCGATGGTGAACAGCTTGCTCAGGCTGTCGGTGTTGGCGATTTCCTCGTACTGGTAGCCGGCGGCCCAGCGCAGCTTGTCGGTGAGCGGCGGGTCCAGCGGATGGTCGTACCACAGGCCGATATTCTGCCGGGGCGCGGACACCTCGCTTTCGATGCCATAGCTATCGCCCTGGGCATTGACCCAGTGGCGAGTCCAGTTGGCCTTGACCCGGGGCCCGACGTCGGTCGAATAACCCAGGCCCAGGCCCATGGTGCGCGGCTTGCGGGTATCGAGCTGGACCTCGACCGGGATCACCCGGTCCTTGGCCGCCAGCGGTGCCGCATCCACCCGCACGCCTTCGAAGTAGCCGCTCGATTGCAGGGCCTGGTTGAGCTCCGCGATCAGTTCGGAATCGTAAGGGGTGCCGGCCTTGAATGGCACCATGCGGTGCAGCAGGTCTTCGTCGAAGGGCGTGTCGCCGGCGAAATGCACCGGTCCCAGGGAATAGCGCGGACCGCTGTCATAGATCAGCTCGATATCGGCGATGCCCGCCTTGGGGTCGACGATCAACTTCTGGCTGATAAAGTGGCCGCTGAAAAATCCGTAGCGCGAGGCCCGGTTGAGAATCAGGCGCTTGGTATCCTCGTAGTGCCCATGGTTGAGCACGGCACCGGGCTTGAGGGCATCACTCCTGGGGATCTGGAAAGCCTTGAGGCTGGCGGCCGGGCCTTCGATGCGCACGGTGACATTGCGCAGATGCACCGGTTCGCCGGGATCGATGGTCAGGATCAGCTTGGGGGTCTTGCCGGCTTCGACTTCGGTCTCGATCTGCGGCTGATAATAGCCGAGCGCCTGGGCGGCCTTGCGTGCCTGCTCCTGCGCGCCGCGGCTGAAACGCCGCAGGGCATTTTCACCACGATTGCCGAGACTGCCAATGTAGCCTTCCACATTGGCCTTCAACTCGTCGTTCGCCGGCTTGACCCGTACATCGAGTTCGCTTTGCGCCAGGGCCGCCATGCTGCAACAGAGCAGGAGCAAACCGCTGGTCAATCTTATAGAAAACATCATAGGCGCGGATGCTATCACGGGCTGGGTTAAGGCCGTCATAGAACGCGAAACCGACCGGAAAGTTCGACAGTCAAGCCATTGCTGTTTGTAACATCAGGGGGTTGGCGTGATAAAACACGTGCTCGCGGATCGGTCCCACCGCTACCTCACCGATGTCCTCATAACCCTGGCGCTTGTAGAACTCAACGTAACGCGAGTTACCGGTATCGAGCACCACGCCTTGGGAATGCGGGTCTTCGGCACACCAGTTGTGCACCGCCATCAGCAACTGCTCGCCATAGTGCTGGCCCTGGAACTGCGGGTGGATGCCCAGCAACGGCAACACGTGCACCGAATTCGACGGCAGGCAGGCGAGCACCGCCTGCTGGTACTCCAGGTAACGGCGGGTACAGCGAAAGCCGGT
Source organism: Pseudomonas sp. MWU13-2862 (assembly GCF_023242495.1). Lineage (NCBI taxonomy): Bacteria > Pseudomonadati > Pseudomonadota > Gammaproteobacteria > Pseudomonadales > Pseudomonadaceae > Pseudomonas > Pseudomonas sp. MWU13-2862. The sequence goes on along the minus strand of NZ_JALMEZ010000011.1, from coordinate 223,387 downwards.
GCTCAGCACCATGCGCATGCGCCAGACCCAGCTCTCGGTAATGTCCAGTCGACGTTGGGGCGGAGCGATCAGCGCAATGCCGATCAGGCGGTCGTTGACCAGCAGCCCGATGGCCGGCAGATCCTCGAGAAAGTGTTGCTTGACCCGCTCGCGTACCGTGGCCCGGACCCGCTGTTCGTAGCCCGGGCGTTCGGCCTCGAACAGATAGGCGAACGTCGGTTCATGCCGATAGGCCTGGTACAACAGCGAGCGTGCTTCACGAGAATAACCACCGTCGAGCAGATGGATCTGGGCCGTGATCTCTGGCATTTCCGGCATGGGGGTCAACCTCCCTGGCCGCGGCGCGTTGCCGCAACGATCTGAGAGAACGTTAGCAGTGCATCGACACTCCCGCCACGCTGGCCGTCGCCGGACTTGTCGGCTAGCATCGCTGTTTTGCCAGGATTGCCGCCCATGAAAATCGTCTCGTTCAACATCAACGGCCTGCGCGCCCGGCCCCATCAGTTGGCGGCGCTGATCGAGAAGCACCAGCCGGATGTGATCGGCCTGCAGGAAACCAAGGTCTCCGACGATCAGTTTCCACAGGCTGAAGTCGAAGCCCTGGGTTACCACGTGCATTTCCACGGCCAGAAAGGCCATTACGGCGTGGCGCTGCTGTCGCGCCAGGCGCCGCTGAGCCTGCACAAGGGGTTCGAGGGCGACGATGAAGAAGCCCAGAAGCGTTTTATCTGGGGCACCTTCGCCGATGAAAACGGCACGCCGGTGACCATCATGAACGGCTATTTCCCCCAGGGCGAAAGCCGCGACCATCCGACCAAGTTCCCGGCCAAGGAACGCTTCTACCAGGACCTGCAGCAGTTGCTGGAAAGCCGGTTCCAACACGACCAGCCGCTGGTGGTGATGGGCGATATCAATATTTCCCCGGAGGACTGCGATATCGGTATCGGCGCCGACAATGCCAAGCGCTGGCTGAAAACCGGCAAGTGCAGCTTTCTGCCGGAAGAGCGCGAATGGCTGGCACGCCTGAAGAACTGGGGGCTGGTGGACAGCTTCCGGCATCTGCACCCTGAGGTGAATGACCGTTTCAGCTGGTTCGACTACCGCAGCCGTGGCTTTGAAGACGAGCCCAAGCGTGGCCTGCGGATCGATGTGATCATGGCCTCGAATGGCTTGCTGCCACGGGTCAAGGCCGGTGGGGTCGACTATGAATTGCGCGGCATGGAAAAGCCTTCCGACCATGCACCGATCTGGCTGGAGCTGGGCTGATCACGCGCCGTCATTTAACTGAAACCTGACTGACTTATTCTTGCAGCACTCCGGCCCACAAAAGGTGCAGGCCCCATGCTGCGCGCACTCTCACTGCTGATCCTCTGCGGCCTCCCCGCCCTGACCCTGGCGGCCCTGCCCGCGCCGCCCGATGACGGCCCGGCGCTGCGCATCCAGGGTTCCAACACCATCGGTGCCGACCTCGGGCCGGCGCTGGTCAAGGGCTGGCTCGAGGAACAGGGCCTGCATGGCGTGCACCTGGCCAACACCGGCAAGGACAACGAGCAGCGCGTGCTCGCCACCACCGAGCAAGGCCGCCGGGTCCGGATCGAAGTCGCCGCCCATGGTTCCAGCACCGGCTTCAGCGCCCTGAAAGCCGGTACCGCCGACCTCGCCGCTTCTTCCCGTCCGATCAAGGACGCCGAACTGGCGGACCTCGCCAGCCTCGGCGATCTGAAAAGCCCCGACGCCGAGCAAGTGATCGCCATCGACGGCGTGGCGATTATCCTTCATCCGCAAAACCCGCTGACCCGACTGAACACCGAAGAGCTGGCGAAAATCTTTTCCGGCGAAGTGAAAACCTGGGAAGAACTGGGCGGGATCGGCGGCGCCATTCACCTCTACGCCCGGGATGAAAAGTCCGGGACCTGGGACACCTTCAAGGAACTGGTGCTGGCCCGTCGCGGCAAGTCCCTGGCCGCCGGCGCCCAGCGTTTCGAATCCAGCGAACAGTTATCCGATGCGGTCAGCCAGGATCACCAGGGGATCGGCTTTATCGGCCTGCCCTACGTTCGCCAGGCCAAAGCCGTGGCCATTGTCGACGGCGATTCGCAAGCGATGCTGCCACTGGCCAGCCTGATCGCCACCGAGGATTATCCGCTGTCCCGACGACTGTTCTTCTACCTGCCGCCCAACCGCCAGAACCCCTGGGCCGCGTCCCTGGTGCGCTTCGCGCAAAGCCCGGCGGGCCAGGCGATTGTCGCCGGCAACGGGTTTGTCGCGCAGACGGTGCAAGCCATCCCGGTCACGCCCGGCCCGGCCATGTCGCCGGAATACCTGGCCCTGGCGAAAGAAGCGCAGCGCCTGTCAGTGAATTTTCGTTTCGAGGAAGGTAGCGCCAGCCTGGACAACAAGGCCCGCCAGGATGTGCTGCGGGTCCTGGATTACCTGCATGCCCAGGGCAAGCTGAACAAACAGGTGACCCTGGTGGGTTTTGGCGACGCCAAGAACGACCCGGCCCGCGCCGCCCTGCTGTCCAAGCTGCGGGCGATGGCGGTGCGTCGGGAACTGGTGAAGGGTGGCGTGGTGTTTCGCGATATCCAGGGCTTCGGCGCGCAGATGCCGGTGGCGGCCAACACCCTGGATGAAGGCCGCATCAAGAACCGGCGGGTCGAGGTCTGGGTGTATTAAGAGCGCGGCTCTCAGCGCTCCGAACGCATCATCTCGCGCGGTACATATTTGCCGATCTCGTACTTGCCGATCGCCGCCCGGTGCACTTCATCCGGGCCGTCGGCCAGGCGCAGGGTGCGTTGCATGGCGTACATGTAGGCCAGCGGGAAATCGTTGGAGACCCCGGCCCCACCGTGGATCTGGATCGCCCGGTCGATCACCTTCAAGGCCACGTTCGGCGCCACCACCTTGATCTGCGCGATCTCGCTTTTCGCCACCTTGTTACCGGCGGTGTCCATCATGAAGGCCGCCTTCAGGGTCAACAGGCGCGCCATGTCGATCTCCATCCGCGAGTCGGCGATCTTGTCGATATTGCCGCCCAGGCGAGCCAATGGCCGGCCGAACGCGGTACGGTTGACCGCCCGTTTGCACATCAGCTCCAGCGCGCGCTCGGCCATGCCGATGGAACGCATGCAGTGGTGAATCCGGCCCGGGCCAAGGCGACCCTGGGCGATCTCGAAACCACGGCCCTCACCCAGCAGCACGTTCTCGTAAGGCACCCGCACGTTCTCGAACAGCACTTCGGCGTGACCATGGGGCGCATCGTCGTAACCGAATACCGGCAATGGACGGACGATCTTCACTCCGGGGGTATCCACCGGCACCAGGATCATCGAATGTTGCTGGTGACGCGGTGCGTCCGGATTGCTCAGGCCCATGAACACCAGGATCTTGCAGCGCGGATCACAAGCGCCGGAAGTCCACCACTTCTTGCCGTTGATCACCCACTCGTCACCCTGGCGCTCGGCGCGGGCGGCCATATTGGTGGCATCAGACGAAGCCACATCCGGCTCGGTCATGGCGAAGGCGGAACGGATCTCGCCGCGCAGCAGCGGTTCCAGCCAGCGTTGTTTCTGTTCTTCATTGGCGTAACGCACCAGCACTTCCATATTGCCGGTGTCCGGTGCCGAGCAGTTGAACGGCTCCGGCCCAAGCAAGGAGCGGCCCATGATTTCCGCCAGGGGGGCGTATTCCAGGTTGGTCAGGCCGGCACCCAGTTCGGATTCCGGCAGAAACAGGTTCCACAACCCCTCGGCCTTGGCGCGGGCCTTGAGTTCTTCCATGATCGCGGTGGGCTGCCAGCGATCGCCTTCGGCGACCTGGCGCTCGAACACCGGTTCGGCCGGATACACATAAGTGTCCATGAACGCGGTCACGCGTTCACGCAGTTCCTGAACCTTGGGCGAATAGGCGAAATCCATGGGCAGCTACCTTCTTGAGCAGGTGGTCGGAGTCATGGAATCGATGCTAGATCAGCTACGAAAATTTACCAAAGCTATTCTCGCCGTGTATTAACATTCATCACCGATATATGATCGGCTGATCGAACCCTAACAATAAGAGCGCCGCGAAATGAATCTGAGCAAGGTCGACCTCAATCTTTTCATCGTCTTCGACGCCATCTATACCGAGGCCAACCTGACCCGCGCCGGGCAGATTGTCGGCATCACCCAGCCGGCGGTGTCCAACGCCCTGGCACGCTTGCGCGAAACCTTCAACGACCCGCTGTTCGTGCGCACCGCCCAGGGCATGGTGCCCACACCGATGGCGCAGAACATCATCGGCCCGGTGCGCAATGCCCTGTCGCTGCTGCGCATCTCGGTCCAGGAAAGCCGGATCTTCAACCCGTTGCAGGCGAACAAGACCTACCGCATCAGCATGACCGACCTCACCGAGGCGGTGATCCTGCCACCACTGTTCCAGCGCCTGCGTCGCCTGGCGCCGACGGTGGCGATCGAGAGTTTCCTCTCCAAGCGCCGCGAGACCACCAAGGAATTGGCCGCCGGACGTATCGACTTCGCCGTCGACGCGCCGCTCAACACCGACCCCCAGGTGCGTCATGTCAAGCTGATGGAAGACCGCTATGTCTGTGCCATGCGCAAGGGCCATGCAATGGCGGGCAAGGACAAGCTGACCCTGGATGACTACATGGGATTCACCCACATCCATATTTCCAGCCGACGCAATGGCCTGGGTTATGTCGACCTGGCCCTGGGCAAGATGGGCATCCAGCGCAAGATCGCCTTGCGTTCGCAGCATTACCTGATGGCCTCGCAGGTGTTGCAGCAGACCGATATGGTCATGACCGTGCCGGAACGCTTCGCCCGCCGCCATGACTTGCATTACTTCCCGTTGCCGGTCAATGACGTGCCACCGGTGGAAACCCACCTCTACTGGCACGAAAGCACCGACCAGGACCCGGCCAACCGCTGGATGCGCGAGCAGATGATCGAACTGTGCCAGCAGGTCACGGCCCATGAGAAGAAGCTCGACAAGGCCTGAACTCTGCACCTATCTCTGCTTGACGTATACGTCAAGCAGCCCTTAGCTTAGCGCCATGACCTTTCTCGAGCGCTTTCATGAGCAGCCAGACCTACAGCATCTCCGACCTCGCCCGCGAGCTCGACATCACCACCCGGGCCATTCGCTTCTATGAAGAGCAAGGCCTGCTCAGTCCTGAGCGAAAGGGCCTGGAACGCATCTACTCGGCCCGGGACAAGGTGACCCTGAAACTGATCCTGCGGGGTAAGCGCATCGGTTTTTCCCTGGCCGAGTGCCGCGAACTGATCGAACTCTACGACCCCACCAGCGGCAACCACAAGCAGCTCAACAGTATGCTGGCGAAGATCACCGAGCGCCGGGCGCAGCTGGAGCAGCAACTGCTGGATATCGAACAGATGCAACTGGAACTCGACACTGCCGAGGAGCGCTGCCATCAGGCGTTGCAGACCCTCGAACAACAGGCCGACCCCATCCTGTAGGAGCAGAGCTTGCTCGTGAAGGGGCTCTTGAGAGCGCTAGAAGCTTCGCGGCCAGACCCTGTTCCTACTCACCAACAAGGTACCCCCCATGTCATTGCCCACCCACGTACGCCTGATCGAAGTCGGCCCCCGCGACGGCCTGCAGAATGAAGCCCAACCCATCAGCGTGGCCGACAAGGTCCGCCTGGTGGACCGTCTCAGCGACGCTGGCCTGGGCTATATAGAAGTCGGCAGCTTCGTCTCGCCCAAATGGGTGCCGCAGATGGCCGGTTCCGCCGAAGTCTTCGCGCAGATCCAGCGCAAGCCCGGGGTCACCTATGGCGCGCTGGCCCCCAACCTGCGCGGTTTCGAAGATGCCGTGGCCGCCGGGGTCAAGGAGGTGGCGGTGTTCGCCGCCGCCTCCGAAGCCTTCTCCCAGCGCAATATCAACTGTTCCATCAGCGAAAGCCTCGAACGTTTCGTACCGATCATGGACGCCGCCCGCCAGCATGGCGTGACGGTGCGCGGCTACGTGTCCTGCGTGCTCGGCTGCCCCTATGAAGGCCCGGTCGCCGCCGAGCAGGTCGCCGTCGTGGCCCGCGAGCTGTATGCCATGGGCTGCTACGAAGTGTCCCTGGGCGACACCATCGGCACCGGCACCCCGGGCGCCACCCGGCGGATGTTCGAAGTGGTCTCGGCCAGCGTGCCGCGGGAAAAACTTGCCGGGCATTTCCACGACACCTACGGCCAGGCCATGGCCAATGTCTACGCCAGCCTGCTGGAAGGCATCGCGGTCTTCGACAGCTCCATCGCAGGCCTGGGCGGCTGCCCCTACGCCAAGGGCGCCAGCGGTAACGTCGCCACCGAAGACGTGCTCTATATGCTCAACGGCCTGGGCATCCACACCGGTGTCGACCTCGACCAGTTGCTCCTCGCGGGCCAGGAAATCTGTGCCGTGCTGGGACGTGTTACTGGCTCAAGGGTCGCCAAGGCACGGCAGGCGGTGTGAATGTGTCCGGGTGTTACCGTCTGGAAACACAAACGAGTAACACGGAAACAGATTCACGACATTGCCCTTGGCCGAAGGTTCACGAAAAATATCAAAGCCTTGATTTTAAAGGCTTTTAAAAAGTTGGCACGCCACCTGCTATATCTCTTGCATAACAAGAATAAAAAGCAGCAAACCCATAAAAATAAGACGTACCGACTCTGACATAACAAAAACAACACGGCAGAGACGCAGCTAACAGATTTTTTTGGAGAAGGTGTGCTTTCAGGGAACCCTCGGGTCACCCGCAACCGGACAGAGAACAATAAAACTACCTCAAGGTAGCTCCCGAACTGGTTGGATCACCTGATAAAGCAGATCAGCGCTCAAAAAAATACGTTTGCTCTTTGACCCCGGATGGGGGTCACCTAAACGGCGAGAAAGGGTCACGGTCGACAAAAACAACAACAGACCGCCCCTCAATAATAAGAAAAGAGCATACAACAACACATTCAAGGGGAGCTTCGGCTCCCCTTCGTGTTCCTGCCTTCCTGTCATTCGCTGACAAATCCCCCCCTTGTACCTATCTATGTACCGCATCCGCCGAATTCATGGAGCGGATACTGAACCTGCCTACGCGGTCATCCGCCTGCGCGATCGCCCCGTATCAATACCCGACTGATGACAGATCCTGAACAGGATGCTTATTTCTTTAATTGGCAGGTATCACCATGTCTCCAAGAACCCCGGTCAAACCCACATCGTCCACCATCAAGGTACCTGTGCCCAAGACGCCGGACCTTCCCGAATCCTTGCGCCCATCACTTCCCACGGGGCCACATGCCAGCGGCCTGCGCCCACACCACCCGGACAACCCGGCGGTTTCCGGCGGTCAGGCGCCCGCCCTTGGTCGACCGGCAATCAACACGCCAACGGAGCAGAACCTGCAACTGACGGATCTTCCGGGTCAGGCCAGGACCGTCCCCCTCGCCTCACTGGAGAGCTACCGGGTCAGCACGAGCGGAGCATTGCCGCCGCCCGACCCGCAGGGCCTGCGGATCATCAAGAACCGTCACTATGTCGATCTCGATAGCGGTGGCACGGTCATGGTCGCGTACGACACGCAACTCGAGACCTACCGGGCAAAACGTTCCAATGAACTGCTGCCGTCCGGCCCCGCGCTTTATCGGATAGGTAACGGCAGCACCTGGGGAACGGAGCCCATGGCAGCGTCCGTCGATCAGGCCACAGCCAGCCCGCCACCGCGCAAACGGCCACGCCTGGTTGACGAGCCGGCGGCCGAGTCCAAGCCATCGGCAGAATATAGCCGTGCGGCCGACACACCGCGGGCGTCCGCTGTCGTCGTGGCCAAATTCAGCTATTCCGGCCAGCCCCCCTACACCCGTCTCGCGGGCCCTGACAGCCAGGGTTACTACCGTCTGAAAAAGTTTGATGCCGATAACACCGAAGACAGCGTGTACGCATTCAGCAAGGACGACGACAACTGGGTGCTGGTTGACCCGCCAGAGGGGCGAATGGACGCCAAGGGTCAGTCGCTTGCCGCCGAACGACTGCCCGCCTGGACCGACCACGAGATCTGGGAACACTACGGGCTTCACGGCAACGACATAACGCGTTTCCGCTCCGAGGTCGAAACCTCCGGCCAAAAGCCGCAATGGGCCAATGCCGGCCAGGCAGGCAAGACCGGGGAGCAATTGATCCGGGCGCTGAAATGGGCCCATCCCGACAAGAGCGCGGAAGAACGCGGGCAGATCCTGCGAGGATACAACCTGCTTCCCAGCATGCTGCCTCGCCTGCAACAGGCACTCCAGGAACACGCCAGAGTCCCTGACTGGGCACAGACGCACAAACTTCAGTCGCAGAGCGAAACCGATCCACGGCGCTTTGACTTGCTGGAACAGGAAGTGCTGCCGCACATCCGCAATATCCGCAACTTTGAACCGCACTCGCTCGACCCGGATTTCGACGCCTACTACACCCGGCCATTCCTCGAGGCATTCCTGCTCAAGATCGGCTACCGGAAAAACATCCATGGCTGCCTGTACCGCACGGATATCCCCGCCATGTTCAGGACGGAAGATCGCACGCCGTTCGAGCTGGCCAGGGATGGCTGCATGCTCGCCCGTGAAAACCACCCACCGGGCTCGACCACGAAAAAAGCCCTGAGCGCCACCTTCAGCCTGAGCGACGCGAAAAACTACAGCGTCGGTGGCGGGCCGGGTATCGGCCAACTGCGTTACAACAGGCAAACCAACAAATATCCCGGCAGACGCCCCGAGTCGGAGAGCGGCAGCGACGCCGACAGCGAGGGCAGCGCCGATGAGAGCTCGTCGAATGCCAGCCAGGCCGCTTCGTCATCAGCCTCGGGCAGCACCCACCAACCGAGTGAAGCGGCATCGAACGGGTCGGGCTCGGGCGCGCCGATTTCCCTCGACAGCGAACGCGGCTATACCACCTACAGGCACCGGCAGATCACCAGCTTCATCTACATGATCGATACCCGCAACGTCGAGGTCGTGCCGGGGCAGGAAAATCGCTTTTTCAACCGTGATCCGCAGAGAAGCAACTTCTTTCCTTATGACGATATCGAAGGGCATATTTCAGTCTCCGACCGAGGCGTCAGTGCCGAGCGGATCTGGCTGGTCAACTCCAGCCTGACCCGTGCCGCCAGTGTCCGCGCAATCCATCAGGCCGCGGGACACACCGCCGCCGACATCGAGAGTGCAACCTGGAGCGGGGTCGACAACAGCGCGGTCTACGATCGCTTGATCGACCAGGTGGCCGAGGCCGGCGGGACTGTGCTGAATTGGCCCGCCGACGGAAAGATCTTTGCCGATGACGTGACCTGGCCAGTCTCAAGCAGCTGATTTCCCCTGCCGGGCGGATAACCCTGCCTGTCAGGAGCAGGCAGGAAACAGGATATTAAAAACACCCGTGCCCCGCAGGAGCAGAGCTTGCTCGCGAAGAGGCCAAAGGCCTCGTCGGAACGCCGCCCGGCCCCAGTTCTGCGCCTGCAAGGCCGCTGAACATCGCTCTCGACGTCAGCACGAGACGCTAGCCAAAAGGCGATAACCGACTATTTTACAGGTACGAATTATTGATATTAACCAACTGATTTAACTCAACTTTTTCAACTTTTAAGTGCAGGCGTTCGGCATAAGCTGAAAGCCTCATTCACGGAAAAAGTTGATCTTCATGAGTACCGAGCAACGCCCACTTGCCGCCTCCGCCAGCCAGGCGCGATCGACCAGGAACCATCGCCTGATCCTCAAGCGGCTGCCCTCCTGGCTGACCCAGGCGTCCCTCGAACGACGCCAGGCATTCGCCACGCGCCTCAGGCAGAGCCAGATATCCAAAACCGCACTGGCACGCCATCTACACGGTTTCAAAAGCGCCAAGGACTTTGCCGCGCCGCTGCTCTCCCGGGCCTTGGACGAGTACTATGGCCCGGGCCTGGACATTCACCACGACCAACTCCGGCATGTGCATATCCTCGCCGCCGCCACCCTCGGCGAACCGCGTCGGGAGAACATTGTCGTGCAGAGCCTGCTGCAAGCCGCCCTGCAGAACTTTGAAAGCAGCGAAACCGGCCCTTTCGGTTTCGACCACGGCTCGGCCATCCAGCGTAGAAGTACCGCGGTCCTGAAAAAGCCCATCACGCCCCCGGACTTCGCCGCCGTCTGTCGCCGGCTGGATCTGGGCGGCCAGTACAAGAGGTACATCGAGCATTTTCTCCTGCGTACCGCGCGCAACCACCCAAGCCCACTCTACAAGACCCTCTTCGAACACCAGGAGCGCGACGAACTGGCGGTGCAGGCGGAGATTGCCCTGATCAAGGGCAACCTGGATCAATCGGCCTACCAGATGCTGCACAGCCTGCTCGACACGACGCAAAAAACCCGTTGGGACAACCGTCCCGTGCACTGCTACTCCCTGACCCTGCTCGACTTTCCGAACGTCTACAGCGGCGCCTGGGGCGCGTTGCTCAAGGGCGTGCTGCTGATCGAGCACGACGCCCTCCCAAGCACCGGCGACCGCCCCTGCGTGGTCTACCTGTCGGGTGATCCGCTCCAGGCCGTCAAGCGCTATCCGTCCTTCAACGCCTTCCACAATGAACTCAGGGAACGGCTGCGGGATAAAATCTATCAGGCGTTCTTCAAGCGCTATGTTCACCTGCGCACCCAACCGGCACTCTTGCGTGCCCTCGAGGATTGCCTGAACCCCCTCGACCCCGTCAGCGGGCAGCGCAAGCCGGCCCCGCAAGCCAGCCTGCATCTGGAGAAAGGCTCGCTGGGCGACAATCCTTTCAGCGAGTTCTGCGTTCTGCAAACGGTCAAGAAGCTCGACGACGCCCGGATCAGCGCGGTGCCCACGGACGACGAGGACAAGAAGACCCGCACCGCGCGCCTGCGTTCGTTGCTGAACTGGGGGGTCAATCTGCTGTTCCTGGTGCCCGGGCTCGGCGAGGCAATGCTCGCGGTCGCCGCCGCGCAACTGATCGTGCAGCTCTACAACGGCATCGAGGAATGGAGCCATGAAGAGAAAATGCAGGCAGTGCTCGGCTTTATGGGCGTGCTGCTGAACGTCGAGCTGCTCGGGCTGGGGGCCGTGATGACCCTGGATTTCGAAGGTTCGACGTTTATCGAAGGGCTCAAGCCGATCAACACCGCCCAAGGCGAACAGGCACTCTGGAAACCCGACCTGACCCCTTATGAACACCCACTGCCCGACACGCCGGAGCTGCAGCCCGATGGCGCGGGGCTCTATCACCATCAGGACAAGACCTTCCTGGGTCTTGACGGCCGCCATTACCGGATCAAGCCCGGCACAAGCCCCAACCGCTTCCGCCTGCAACACCCGAACAACCCCGACGCCTACGCCCCGCTGATCCATCACAACGGCAAGGGCGCCTGGCGCCATGAATTCGAGCAACCCTTGCAGTGGCGGCAACCGCAGCTGTTTTCCCGACTGGGGCCGGATGCGGCCAGCCTGGACCCGGCGTCGGCGGAAAAAATCATGCAGTTGAGCGGGGTCGACGACGATGCCCTGCGCCTGCTGCACCTGGACCAGGAACCGCCCCCGGCCCTGCTCGAAGACAGCGTGACCCGCTTCAAGCTCGACCGCGACCTCAAGCGCCTGGTGCAACGCCTGCAAAGCGGTGGCGCGGCCAACAGCTCAATCGACGAACTGCACATGGAACTGCAATTGCTCACCAGCGAACCGGTCTGGCCACCCTCGAAAGTGTTGCGCTTGCTGGACCGCCACGGCGTGCCGCTGAAGGAATACCCCTCCGGCCAGGCGCAAACCTTGCGGCGCATCGACCTGCGCTGGCCCGGGCTCGACGCCAACCAACTGCTGCGCAAGGTCCTGGAAAACCTCGACGAGGCCGAGATCCGCAGTTTGCTGGGCGAAGATTTCGGCACCGGTCCCATCAGCCTGGATGCCCGTGCCGTGGCCCTCCGGCGCAAGCTCGCGACCCAGGCCGGCAACCGCCGGGCGGCGCTGTTCGATTCACACTATCGCTATCGCACCCAGAGCAACGACCCCGCCGTTGCGGTGATCCGCAAAGAGTTTCCCAGCCTGTCGACGCCGATCGCGGAGCAATTGTCCAGAAACGCCAGTCCGGCCGAACAGCGGGTTCTGCTCAACGCCAGGCGTGTGCCGTTGCGCCTGGCCGAAGAGGCCCGCGCTTACAGCCACAAGCTGCGCCTGGCGCGCGCCCGGGAAGGACTGTATCTCGAGGCGACGAGCAACCCCGATACCGACAAGCTGATCCTCAACCAGATCGGCAAGCTGCCGGGCTGGTCGGATCAGGTTCGTCTGGAAGTACGCGAGCCCTACTTCAGCGGGCCCTTGCTCGACAGCCTCGGCGCGGAACAGGCACCGATTCGCAAGGTTCTGGTTAAACAGGCCGACCAGTATGAAGCCCATGATGCGCTGGGCCAGGAGCTGCACGGCCCGGACAATCTGTACAGCAGTGTCCTGCACGCCCTGCCCGACACCGAGCGCAAGGCCCTGGGCTTTCCCGGCCCCCATGAGGCCGCCGGCCTGAAGCAGACCGTGCTCGATCAGCCGTTGCCGCCGCGCAAGGAGATGGAAAAACTCCTCGGCCTGCCCCCCACCAAACCCAACGAAACGCCGCCGAGGCGCCTGGCCGCCCGCCGGCCCGGCCCGTCTGCCGCCGGGCCCGAGGCGGCAGAAAGAATCGTGGAGGCCCGCTCCCCGGCCTTCACCGAGCTTGCGCAACGTCTTTACCCCACCCATGACTGGCGCAATGTGGAGGCCTTTCTCGACCTGCGCGGCCTGAACGAAGGCGCGGCGGTGCAACGCCTCGAGGCACTGGAGAGCGAATACAACACCTTGTCCACGGAGCTCGAAACCTGGGTCAGTACACCGCCGGATCCCCAGATAGGCGTGACGGTCAGGCACTATATTGCCCGGGCGATCAGGCAATGCTGGCGCCGGGAACCCTTCCTGGGCAGCGCCCCGGAAGGCTATCAGATCAACTTCTCACTTTACGACTCGACTGCCCGGCTGCCGACGCTGTCGGCCAACTTCAGCCATGTCACCGAACTGTTCATGAGCGGGACCCACCCGGACATCACCCGGGGACTGAACCGTTTCCTCGAGGGTTTCCCCCAGTTGAAGCGCCTGTATATCGGCGGCGGCGTCCTGACCGAGATTCCCCCCGCGTTGGGTTCGATGAGCGGACTGGTCCACCTCAACCTGAGTGGCAACCGTATCGTCCTGACCGAGGAAACGACCAACCTCCTCGAAGGGCTGACCCACCTGAGGGAACTGAACCTTTCCAGCAACCCGACCCTTGGCCGTTCGCCGGATTTCAGAGCGATGCTCGAACTGGAGCGTATCGACCTGCGCAACACCGGACTCACCCAATGGCCGACCGGCTACCAGGAACTGCCGGCATTGACCCATCTGGACCTGAGTTCAAATCACCTGACCACGATCCCCAGCGCCGTCCTGGACACCAGCGAAGAAGGGCAACGCATCGCCAGGGCCATCAACCTCTACCACAACCCCATCGCAAGGGACTTTCTCGATGACGCCGTGGACTACCACACGGAAACCGGGATCGACCTGGGGCTGGATATGCCGGTCGATTCGGATTCGGAAGCCAGCGTGAGCGGCGACGACTCGCCGGCCCATAGTCCGTATGGCCCGCGAGGGCCCGTCTCACGGGATGAGAGTGCCTGGTTGCAAGGGCTCGACAGCCAGGCGCAGGAGGCCTTTCGCGACACCTGGCTGCGCCTGGCCGGCGAGGAACCGGTCGATGAGTCCGAAGCGTTTTTCCGGGTGATCGGCGATCTGCGTGAATCAGCCGACTATGCCGACAGCGCCACTCGCCCAGGACTCATGGACAAGGTCCGGCGCATGGTCAGCGCCGCGGTCGATGACACCGCGCTGCGGGAGAAACTCTTCGCCAAGGCCAACGCACCGCAATCGGACGCCTGTGCCGACGGCATCACCGTGGCCTTCAGCGACATGGGCCTCGACGTGTTGCTGCATGAAGCCTACACCGAACCGGACGCCCGCAAGATCGAGTTGAAACTGCTGCAACTGGCCAAGGGAAAATCGCGCCTGGATCGCGTCAACGCCCAGGCCCGGGACCTGATCGGCAAACGCCGGGCCGAGGGTCGACGTCCCGATGAAGCGGAAGTCTACCTGGCCTTTCGCATCGGCCTGGGGGATCGGCTGGAACTGCCCTGGCAGGCCTCGAAGATGAATTACAACCAGATTTCCGGGGTCACCCCGGCCCAGGTGGATGCCGCTTACCTGGCCATCCTCGAGCAGGAGCAGCAGCCGCTGGATGGGGTCAGGCAGATCCTCGGGCAGGAGTTCTGGAAGGACTACATGGAGGTCCAGTATCTGCAGGAGCTCAGCGCGAAAGAGGCGCTGCGCGAGGCCAAGAGCGATGCCCTTCTGGACCTGCAATCGGCACAGGAACGCTGGTTCAACAATGGAAACCTGCCCGAGGAAGAAAAGACCCGGCTGCAAGCGGTTATAAAAGCCTCGGCCGGCACCCTGGGCAAGTCCGAGCAGGAAGTGTTTGCCCGGCCCATGACCGACGCCGAATACCAGGCCCTCTACGAAGCCATCGGACGTGAACACAGCGACGAGATGGAGCGCCTGACCTTGGAGGCGTTGCGCGAGCACGGACTGGCGAGCTGAACCCAACGAGGCTCCGGCCCTGAGCCAGGCCGAAACAGGTGGCGAACGGGCTGCTGCGTCGAAAATGTCCGATTGACAGTCAGCCCTATCGCCTTTACGTTAACGTAAAGGTGAACAATCACTCACACCCACGCCTTGCTCAACCCATAACAACAGGTGCCCCATGAGCTATCCGACCCTGAACTTCGCCCTCGGTGAAACCCTCGACATGCTTCGCGACCAGGTGCGGACCTTCGTCGCCCGGGAGCTGGCGCCGCGGGCCGCGCAAATCGACGTGGACAACCTGTTCCCCGCCGATATGTGGCGCAAGTTCGGCGACATGGGCCTGCTCGGCATCACTGTTCCGGAAGAGTACGGCGGCGCCGGCCTGGGTTACCTGGCCCATGTGCTGGTAATGGAAGAGGTCAGTCGCGGCTCGGCCTCGGTCGCCCTCTCCTACGGCGCCCACTCCAACCTCTGCGTCAACCAGATCAACCGCAACGGTAATCACGAACAGAAAACCAAATACCTGCCCAAACTGATCAGCGGCGAGCATGTCGGCGCCCTGGCCATGAGCGAACCCAATGCCGGCTCCGACGTGGTCTCGATGAAATTGCGCGCCGACAAACGCGGCGACCGCTACGTGCTCAACGGCAGCAAGACCTGGATCACCAACGGCCCCGACGCCAACACCTACGTGATCTATGCCAAGACCGAGCCGGAAAAGGGCGCCCACGGCATCACCGCGTTTATCGTCGAGCGTGACTGGAAGGGCTTCAGCCGCAGCAACAAGTTCGACAAGCTCGGCATGCGTGGCTCCAACACCTGCGAGCTGTTCTTCGATGACGTCGAAGTGCCGGAAGAGAATATCCTCGGCGTGCTCAACGGTGGCGTGAAGGTGCTGATGAGCGGCCTCGACTACGAGCGCGTGGTGCTCTCCGGCGGCCCGACCGGGATCATGCAGGCCTGCATGGACCTGGTGGTGCCCTATATCCACGACCGCAAGCAGTTCGGCCAGAGCATCGGCGAGTTCCAGCTGATCCAGGGCAAGGTCGCCGACATGTACACCCAGCTCAATGCCAGCCGCGCCTACCTGTATGCGGTGGCCCAGGCCTGCGAACGCGGCGAGACCACCCGCAAGGACGCCGCCGGGGTGATCCTCTACAGCGCCGAGCGCGCGACCCAGATGGCCCTCGATGCGATCCAGATTCTCGGCGGCAACGGCTATATCAACGAATTCCCCGCCGGACGCCTGCTGCGCGACGCCAAGCTGTATGAAATCGGCGCCGGCACCAGCGAGATCCGTCGCATGCTGATCGGCCGCGAACTGTTCAACGAAACCCGCTGAGGGGCGCGCACATGGCAATCCTGCACACGCAACTCAATCCGCGTTCGGCCGAGTTCGCCGGCAACCGCGCGGCGATGCTCGAACAGGTCGTCGCCCTGCGCACCCTGCTGGCCCAGGTCCAGCAAGGCGGCGGGCCGAAGGCCCAGGAACGGCACACTTCGCGGGGCAAACTGCTGCCCCGGGAGCGGATCAACCGCCTGCTCGATCCCGGTTCACCGTTCCTGGAAATCAGCCAGTTGGCGGCGTATGAGGTCTATGGCGAAGACGTCCCGGCCGCCGGGGTGATTGCCGGGATCGGCCGCGTCGAAGGCGTCGAATGCATGATCGTGGCCAACGATGCCACGGTCAAAGGCGGTTCCTACTACCCCCTCACGGTGAAAAAACACCTGCGGGCACAGACCATCGCCCAGCAGAATCGCCTGCCGTGCATCTACCTGGTGGACTCCGGCGGCGCCAACCTGCCGCGCCAGGACGAAGTGTTCCCGGACCGCGAGCACTTCGGGCGGATCTTCTTCAACCAGGCCAATATGAGCGCCCAGGGCATCCCGCAGATCGCCGTGGTCATGGGCTCCTGCACCGCCGGCGGGGCCTATGTGCCGGCGATGGCCGACGAAGCGATCATGGTCCGCCAGCAGGCGACCATCTTTCTCGCCGGTCCCCCGCTGGTGAAAGCCGCCACCGGTGAAGTGGTCAGCGCCGAGGACCTGGGCGGTGCCGATGTGCACTGCAAGATCTCCGGCGTGGCCGACCATTACGCAGAAAACGATGAACACGCCCTGGCCCTGGCCCGGCGCAGCATCGCCAATCTCAACTGGCGCAAGCTCGGCGAGTTGCAGCAACGCACGCCGATCGCGCCGCTGTATGGCAGCGACGAGCTGTATGGCGTGGTGTCGGCGGATGCCAAGCAACCGTTCGACGTGCGCGAGGTCATTGCCCGGCTGGTAGACGGCTCGGTATTCGATGAGTTCAAGGCGCTGTTCGGCACCACCCTGGTCTGCGGCTTTGCCCACCTGCACGGTTACCCCATCGCGATCCTGGCGAACAACGGCATCCTCTTCGCCGAAGCCGCGCAGAAAGGCGCGCACTTTATCGAACTGGCCTGCCAGCGCGGCACCCCGCTGCTGTTCCTGCAGAACATCACCGGTTTCATGGTCGGCCAGAAGTACGAGGCCGGCGGCATTGCCAAGCACGGCGCCAAATTGGTCACCGCCGTGGCCTGCGCCAAGGTACCGAAATTCACCGTGATCATCGGCGGCAGTTTCGGCGCCGGCAACTACGGCATGTGCGGGCGCGCCTACGACCCGCGCTTCCTGTGGATGTGGCCGAACGCGCGGATCGGCGTGATGGGCGCCGAACAGGCCGCCGGGGTGCTGGTGCAGGTCAAGCGCGAGCAGCACGAGCGCAATGGTGAAAGCTTCACGGCGCAACAGGAAGCCGAGATCAAGCAGCCGATCCTCGACCAGTACGAACACCAGGGGCACCCGTATTACTCCAGTGCCCGGCTGTGGGACGACGGCGTCATCGACCCGGCCCAGACCCGCGAAATCCTCGGCCTGGCACTCTCGGCCGCCCTCAACGCGCCGATCGAACCGAGCCGCTTCGGCGTGTTCCGGATGTGACCATGAGGCCCTATCGCCGCCCCTCTTTCAGCGGAGCCCGCACCGTGACCGACTTCAACACCCTCGAACTGCAGCTCGACCCCCGGGGCTTTGCCACCTTGTGGCTGAGCCGCGAAGACAAGAACAACGCCTTCAACGCCGAGATGATCCGCGAGTTGATCCTTGCCCTGGAGATGGTCCAGGCCAACGCCGCCCTGCGTTTCCTGGTGCTGCGCGGCCGTGGCCGGCACTTCAGCGCCGGCGCCGACCTGGCCTGGATGCAGCAATCGGCCCAGCTCGACTACGCCACCAACCTCGACGATGCCCGCGAACTGGCCGAACTGATGTACAACCTGGCCAAGCTGAAAATCCCTACCCTGGCGGTGGTCCAGGGCGCGGCCTATGGCGGCGCCCTTGGCCTGATCGGCGCCTGTGACATGGCCATCGGCGCCGACGATGCGCAGTTCTGCCTCTCGGAAGCGCGCATCGGCCTGGCCCCGGCGGTGATCAGCCCGTTCGTGGTCCAGGCCATCGGCGAGCGTGCCGCCCGCCGCTACGCCCTGACCGCTGAACGTTTCAGCGGCCTGCGGGCTCGCGAGCTGGGCCTGCTGTCGGAAACCTGCCCGGTCGGCGAGCTGGATCAGCAAGTCGCGGCCTGGGTCGACAACCTGCTGCTCAACAGTCCGCAGGCCATGCGCGTGAGCAAGGAACTGCTGCGGGAAATCGGCAGCGGCGAACTCAGCCCGGCGCGGCGGCGTTATTGCGAAAACGCCATTGCCCGTATCCGCGTCAGCGCCGAAGGCCAGGAAGGCCTGCGGGCCTTTCTGCAAAAACGCCCGCCGAGCTGGCAGGCCGAGTCCACCGCCAAGGAGCCGCGCTGATGAGCACGCCCGTGATCACTTCCATCCTGGTGGCCAATCGCGGCGAAATCGCCTGCCGGGTCATGCGCACCGCCAAGGCCCTGGGCCTGACCACGGTCGCCGTGCACAGCGCCATCGACCGTGATGCCCGGCATAGCCGCGAAGCCGATATCCGCGTCGACCTGGGGGGCAGCAAGGCCGCCGAAAGTTACCTGCAGATCGACAAACTCATCGCCGCCGCCCAGGCCAGCGGCGCCCAGGCGATTCACCCCGGTTACGGTTTTCTCTCGGAAAATGCCGGCTTTGCCCGGGCCATTGAGGCCGCCGGCCTGGTGTTCCTCGGCCCGCCCGCCAGCGCCATCGATGCCATGGGCAGCAAGTCAGCGGCCAAGGCGCTGATGGAAACTGCCGGCGTACCGCTGGTGCCGGGTTATCACGGCGCGGCCCAGGACCTGGAAACCTTCCGCGCCGCCGCCGAGCGCATCGGCTACCCGGTGCTGCTCAAGGCCACCGCCGGCGGCGGCGGCAAGGGCATGAAAGTGGTCGAGGACGTCAGCCAGTTGGCCGAAGCCCTGGCCTCGGCCCAGCGTGAAGCGCAGTCGTCCTTCGGCGATTCGCGGATGCTGGTGGAGAAATACCTGCTCAAGCCGCGCCATGTCGAGATCCAGGTGTTCGCCGACCAGCATGGCCACTGCCTGTACCTCAACGAACGCGACTGCTCGATCCAGCGCCGCCACCAGAAGGTCGTCGAGGAAGCCCCGGCGCCGGGCCTGAGTCCACAACTGCGCCAGGCCATGGGCGAGGCGGCGGTGCGCGCGGCCCAGGCCATCGGTTATGTCGGTGCCGGCACCGTGGAGTTCCTGCTGGACGCCCGTGGCGATTTCTTCTTTATGGAAATGAATACCCGCCTGCAGGTCGAGCACCCGGTCACCGAAGCCATTACCGGCCTCGACCTGGTGGCCTGGCAGATTCGCGTGGCTTGCGGTGAAGTGCTGCCGATCACCCAGGAACAGGTGCCGTTGCATGGCCATGCCATCGAAGTGCGCCTGTACGCCGAAGACCCGGGCAATGACTTCCTGCCGGCCACCGGGCGCCTGGAGCTTTATCGCGAGTCGGCGCCAGGGCCGGGACGTCGGGTCGACAGCGGCGTGGCCGAGGGCGACAGCGTCTCGCCGTTCTACGATCCGATGCTCGGCAAGCTGATCGCCTGGGGCGAGACCCGCGAACAGGCGCGCCTGCGCTTGCTGGCGATGCTCGACGAATTCGTGATCGGCGGGCTGAAAACCAACCTCGGTTTCCTCCGGCGGATCGTTGCCCATCCGGCGTTTGCCGAGGCGGAGCTGGATACCGGCTTTATTCCCCGTTATCAGGAAGATCTGCTGCCGCAACCGGGCGCGCGTACCGATGAATTCTGGCAGGCGGCCGCCCAGGCCTTTATGCAGAGCCAGGCCCCTGGCGTACGGGCGGACGACCCGGCCTCACCTTGGGCCCAGGGCAACGGTTTTCGCAGCGGGATGCCGGCGCAAAGCGTGGTGCACCTGAGCTGCGAGGGTGAGGACCGCGCCGTCAGCCTGGCGCCGGACACCCGGCTTGAACTGCACGATGAGTACCTGTCGACGGAGCATGCCGGCGTTCGCCGTCGACATCGAGTGATCAGCGGTGCCGACGGGCTCTATCTGCATTGGCAGGGCGAGTGCCACAAGATCACCCGCTTCGACCCGATTGCCGCCGTCGACAGCGGCCACGGCCACCAGGGCGACCTGAGCGCGCCGATGAACGGCAGCATCGTGCGGGTGCTGGTGGAAGTCGGGCAAAGCGTCGAGGCCGGGACCCAGTTGGTGGTGCTGGAAGCGATGAAGATGGAACACAGTATCCGCGCGCCCCAGGCGGGCGTGATCAAGGCGCTGTATTGCCAGGAAGGTGAAATGGTCAGCGAAGGCAGTGCGCTGGTGGAGTTGCAGGAATAGCCGACGCCACTCTCACGGACGCCACGAACCTTGTAGGAGCAGGGCTTGCCCGCGAAGCTTTTGGCGGCCTCAAGGGCCCCTTCGCGGCGGTGCGGCGATCCGACAAGCCCTGCTCCTACAAGTCCGTGGCCAGCCCTCAGAACTTCGCGGTCGCCTGCACCACCACGCCGATCACGCAACAATCCTCGCCAACCGGGATCTTCGGCCAGGTCGGGTTCAATGGCTTGAGGTAGGGTTGCCCGCCCTCCTCCATCCACTGGCGGAAAATCGCTTCCTCACCCTCCCGCAGACGGGCAACCACCAGGCTGCCGGCCTTGACCTCCCGATCCGGGTCCACCAGTACCATCATGCCCTCGGGCACGCTGGTGCCGGACGGAGCCGTCATCGCATCCCCCACCACCTGCAACCAGAACGCCGCCGGGGCGTAATGATCGGTCACCTCGTAACGCCCGGCGTACTCGCCCTTCGCCGAGTCCTGCAGCGTGGCAACCACCTGCCAGTCGCTGACCGGGTAACGAAACGCCGAAGTGATGTCGTAGACCTGCTCGTCCCGCTCCTCGGGGGCCTGGGCCGCCACCGCGCGGTCGCGAACCAGCAGGACCACCTCCAGGTGCCCGAGCCCGAGCGCCTGGAGGACCTTGTTCATCATCACGAGATCAGGCTTGCGCCTTTTGTTCAGCCAATGACCGACACCGCCCTGGGTGATGTCCAGGCGTTCGCCAAGTTTTTCCTGCGAAAGACGAAGCTCTTCGAGCTTGGCCTTCACCAACGCTATCCATTTATCCATGGACGGAACAATACGGACAGTACTTCAGCGCTCAATACACAAAATGTATTGTTTGTGACAAGCAATGCAATACCAATAGTACTAATCTTGGAGAGTTGATTTGAACTTCCTCTGAAAGGCAGGCCCCTCATGACTTCCATCACGACAGAAAGCCCTCGAACCGACTCGAAAAGCCCCCTCGCATCCCTCAAGGATCGCGCCGCCGCCCAACGTGCACTCGACTATTATTTGAAACCAGCTGTTTCAACGGCCGCCTGCGCGGCGAACACCAGCGATGACCCCCTCCACCAGAAGCTCTTTGCCGTACGCGACGACCTGGATATCGAGGACGCCATGATCCAGGCCTCGGACCTGCTGCGCTGCGCGGCGGCGGCCGCCTACGAAGCCGCGAACAGCGCGAACCGCGACCTGGGTTGTTCGGTGGTGTACATGATCGACATGGCCAAGGCCCTGGTGGACCGCGTCGTGCAGATACAAACCCGCACGACGTGAGTCCGCCATAGCCAGGGGATAACCGACTTTGGGGAAGGAATGGGAAAAATAATATCCGCGAAGAACGGGAAAAGACTTGATCTTCAAATGATAATGATTATTATTGCTACAAGCTGATCGCGAGATCGGTCGATAACCCGGAGACCTTAGGTCGGACTCCTGGATTATCTCCTCATCAGGCTAATCACGGTTTTTGACCCGGCTTTTTGCCGGGTCTTTTTTGCATCCGCTTTATTCACGGGCTTGGCTTCAGGCTGATGAAGACAGGTGCGCTGCCTTCTGGGTGGGCAGTCATGACCTCGCGCCTCGGCTAATACGCCATCGAGGTGTAGAGTAGCCACCACAAAAAGCCTTTTCAGGTACTCACCCGTGGTTCTATCTCCTCTCAAAATCAGCAGCGACTTCGACAGCGGCAATATCCAGGCACTGGACACCAGCAACCCGCACCACCTGCTCCTGGCCATCGAGCCGGATACCCGCAGCCAGCACTTCCAGTGGTTCCATTTCAAGGTTGAAGGCCTGCGCGCGGGCGAGACCTACACCTTCGAACTGAGCAATGCCAGCCAGTCCTCCTACAACAAGGCCTGGACCGGCTACCGCGCCGTCGCCTCCTACGATCACCAGAACTGGTTCCGCGTCGACACCCGTTTCGACGGCGAAAGCCTGCATATCAGCCTGGTGGCCGAACAGGAGCAGGCCTGGTTCGCCTACTTCGAACCCTACAGCCGCGAACGCCATGACTGGCTGATCGAGCAGGCCCTGACCCACGCCGGCACCGAGCTGCTGGCCGTCGGCAAAAGTGTCGAAGGCCGGGATATCCAGCTGTTGCGCAAGGGCAACGGTGCCGAGGGCCGGCGAAAGGTCTGGATCATCGCCCAGCAGCATCCGGGCGAGCACATGGCCGAATGGTTCATGGAAGGCGTGATCGAGCGCCTGCAACAGGAGGACGATGCCGAGTTACGCGACCTGCTGACCCGCGCCGACCTTTACCTGGTGCCCAATATGAACCCGGACGGGGCCTTCCACGGGCATCTGCGCACCAACGCCATGGGCCAGGACCTGAACCGTGCCTGGCAGAACGCCAGCCAGGAAATCAGCCCCGAAGTCCTGTTCGTCCAGCAGCAGATGGCCAAGCATGGCGTCGATCTGTTCGTGGATGTCCATGGCGACGAGACCATCCCCTATATCTTCACCGCCGCCTGCGAAGGCAACCCCGGCTACACACCGCGTATCGCCCAGTTGGAAAGCCGCTTTCGCAGTCATCTGAGCGCACTCACGGCGGATTTCCAGACCACCCACGGCTACACCCGCAGCCTGCCCGGCCAGGCCAATATGACCCTGGCCTGCAACAGCGTCGGCCAGCGCTACGACTGCCTGTCGCTGACCCTGGAAATGCCCTTCAAGGACAACGACGACGCCCCGGACCTGCACGCCGGCTGGTCCGGCCAGCGCTCGAAGCAGTTGGCCAAGGACTTGCTCAGCAGCGTCGCGGATATCGTCGAACACCTGCGCTGAAGCGGCACGGTGGTGCAAGGGCCCGCGCCATTGCACCCCGCGCCGAAGCCTCTCAGCCGGCCGCGCAGGCGGGTGGAGCCTCCACTTGCGCCACCAGCCGGGCAATCAACCAGGACGCCGCCGGACCTGGCGGCGTGTCGGTTCGATAAATCGCATCAAGCCCATAAGGGCCGCCGCGCATATCCGGCAGGTCCAGGCTGACCAGGCGCCCACTGGCCAGGTCCTCGGCCACCATCGGCGCGGGCATGTTGCCCCAGCCGACCCCTTCGCGCAGCAGCATCAACTTCGAGCCCAGGTCCGCCAGGCGCCAGGTGCGGGTGCCGAGCACGCCGAACTCCTGGTTGCGGGTCAGGCTCGAACGGTCCGAGAGCACCAATTGCACATGCTCACGGCCAGCCCCGGGCAGGTTCATGCCCTGGGCCAGCGGATGACTGGGCGAGGCCACTGAAATCAGCTGGACACTGCCCACCCCGACCCGCTCCAGCCCCGCCATGCCGCGACTGAAAAAACCACTGACACCGACACTCGCGCGCCCCTCCAGCACCAGTTGCGCCACCGCCCCCAGGGCCTCCACGTGCAGGTGCAGGAGCACCGTGGGGAATTGCGCGCGAAAGCCCTTGAGCACATCCACCAGGCGCGCCGCCGGCAGCATCACATCGACCACCAGGTGAATTTCGGCTTCCAGCCCCTGCAGCAGCCCCTTGACCTTGGCCCGCAAGCCATCGATGCCACTGTAGATGGTCCGCGCCTCGGTCAGCACCGTACGGCCGGCGTCGGTCAACTGCGGCTTGCGCGTGGTGGTACGATCAAACAACTGCACCCCCAGTTGCAGTTCCAGGTTGGCGATGGTGTAGCTGATCACCGAAGTGGCGCGACTGAGCTTGCGCGCGGCCGCGGCAAAACTGCCGGTTTCGACCACGGTCAGCAGCACCCGCAGTTGGTCGAGGGTCGGTGTGCCGGGATTGGGAATCATGGGGTGGGCTCCTGGAGGCGTTCGATATTTTCGAACCTAATCCTCGAAATTATTCGGCTATTGCGTACGTTAGCGCGATGGCAGACTGCACACCACTCCGACGCACCATGGTGGTCGCGTCGCTCTCATAGGTACAAGTCCATGTCCAACACCGCCAATGCCAACTCCGCACTCCACAGTCAATCCGACAGCGCCAGCGCTTCGGCTGCCATCGCCCTCGCCGGACGCGTCCTGCTGGCCGCGATCTTCCTGCTCTCGGGCTTCTCGAAGATCGCCAACCCGGCCGGTATGATCGGCTACATCGAATCGGTGGGCCTGCCCCTGCCACAGCTGGCGCTGATCGCGGCGATCGTCGTCGAAGTCGGCGGCAGCCTGCTGTTGATCCTCGGTTACCGCACCCGCGCGGTCGCCCTGGTCATGGCACTGTTCACCGTGGTCACCGCCCTGGCGTTCCACAATCACCTGGGCGACCAGAACCAGTTCATCCACTTCTTCAAGAACATCGCCATGGCCGGTGGCCTGTTGCAGGTGGTCGCTTTCGGTGGCGGTCGCCTGAGCCTGGATGCTCGTCGCAAAGCCTGACCGGGCGGTTATAAAACCGGTCCTTGGCCTCGCCGCGCCGGACACGATGTGCAAGGATGTTCCCTTGCACAGCGTTGTCTGCCGGCCCGCCAAGGATTTTTCATGACTGCCCTCACCGCCCACGCCCCGGTCAAACCGGGACGCCTGGAACAGATGTCGACCCGTATCGCCTTCTTTATCGCCGGTTTCGGCGTCGCAGCCTGGGCACCGCTGGTGCCTTACGCCAAGGCCCGCGCCGGGCTCGATGAGGGCACCCTGGGGCTGTTGCTGTTGTGCCTCGGGGTCGGCTCGATCATCGCCATGCCAGTGGCCGGTGCCCTGGCCTCACGCTTCGGTTGCCGACGGGTGCTGAGCGTCGGCACTTTGCTGATCTGCCTCGCGCTGCCGCTATTGGCCACGGTCAGTTCGATTCCCTGGCTGGTGGCCAGCCTGTTTCTGTTCGGCGCCGGGCTCGGCGCGGTGGACTCCACCGTCAACCTGCAAGCGGTGATCGTCGAGCGCGCCAGCGGCAAGACCATGATGTCGGGCTTTCACGGGCTGTTCAGCCTCGGCGGGATCTCCGGCGCCGCCGGGGTCAGCGCGCTGCTGGGCCTGGGGCTGTCGCCCCTGGGGGCGATTGGCGTGGTGATCGTGTTTCTGCTGGCGGCGCTGTACAAGGCCGCCCCGCACCTGTTGCCCTATGGCAGTGAAAGCTCGGGACCGGCCTTTGCCGTGCCCCATGGCGTGGTGTTGTTTATCGGCCTGCTGTGCTTTGTGGTGTTCCTCGCCGAAGGTGCGATGCTCGACTGGAGCGCGGTGTTTCTCAGCGCCGAGCGCCAGGTCGCGGACGCCTATGCGGGCCTCGGCTACGCGGCCTTTGCCCTGACCATGACGGTCGGACGGCTGACCGGCGATGCCATCGTCCGGCGTCTGGGGGCGAAAAAAGTGATTGTCTTCGGCGGGCTGACCGCCGCGGCCGGCCTGGCCCTGGCCACGCTGGTGCCGGCCTGGGAAGCCGCGTTGATCGGTTATGCGCTGGTGGGCGCCGGGTGCTCGAATATCGTGCCGGTGCTGTACACCGCCGTGGGCAAGCAGAAGGTCATGGCGGAAAACATCGCCGTGCCGGCGATTACCACCCTGGGGTATGCGGGGATTCTGGCGGGACCGGCGGCGATCGGTTTTATCGCCCATGCCAGTTCGTTGAACCTGGCCTTTATGGTGATCGCGATGATGCTGGTGGGAGTGGCGATCAGCGGGCGAATCCTGCGCACCTGAAATGACACAACCTTCGTAGGAGCCGGCTTGCTGGCGATCCAGGCGACGCGGTATGACAGGACACCGCGTCGATTCCATCGCCAGCAAGCCGGCTCCTGCAGGATGGGGTCAGCCGTCAGTCGATCAGAACCCTACACTGGCCTGCACAAAGAAGGTCCGTGGCTCACCCACGTAGATCCCCGCATTGTTGTCGCTCGACCGGGTGAAGTACTGCTGGTCGAAGACGTTACGCACCCCCGCCCCCAGTTTCAGGTTCGACAGCTGCGCGCCGAAGTCATAGGCACCGCGCAGATCCCAGGTCATGTAGCCGGGAATATTGCCGTACTGGCCGTCAGCGGTCGGCGTGGTGATGTAGTTGCCGTTGAAGCTGCCGTCGGCGTTGCTCCCGGTCCCCGGCGCGCGCTGGGAAGACTGGGCGAAACCGTCGAGGTTGTAGGTCCAGCGATTGACCGCATAACGCAAACCGACATTCAGCACCTCCCGCGAGTACAGCGGCAGGTCACGGCCCTTGAAGCCCGGGATATCGCCCTGGGAGGTCGCCTTGGTGTAGGTCAGGCCGACATTCGCGGTCAGGCCCTCGAGCGCCGGGTTGAGGTCCGCCAGGTTGTAATGCGCGGAGGTTTCAAGACCCCGGTGAGCGGTGGCGCCCAGGTTGGTCCAGCCCACATCGTTGCTGACGTATTGCAGCTCATCGGAGAAGTCGATGTAGAACAACGTCATCTCTGCGCCCCAGGTGCCGTTGTCATAGCGCGTGCCCAGTTCGTAGGTCTTGGCCTTTTCCGGTTGCAGGCCATTGGCCGTGCTGTTGCCATTGCCACCCTGGGCAATCTGGAAATATTGCAGGCTGCCGAAGGAGGTTTCGTAGTTGGCGAAGACTTTCCAGGCATCGGAGAGGTGGTACATCACGCTCAGGGCCGGCAGCGGCTCGTTGCTGTCGACGCTGCGGAACTTCTCCTGGACCGGCACGTAGTTGGTCCCCGGCACGGCCCGATCATGCCAGTTGCTGCTGATGCGCTCGAAGCGGATACCCGGGGTGATGGTCCATTTACCGATATCGATCTTGTCATCGAGGTAGAAGGCATTGGCCTCGGTGCCGCCGGTGCGGTCCTGGTAGATATGCCCGTCGGAGGTCGGCGTCAGGGTCGGCACGCCGTTGACCAGGGCCACGCGGCTGGTGGCCTCATGCATGCCTTCCTTCAGGTAGCGGTAGCCGACGCTGACTTCCTGGGTGGTCGGGCCCAGGTCGAAGACGTGGGACGCCCGTGGCTCGATGCCAAAGGTGTAGTAGCTGCGCGGGTAGGCGCTGAGGGTCTGGAGGTCGCGGGCGGCGATATTGCTGCCACGGAAACTGTCGGTGTAGTAGGTCAGCACTTCGACCTGGGTCTGGTCATCCACCTGCCGTTTGTACTTGAAGGAGATATCCTTGCGCCGGCCGGTGAAGTTGTCGTAGTTGCGCACCGACTGGTAAGGATTGGCGTCGTACTGCTTCTGGGTCAGGCCGCCGGGCATGTCCGCATTGGCATCGTAGTAATGCAGGTTGAGGGAGAAGTCGTCCTGGTCGGTAGGCGCCCAGTGGGTCTTGAGCAGGACATCGTTGATGTCGTTGCCGTTGTTGCTTTCCCGATAACCCTCGCCCTTCACGCCGGAATACAACAGCGCCGCGCCAAAACCGTTGTCCGCGGTGCCGCCGAGGAACGCCGTGTCGAGGTGCTTGACGCCACCGTAGCGCGAAGTTTCCAGGGTGCTGCCGATCTCGCCGGAAAACTTCTCGGGGATCGCCCGGGTCACGAAGTTGATCACGCCGCCGACGTTCTGCGGTCCATAACGCACGGAACCGGCACCGCGTACCACGTCGATGCTGTCCAGGTTGCCGACCGACACCGGGGCCATCGACAACTGGGGCTGGCCGTACGGGGCGAACGCCGCCGGCACGCCGTCGATCAGCACGGTGGAACGTGGCGACAGACGGGACGTCAGGCCGCGCACGCCGACGTTGAGGGAAATATCGCTACCGCCGGTGCCGTTGTTTTCCTGCACCTGCACGCCGGGCACGGTACGCAGGGCGTCCTTCACGTTCATCGCGCCCTGCTCGACCATCGCCTGGCGACGGATCACGGTCCGCGCCCCCGGATAGTTCTGCACAATCGCCTGGTCGGCGTCGCCGAGCCAGTCACCCACCACCTTGACATCCAGCGGCGCCAGTTCCAGGGCACCGGCGGTGGCCGGCGCGGCGGCACGCAAGGTCACCGAGCCGTCCTTGAGGTCATAGTCCAGGCCGCTGCCGCGCAGCAGCACGTTCAGGGCTTCTTCCGGCGACAGCTTGCCGTCGACCGCCGGGGCAAGCTTGCCGGCCACCAGTTGCGGGCTGAAAAACACTTGCAGGGAGGTTTGCTGTCCCAACTGACTCAAGGCCGACGCCAGGGGCTGGGCCTGGATATGGATGGCCGCGTCCCCCTGAGCCGCCTGGCTCAGGGGGGCAACGGCACTGATCGCCAGGGCCAGGGCAAAGACCGGGGAACTGGGCAGTGCGTTGCGGATCGCCTGGTAAAGCGCGTTGGGTGTGTTGTTCACGTCTGACCTTGTCCTGTAGTTCGCCATTGCATGCGATTGTTAATGCAAACCAGTTGCAGTTGGACAAGAAGACGAAGAACTCGAAAAAAACCTGAATCTATTTTGCAATTATTTCCTGGGCACCGTCGGCACGGGTCCTGACGGCCACTGGCAGGATGCTCGGCAAGGCCCTGAGCAGGGCCTCGGTATCGTTGAGCTTGAACACGCAGGTCAAGCGCAGATTGCCCACCGCCGGAGAAGCGACACCCAGGGGCTTGTCCCGGTAACGCGAGACTTCCTGCACCACATCGCTGAGGCGGGCATTGTTGAAGACCAGCTTGCCGCTGCGCCAGGCGGTGAGTTCGTCGGCGTTCACCGCTTCCGCCGCGGCCACCCGGCCCTGCTCATCGACCCGGGTGCCCTGGCCCGCCGTGAGGTTGACGAAATCCCCATCCGCCGCGTCGCGACCCTGGACCTTCACCGTGCCCGCCTCGACCACCACCCGGGTCTGCGCCGGATCGCGGCGCACATCAAAGCGCGTGCCAGTGACCGTGACCTTGCCGACCCCGGCCCGGACCACGAACGGGCGACTGCTGTCATGCTCGACACTGAACATCGCCTCGCCCTGCTCCAACTCGACCTCACGGCGGTCGCGCTGGTAATGCACGCGGACCCGGCTGCGGCTGTTCAGGTCGATAATCGAACCGTCGGGCAAGGCCACGTGTCGACGCTCACCAAGCACGCTGGCAAAGGTCGCGTCATAGGGCGCCGGATGATTCAGGCCGCTGAACAGCCCCAAGGCCAAGGCCACCGCGACCACCCCGGCGGCCACCGCATAACGCAGCAGCGGCCGGCGCTTGAGCCGCGCTGGAGGCTCGTCGCAGAGCGCCTGCAAACGCGCCTGGGGCACCAGGTCGGTGGCGCTCCAGAGTCCCTGGAGCAAGTCGAACTCATCCTGATGCAACGGATGCTCATGGCGCCAGGCGTCGAATTCGGCCTGTTGCCCGGCGCTCAACGGCGCCTCCCGGACCCGCACGAACCAGGTGGCGGCCTCATCGCGAACCGTGGCGCTATCACGATTCTCCATCATGCAAAATCCTTGTAGGAGCGAGCTTGCTCGCGATAAACGTCAACGATAACGCGGAGCCTCTGACTGACCGCAGTGCCCTGGAGATCATCGCGAGCAAGCTCGCTCCTACGGGTAGAAACGCACGGGAGCCTCATTGATCCGCTCCATCCAGGCGCTCGCGCAGATGCCGCAGGGTGCGAATCATATACTTCTCCACCATATTCTTGGACAGCCCGAGGCGCTCGGCGATCTCCGCCTGGGTCAGGCCCTCGATCTTCTGCCAGACAAAGGCCTTGCGACAATTGACGGGCAACTCGCCCAGGGCCCGCTCGATGGAGTCGGCAAGCTGGATGGCGTGCATGAAATGCTCCGGGTCGCCGGTGGGCGGTGCGCTGTGGTCAATCGCTTCCAGCTCCAGGGCCCCACGCCGGTCTTCGCGACGATAGGTATCCACCGCGATATTGCGCGCGGTCTGGTGCAGATAGGCCCGTGGTTGCTCGACGCCGGCGGCCTGGCTTTCCAGTACCCGCACAAAGGTATCGTGGGCCAGGTCCTCGGCTTGCTGACGGTTTCTCAGCCGACGGGTCCAGGTGCCGATCAACTCCTCGTAATGCTCGAAAAAACCGGGTCTGCGGAGTGGCGGGAGATTCATGGCGACAGGCTATGAAGGCGGAGTTCAAATAGTAATGCTTCCTATTAATAGCTGCAATTCATTCCAGTGCTCACCTGTCCCCTGGTTACGGCGGCACGGCATGACACCTCAGAGCGCAAAGCTGTCGATAATTGCCTGTTTGACCAGCAGCACGGCGCCATCCGTCTGCGCATGGGTGCGCCAGCCAAGCTCGATGGGATAGTGCGGCAGGTCGATCGGACAGGGGAGCATCTGGATATCGCATAACCCGGCGATCGCCCGGGCGGCATGGGTGGGCAAGGTCGCCACCGCCGACGAGCCCTTCAACAGGAAGGGCAATGCCGCGAAATGCGTGGTGGCGGTGACGACCTTGCGGCTCAGGCCGCGAGCCGCCAGCCCCTCGTCGACGATGCCGATAAAGCCCCCCGAGGAAATCAGGATATGCTCGCGGGCCACATAGTCCTGCAGATCGAGGGCTGTCCTGTCGCCCAGGCTGGCGCGATCCACCAGGCAGGCATAACCGCCCTCCCCGAGCAACTGCCGACCCAGCAGCCGATTGGGGATGCCGCCGGCGGTAATGGTCAGATCGAACTGGCGCTCCATCAGGGCATCGACCGCGATCTGGCTGTGGGTCTGGCGAAAGATCAGCCGCAGGTTTTTCGCCCGTTGCGCCACGGTTTCAATCAGTTGGCGACCGAGGGCGATTTCAAAGTCGTCGGACAGGCCGATGGTCACCGAACGCCCTTCATAACCGGCCAGGGACGGCTGAACCAGGGAAAAACTCTGGCGACATTTGTTCAAGGCGTCGGAGATCACCGGCTTGAGCTGGTTGGCGATCAGGGTCGGCGACAGGCCTCGGCCGGTGCGGACAAAGAGTTGATCGCCGTACATCGCGCGCAGGCGATTCAAGGCGGCGCTGACCGCCGACTGGGTCAGCCCGAGCTGCAACGCCGCGCGACTGGCGCTGCCCTCGTCATGCAGGGCCTCGAAGACCTTGAGCAGGTTGAGATCGGTATTGTTGATATTCATCCGGCTTGTACTGCTTGCAAATAAGGCAGCCAGATTAATACATCATCCCCAAGGCGTCGCGACCTGCCTCAGCCGCTCAACCCGGGTTGCCGGCCGGCTCAGTCCCCTTCGCCTCCTCCAGCAAGGCCCGGATCACCCTTTCCTGCTCGGCATAAGCGCCTTCGCCAAAATGGCTGTAGCGCACCTGGCCCTTGGCGTCGATCAGATAATGCGCCGGCCAGAACTGATTATCGAAGGCGTGCCAGATCCTGTAGTCGCTGTCGACAGCCACCGGGTAGCCGATGCCGAGCCGCCTGACCTCCCGGCGGACATTGGCCGGGATTTTTTCCTCGGCATATTCAGGGGTGTGCACCCCGATCACCACCAGCCCGTCCCGGGCATACTTTTTCGCCCATTGATTCACATAAGGCATCGTGTGCAGGCAGTTGATGCACTCGTAGGTCCAGAAGTCCACCAGCACCACCTTGCCGCGCAGTGACTCGCGGCTCAGGGGCTCGGAATTGAGCCATTCGACCGCCCCGGCGAGGGAAGGCATCGGGCGTTCGCTGGCGGATTGCGCGCTGACCCTGGCGACGATGTAGTCGGTCACCGCCGAGACCGTTCGCAGAACTCCTTGCTGGATCTGGCCGCCTGCCGGGGAAGTGCTGCTGCCCCCCCCGGCCATCAGCACCGCCGCCAATACGGCGGTACCACCCGCCACGCGTCGCCACCCGGCCATCCGTCAATCCTCGACGATCAGCGTGACATCGACATTGCCGCGAATGGCCCGTGAGTACGGGCACGTCTGGTGGGCGCGATCCACCAGGCTTTGTACCTGCTCGCGGGAGAAGCCCGGGATGGCGATACGCAACTCGGCCTCAAGGCCATAGTGGCCGGCGGCGTCCTTGCCCAGGCCGACCTTGCTGGTGACCCGGGTGGTGGCCGGCAAGACCACTTTGTCCTGGGCCGCCGCCAGCTTCATGGCCCCCAGGAAGCAGGCCGAGTGGCCGGCGGCGAACAGTTGCTCGGGATTGGTCCCGGGGCCGCCGGCACCACCCAACTCGCGGGGCGTGGACAACGGCAGATCCAGCGCGCCATCGGTAGAGAGGGCGCGACCTTCACGGCCACCGGTCACGGAAGTCTGGCCGGCATAAAGAACGGTTTCGAGGGACATGCTGTACTCCTGGGGGTTGAGGGAATCGACTGGACGTAGTTGAACGCCAGCCTGTATCGCCTCTGTGTCCCGATTGCCCTCAACGTTAACCCAGTGTTTCCAGGGGCAGCCCAGACACAGTGCGATACAAACCGCCCGAGCATGGGTCGTCGCGCCGGCGGATATTGCCCGGACTCCCCCCACCGCCCCTGGGGTGCACCCAGGTCAGTCCTTTTTGGAATGATCCCTGGACCTTAATTCGTTTGAACCCGCCCCCCACCACCCGCAGAATTCAGCGCAAGTCCAGTCATCCCGATTTTGCGGAGTACCACCCCATGAGCACCGCTGTCTTCGCCCACCCCGACGAGATCCGCGCGCAGTTTTCCCGTGCCATGTCGCAGATGTACAAGACCGAAGTGCCGCTCTACGGCGCGCTGATGGAGTTGGTCGCGCAGGTCAACGAACAGGTGCTGGGCAACAATGCCCAGGTTGCCGAAAGCCTGCGCCAGACCGGCGAGATCCGTCGCCTGGACATGGAACGCCACGGCGCCATTCGCGTCGGCACGGCGGCGGAACTGGCGACCCTGGCCCGACTGTTCGCGGTGATGGGCATGGAACCGGTGGGTTATTACGACCTGACTCCGGCCGGCGTGCCGGTGCATTCGACCGCCTTTCGCGCGGTGCATGAAACGGCCTTGCAGGTCAGCCCGTTCCGCGTCTTCACTTCGCTGCTGCGCCTGGAACTGATCGAGGAAGACGGGCTGCGGGAATTCGCCGAATGGATCCTCAGCCGGCGGAATATCTTCACCCCGCGCACCATCGAACTGATCGAAAAGGCCGAGATGAATGGCGGCCTCGATTCCGCCGATGCCGCCGAGTTCGTCCAGCAGGCACTGGAAACCTTCCGTTGGCACAACAGCGCCACGGTGTCCCTGGACGAGTACAAAAAGCTCAATGCCCAGCATCGGCTGATCGCCGATGTGGTGGCGTTCAGGGGGCCGCATATCAACCACCTGACCCCGCGCACCCTGGACATCGACGCGGTGCAAGCCGCCATGCCGGGCAAGGGCATCACCCCCAAGGCGGTGATCGAAGGCCCGCCCCGCCGTGAGTGCGCGATCCTGTTGCGCCAGACCAGCTTCAAGGCGCTGGAGGAAGCCATCACCTTTATCGGCCAGGACGCCAGCGAAACCGGCAGCCACTCGGCCCGTTTCGGCGAAATCGAACAACGCGGCGCGGCACTGACACCCAAGGGCCGCCTGCTCTACGACCGCTTGCTGAACGCCGCGCGGGAGGAACTCGGTGACTTCCCCAACGAGGCCAATGCCGCGCGTTATGACCAGATCATGGCGAACACCTTCAAGGCCTTCCCCGACAACTACAGCGAGATGCGCAAGCAGGGGTTGGCGTACTTCCGCTACTTCCCCACTGAGAAAGGCATTGCGGCACGTAGCAGCGAATTGCCGCTGCGGGAGCTGGAAGCCTTGATCGAAGCCGGCCAGGTGAGTTTCGAGCCGTTGGTGTATGAGGACTTTTTGCCGGTCAGCGCGGCCGGGATCTTCCAGTCGAACCTGGGGGATGACGCCCAGGCGCATTACACCGGCAGTTCCAACCGCGAGCAGTTCCACCAGGCGCTGGGGCGTGAAACCATCGATGAGTTGCAGCTGTATGCCGCGACGCAGCGGCGTTCGTTACTGGCCTGTTCGACTCGGCTGAATATTGCGCCGCTGGTCTGATACGTGAGGGTAAAGGCGGCATAAGAGTGTTGCGCTCCGGCCTGGCAGGTTATATCGCCTGCTCGGCCATCAACTCATTCAACGCCACCACCAACGGTGCCCGCACCGACGCCCGTTGCCAGATAATCCCCAGGGTCCGAAACAACCTCGGACCCGGCACTTCCCAACGGCGCACGCCCTGCACCTCGTGATTGGCTTCCGGCCGATCCGGCACCAACGCCACCCCCAGCCCCTCGGCGACGAACTTGACGATGATGTCGATGCCATCCAGTTCGAACTGGGACTTGGGCTTGAGGCCATGCCCCTGCAGATAAGCCTCCACCAGCTTGCCGCCGACCACCTTGCGGCTGAAGCGGATAAACGGCTCTTCAACAAGGGTCGCCAGTACATCCTCCACCTGCATCGCCGTCGGCGTGATCAGCACCAGCGGTTCTTCCACCAGCGCAACCCACTCGCAGCTCTTGGGCAAGGCGAACAACGGATGCACGATCAACGCCGCATCCAGGTCGCCGCTCACCACCTGCTCCATCAACTCCTGGGAATTACCGGGCTCGATATAGATCTCGATCTCGGGATAACGTCGACGCCATTCATGCAGCGACGGCGGCAGCAGTTGCATCAAGGCATATTGGGTCGCCCCCAGCCGCAGGGGCCCGACCGGCAGCACACCGCTGGAAGCACTGGCCCGCAGGTCGCGGGCTTCGCGGACAATCAGCCGCGCCCGCTCGATAATCCGATGGGCCGCCGCGGTCGGCTTCACGGTATGCCCGCTGCGTCTGAGCAAGGCATTGTCGAGCTGTTTTTCCAGGGCCTTGATCTGCTGGGCCACGGTGGTCGGCGCCAGGTCCAGTTGACGCGCCGCCGCGGCAATGGAACCGCAGTCGATCACCGCCAGGAAAGTTTCGAGAAATAGAGTGTCCATCCACGGATTTTACGTTGTTCAACCCCGTGAACAAGCGCTTTTCAAGGGCCGCGGAAAACCGCAGATTAGGCCTTTGCCCACCCAGGAGCGCGACATGACCTCACAGCCCATTCAACTGGCCGATATCGAACAGGCCGCCCTGCGTATCCAGGGGCACGCCGTGGAAACGCCATTGCTGGAATTCCACAGCCTGAATGAACACTGCCAGGGCCGGGTGCTGGTCAAGCCGGAAGTGCTGCAACGAACCGGCTCGTTCAAGTTCCGTGGTGCCTACAACACCCTGGCCAGCCTCAGTCCCGAAGAACGCGCCCGTGGCGTGCTGGCCTTCTCCTCCGGCAACCATGCCCAGGGCGTGGCTTGCGCGGCCAGGCTGTTGGGCATCCAGGCGACGATCCTGATGCCCAGGGATGCACCCGCCTTGAAGATCCGCCGCACCCGCGAATATGGTGCCCAGGTGGTGCTGTTCGACCGCGAGACCGAAGACCGCGAGGCCATCGCCGCGACACTGACCGCCGAAAGCGGCGCGGTGCTGGTCAAGCCCTACGATGACCCACGGGTCATGGCCGGCCAGGGCACCCTGGGACTGGAGATCGCCCGCCAGGCCCGGGCGCTGGGCCTGCGTCCCGACGTGGCCCTGGTGCCCTGCGGCGGCGGGGGCCTGATTGCCGGGGTCAGCGTGGCCCTGCACAGTCAGTTTCCCGAGGTCGCGGTGTATGCGGTGGAACCGGAGGGCTTCGATGACACCGGGCGCTCCCTGGTCGCGGGCAGCCGGCAAAGTATCCCGCCGGGCGGCCATTCGATCTGCGATGCGATCCTGACCGCGGCACCGGGCGAGTTGACCTTCGAGATCAATCGCCGGCTGCTGCGCGGCGCATTGACGGTCACCGACGCCGAGGTCCGCTTCGCCCTGAGATGGGCGTTCGAGAATCTCAAGCTGGTGGTCGAACCGGGCGGCGTGGTCGGCCTGGCGGCGTTGCTGGCCGGGCGCATCGTGCTGGAAGGTCGCTGCGCGGTGGTGGTGTTGTCAGGGGGCAATGCCGACCCGGCGCTCTTCGCCAATGCATTGCTGACGAACGATTGAACGACGTCGGTGCAGGAGTGACGGCTTCCGCACCTCAGGCCTTCCCTTCCAGCGCCTGCAAGCGCCGATACAAGGTGCGTTCGCTCATCCCCAGGGTTTTCGCCAGTTCGCTGCGCGAGCCATCGAACATCGCCAGGGCGTGGGCCAATTGCTCCAACTCGTTGCGCCCACGCCGTCGCTGGGGTGCCGCCGACGCGGTTTCACGCCTCAGTTCGGCGGGCAGATCGGCCAGCCGGATCACCCCATCGTCGGTAAACAGCCGGGCCCGCTCCAGCACATTGCGCAGTTCGCGGATATTGCCCGGCCAGTCATGCAGCCCCAGGGCCTTCATCGCCGGCGGGTCGATACGCGGCACCGCCGTCGGCGCCAGGCGTTGCAACAGGCTGTCGATCAGCAACGGCAGGTCGTCGCCGCGCTCGCGCAGGGCCGGCAGGCGAATCGGAAAGGCGCTGATGCGGTAGAACAGATCCTGGCGAAAACTCCCGGCCGCGACCATGTCCTTGAGCGGCTTGTGGGTCGCGCAGACCAGGCGGAAGTCCGAGTGCACGGTACGCAGGCTGCCCACCGGGCGAAAGCTGCCGGACTCGATCAGGCGCAGCAACTTGACCTGCATCGCCAACGGCACCTCGCCGATCTCGTCGAGAAACAGCGTGCCGCCATGAGCCGCCTCGGCCAGGCCGATCTTGCGCTGCACGGCGCCGGTGAAGGCGCCCTTTTCGTAACCGAAGAGCTCGCTCTCCAACAGGGTTTCGGTCAGGCCGGTGCAATCGACCACCACCAGCGGCCCGCCGGCCCGTGGACTGCCCTCGTGGAGGGCGCGGGCAAAGAGTTCCTTGCCGGTACCGGACTCGCCTTGCAGCAACACCGGAATCGGCGACGGCGCCGCCCGTTGCAAGGCACTCAAGGCCTCCTTGAACGGTGCCGAGCGACCCACCAGGCCCTGATGCTGCGGCTGGGCCGAGGCCACGGTGACGGTGTTCAAGCGTTCGACATAACCCACCACTTCGCCCTGCGCGTCCAGCAACGGCCGCAGTTCCACGTCGACATGCTCGGGGCCACGGGGCGTGTGGTGAATATGCAGGACCCGCTCGGGCAAGCGGCTTTCATGGGCCTTGCGCATGGGGCAATGCTCGCCGGCCTGGTCGCAGGGCACCGCGAACTGATGGGAGACCCGAAAGCATTTCGCGCCGACATGGGGACGGCCCTCTACCCCGAACTGACGCTGGTAGGCGGTGTTGGCGGCGACGATGTTGTAGTCGGTGTCGAGGACGATGGTCGGCTGGAGGTCGTGTTCCAGATAGGACACCAGGGCCCGCATATCGGCTCGGGCAAGATCGGTGGCAAGGATGGTCATGGCAACTCCCGGGTGGAGGCAGGAGCTTAATCCATGCCAATGCTTTCTGCCATTAGCTGCCATCGACTGCCAGAATGACTGCCAATTTATCTGCCAAATGCTTCTAAATCAGAAAACGTCGGCGAATAGGTTGATATAAATCAGCAAACACAGCAGAAAATAAAAAACTCAGCTTGGCATGCTTATTGAACTCTTTGTCAGACAGGACCGGGACATTGAACACACCGCCTAACCTGTAGGAGCAGGGCTTGTCGGATCGCCGCACCGCCGCGAAGGGGCCCCTGAGAACGCTAAAAGCTTCGCGGGCAAGCCCTGCTCCTACAGGACCGTGTGAACCCCATCCCCGCCGATGACACCAGGAGTACGCAATGACCTTTGGCGACAAGCTAGCCGTAGAAGCCTTTTTCGATCCCGATACCTGGACCATCAGCTACCTGGTGCTGGACACCAGTACCCGCTGCTGCGCACTGATCGACAGCGTGCTCGACTACGACCCCAAGTCCGGGCGCACCCGCACCGCATCAGCCGATCGCCTGGTCGCCAGGATCCACGAACTGGACGCCCGGGTGGAATGGATCCTGGAAACCCACGTCCACGCCGACCACCTCTCGGCGGCGGCCTACCTGAAGGAACAACTCGGCGCCAAGGTCGCCATCGGCAGCCATATCACCGTGGTCCAGCAGGTATTCGGCGAGCTCTTCAATGCCGGCAGCGACTTCCAGCGCGACGGCAGCCAGTTCGATGTGCTGCTGGGGGACAATGCCGAATTCAGCATCGGCACCCTGAAGGCCCGCGCCCTGCACACGCCAGGACATACCCCGGCCTGCATGAGCTACCTGATCGAGTCCGGCGACGAACGGGTCGCCTTTGTCGGCGACACCCTGTTCATGCCCGACTACGGCACCGCCCGCTGCGACTTCCCCGGCGCCGACGCACGCACCCTCTATCGCTCGATCCGCCAACTGCTGGCGCTGCCACCCCAGACCCGGCTGTTCATGTGCCACGACTACCTGCCGGGCGGTCGCGAGCTGCGCTACATGACCACCGTCGCCGAACAGCGCGCGGACAATATCCATATCCATGAGGGCATCGACGAAGACAGTTTCGTCAGCATGCGCGAGGCCCGCGACGCCACCCTCGATATGCCGGTGCTGATGCTGCCGGCGGTGCAGGTCAACATGCGCAGCGGCCACCTGCCCGAGCCGGAAGCCAACGGCGTGCGCTACCTGAAGATCCCGCTCAATGCCCTCTGAACCAGGACCCGACACCATGTCTTCGACTGCCGTTTCCCATCACCAGATCCTGATCGTCGGCGCCGGCGCGGCCGGTATCGCCGTGGCCGCCAGCCTGCTGGCCAGGGCGCCGGACCTGGATATCGCGATCATCGACCCGGCCGACACCCATTATTACCAACCCGGCTGGACCCTGGTCGGCGCCGGGGTGTTTCGTCCCGAGTCGACCGCCCGGCCCATGGCGTCACTGATTCCCCGTGGCGTGCGCTGGATCAAGGCGGCGGTCAGCGCCTTCGGCCCCCACGGCCACGAAGTGGTGCTCACCGACCAGAGCCGGGTCGGCTACGAACAGTTGATCGTCTGCCCCGGCCTGAAACTCGACTGGACGGCCATCGACGGGCTCGAAGAGACTCTCGGGCGCAATGGCGTGACCTCCAACTATCGCTACGACCTCGCGCCCTACACCTGGAAACTGGTGCAGGAGCTCAAGGAGGGCGAGGCCCTGTTCAGCCAGCCACCAATGCCGATCAAATGTGCCGGTGCGCCGCAGAAAGCCCTGTATCTGTCCTGCGATCACTGGCTCGGGAGCGGACGCCAGGAGCGGATCAACGCGCGTTTCTTCAACGCCGGCGCCGTGCTGTTCGGCGTGCCCGACTATGTCCCCGCGCTGATGGAATACATCGACAAGTACGCGATCGACCTGCAATTCGGCCATAGCCTGGTGGCGGTCAACGGCCCGGCGAAACAGGCGACCTTCGCCCGCACCCTGGCCGATGGCACCCGGGAAACCCTGGTCCGCTCGTTCGATATGCTGCATGTGGTGCCGCCGCAGGTGGCCCCGGACTTTATCCGTTCAAGCCCTTTGGCCGACGCGGCCGGCTGGGTCGATGTCGATCCGGCCACCCTGCAACACCGTCAGTTTTCCAATATCCACGGCCTGGGCGACGTGACCAACACCAGCAATGCCAAGACCGCCGCCGCCGCGCGCAAGCAGGCGCCGGTGGTGGCTAACAACGTGCTGGTGGCCCTCGGCCGCCTGCCCCGGCAGGCCAGCTACGACGGTTATGGCTCGTGCCCGCTGACGGTGGAGCGCGGCAAGATCGTTCTCGCCGAATTCACCTATGGCGGCAAGCTGGCGCCGACCTTCGCCCCCTGGTTGCTGGACGGGCGCAGGCCGACGCGGCTGGCCTGGTGGCTGAAGGAGCGGATCCTGCCGCCACTGTACTGGCGCGGCATGCTCAAGGGCCGTGAATGGCTGGCGCGGCCGACATTGACGGCGGCCAAAACCCAACCATGAACGAACATCTTTTTCTGGGGGCGGGACTGGGTACGCTGATCGGCGCGATCCTGGCCCTGACCGGGGCCGGCGGCGGCATTCTCGCGGTACCGCTGCTGGTGTTCGGGCTGGGTTTGTCGATGGTCGAAGCAGCGCCCATCGGCTTGCTCGCGGTGGGTCTGGCGGCGGGTGTCGGGGCCTTGCTCGGCTTGCGCCAGGGGATTGTCCGCTATCGGGCAGCGGCCTATATCGCCGGGGTCGGCGTGCTGCTGACGCCCCTGGGGTTATGGCTGGCCCATCATCTGCCCAACGAGCCGCTGGCCCTGGGGTTTGCCGCGGTGA
The DNA here is from genome assembly GCF_023242495.1 of Pseudomonas sp. MWU13-2862. Taxonomy (NCBI): domain Bacteria; kingdom Pseudomonadati; phylum Pseudomonadota; class Gammaproteobacteria; order Pseudomonadales; family Pseudomonadaceae; genus Pseudomonas; species Pseudomonas sp. MWU13-2862. The sequence goes on along the minus strand of NZ_JALMEZ010000011.1, from coordinate 183,023 downwards.
TGGTCTATGCCTGCGGCCGGATCTTCCTCAAGGCCCGCAAGGAATTGCAACACGGCCGTCCGGCGCCGCGACCGGGCTTTCAGCCCTGTGTGCTGAATCCGTTGCAAGGCCGGTTGCGCTGGACCCTGCCCTGCGCCCGCGCGCTGACCGTGACCGGCATGCTCTCGGGATTGTTGTCGGGGCTGCTCGGGGTCGGTGGCGGTTTTGTCATCATCCCGGCGCTGACGCGTTACACCAACCTGGACAGCAAGAGCATCGTTGCCACGTCCCTGGCGGTGATTGCTCTGGTGTCGTTGGGTAGTGTGGTCACGGCCACATTGTCCGGGGCCATGCACTGGTCAGTCGGTGGGCCGTTTGCGGTGGGGGCGGTGGTCGGGTTGGTGCTGGGGCGCCAGGTTGCCGGGCATCTGGCCGGGCCCCGATTGCAGCAACTGTTCGCGCTGGTCGGGGTGATGGCGGCGGTGTTGCTGGCAGTGGGGGCGCTGGGGTTCTCGTTCTAAACCATAGGCTTTTGGCGATCTCAAGGACCTCTTCGCGACTGATCCCCCCTCAAGTCCGACTGCGCAACCACTGCATAAACCCGCGCTTCTCCACCGGTTTGGGCACTTCGCGAGTGAAGTTCTGCACCGCGCTCAAGCGCCGGTCGAGCAGGCTTTTCATGGCCTCGCCGATATCGTGCCGGGCTTCCAGGCACGGCTTGAGGTACTCGTTTTCAATGCGATACAGCACGCAGTCGGTCTTGGCGGTGAAGTCCGCCACCACCGCCATGTCGGCCAGCACCCCGGCCTCGCCGATCACCTCGCCCGGCCCCATGCGCCCGGCCTCCATCGGCACGCCGCCGCGCAACAGCGTCACCGAGACCACACCGGACTCGATGATGAACAAGTGATCGCTGACCTCGCCGCGGGCCATGATCTCGCTGCCGGCACGGAACATCTGCGCCTGCATGTTCTCGCTGAACGTATCCTTCTCCTCCGAACGCAAGGTGGAGAAAATCGAAGAGCTTTCCAACAACCTTCGCGCACGCGATAAATTCACCGGCGCGGCAGTCTCCCCGCTCGACAGCAGGCTCACCCCCGAAGCGCGCAAATGGCGGAACGCCAGGTCGTAGAGCTGATTGCGCACTTCGCGCTTCTCACCCATGGACACCACAAAACCGTTGATTTCGTATTCAGCGCCCTCGGCACTGGAGCTTTTCAGCGTCACGCAAGGCGCCGGGGTCGGCAGCAAGGCGCGGCAGCCGAGCATGGCCCGCTCCAGGGCATCGATCACCACCTGGGGCCGGGAATGCGGGCTGACCTGGACACTGATGGACAGGCCATGCATATCGCTGGGCCGGCTGAAGTTGACGATCTTGGCCTTGGCCGCGAGGGAGTTGGGCACCACCGCCATGCTGCCCTGGGAGGTCTGCAGGCGCGTGGCGCGCCAGTCGATATCGACGACCCGGCCTTCGGTACCGTCGATGGCCACCCAGTCGTCGACCTGATAAGGCTTGGTGGCATTCAGCACGATCCCGGAGAACACATCGCTGAGGGTGCTCTGCAAGGCCAGGCCGACAATGATCGCCAGGGCCCCGGACGTCGCCAGCACGCCCTTGACCGGCAGGTCGAGCACATAGGCCGCCGCCGCGACAATGGCGATCAGGAAGATGATCGCCCCGAGCACATCCTGCACCAGCCGTCCGGCATGCCCGACCCGCTGCATCATCACCGTGCCGAGCAGCACCGTCAGGGTCCGTGCGCCGAACAGCCACCAGCCGATCTGCAAGCCGGTGGCCGCCAGGTGCCGGGGGATGTCATCCGGCCAGGGCGGGGTCTGCAAGGGGTTCATGCCTTCGTTGAACAGCAGCAGGCTGAACAGCGAGAACACCGTCAGGCGCACCGCCAGTTTCCAGGTATCGCTCTTGCTGCCCATCAGGTGCCACAACAGCAGATCGATCACGATCAGCAGAAAAGCGCAGGACAGGGGATGTTCAGACAACAGGTCAAGCATCGAGCCACTCCATGAAAAGAAACCGTCGGCGACGCGAAGATCGCACAGAACGGCTTCATGGAGTTATAGCTTTATATTCGAAGTGGTGGGCGGCCCTCGGGGAAGGAGGACCGCCTGGCGGCGTCAGTCGTGCATCTGCCCGAAGCGCCCGGCCTGGAAGTCGGCAAAGGCCTGGTGGATCTCGGCTTCGCTGTTCATCACGAAGGGGCCGTGGCCGACAATCGGCTCGTCGATCGGCTCGCCGCTGAGCAGCAGCACCACGGCATCGCTGTCGGCGTGCAGCGACACGTCGCGACCGGCCCGCTCGAAGACGACCAACTGCCCCGGTTGCGCCAGTTGCTCGCCATTGACCCGCACACCACCGCGCAGGACCACCAGCACCGTGCTGCGGCCTTCATGCAGGTCCAGCGCCAGGGTTTTCCCGCTGGCCAGACGGATATCCCAGACATCCATCGGTGTGAAGGTCCGCGCTGGCCCCTGCCGGCCGTCGAACTCACCGGCGATCAGGCGCAGGCTGCCGGCCTGGTCCTTGAGGGGAATCCTGGGAATATCGTTGTCGAGAATGCCCTGGTAACCGGCCGGTGCCGACTTGTCCCGGGCCGGCAGGTTGACCCACAACTGGACCATTTCCAGGCGGCCACCGCGTTTGGCGAAGGCTTCGGAATGGAACTCCTCGTGGATGATCCCCGCGGCGGCGGTCATCCATTGCACGTCGCCCGGGCCGATCACGCCGCCGGCACCGGTGGAATCGCGGTGCTCCACTTCACCGTCATAGACGATGGTCACGGTTTCAAAGCCGCGATGGGGATGCTGGCCGACGCCACGGCGCTGGGTGGTGGGAGTGAAATCAGCAGGTCCAGCGTGGTCCAGCATCAGGAACGGGCTGATGTGCTGGCCCAGGTTGTCATAGGAAAACAGCGTGCGCACCGGAAAGCCATCGCCGACCCAATGGCCCCCTGGGGCTGGTGTAGAGACCAAGAATCTTTTTCATGGGTACCTCCATCAATATGGGGCACAGCTTAGATTCAACTGATTTTTGGCGCTAGACGGTAAAAATCAGCTTCATCGTTCCACTACTGGAACGACCACCCACAGAGCCCAGGATGCTGGATTAATTTATATTTCAGACATAATATGAAGAGAAATATTACGAACATAATTTTTTATATCAAGAAAGGAGCCGTCCATGCAGACCCCGAACCGCGACGTCACGCTCGCCCAATGGATCGCCGAGGAACAGGCCATGCGCGAGCGCCTGCAAGGCCCCGGCAGCCTGACCCTGGCCGAAGTCAGCCAGCTGACGCCGGCCGAGTTCTTCAACGGCATCGGCAACGGCGAACTGCCCTCGCCGCCGATCGGCAGCTTGCTGGACTTTATCCCCATCGAATGGGCCGAGGGCCACTTCGTGTTCCAGGGCACCCCGGACTCCCGCCATTACAACCCGCTGGGCAGCGTCCATGGCGGCTACGCGGCGACCCTGCTCGACTCGTGCATGGGTTGCGCCATCCACACCCGCCTGCAAAAGGGCCAGGGCTATACCACCCTGGACCTGCGCATCAGCTACGTGCGGGCCTTGACCGACAGCAGCGGGCCGATCCGCGCCGAGGGCAAGATCGTCCACCTCGGCCGCTCCACCGCCCTGGCCGAAGGGCGGATCTATGACGTCGACGGCCGGCTTTATGCCACCGGGTCGACCACCTGCATGATTCTCCAACCGCGCGGCTGAGCAACCGCCACGCCCCTTGCGCCCTACCCAGGAGTTTCGCCATGACCTCCATCGTGATCGCCGGTTACGCCCGTTCCCCCTTTCATTTCGCGAAAAAAGGCGCGCTGATCGATATTCGCCCGGACGACCTCGCCGCCCAGGTGCTGCGCGGCCTGGTGGACAAGCTCAGCCTCGACCCCGCCGAACTCGAGGACCTGGTCATGGGCTGTGCCTACCCGGAAGCCGAGCAAGGCATGAATATCGCCCGTATCGCCAGCTTCCGCGCCGGTTTCCCCGACAGCCTCGGCGGCGCGACGATCAACCGTTTCTGCGGCTCGTCCATGAGTGCCGTGCACTATGCCGCCGGGCAGATCCTGCTGGGGGCCGGCGATGCCTTCCTCTGCGCCGGGGTGGAATCCATGACCCGCGTGCCCATGGGCGGTTTCAATATCTCGCCGAACCCGACGCTGATGCGCGATCACCCCGAGGTGTATATGCCCATGGGCTACACCGCCGAAGAAGTCGCGCGGCGCTACGACATCGGTCGGGCCGAGCAGGAAAGCCTGGCCGTCGAGTCCCACGCCAAGGCCGCCCGGGCTCGCGAACTGGGCCGCCTGGAGGACGAAATCATCGCTATCCAGACCGCGAACGGCTGGGTCAAGGAAGATGGCTGCATTCGTCCCGGCACCAGCCTGGAGGGTTTGGGAGGGTTGAAACCGGCGTTCGACGGTAGCGTCACCGCTGGCACCGCCTCGCCCTTGACCGATGGCAGCGCCGCCGTGCTGGTGTGCAGCGAAACTTTCGCCCGCGAGCGCGGCTTGTCGATCCTGGCGCGGATCAAGGCGGTCGCGGTGGCCGGCTGCGCCCCGGAGATCATGGGCATGGGTCCGGTCCATGCGACCCGCAAGGTGCTGCAACGCGCCGGCTTGCGGATCGGCGATATCGACCTGGTGGAAATCAACGAAGCCTTTGCCAGCCAGTCCCTGGCCTGCCTGCGGGAACTCGACCTGGATCGCGGCCGGATCAACCTGGACGGCGGCGCCCTGGCCATCGGTCATCCCCTGGGAGCCACCGGCGCGCGCATCACCGGCAAGGCCGCCGCCCTGCTGCAACGCACCGGCGGGCACTACGCCATTGCCACGCAGTGCATCGCTGGCGGCCAGGGCATCGCGACGCTGCTGGAGGCCGTCGAGGACTGACCTGACACTCCGCAGATTCGTGCGCACGGGTAAAGAGTCCTTTTCCCAACCCCTACTTTTTCTCAAAGATCGGGGTGGGGATACTCCTGCTCATTCCCACTGTCACTTCAGGAGTCCCCCCATGTCTGTTCCCGCCTTCGGCCTTGGTACCTTCCGCCTGCAAGGCCAGGTTGTCATCGACTCGGTCAGCACCGGCCTCGAGCTGGGCTACCGGGTCATCGATACCGCGCAGATCTACGAAAACGAGGCCGAGGTCGGCCAGGCCATTGCCGCCAACGGCATCCCCCGTGACGAACTGTTCATCACCAGCAAGATCTGGATCGCCAACCTCGGCAAGGACGCCTTGATCCCCAGCCTCAAGGAAAGCCTGCGCAAACTGCAGACCGACTACCTGGACCTGACCCTGATCCACTGGCCATCGCCAGAAGCCCAGGTGCAGGTCGCCGAATTCATGGGCGCGTTGCTGGAGGCCAAGAAACTGGGCCTGACCCGGCAGATCGGGGTGTCCAACTTCACCGTCGAGCTGATGCAGCAGGCGATTGCCGCCGTCGGTGCCGATCAGATCGCCACCAACCAGATCGAACTGCACCCCTACCTGCAGAACCGCAAGGTGGTGGCAGCGGCCCAGGACCAGGGCATCCAGATCACCTCCTACATGACCCTGGCCTACGGGGAAGTGCTGAAGGACCCGGTCATCCGCCAGATCGCCGAGCGGCACCAGGCGACTCCGGCACAGGTGACCCTGGCCTGGGCCATGCAGTTGGGTTATGCGGTGATTCCGTCGTCGACCAAGCGCGAGAACCTGGCGAGCAACCTCAAGGCCCGAGACCTGCGTTTGAATGACGAAGAAATGGCGAAGATCGCCGGCCTCGAACGCGCCCATCGCCTGACCAGCCCGGCGGGTCTGGCGCCGAAGTGGGATTGAGGCCTTCCCCGCTGACTGCGAACACCTGAAAACACCGCAAACCTGTAGGAGCCTGGCTTGCCCGCGAAGCTTTCAGCGTCCTTGAGGCCCTCTTCGCTGGCAAGCCAGGCTCCTACAGGTCGGTGGTGTTTTCAGAAATGCATTCCGACCGGAATGGAAACCTCAGATCAACTGGTTGCGCTTGGCAAACTCCGCCAGCGCCACTACCGACTTGAGGTTGAGCTTTTCGATCAGGCGGGTCTTGTAGGTACTGACCGTCTTGTCGCTGAGCAGCATCAGTTCGCTGATGTCCTTGTTCTTCATCCCCCGGGCGAGGTAGCGCAGGATGCTCAGTTCGCGGTTGCTCAGGCTGTCGATCAGCACCGGTTCCGACACGCTGGCGCCCTGGCCTTGAACATGCCCTTCCAGGCGCGGAAAGAAGCTCTTGTTGAGCATCACCGCCTGGATCGCCAGGCGCAGCTCGATCAACTCGGCGGTCTTGGAGATATAACCCATGGCGCCGGCGCGCATGCAGCGCTCGGAGTAGAACTCCGGCGCCTGTTCGGTAAGTACCACCAGCTTGCTCGGCAGGTGCAGGTCGGTGAGTCGCTTGATCGCTTCCAGGCCATCGAGCCGGGGGATATTGAGGTCCATGACAATCAGGTCCGGCGCCAGCTCCCGCGCCAACTGCACCGCATCGACGCCGTTATCGGCCTCGGCGACGACCTTGAACCCCTCCTTTTCCAACAAGACCTTGATGGCCATGCGAATGAACGGGTGATCGTCAACTATCAGGGCTGTGCGCATTACAAATCCTCAAGAAGTACGCCAGCCACTGCTTGAGACGGGAACGTGCTTGCATCGAAAAAAGACAGGGAAATAGCGAAATACAGTATAGGAAAATTCTCAATTCCTGCTGTGGCTGGGCAGTGGGCGTGGGGCCATTCCGGCCTGTGGCTGTCAGGCTCAAGCCGTGATGGCTGAACAAGGTCGGCCACTTTAGCGAGAGGCCTCGGGAGCATCTGTAGGGAAAATCCCAAGATCCCCGTCACTTCCAGGAAGCTTGCACGGATCCGGCAATAGGGGGCACCGACTGGACGGCGCCCGCGAAGGGCAGGTCAGTCGGTGGTACTCGGGCTCCAGAATGCCTGCTGCACCATGCTTGAGGTCGACAGCCGCGCCACCAGCGCATCGAGTTCGTCGCCGTCCACCGAGGTGATTGCCAGGGTCGCCTCGATTTCCACTTCCTCGTCGCCGAAGGGTCGCACCTCGACATCGCTGGCCGGGTAGTTGCTGCGCTCCAGTTCCTTTTCGAGCAACGACAGCACGGTCTTCTGCTGGGCCCGTCGGACAATCAGGTAGAGGAGATAGGTGACCTCCGCCGAGACCACGTCCAGGGGCTGGCGGTTGATGTAGTTGACGATCGGCCGCAGCAAGGTGTTCGCCGCAAGGACGAACAGGGTTCCCAGCAGGGCTTCGAGGATCAGGTCGGCACCGGCGCAGGCACCGACCGCCGCCGAGGCCCAGAGGGTCGCGGCGGTGTTCAGGCCACGGACATTGCCCTCCTCGCGCATGATCACGCCGGCGCCGAGAAAACCGATGCCGGAGACCACATAGGCAACCACCCGCACCGCCCCTTCGGAGCCGCCCAGGCGGTTGGCCATATCAACGAAAATCGCCGCCCCCACCGCCACCAGGACGTTGGTGCGCAGGCCGGCGGTGCGCTGGCGGTACTGGCGTTCAAAACCGATCAGGCCGCCAAGGATAAAGGCGGCGCTGAGGCTGACGAAGGTGTCGATCAGGGAATCGAGGTTGATGTTGTTCAGGGCTTGCATGGAAGCTCTCGTGTCTGCACGCGGTGACGCAGACATAGCACATTCACATGAACAGAATGATGGCAGCGCACAGGGCTCAGCTCGCCTCCCACTGACGCAAGCGCACGCGGCAGTGCTTCATGGCATTGACGATGTGTTTTTCCACCAGGCTGCGGGAAATCCCCAGGCGCTCGGCGATCTCCGGGTGGGACAGGCCTTCGATCTTGCGCAGCGTGAAGCTGTCGCGGCACGGCCCGGGCAGCTCCGCCAGGGCCCGTTGCAACATGTCCAGGCGTAGCCCATGGTCCAGGGAGATTTGCGGCGACGGGCTGAAAAACCGCTCGTCGTTGTCGAGCACGTCCAGGGATTCGTTCTGGCGTACGGTATTGCGCCGGTGCTCATCGATCAGCAGATTCATCGCCGTGCGATAGAGGAACGCCCGCGGCTGCCCTATCGGGGTCTCGCTCGAACGCTCGAGCACCCGCAGGTAGGCATCGTGCACAACGTCTTCGGCCGCCTGGCGATTACCCAGCCGGGCATTGAGGAAACACACCAGCTCGCGGTAGTAGCTTTCCAACCTGACTCCTGTCCGCACACCCGGCGGGACTGTCCTTGAGCATGATCGGCAGCGTCCGGCTCGGGACCTCATGACAATGGCTGTTTGAAGCAGGCGTAATTTATAATAATTCTCATATAGATTCCAATCTTCCATTACCCACCCGGCGCAAATACCTCGAAAAGTCCACGGGCCGGACTTAAATTCGCGCGCCGACCTCTCGTCTATCTTGCAGCTCCCGTGTTTGTCGCCCGGCGACAACGAGTGCCGCGGTGCCCCCGTGTGCCCGCCGCGTCGTCACGGACCGACTTTCCATCGGCTGGAACCCTGCATGAACCGTCCCCGACGCACCCGCCGCGCCCTGCTTGTCACGCTTTGCCTGATCCCCGTCGTCGCCCTGGCCGCCTGGCAGATCCTGCCACCGGGACGTGATCGCTTCACCACCGTCACGGTCACCCGTGGCGATATCGAAAGCAGCGTCACCGCCCTCGGCACCCTGCATCCACGTCGCTACGTCGACGTCGGGGCCCAGGCCTCCGGACAGATCCACAAGATCCGTGTCGAAATCGGCGATCAGGTCAAGGAAGGCCAGTTGCTGGTGGAGATCGACCCGTCGACCCAGCAGGCCAAGCTCGATGCCGGTCGCTATTCGATTGAAAACCTCAAGGCCCAGTTGCAGGAACAACGTGCCCTGCATGACCTGGCACGGCAGAAGTACCAGCGCCAGCAACAGCTCAGCGCCGGCGGGGCCACCCGCAGCGAGGATGTGCAGGCGGCAGAAGCCGAGCTGCGCACCACCCAGGCGCGCATCGACATGTTCCGCGCGCAGATTCTCCAGGCCCAGGCCAGCCTGCGCAGCGACGAGGCGGAGCTGGGTTACACGCGGATCTATGCGCCCATGAGCGGCACCGTGGTCGCCCTCGATGCCCGCGAAGGCCAGACCCTCAACGCCCAGCAACAGACACCGCTGATCCTGCGCATCGCCCGGTTGTCACCGATGACGGTCTGGGCGGAAGTCTCGGAGGCCGATATCGGCCACGTCAAAGCGGGCATGCACGCCTATTTCACCACCTTGAGTGGCGGCAGCCGACGCTGGACCAGCACAGTCCGACAGATCCTCCCGGTACCGCCCAAGCCCCTCGAAGCCGGCAGCCAGAGCAGCAGCAGTTCCAGCAGCAGTAACAAAAGCGGCAGCTCGCGGGTGGTGCTTTACACCGTACTGCTGGATGTCGACAACGCCGACCAGGCGCTGATGGCGGACATGACCACCCAGGTGTTTTTCGTCGCCGACCAGGCGCAAAACGTCCTCACCGCGCCGATCGCCGCCCTGCAAGGTGACTCGCGGGCGCCGCTGCAGACGGCCCGGGTGGTCAGTAGCAACGGCGAGATCCAGACGCGCCAGGTGCGTACCGGCATGAGTGACCGGCTACGGATGCAGATCCTCGACGGGCTGGCCGAGGGCGACCATCTGTTGATCGGCCCCGCGACCGGCAGTGGAGGCTGAATGCAAACGCCACTGATCGACCTGCAGGACATCCGCAAGGCCTATGGCGGCGGCGACAGTCCCGAGGTGCAGGTGCTGCGCGGCATCGACCTGAGGATCCATGCCGGCGAGTTCGTCGCCATCGTCGGCGCCTCCGGCTCGGGCAAATCGACCCTGATGAATATCCTCGGCTGCCTCGACCGGCCGACCTCCGGGCGCTACCTGTTCGCCGGTGAAAACGTCGCCGAACTCGACAGCGATGCCCTCGCCTGGCTACGCCGCGAGGCCTTCGGTTTCGTGTTCCAGGGCTACCACCTGATTCCTTCCGGCTCGGCCCGGGAGAACGTCGAGATGCCGGCGATCTATGCTGGCACCCCGGCCGCCGAGCGCCAGGCCCGCGCCGCCGCCCTGCTCGAGCGCCTGGGCCTGGCCAGCCGTGGCGGAAACCGCCCGCACCAGTTGTCCGGCGGCCAGCAACAGCGGGTATCGATTGCCCGGGCCCTGATGAACGGCGGCCATATCATTCTCGCCGACGAACCCACCGGCGCCCTCGACAGCCACAGCGGCGCCGAAGTCATGGCGCTGCTCGACGAACTGGCCAGCCAGGGCCATGTGATCATCCTTATTACCCACGACCGTGAAGTCGCCGCCCGGGCCAAACGGATCATCGAGATCCGCGACGGACTGATCGTCAGCGACAGTACCCGCGACAACCCCGAGCTGCAGCGCGGCAACGACCCCGTCGCCCTGCAGGCGATCGACCTGAGCCAGCGCCTGAGTGACGGCAGCGCCTATCGTGGCGCCTGGAAAAGCGAGCTGGTGGACGCCGTGCAAGCGGCCTGGCGGGTGATGTGGATCAACCGCTTTCGCACCGCCCTGACCCTGCTCGGCATCGTCATCGGGGTCGCCTCGGTGGTGGTGATGCTCGCGGTCGGCGAAGGCAGCAAGCGCCAGGTGATCGCGCAGATGGGCGCGTTCGGCTCGAACATTATCTACCTGAGTGGCGCGCCGGCCGCGCCACGGGCCCCGCTGGGGATCATCAGCCTGGACGACGTGGCGGCGCTGGCGGAACTGCCCCAGGTGAAAATGATCATGCCGGTCAACGGCGCCGACGCCGTGGTGCGCTTCGGCAACCTCGACCACACCGCCTATGTCGGCGGCAATGACACCCAGTTCCCGGCGATCTTCAACTGGCCGGTGGTCGAGGGCAGTTACTTCACCCAGGCCGATGCCGATGCCGGAGCCGCCGTGGCGGTGATCGGCCACAAGGTCCGCGACAAACTGCTCAAGGAGGTGGCCGACCCCATCGGCCAGTACATCCTCATCGAAAACGTGCCGTTCCAGGTGGTCGGCGTGCTCCAGGAAAAAGGCGCCACCTCCGGCGAAACCGACAGCGACGATCGCGTGGCGATCCCCTACTCGGCCGCCAGTGTCCGGCTGTTCGGCACCCACAATCCGGAATACGTGGCCATCGCCACCCGCGACGGACGCAATGTCCGCGACGCCGAGAAGGCCATCGACCAGGTGATGCTGCGCATGCACGACGGCCGCCGGGACTTTCGCCTGACCAACAACGCCGCGATGATCCAGGCCGAGGCCCGCACCCAGAACACCCTGTCGCTGATGCTTGGCTCGATTGCCGCCATCTCCCTGCTGGTGGGCGGTATCGGGGTGATGAACATCATGCTCATGACCGTGCGCGAACGCACCCGGGAAATCGGCATCCGCATGGCCACCGGTGCCCGCCAGCGCGACATCCTGCGCCAGTTTCTCACCGAAGCGGTGATGCTTTCGGTGGTCGGCGGCCTGACCGGCGTGGCCCTCGCCCTGGCGGTCGGTGGCGTCCTGCTGCTGGCCAAGGTCGCCGTGGCGTTTTCCCTGGGCGCCGTGATCGGCGCCTTTGCCTGCGCCCTGGTCACCGGCGTCCTCTTCGGCTTTATGCCGGCCCGCAAAGCTGCCCGGCTCGACCCGGTCACAGCGCTTACCAGTGAATGATCGAACCCATGAAACCGCGCTTTTCCCTGTTGACCATTTGCCTGCTGCTCAATGCCTGCGGCGGGCCCGCACCGCGTCCGGACGACGACACGCCGTCACCGCCCCATTGGCAGTTCGAAACACGACACAGCGCCCGGCAGACCAGCACCCTCTGGTGGCAAAGGTTCGGCAGTCCGGAGCTGGGCCGGTTGATCGAGCAGGCCCGCGTCGACAGCCATGACCTCGCCGCCGCCCTCGCCCGGGTGCGCCAGGCCCAGGCCACGGCGGTGATCGCCGGCGCGCCGTTGCTGCCGCAAGTGACCCTGGGCCTGAATGGCAGCCGCAGCCAGTTGCTGAACAACCGGGACAATGCCGACAGTGACAACAGCAGCAAAAGTTATGGCGCCAACCTCAGTGCCAGCTACGAGGTGGACTTCTGGGGGGGTGTCGCCGCGGCCCGCGACAGCGCCGTGCAGAGCCTGCGGGCCAGCGAATATGACCGGGCGACGGTGGAACTGACGCTGCTCGGCGGTGTTGCCGACCAGTATGCCCGCACCCTGTCCGCTCGCGAGCAGGAGGCTATCGCCGGGTTGAACCTGAGCAATGCCCGACGGGTGCTGGAACTGGTCCGGACCCGCTACGACTCGGGCTCGGCCACGGCGCTGGAACTGGCCCAGCAAAAAAGCCTGGTGGCCAGCCAGGAACGACAATTACCGCTGGTGCGCCAGCAGGCCGGGGAGTCGCTGATTACCCTCGCGGCATTGCTGGGCCAGCCGGTCCAGAGCTTGCGGATCGGTGCCCAGCCATTCAGCAGCCTGAGCTGGCCGTCGATTGATGCCGGCGTACCGAGCGAACTGCTGCGCCGACGTCCGGATATTGCCCGGGCCGAAGCGCAACTGGCGGCGGCGCAGGCGGATGTCGCGGTGGCGCGGGCCGCCTTGTTGCCGAAGCTGACCCTGGGTGCCGGCCTGGGCTCGGAAGCCACCCAGGCCGCCGATGCCTTGCGCACGCCCTTCTACACCCTGAGCGCCGGCCTGCTCGCGCCGGTCTTCAACAACGGCCGCCTGCGGGCCGAACGCGACCGGGCCACAGCGCGCCAGGAAGAGTTGCTGGAAAGCTACCGGGGCGCGATCGTCAACGGTTTCGCCGATGTCGAAAAAGCCCTGAACAGTATCAGCGGCCTTGATCAACAACGACGCTGGCAGGACGAAGAACTGAAGCAGGCGCAACGGGCCTTCGAGATTGCCCAGAGCCGTTATCAGGCCGGGGCAGAGGATTTGCTCACGGTACTGGAAACCCAGCGCACGTTGTATGCGGCCCAGGACCAGAATGTACAGCTGCGCCTGTCGCGGGTGCAGGCCAGTATTGCGTTGTACAAAGCACTTGGTGGCGGCTGGCAGACACAAGAAGGGCGTTCGGCCAAGGAAATTTGAAGCCGAGCGCGTTCCTGTGGCGAGCGAGTATCAGAGCAACCGATCCTTGATCGACAGGTGCCGCGCATACCAAGGCCGCCGCGGTACCCGACGCAACAACCCGGCCAGGTCCTTCTCCGGCGTAAAGGTAATCCGCAAGGCCAGCTTCATGGTCTCCGGGTCCATCTCCACCGTCTTGCCCATGCTCAATCCCGGCGTGGTGCTGCAACCATGGGTGGTCGGCCCGAGCCAGGGATCGTCCACTTCCACCCAGCGCCCCGGGGCGAACCAGGGCACGCCATTGACCTCCTGGCGCGTGACCTCCCCCGGATGAAAACGCTCGTGCGCCCGGAACCAATCCTCCAGCCGATCATCGATCCAACCATGGAACATCCAGAACACCGGGTTCACATGGGAGGAAAACGGATCGCCGAGAAAGTCGTTCTGCGGCGCATACCAGCGCGGGGCAAAGTCGGTGAACTCCCGGGCCATGGGCACCGGCGCGCCATTGGACGGATCGCGCGCCACCGAAGCCCAGCGCATATGCAGCCAGTCATGCAGCCCCAGCTCGACCTCGGAACCGAACTGGCCCAGGGTCAAGCGGGACAGATAACGCGGATCGCTGTAGCGCGACTCCCAGGCCTGGAAGTTGCCGTGCCAGGTCTCGGCACTCTTGATATCGCCGACCCACTGGCTGTACTCGTCGTCACCGTCGGCCAGCCAGGTCGGCGGCACGGCGCAGCCATCGTGGTTATCGAAATAACGGGCAAAGCCCTGGCGATCGCGCTCCAGCTCCGGCTGGGGCAGCGGAAACGCGCGCCATGACGGCAAGGCCTGGAACGAGCGGGCCATGCGCAACATATGCCGGTGCATAAAGAAAAAGTCGATGCCCGAACCGTTGCGATCCTTGCGCTTGCCCCGGGCGTCGCGCTCCTTGTCCCGGGGACCGGGCTGCCAGCCGATCCCGCGCAAGCCATTGCGCTTGTCTTCAGGGAGGCTGTGCCACTTGTCCCGGGAAGCATGCCAGAGCTGGTGGAACAAGCGGTGCTCGGGGGACACCAGCCAGGCCAGCAGGGGCGCGCCCAGGCCGATACGTTCGCGGGCTTCGGGAAACACCTGCTTGACCGCGACAAAGCGGTTGTCCAGTTGCGGCAAGGCCAGCGGCCGGTCCAGGCGCTCGACATGACCGCTCAAGGTGCCACTGCCAGCGTTGCCGAACGTGGCCCAGACTTCATCCAAAACCAGGCTGAATTCATACAGCGGCCTCTCGGCGTCCCCCAGGCTCAGGCGCCAGAACAGCCGCGAGCCGTCGCTCTCGGCAAGGTCACCGACCAGCCGCCAGCGGGGTTGACCGTCAGCCCGCAACGCCTGGGCGGTGTCAATGAAACCGCGCAAGCCGCGACCACGCGGGGCGATATCGAGGAACAGTTCCAGGCCTTCGAGGGGCAGGCCATCCAGGCCCGCGTCACGTCCGGTGAAATGCAGGCTCCAGACCCCGCGCAGATTGTTGGCCAAGCGCCGGCCGGCCATGTCGAGCAGATCGACCGTGGCCTCGCCCGGCGTGACGGGCTCCCTGTCCCGGGTCAGTTCGCGGTGCGCGTAATAAGCCGCGGGAACAACTACGCCCGTGAGCGCCAGGCCCGCCATGAAGCCTCGTCGAGAAATCGTCATCGCCCTACCTGTGTCAGCCCTGAAGCAGGCTTTATCCAAGCTAGAACGTTGCACTGCGTAGGAAATTTAGCCGGGCGCGGCGCCTAAATCAGAACGTACGCCATCCGTTCTTCCCAGATAGCAACATCGGCAAACCACAATGAGATGGCAATGATAAAACCGCGTTCGAAAAAGGCGCTCTACATCGGCCTGCCCCTGGCCCTTGGGCTCTGCGCCGCCGCAGCCTGGCTGACCTGGGACCTGTGGCCCAACCCCGGTTACTCGCTGAAGATCATGAAGCAGGCCGACGAGCTTCAGGACCGGATCATCAGCTTCGACAGCCATATCACCGTGCCCCTGACCTTCGGCACCGAAGGCCGCGAAGCCGACAAGGATGGCAGCGGCCAGTTCGACCTGGCCAAGACCGGCCGCGGACGGCTGTCCGCCGCCGCGCTGACGGTGTTCGGCTGGCCGGAAATCTGGAACGGCCCGAACGCCCCGCACCGCCCTACCGCCGGCTTTGTCGAGGAGGCACGCAAACAGCAGGAGGTGCGCTACCAGATCATCAGCGGCCTGGTCCGTGACTTCCCCAACCGTGTCGGCATCGCCTACAGCCCCGACGATATGCGGCGCCTGCACGGTGAAGGCAAGTTCGCGATCTTCATCAGCATGCTCAACGCCTATCCCCTCGGTCACGACCTCGATCGCCTGGACCTGTGGGCCGCCCGCGGCATGCGCATGTTCGGCTTCAGCTACGTGGGCAACAACGACTGGGCCGACTCTTCGCGCCCGTTGCCGTTCCTCAACGACACCCCGGATGCCCTCGACGGCCTCTCCGAGATCGGCCAGCAGGCCGTGCACCGCCTCAACGACCTGGGGGTGATCATCGATGTCTCGCAGATGTCGACCAAGGCCCTGGAGCAGGTCAGCCAATTGAGCCGCACGCCGATGGTTGCCTCGCACTCGGCACCCCGCGCCCTGGTGGATATCCCGCGCAACCTCAGCGACAAGGAAATGCAGTTGATCAAGAACAGCGGCGGCGTGGTCCAGATCGTCGCGTTCCCGGCCTATCTGCGCCCGCTGAGCCAGCGCACCCAGGACAAGCTCAACACCTTGCGCAAACGTTTCGACCTGCCGCCCCTGCCCAACCTGGCCATGGCCCTGATGCCCGGCGACCCGATCATCACCGTCTGGCCGGAACAACGCTTCGGCCAATACGCCAGCGCCCTCTACGCCATTCTCGACGAGGAACCCAAGGCCGACCTCAAGGACTTCGGCAACGCCATCGACTATGCGGTGAAGAAGATCGGCATCGATCACGTCGGCATCAGTTCCGACTTCAACGACGGTGGCGGCATCGACGGCTTCAAGGATGTCAGCGAGGCACGCAACGTCACCGCCGAACTGCTCGATCGCGGTTACTCCGAAGCCGATATCGCCAAGCTCTGGGGCGGCAACTTCCTGCGGGTCTGGGACCAGGTGCAGAAAGCCGCCCGCCCCGGCACCACGTCACCCACCGCCACGCTCTCGCGCCAGTGAATTGCCCATGACCGATCGTAGAACCTTTCTCAAGCAGGCCGGCGTACTCGCCGCCGGCCTGCCCCTCGGTGCCAGCCTGAATGCGCTGGCCGCCAGCCCGGTCACAACCGAGAACCCGGCATTGTCCACGGACAAGTGGGCCGGGTTGCGCCAGTTGTTCGACCAGGACCCCGACTACCTGCACTTCTCCAACTTCCTGGTGACCTCCCACCCCCGCCCCGTGCGCGAGGCCATCGAGCAGCACCGCGCCGCCATCGACCGCAACCCGGGGCTGGCCATGGACTGGGACCTGCAGGAAACCTGGAAACGCGAAGCCCAGGTCCGCCTGTGGGCCGGCCGCTACCTCAGGGCCGAGCCCGGGCAGATCGCCCTGACCGGCAGCACCACCGAGGGCCTGGCGATGATCTACGGCGGTATCCATGTGCGCCCCGACCAGGAAATCCTCACCACCGAACACGAACATTATTCGACCCGCAATCTCTTGCGCCTGCGCAGCGAGCGCGAAGGTACCCGGGTGCGCAAGATCAGCCTGTTCAAGGACCCGGCGCTGGTTTCGGCCGACGAGGTGATCGGCAATATCGACCGCGCGATCAAACCCGAGACCCGGGTGCTCGGCATGACCTGGGTGCAATCGGGCAGCGGGGTGAAACTGCCGATCGGCCAGATCGGCCAGTTGGTCGCCGAACACAATCGCCAGCGCGACGACAAGGACCGGATCCTCTACGTGGTCGACGGCGTGCACGGCTTTGGCGTGGATAACCTCGACTTCCCGGACATGCACTGCGACTTCTTTATCGCCGGCACCCACAAGTGGATGTTCGGCCCTCGCGGCACCGGCATCGTCTGCGCCCGTTCGCAACAGGTCAGGGACGTCAGCCCGCTGCTGCCGACCTTCTCCGAAGACACCAACTTCGCCACCTCCATGAGCCCCGGCGGTTACCACGCCTTCGAGCATCGCTGGGCGCTGGACAAGGCCTTCGAACTGCACCTGCAACTGGGCAAGGCCGAGGTCCAGGCGCGTATCCAGCAGTTGAACAGCCTGATCAAGCAACGCCTGCAAGCCGACCCACGGATCGAACTGGTCACGCCGATAAACCCCGAACTGTCCGCCGGCTTCAGCTTCTTCCGGGTCAAGGGCCAGGACAGCGACAAGGTCGCCGCCTACCTGATGCGCAACAAGGTGGTGGTCGATGCGGTGGATCGCGATGTCGGGCCGGTGGTACGAACGGCGCCAGGCCTGCTCAACAATGAGGCCGAGCTCGACCGTTTCATGGCGCTGCTGGGCAAACAGTTATGACCGCCAGCGCTTTCCGATTTCCATTCCTTGCCTGCGAGAACTTTCATGAAATTCCACCTGCTTGTTTCCCGGCCTCGCGTCGGCCTCTGGCCCGCACTGATCCTCAGCGCCCTGCTCGGCGCCTGGCTGCCGAACGCGGCCCTGGCCGCCACCCCGCCACTGCCGGGCAAGGTGTTCAAGGACTGCAAGGATTGCCCGGAGATGGTCGTGCTGCCCGCCGGCACCTTCACCATGGGCACCCCCGAGGACGAAGTCGGACGTGAAGCTGATGAAGGTCCGATGCACCCGGTAACCTTCAAGAGGGCCTTCGCCGTCAGCCGCTTCCAGGTACTCAGCGGTGAGTGGAAGGCCTACATCCGTGACACCGGCTACAAGATGCCGGACGGCGATACCCGCCCCGGCCGCGAGTGCCTGGCCGGCCAGCCGCGCTACCCCCAGGGCGACCGGCAACCGGCGGTGTGCATGGACGCCCACGAAGCCCAGGCCTATGCCGACTGGCTGTCGAAAAGAACCGGGAAAAAATATCACCTGCTCAGCGAGTCGCAACGCGAATACGCCGTGCGTGGCGGCACCAGCGGCTCGTTCCCCTTCCCGTTCGACAAGGACAAGGGCTACAGCATTGCCGAGCACGCCAACACCTACGGCCCGGCCGACGGTTTCAGCTATACCTCGCCGGGCGGCAGCTTCCCGCCGAACGCCTATGGCGTGTATGACGGCCACGGCAACGTCTACGAGTGGACGGCCGATTGCTACGTCGACAGCTATGTCGGCGCGCCCGCCGACGGCAGCCCGCGCCTGGACAGCAAGGAATGCGAGGACCGCCGGGTGATTCGTGGCAACGACTGGACCGAAGCGCCAGTGTTCTCCCGCTCGGGCAATCGCAATGAACGCAGCGCCATCACCCGTGGCGACTGGCTGGGCTTCCGGGTCGCCCGCGAGCTCTGAGCACCACCTGTAGGAGCCGGCTTGCCGGCTCCTACAGGGACCGCAGCGCCCTAAATCCCAACCCCATCGACTCGTCTACAGAGTTCAAGGCGCCTTCCAGGGCGCCCGCGTCTACAGCCCCTTCACGAGTAGCCCCCATGCCTGCCCCAGCCCCAAGTCTCGCCCGGGAAACCTTCAGGATCCTCAAGCCGTTCTGGCTGCTGGTCGTACTTTCGGCCGTATTGGGGATCGTCAGCGGCCTCAGCGTCACCGGCCTGCTGGCCACCGTCAACAACGCCATGAACGCCGCCGCCGGGCCCGACAGCCACACCGCCCTGCTGTTCGGCGGCCTGTGCCTGCTGACCCTGGCCTGCTCCACCCTGTCCAACCTGCTGACCAACTATGTCGGCCAACAAGTGGTCGCGCGCCTGCGCCGCGAACTGGCCGCCCAGGTGCTGGTGGCGCCCATCGAGCAACTCGAACGCTACCGCGCCCATCGCCTGATCCCCGTGCTGCTCGGCGATGTCAGCACCCTGAGCACCTTCGCCCTGTCGGTGGCGCCGATGGTGATCGCCTTTACCGTGACCCTGGGCTGCCTGTCCTACCTGGCGATGCTCTCCTGGCAGATCCTGCTGCTGACCGTGGTCACCGTGATCATCGGCTCCGGCGCCCAATGGCTCGCGCACCGCTACGGCATGCGCAGCATCCTCACCGCCCGCGACGGCGAAGACGAATTGCAGAAGCACTACCAGGCGATCTCGGCCGGGGCCAAGGAGCTGCGGATCCAGCGCAAGCGCCGCCAGCATATGCACGATGAACAGATCCACGGCACCACCGAGCGGATCTGCCGGGCCAACATCCGCGCGGCGAATATCTTCGTCAGCGCGGAAACCTTCGGCTCGATGCTGTTTTTCGCCGTGATCGGTATCGCCATCACCTTCCAGGCCCTCTGGCCCGGGACTGACCGCACCGTGCTGGGTGGCTTCGTGCTGGTCATGCTGTATATGAAAGGTCCGTTGGAACGCCTGATCAACACCCTGCCGATCATCAGCCGCGCGGAAATCGCCTTGCGCCGGATCGCCGAGCTGTCCTGGCAGTTCTCTTCGCCGGAACCGCACCTGCTGATCCAGGACCGCCAGGCCGCCCCGGCGCCGCTGCAGAGCATCGAACTGCATCAGTTGCGTTATGACTACCCCCAGGTGGAAGGCAGCCAGGCCTTCCACCTCGGGCCGGTGAACCTGACCATCAAGCAGGGTGAAATCCTCTTTATCGTCGGCGAGAACGGTTGCGGCAAGACCACCCTGATCAAGCTGCTGCTGGGGCTGTACAGCCCGCAACAGGGCGAGGTGCGCCTCAACGGCCAGGCGGTGACCGCCGAGGGCCTGGATGATTACCGGCAGTTGTTCACCACCATCTTTGCCGACTACTACCTGTTCGACGAAGTGCTCCAGGGCGACGACCTGCTGCCCCCGGAATCGATCAAGTACCTGGAACGCCTGGACATCGCCCACAAGGTCAGCATCCGCGACGGCCGCTTCACCACCACCGACCTGTCCACCGGCCAGCGCAAGCGCCTGGCACTGATCAATGCCTGGCTGGACCAGCGTCCGGTGCTGGTGTTCGACGAATGGGCCGCCGACCAGGACCCGGCCTTCCGCCGGGTGTTCTACACCGAACTGCTGCCCGAGCTGCGCCAGCAGGGCAAGACGATCATCGTGATTTCCCACGACGACCGTTATTTCCCGGTGGCCGACCAGTTGGTGCGGATGCAGGCCGGACAGATCAAGGTCGAGCGTCGCGAGGAGCAGCCGGCTTTCGCTGAAAACGCCTTCTCGTAACACCCTAGTCCGGTGTAGGAGCCGGCTTGCCGGCGATTGGCCCTCAAACCTTGCATCGCTCTCAAGGCCGCCATCGCCCGCAATCCGGCTCCTGAAAAAAAACCGCAGTGCCCTCCCGTCGCAACTTTTTTCACTTTTCTTTTCCGTCTTTGTCGCCCTCGTACGTCTTTATTTCAAATGCAAAAAATTCTCACTCGCTTTTCCAGCAATTTTGACAAGAGCAGACACAATGCCAAAACAACACCGCCTCACACCCTTGAGCAAAGCGTTGCTGGTTCGCCAGCTGTTCTGCTCGCCACCTTCGCTGGCCGTCATGGGGATGGCGCTGGCACTGCCCCTGGCGGCACAGGTCCAGGCCCAGGAGTTCGAATTCAACATCGGCGCCCAACCGTTGGGCAGCGCCCTGCAGGAACTGGGGCGCCAGGGCAATATCCAGATCCTGTACAACCCGGAGCGGGTCCAGGGTCTTCACGGTGCGCCGGTCAAAGGCGTGTTCACGCCCGGCCAGGCCGCCAGTGAGTTGCTGAAGAACACCGGCGTCGACTACAACCTGCAGGGCGACACCCTGACCCTGAGCGATACCGCCGCCAAGGGCTCGGGCCTGACCCTGGCCGCCACCAACATCAGCGGCCAGGCCCTGGGCAGCAACACCGACGGCACCGGCTCCTACACCACCGGCGCGGTAACCATCGGCAAGACCGCCCAGACCCTGCGCGAAACCCCACAGTCGGTCACCGTGGTGACCCGCCAGCAGATGGACGACAAGAACCTCACTTCCCTTGAACAGGTGATGGACCAGGCCACCGGCATTACCTTGCAGACCCGCAACTTCGGTGACAACCAGTACAACTCCCGGGGTTTTGAGCTCGGTGCCGACGCCTACATGATCGACGGTGTACCCGGCCTGAGCTACAGCCCCACTGGCTGGATGACACCTGACACGGCGGTATTCGATCGTGTGGAAATCCTTCGTGGTGCCGCCGGCATGCTGGTGGGTAACGGCAACCCAGGCGGCGCTGTGAACCTGGTGCGCAAGCGCCCGACGGCCGACCCGCATTACTCGATCACCACCCGGATCGGTTCCGATGATTTCTACCGCGTGGACCTGGACGGCACCAGCCGCCTGAACGACAGCGGCACCCTGCGTGGACGGATCGTCACCGCCTATGAAACACGCGATTACTTCGTCGACTACGCGAGCAGCCGCAAGCCGGTGTTCTATGGCATCGTCGAAGCCGACCTGGATGACGCCACCACCCTGGCCGTGGGCCTGCGCAACCAGACCAGCAGGACCGACGGCTACTCGGTCTTCGGCCTGCCTCGCTACAGCGACGGCAAGCCCCTGGGTGTGTCGCGCTCCACCTCGTTGGCACAGAACTGGGCCTATCACGATACCCAACAGACTGAACTCTTCGCGGACCTGGAACATCGCTTCAACGATGACTGGAAGAGCAAGACGTCGATCACCCGCACCGAAGGTGGATTCAGTCAGCAAATTGCCAACAGTCGAGGCTCCGTCGACCCCGTGACCCTGGCCGGACCAACGCGCTACCAGGTGTTGTTCCGTGAAGACGTGGTCGAGAATATCGGCCTGGACAGCAATATCTCCGGCAACTTCAACGCCTTTGGCCTGGAGCACACAGTTCTGGTCGGTGCCAACTGGTCGAACCAGGAACGCCACAGCAAGACCTTCGATAAAAACGTAACCACTCCGATCAATGTGTTCGATCCCGATCCTAATCTCATCGATAAACCGGCGTTCACCGGCTGGACCGGCATAAACGACGACAACGCCCGGCGCTATGGCGTGTATGCCAATACTCGTTTGCACCTGTCGGAACCGCTTAGCCTGGTACTGGGTGGACGTTTGAGCTGGTATGAGTATGAAACCAAGAACATGCTCAATGGCGTCAGGGCCGCCAACCGCCAGGACCATGAATTCACACCCTTTGCCGGTCTGATCTACGATTTCAACCCGCAGTGGTCGTGGTACGCCAGTTACGCGGAGATCTTTGAACCGCAAAGCGATTTGCGCACCCAATCCGGTACCCTGCTGGAACCGGCCATTGGCAGCAACTATGAAACCGGGATCAAGGGTGAGCTGTACGACGGCCGCCTGAACGTCTCGGCCGCGGTGTTTTACATCAAACAGAAAAACGTGGCCCTGGCGAATCCGGACGAAAACGTCGTATGTACCTTCAATGCCGACCAATATTGCTACACCAACGGCGATGTCCAACGCAGCAAGGGGTTTGAACTCGAGGCCAGCGGTGAAGTGCTGACGGGCTGGCAAGTGGCGGCCGGCTACACCTTCGATATCACCAACAAAAGCAGTGGTGGCCCGACCGACTACCAGACACCCAAACACCTGCTGCGCGCCTCCACCACCTACAACCTGCCTGGCGACTGGAATCGCCTGACCGTGGGCGGCGGTGTTTCAGCGCAGAGTGGTTACTCCACCGATACGCTCGGAGCACCAGAGTCCAACGGCGGACGTGCCGTCTGGGATGCCCTGGCCTCGTACAAGATCGACAAGAACTGGAAGGTCGGCCTGGACGTGAAGAACATCTTCGACAAGGTCTACTACAAATCAATCGGGGAGTTGGGTCGTGGCAACTACTACGGCGATCCACGCACCTATATGCTGACCGTCCGCGCGGACTTCTGATCCTCGAAGCAACCTGGTGGGTAAACCCACCAGGCGTGCATAAAAAAAGCCAAGGGCCCATACCCTTGGCTTTTTTAATGGCTGCAGAAATATCTGTCGCCCCCCATCGGGAACACACCATAAACCTGTAGGAGCAGGGCTTGCCCGCGAAGCTCTTTGCGCCCTCAAGGCCCTCTTCGCTGGCAAGCCCTGCTCCTACAGGTAATCGTGTCGATCCAAATGGCGGGCCAGGATCAGCACCGCCACTACAAGGATCGTGCGCTGGCCTTATTCAGCGGCCAGGCACTCCAGCACTGCATTCAACAACGCCGGACTGAGGATGACACTGTCATGGCTCTCCTCCAGCACCCGCGACCCCGCCAGGCCATTGACCGAACATTCACGCAGCAACCGCGCCTCGGCCTCATGTATCCGCGCGGCACTGCGGCTCCCTGTCGCCCACCAGCAATCGACCTTCACCGCCAGCGGTTTCAGGCTGAAGGCCTCGCTCAACACTGCATTGGCATGCAGCAGGCGATACCCGGTCTCGATCTCGTCCTGCAACGCGATATCGCGGTGGATCTCGCGCAATCGCTCGACACTCACCCCGCCTACCTCGGCCACCTGCTCGATCACCCACTCGACCACTGCTTGTTCATCACTCAAGCTGGCACGCGCCTGTTCCAGGAAACCCAGCACCGTCGCTTCATCGACCCCAGGCACAAAAGCCAGCAGGCTGCTCAACAGCGGGCCATACAACCCCGGTGCATCGACGTGCGCATCAGCTTGCACTTCAGACTCGGCGGTGTGCTCCTCGCCCCCCTGGGGCATCAGCGAATCCACCAGCCCGACAAAACCCACCCGCTCACCCGCCTGCTCAAGACGATGGGCCACCTCGACGGCCAACGCCCCACCCAATGACCAGCCCAGCAGGTTGTAAGGCCCGTGCGGCTGGGTGGCGCGGATCTGCTCCAGGTAGTAGGCCACCATGCCATCCCAGGACTCATCGAACCAGCCCGGCACCACATAACTCCTGTTCACCAGCCCATAGACCCGGCGCTGATTGCCCAGGGTCCCGGCCAACGGATAGTAGGCGTAGGCCCCACCACCGCCCGGCGGCAGGCAGAACAGCGGGCTCCGGTCATTGCGGCAGGCGTTCATGGCAATCACCGGCGACTTGACCCGCGCCTCCCCTTCCAGCAGAAAATCCGCCAGCGCCTCCAGGTTCGGCAGCAACAGGAAATCATGCAACTTGATCGTCACATCAAACGCCTCACGCAGGCGTCCGACCAGGGCGATCACCAGCAGCGAGTGACCGCCACGCTCGAAGAAGTTGTCATCCAGCCCGACCCGCTCGACCTCCAGCACCTGCGCCCAGATAGCCGCCAGGCGCAGCTCCAGTTCGGTACGCGGGGCCCGGTAGCCCGGCCCCGAGGCATTCACATCCGGCGCCGGCAACGCACGGCGATCCAGCTTGCCGTTCGGGCTCAGCGGCATGCCTTCCAGCAGCACCAGATGGGCCGGCACCATATGCTCCGGCAATTGCGCCTTGAGATGGGCCTTGAGCGCGTCACACAACGGGCCTTGCGCCACAGCTCCGGCATCAACCAGATCGCGCTCGACCGGCACCAGGTACGCCACCAACTGCTTGCCCAGCGGCCCGTCGATATCGATGACGTTGGCCTCGCGTACACCCGGATGCTCCTGCAACCGCGCCTCGATCTCGCCCAACTCCACCCGCAAGCCACGAATCTTGATCTGATGATCGAGACGCCCGGCGTACTCGATCACCCCCTCGTCACGATAACGGGCCAGGTCGCCGGTGCGATACAAACGGCCACCGTGCTCGTCGAACGGGTCCGGGACAAAGCGCTCGGCGGTCAGCGCCGGACGCCGGTGATAACCACGGGCCAGGCCGACGCCACCGAGGTACAACTCGCCGGCGGCACTGAACGCGGCCGGCAACAGGCCGTTGTCCAGCACATGGCCCTTGAGGTTGTCGATCGGTCGGCCAATCGGCACGCTCAGCTTGTCATCCGCCGTGCAGGTCCAGTGGGTCACGTCGATGGCGGCTTCGGTCGGGCCATAGAGGTTGTACAACGCCGCCTGGGGCAGACGCTTCAGCACCTCCTGGGACAACTCGGCCGGCAGCGCCTCGCCACTGCACACCAGGCGTCGGATGCCGCGGCAGCGCTGCACATCAACCCCGGCCATGAATACCTGCAACATCGACGGCACGAAATGCAGGGTACTGACCTGATAACGCTCGATGCTCTCCATCAGTTGCTGCGGATCGCGATGCTCACCCGGCCTGGCGATGGCCAGGCGGGCGCCGGTCAGCAACGGCCAGAAAAACTCCCAGACCGACACATCGAAGCTGAACGGGGTCTTTTGCAGGACCGTGTCGTGGGCCTTCAGGTCATAGGCCTTCTGCATCCAGGCCAGACGGTTATACAGCGCCCGATGACTGTTGCCGGCGCCCTTCGGCCGTCCGGTGGAACCCGAGGTGTAGATCACATAGGCCAGATGGTCCGGCAAGGTCAGGTTGCGCGGATTTTCCTCGCTGGCGGTAAACGACTCGGGAACATCCAGGCACAGGCTGCGCACATGGGCCGGGATCGGCAGGGTCTCAAGCAGATGGCGCTGGGTCAGCAGCAGGTCGATGCCGCTGTCCTCGCTCATGTAGGCCAGGCGTTCGCGAGGATATTCAGGGTCCAGGGGCACATAGGCGCCACCGGCCTTGAGGATCGCCAGCAGGCCGATGACCATCTCCAGGCTGCGCTCGGCGGCGATACCCACCAGCACATCCGGTCCAACCCCTTGCTCGCGCAAGCGATGGGCCAGTTGATTGGCCCGGGCATTGAGCTGGCGATAACTCAAGGCTTGTCCGTCGAACACCAGCGCCGGCGCCTCCGGCGAGCGTTGTACCTGGGCCTCGATCAGGCTGTGCAGGCACCAGGGTCCCGGATAGTCGGCATGGGTCTGGTTCCACTCCAGCAGCGTCTGCCGCGCCTCGGCGCCAGCGAGCATCGGCAGTTCGCCCAGGCATTGCCCGGCCGAATCGGCCAGGGCCAGCAGCAGGTGCTCGAAATGCCCGGCCAACTGCACCACCGCCGCGTCCGAAAGCTGCTGCCGGGCGTAACGGTAGTCCACCGACATGACCTCGCCCACCTCCACCACCAGGGTCAGCGGATAGTGCGTCTGCTCCCGACTCTGCAAGCCACTGAAGGACAGTCCGTTGTCAGCGCCCTGCTCCAGGACCTGCGAGGTCGGGTAGTTCTCGAACACCAGCAAGGTGTCGAACAGTGCTTCGCCGCTCCAGCCGGCCCAGCGTTGAATGTCATAGAGCGGGGTGTGTTCGTGCTCACGCAAGGCTAGGTTGCGCGCCTGCACTTGCTGCACCCAGTCGCCGACCTGTAGCTCCGGCCCCGGGCTGCCCAGCACCGGCAGGGTGTTGATAAACAGGCCCAGTTGCTCTTCGACGCCAGGCAGATCCGCCGGACGCCCGGACACCGTGGCGCCGAAGGTGACACTGCGCTGGCCGGTGTAGCGTTGCAGCAGCAACAGCCAGGCCGCCTGCACCAGGGTGTTGAGGGTTACCCGCTGCTCGCGGGCGAACTCGCCCAGGTGCAGGGTCCGTGCCGCATCGAGGGTCTGGCGATATTCGCCATAACCCCGGGCCTCGGCCACACCACCGGCCTTGAACGCCTGCACCAGGCGGGTCGGTTCGACGAAGGCGGCCATCTGCTCGGTCCAGAAACGCTGATCGGCGCCGCTGTCCTGGCGTTGCAGCCACTGGATGTAGTCGCGCAGGCGACTGCCGGGCGGCGTCACCCCTTGCCCGTTGTAATGCTCCAGTACCTCGCCCAACAGCCGCGCACTGCTCCAGCCGTCCAGCAGGATATGGTGGTTGGTGTAGATCAGGTGGTGACGCTGTTCGGCGGTGCGCAATACCGTCAGGCGCAACAGCGGGTCGCAGGCCAGGTCGAAGCCGCGTTGCAGATCCACTTCGGCCAGCTCGGCCAACAACGCGTCAAGGCCGTCGCGGCCACGCAGATCCTCCTCGACAAACGCCAGGGCCTCGGTTTTGCGAATCACCTGCAGCGGTTGTCCGCTGCCTTCGGCAAAGCGCGCCCGCAGCGCCTCGTGACGGTCGATGGCGGCCTGCCAGGCGGCGTGGAAACGCGGCACATCGAGCCCCGTCACATCGACCCGCATCTGGTTCAGATAGTTGCCCGAGGCCGGTGCCGACAGGCTGTGGAACAGCATGCCCTGCTGCATCGGCGACAGCGGGTAGACGTCCTCGATGTCCCGCGCCGCCATCGGCAGGCGATCCAGTTGGGCCTGGTTCAGGCCCGCCAGCGGGAAGTCCGACGGGGTCACGCCGTGGTGCCCGTCGTGGACGCAGTAAGCGATCACCTCGGCCAACGCCAGCTCGTACGCCGCCGCCAGGCCCTCGATGGTTTCGCCGCGATAGACCTCGCCACTGAAACTCCAGTCCAGTTGCAACTGGCCGTCGTAGACCTGGCCATTGAGGCTCAGCCAGTTACCCAGCGGTGCGTCTTCACTCTGGCTCGCACCGCTGTCATCGGCGCTCGGGGTCAACAGCGCGCGCTCGCCAGGAGCGGCGTCGGTATCGAACTGCCCCAGGTAGTTGAAGGTCACCCGGGCTTCGGGCAACGCCTGCAAGGCCGCGACGGTCTCGGCATCACCGAGATAGCGCAGAATGCCGTAGCCGATGCCCTTGTTCGGCACCGCGCGCAATTGTTCCTTGATGCTGCGGATACTCGCACCCGGCTCGCCCTCGGGCGTGAGCCGGAGCGGAAACAGACTGCTGAACCAACCCACGGTGCGGCTCAGATCGAGGTCCTCGAACAGGTCCTCGCGGCCATGGCCTTCCAACTGGATCAGCGCCGAGGACTGCCCGCTCCAGGTACACAGCACCTGGGCCAGGGCCGTCAGCAGCAGGTCGTTGACCTGGGTGCGATAGGCCGCAGGGGCCACTTTCAAGAGTTGTTGGGTGAGGTCTTTGCTCAGGCTCGAACGGGCGTAACGGACCTGGCGCCGGGTATTGGCCCCCAGCGGATTATCCCGGGGCAACTCGCCTTCTACATGCCCGAGACTCTGCAACCAGTAGTCGCGTTCGGCCTTGAGCAGCGGGCCATGGGCATAACCTTGCAGGTGCTCGGCCCAGGCCTTGAGCGAACTGCTGCGCGGTGCCAGAACCGGCGAGCGGCCCGCCGCCAAAGCGGTGTAAGCCTGTTGCAGGTCTTCAAACAGCACACGCCAGGACACCCCGTCCACCGCCAGGTGGTGAATCACCAGCAGCAAACGCTGTTGCCCTTGCGGCAGGTTGACCAGCAGTGCACGCAACAACGGCCCCTGTTTCAAATCGAGGCTGCGCTGGGCTTCGTCGGCCAGCTCGGTCAGTCGTGCCGGATCGTCGAGTTCGTGCACCCACAACGGATCAATCGCGGCGCCGGCGCGCAAGCTCGCCTGCCAGACGCCGTCCCTCAGCTCGAAGCTCAGGCGCAGGGCCTCGTGCCGTTCGATAAGCATGTGCAGGGCATTACGCAGATGCGCCGGGTCCAGGGTTGTCGACGGTTCCAGCATCAGCGCCTGGTTCCAGTGCTGACGCTGGGGGATTTCCAGTTCGAAAAAGCGTGCCTGGATCGGCAACAGCGGCAGGCTGCCCTGCACCGTCTCGACCACCTCGGCCTTCTTCTCGATCAGCCGGGCCACCGTCGCCAGTTGGCCGATGGTCTGCTTCTCGAACAACTGCCGGGGGCTCAACCTGATGCCCTGGCGCTTGGCCCGGGCGATGATCTGCAGACTGAGGATCGAGTCGCCGCCCAGTTCGAAGAAGTTATCGCTGCTGCCGACCCGCTCCAGCTTGAGCACATCGGCCCAGACCGCCGCGAGTTTCTCTTCGATCTCGCCGATTGGCGCGGTGTAACGCTTGCCGGCGACGCCCGGTTTCGGCAGTGCGCGCTTGTCGAGCTTGCCGTTGGCGGTCAGCGGCAGGCGTCCGAGGGCGACGATATGCGCCGGCACCAGATACTCCGGCAGTTCGGCCAGCAAGGATTGGCGCAAGGTCTCGACCGCCAGTTCGGTGCCGGAGACAGGCACACAATAGGCGACCAGTTGCAGGCGCGAGGCATCGCTGTCCAGCGGCAAGGCCAGGACCACCGCCTCACGCACACCGTCCAGGCCTTGCAGCACCTGCGCGACTTCGCCGGGCTCGACCCGGTAGCCACGAATCTTCACCTGGTCGTCGGCCCGACCGAGGTATTCCACCCGGCTGTCAATCATCCGCGCCCGGTCACCGGCACGGTACAGGCGCTCGCCGTGCCGGGACTCGGGATCGGGCACAAAACGTTCGGCGGTCATGGCCGCCCGTCCCAGATATCCCTGGGCCAGACCGGCGCCACCGAGGTACAGCTCGCCGGCGACACGTTCCGCCACCGGGTTGAGCCAGGCATCCAGCACCCGCGCCTGGTCGTTGGCCAGGGGCCGACCCACCGGCACCGTGCGGCAACCCGCCAGGCGCTCGCGGACTTCGTGGGTCAGGATGCCCACGGTGGTTTCCGTCGGCCCGTAGTGATTGACAATGCGGCACTCCGGCGCCAGGTGCCGGATCTGCTCGATCAGCGCCCAGGGGCTGGCTTCGCCACCGAGGACCAGCAATTGCCGGGGCAGCACGTCCGCCGGCCGCGCGGCCTGCAACAGGCCCTGCAAATGGCTCGGGACGATTTTCAGCACATCAACCTGGTGCTCGGCCATATAGGCCGCGAAGCCGTCGGGATCGAAGGCGTGTTCGGCGGCCATCAGGTGCAGTGGGCGACCGGACGCCAGGGCACCGAACAGCTGGGTATGACCGAGGTCGGCGGCAATGGTCGAGACCAGCGCCATGCTCGCCCCGGGCGCCAGCTCCAGGCGTTGCAACAACGCCTGCACATAGTTCGCCAAAGCCTGATGGCTGATCAGCACACCCTTGGGCTGCCCGGTGGAACCGGAGGTGTAGATGATATAGGCCGGCTGTTCCGGCAGGACCCGGATCGCCAGGGATTCGGCGCTGCAATCGGCCCATTGTCCGGGGTCATGGGCCAGCACCGGGCAAACACCCAGGCCGGCGGACTTGTTATCGCCCGGCGCATGCATCAGCAGCGTGGCGGCACTGTCCTTGAGCAGTTGCTGCAAACGTTCCCTCGGCTGCGCCGTATCCAGCGGCAGGTAGACCGCACCGGTTTTCAGCACGGCGAGCAACCCGATTACCCACTCGAAGGAACGCTCCTGGCACAGGGCAATCACATCACCGCGACCGATGCCCCGGGCGTGCAGGTAGTGCGCCAGCCGGTTGGAACGCTGTTCCAGTTCATCGTAGTCGATCGACTGAGCGGCAGTGTGCAGTGCCGCCTGACCCTGTCCGATCCGCCGACCCTGTTCCCAGAGGGCGAGGAAATCGGTAAAGGGCCATGGCGCGGCCTGGTGCTCGATGGGCTGGGCAGCGCTAACGGGTTGTTCCAGCAACGGTTGTTCAACGGTGCGCACCAATTGCTCCAGTACCTGACGCCAGGACGCGGCCATGCGCTCGATGGTCGCGGCCTCGAACAGGTCCGTGGCATAGGTGAAGCTGGCCTCGATGCCCTGTGGAGTGTCGGTGAAATCCAGGGCCAGGTCGAAACGCGCGTCGACGATATCGATGGCGAAGGCTTCGACGCTCAGGTCGTGGGCCTTGTCCCCAGCGCTGGCCGCGGCCAGCACGTTCTGGTTGATCTTGACCTGGAACAGCGGGTTATGACCGAGGTGGCGCTCCGGGGCCAGGGCTTCCACCAGTTGTTCGAAAGGCAGCTCCTGATGGGACTGGGCACCGGTCACCACCTGTTTCACCTGTTCCAGCAGTTGCTGGAAGCTGGCGCGTTCGTCCACCTGTACCCGCAGGACCTGGGTGTTGATAAAGAAGCCGATCAGCCCTTCCAGCTCCTCGCGGCTGCGTCCGGCATTCGGCGCGCCGATACGGATATCGGCCTGGCCGCTGTAGCGCGAAAGCACCACGGCCAGCGCCGCCAGGCTGAGCATGAAGAGGGTCTGGCCGTTCTGCCGGGCCAGGTTCTTGAGTTGTGCCGAGAGAGCGGGCGTCAGGTCGCTGTGGACAATGGCGCCACGGTAGCTCGGTTGTGCCGGACGCTCGTGGTCCAGTGGCAGCTCCAGCAACGGATGTTCGTCGCCCAGTTGTTCTTTCCAATAGGCCAACTGGCGCTCACCCTCGCCGGCTTCGAGCCAGGCCCGTTGCCAGATGGCGAAGTCGGCGTACTGGATCGGCAGCTCCGGCAAGGCCAGACGCGATCCCTGTAGGAGCTGGCTTGCCGGCGATTGCGATGTTGTATTCACCGCCGTCATCGCCAGCAAGCCGGCTCCTACAGGGTTAGCGGCGCTCTCGAGTTCGCCGAGGTAGAAACGGATGAATTCACGAACCAACACCTCTCCCGACCAACCGTCGGAGATGATGTGGTGCATGCACAGGGTCAGCACGTGTTCGGCTTCGCCCAGGCGGAACAGCCTGACCCGCAGCAACGGCCCTTCCAGCAAGTCGAACGGCGCGCTCAGTTCGGTGGCGACCAACCCCTTGAGGTGCTCCTCGGCACTGTCGGCGACAGTCCCCGAGACGTCGACCCGCACCAGGCTCACCACGGACTGCTCAAGAATCGCCTGATGAAACGCGCCCTCATCCGAGACAAACCGCGTACGCAGGCTTTCATGCCGCCGCACCAGCCGTTCCAGGGCCCGGCCCAGTGCAGCCTCATCCAGCCCGCCGCTCAAGCGCACGGCCATTGGGACGTTATAGGCGCTGTTAGCCGGTTCCAGTTGCCAGAGAATCAGCATCTGCTGCTGGGCATGGGACAGCGGAATGCGCGGGACCTCGTGACGGGTGACGGCGATCGGCAGCAGCCTGAAGCTCTGCCCGGTGGCCTGCATCTTTTCCAGGATCTGGCGACGCTGGTCCAGGGGCAAGCCGACGAAGCGCCGGGCAATCCGTTGTGCCGTGGTGGTATCCATCTCAAGCCTCCGCCATGTCGTTCATCATGCGTTCAATGTCGGACAGCCCGTCATCGGTCAGGGAAAGGCCAGTGCCTTCAAGTGCCTGTGCAAACTCGTTCAATTGAGGTTTCTCGAAAATCATCCGAAGCGGTATGTCGATCCCCAGGCCCGAATGAATCCGGGAGATCACCTGGGCGGCCAGCAACGAGTGCCCGCCCAGTTCGAAGAAGTTGTCATCCAGGCCGACCCGCTCGACCTGCAGCACCTGCGCCCAGATTGCCGCCAGTTGCTGCTCGCGCTCGCTGCGCGGGGCCACGTAGGTTTGCTGCCAGGCGCTCGGGTCCGGCTTGGGCAGGGCCTTGCGGTCCAGCTTGCCGCCGGGGGTCATGGGCAGGCCGTCGAGCACCACCCAGTGCACCGGGACCATATAGTCCGGCAGGTTGGCCTTGAGATCGTCGCGCAGGGCATCACGCAAAAGCTGTGGTGTGTCGTGCAAGGCCGGATCGGCGGGCACCAGATAGGCCGCCAGTTGCTTGCCGGACGGGCCGTCGACAGCCACCACCAGCGCTTCGCGCACCTGCGGATGCTGTTGCAGGCGCGCTTCGATTTCGCCCAGTTCGATACGGAAACCCCGGATCTTGACCTGATGGTCGAGGCGCCCGGCATATTCGATCAGCCCCTTGTCGCGGTAGCGGGTCAGGTCGCCGGTGCGGTACAGCCGGCCGCCGCCCTGTCCGTCGAACGGATCGGGGATAAAGCGCTCGGCCGTCAGCGCCGCGCGGCCGTGATAACCCCGGGCCAGCAAGGCACCGCCGATCAGCAACTCGCCCGTGGCGCCCTGGACCGCCGGGGTGAAATCGCTGTCGAGGATATACATGCGCCGGCCACCCAGCGGCCGACCGATCGGCATCGACGACGGCTTGGGCAATTCGCCGCGAACATAAGCGTCACACTCCAGGTAACTGGCGGTGATGGTGGTTTCCGTCGGGCCGTAGGTATTGAGCAGGCGCACATGGCCCAGCCCCGCCTGTTTCCACAGTTCGAGGCCCTCCGGTGGCATGGCCTCGCCGGTGGCGCTGACCTGGCGCAGCGAACCGAAATCCCTGGGCGCCTGGAGACTGAATTCCTGCACCAGCAGGTACCAGTAGGCGGTGCTCAAATCCGCCACGGTGATGCCCGAGCGCAGCACTTCCTGGTGGAAGGTGTTGCTGTCCCAGACCTCGTTGCCACGTACCACCACCGCCGCGCCGTGACACAGGGCCGGGAACAGCTGTTCGACGAAGCCGTCGAAATTCAGGGTGGAGAACAGCAACACGCGGTCCTCGGGTTGCAGGCGGAAATACTCGATGGCTACGTGGCTATGAGCGCTCAGGGCGGCATGGTCGATGGCCACGCCCTTGGGTTGGCCGGTGGAGCCGGAGGTGTAGATGATGTAGGCCAGGTTGTGCGGCTGCACCTGGCTGGCCGGAGCTTCATCGTCGATCCCCGGCAGCTGGTCTTCGATCTGATCCAGGCACAGCGTGCGTAGCGAAGCCACCACCGGCAACTGCGCCAGCAGATGAACGTGGCAGAGCAACAGCTCGATGCCGCTGTCCTGCATCATGTAGACCAGGCGCTCGCGGGGGAACTCCGGGTCCAGCGGCACATAGGCGCCGCCGGCCTTGAGGATCGCCAGCAGCCCGACCACCATCTCCAGCCCACGATCCACCGCGATGCCCACCGGCACTTCCGGGCCGACGCCGAGCGCCCGCAGCCTGTGGGCCAGGCGGTTGGCCCGGCGCTCCAGCTCGGCATAGGTCAACTGCGCGTCGCCGAAGATCAGCGCCGTGGCCTCGGGAGTCGCCCGGGCCTGGATGGCGATCCGCTCGTGGACGCAGGGCGTGTCCGGGTAGACGCCGTCGATACGGCTCCAGCGTTGCAGGATGCACTGGCGCTCTTCGTCGCCGAGCAGCGGCAGGTCGGCAATACGCTGCGTCACCCCCTGTTCGACGACAGCCCGCAGCAGATTGCGCCAGTGCCCGGCCATACGCTCGACCGTAGCGGCATCGAACAGCGCGGTGGCGTAGGTCAGGGCGGCCCGCAGGCCTTCTTCACCTTCGAAGGTGTCCAGCGCCAGGTCGAATTGGGCGCTATGGCCGCCGCTGTCCAGTCCTTCGATCTGCAAGCCCGATAGCTGGCGCACCGCGCCCTTGCGTTCGGTCTGGTGGTTGTAGAGCACCTGGAACAACGGGCTGTGGCTGAGGCTGCGCTCGGGTTGCAGGGCCTGCACCAGATGCTCGAACGGCAGGTCCTGATGCGCCTGGGCACCCAGCGCCGCCTGCTTGACCTGGGCCAGCAGTTGGCCAAAGGTGCTGTGCAGCCCGAACTCGGCCTTGAGCACCTGGGTGTTGACGAAGAAGCCGATCAGGCCCTCGGTTTCCGTGCGGGTGCGGTTGGCGATCGGCACGCCGACGCGGATATCGGCCTGCCCCGAGTAGCGATGCAGCAGGGTCTGGAACGAGGCCAGCAGCAGCATGAACAGGGTCACGCCCTGCTCCCGGGCAATGGCCTTGAGCGGCACCAGCAAGGCCGGCTCGAACGCGACCTCGAGGCGCGCACCGGCACTGCTCTGCAACGCCGGGCGCGGTCGGTCGGTGGGCAATTCCAGCACCGGTTGCTGGTCGCCCAGCTGACCGCGCCAGTAGTCCAGTTGCCGGGTTTCCTCGCCCGCCGCCATCCAGTCGCGCTGCCAGTGGGCATAGTCGGCGTACTGGAACGGCAAGTCCTTGAGCACGGGCGCATGACCCTGGCTGAAGGCGGCATAGTATTCGATCAACTCGTCGACCATGATCGGCATCGACCAGCCATCCGAAACGATATGGTGCAGGGTCACCACCAGCACATGGCGGGTCTGGCCAAGGCTCAACAAGCGGGCCCGCAGCAACGGACCGTGTTGCAGGTCGAACGGCGCCTCTACCTCCCGCGCCACCAAGGCCTTGACCCACGACTCGGGATCAAGGCCCGCCCCCGGATTGAACTCGTCCAGGGCCAGAACAAAGACCCCAGCCGGTTGCACATGCTGCACGCCCTGCCCGTCCAACTGGCCGAAGGTGGTGCGCAGGCTCTCGTGACGAGCGATCAAGGCTTCAAAACTGCGCCGCAGGGCTTCGCGATCCAGGGCGCCGTCCAGTTGCAGGGCGGCCGGGATGTGATAGGCGCTGTTGTCCGGTTCCAGTTGCCAGAGCAGCCACTGGCGTTGCTGGGCGTAGGAAAGCCGCAGTGGCTGGTCACGGTCGACCAGGCTGAAGGCCGGTGCGTTCTGCGCCCGATCCGTTTCGACACTGGCGGCAAAGCCGCCCAGGTCGGCGGTTTCGAACAGGCTGCGCAGGGACAGTTCCAGACCCAGTTCCTGGCGAGCCCGGGCGATCACCTGGGTCGCCAGCAGCGAGTGGCCGCCCAGTTCGAAGAAGTTGTCCCGCAGGCCGACCTGTTCGACCTTCAGCACCTGGGCCCAGATCGCCGCCAGTTGCTCTTCGATTTCCCGCTGCGGAGCGATGTAAGCCTGCTGCAGCACATGGCGGTCCGGCGCGGGCAAGGCCTTGCGGTCGAGCTTGCCGTTGGCGGTCAGCGGCAACGCGTCGAGCAGCACCAGGTGCGTCGGCACCATGTAGTCGGCCAGATGGGCCTTGAGGTCGTCCCGCAGTTCGCCATGCAAGGCCGTTGTCCGGGATTCATCCTGCAGCACCGCCGGATCGGCGGGGACCAGGTAGGCCACCAGTTGGGTGCCGGTCGCGCCTTCCACCGCCAGCACCGCAGCCTCGGTCACCCGTGCGTGGCCTTGCAGGCGCGCTTCGATTTCCCCCAGTTCAATGCGGAAGCCGCGAATCTTCACCTGCTGGTCGCGCCGGCCGATGTATTCGATCGTGCCGTCGGCGCGCAGGCGCGCCAGGTCGCCGCTGCGGTAGAGGCGTCGGCTGCCCTGGGGATCGAAAGGATCGGGGACAAAACGCGTGGCCGTCAGCTCCGGCCGCTTCAGGTAACCCCGTGCCAGCCCGGCACCCGCGATATACAGCTCGCCGACGCAGCCCGCTGGCAACAGGTTCAGCCCATCGTCCAGCAGGTACAGGGACAGGTCGCTGATCGGCTCGCCGATGGGGCTGCCGGCGGCCTGCTCAAGGTCGGCCAGGGACAGCGGCCGGTAGGTCACGTGCACGGTGGTTTCGGTGATGCCGTACATATTGACCAATTGCGGGGACTGATCGCCGAAGCGCTCGAACCAGGGCCGCAGGCCTTGCACTTCGAGGGCCTCGCCGCCAAACACGACGTAACGCAAGGCCAGCTCGCGCGGTGACTCGACGGCCACCGACAACAGTGACTTGAACGCCGATGGTGTCTGGTTCAGCACCGTCACCCGCTTATCGCAGAGCAGGCGGTGGAAGTCCCGGGGCGAACGGCTGACGTCCTGGGGCACCACCACCAGCTTGCCGCCATGGAGCAAGGCACCGAAGATTTCCCAGACCGAGAAATCGAAGGCGTAGGAGTGAAACAGCGTCCAGATATCGTCGGCGCCGAAGCCGAATTCGCCGTCGGTGGCACTGAACAGGCGCAGCACATTGCCGTGGGGCAACAAGGCGCCCTTGGGTTTGCCGGTGGAGCCCGAGGTGTAGATAACGTAGGCAAGATGATCGGTGCCGGTGACACAGGGCGGATTGTCCCGCGAGCTGTCTTGGGGCGGTTGATCCAGGTCCAGGCACTCGACGTCTGCCGGTACTGGCAGGCGTCCCAGCAGGTGCCCTTGCGCCAGGAGCAGCTTGAGGCCGCTGTCCTCGATCATGTAGCGCAGGCGCTCGTCCGGGTAGCCGGGGTCCAGCGGCACATAGGCGCCACCGGCCTTGAGTACGGCGACAATCGCCACGAGCATCTCCAGTGAACGCTCGCAGGCCACGCCTACCAGCACATCCGCGCCAACGCCCTGGGCGATCAGGCGATGGGCCCACTGGTTGGCCCGGGCGTTGAGTTCGCCGTAGGTCAGTTGCTGGTCGGCATAGACCACCGCCACCGCGTCCGGACGCCGAGCCGCCTGGGCTTCGATACGTTGTTGCAGGCAACCGTCCACCGGGTATTGCCGGGGTGCCGGGTTGCACTGGGCCAGGACTTGCCGCTGCTCGCTTGGCTCCAGCAGGGCGAGATCGGCGACACGCTGGTGGGGATTGGCGCTGATCGAACGCAGCAGGTTCAGCCAGTGCCGGGCCAAGCGCTCCACGGTGCTCGCCTCGAACAGGTCAGTGGCATACTTGAAGACGGCCTCGATGCCGTGGGGCTGGTCGACGGTATTGAGCACCAGATCGAACTGCGCCGTCCGGCTTTGCCAGTGCAGGGGTTCGATGCGCAATGCCTGGGATGGCGAGACTGGATTCACAGGGCTGGCCGGAGCCTGCGCCTGGTGATTGAACATCACCTGGAACAACGGGCTATGGCTCAAACTGCGTCCCGGCTCCAACGCCTCGACCAGTTGTTCGAACGGCAGGTCCTGATGAGCCTGGGCCTCTTGCGCCGTCTGCCAGACCTGGCGCAGCAGCTCGACAAAACCGCGCTGCCCGTCCACCTCGGCCTTGAGCACCTGGGTGTTGACGAAAAAGCCGATCAGCCGCTCTACCTCGGCCCGCTCGCGATTGGCCACCGGCACGCCGACGCGAATATCGCCCTGCCCGCTGTAGCGATGCAGCAGCGCCTGGAACGATGCCAGCAACAAAGCGAACAGGCTGACCCCTTGTTGTCGGGCCAATGCCTTGAGCCCTTCGCTCAACGCCGGATCGAGCACCAGGGCATGACTGGCCCCGGCAAAGCTGGGAGACAAGGGTCGCGGATGATCGACCGGCAACTCCAGCACCGGCTGCTCGCCACCGAGCTTGCCCAGCCAATACTCCAGTTGCCGCTCCTGCTCACCGGCTTCCATCCAGTGCCGCTGCCACAACGCATAGTCGGCGTACTGGATCGGCAGCGCCGGCAACTGCGGCGTACGGCCCTGGCTCAGGTCGGCATACAGCGCCAACAGCTCCTCGGTCATCACCTGCAAGGACCAACCGTCCGACACGATATGGTGCTGGGTCAGCACCAGCACCTGTTCATCGGCCGCCACCTGCAACAGCGCGGCCCGCAACAGCGGGCCACGGGCCAGGTCGAAAGGCGTCTGGCTCTGTGCCTGGACAAAGGCCTGGACCCGCGCCTCACGCTCCGCCGAAGAGGCAGGGTCGAGGGTGTGCAGATCGAGGCTGAAGCGAGCGGCGGACAACACCACCTGCAGCGGTTGCCCGTCGGTCTGGGTGAACACCGTGCGCAGGCTTTCGTGCCGCTCCACCAGGGCCTGGAAGCTGCCCTGCAAGGCCTTTACATCGAGCCGGCCGTGCACCCGCAGGGCCGTGGCAATGTTGTAGGCGGAGCTCTGCGGCGCCCATTGCCAGAGGAACCACTGGCGCTGTTGGGCGTAGGACAGCAGCAGGGGCTCCTCGGCCGCGCGGCGAAACACCGGCGCGACCTCGAACAGATTGATGCCCTTGTGCTTGAGCAACGCCGCCAAGCCTTTGCGCTGCCTGGACGAGAGTTGCCCCACCGACTCGATTAACCCTTGCACTCGTGCTTCCCCTCAAGAAATCAGTTTTTCCAGATCTTCGAGGGATAGACGTTTGAGGGCCTCCAGGGATTTAGCCAATTCATCCTGAACAGGCGACGATGCACCGCGCAGCGCTTCGATCCGTTCGCAGAACGCCAGCAGGTTGTCGGCCTGGAACAGTTCCTTGAGGGGGATCTTGTCGCCCAGGCGTTCGCCGATCCGGCTGACCACCAGGGTCGCCAGCAACGAATGGCCGCCCAACTGAAAGAAGTTGTCGCCCAGGCCCACCTGCTCGATCCCCAGCACCTCCTGCCAGAGCCCCGCGACCTGGATCTGCAACTCGCTGCGCGGCGCCTCGTAGTGCTGCTGCCGGGGGCCGCTGCCCAGGGCGATCAGGGCCTTGCGGTCGAGCTTGCCATTGGGGGTCAGCGGCAAGGCCTCGACCAGGTGCAACTGGCCGGGCACCATATGCGCCGGCAAGCGCGCGGCCAGGGCGGTCCTGAGACCGGCGATGAACGCCTGGGCATCGACAATCCCCGCTGGCGTCACCACATAGCCCTGCAAGTGCTTGCCCGCCGCATCCTCCTGGGACAGCACCACCGCTTCGCGCACCGACGGCTGCTCGAGCAGACAGGCTTCGACTTCGCTCAACTCGACGCGGAAACCACGAATCTTCACCTG
Organism: Pseudomonas sp. MWU13-2862; assembly: GCF_023242495.1. Classification (NCBI taxonomy): domain Bacteria; kingdom Pseudomonadati; phylum Pseudomonadota; class Gammaproteobacteria; order Pseudomonadales; family Pseudomonadaceae; genus Pseudomonas; species Pseudomonas sp. MWU13-2862. The sequence continues at coordinate 143,780 of NZ_JALMEZ010000011.1, read as the reverse complement.
ATGGTCGGCGCGACCGATGTACTCGATCCGCTCGCCCTCGCCCTGGCGCACCAGGTCGCCAGTGCGATACAGGCGCTCGCCGTCAGTGCCGAACGGGTTCGGCACATAACGCTCGGCGGTCAGTCCGGGTCGGCCCAGATAGCCCCGGGAAACCCCGGCACCGCCCAGGTACAACTCGGCCGCCACCCCGGCGGGCAACAGCTGCAAGCCGGGATCGAGCAGATAGGCCTGGGTATTCTCCAATGGACGCCCGATATTCGCCGTGCCCTGGGCGGTGCGCAGGCTGAAGGTCGAATAGGTGGTGTCTTCCGAAGGACCGTACAGGTCATACACTTGACGCACCCGGGTGCCGGCGTAGAGCGCATCCACCAGCGTCTGCTTCAGTGGCTCGCCAGCCAGGTTGAGGGTGCCGACCGAGGCCGGGATCTGCCCGGCCCGCAACAGCGCGGCGATGGCCGAGGGCACCGTATTGATCAGCGTGACCCGCTCGCGGGCCGGCAGTTCCGCCAGCGCCAGGGCATTGTCCGCCAGGACCAGGCAGCCGCCACCGGCCAGGGTGACGAAGATCTCCCACACCGACAGGTCGAAGCAGATCGAGGTCGAGGCCAGCACCCCGCGCAGTTGCTCGCGGTCATAGGCCTGCAACGACCAGTGGATCAAGGCCGCGAGGTTGTCATGGGTGACCGCCACGCCCTTGGGCTTGCCGGTAGAACCCGAGGTGTAGATGACATAGGCCAGGTTCTGCCCGCAGGTGTCCACGGACGGCGTGCTGGTCGGGTAGCTCGCCAGCCAGTCATCGCCCTCCTCTATCAGCAGCACCGGAGCGGGCAGCGCTTGCGGCAAGCGCTCGAGGAGGATGGCCTCACTCAGCAACAGCGCCGCGTGGCTGTCGTCGAGCATATGCAACAGCCGCTCGCGCGGGTACTCGGGGTCCAGCGGCACATAGGCACCGCCGGCCTTGAGGATCGCCAGCAAGGCGACGATCAGGTCCGGGGTGCGACGCAGGCACACGCCGACCCGCACCTCGGGGCCGACGCCGCGCTCGCGCAGGAGATGGGCCAGGCGATTGGCGCGCTGGTCCAGGGTCCTGTAGTCCAGCTGCCAGTCGGCGAAGAGGAGCGCCGGGGCCTCGGGCTGACCGGCGACCTGATCCGCAAGATGCTCAAGCACATGACCCCGGATCCGCGGATTGAACGCTGCCCCTGTAGGAGCGAGCTTGCTCGCGATGAGCGCAAGGGCACCGTGACTCTCCAGGTACCCCGCGTTATCGTTGACGTCCATCGCGAGCAAGCTCGCTCCTACAGAAGAGCGCCGGCTCCAGTCGAGGGCGACCTGCCGCTCGGCCGGGTCGAGCAACTCCAGCGCACCCAACGGCTGACGCGCATCGACCATGAACTGGCGCATCAGGTATTCCAGCTGCCGGCCCAGTCGCGCCACACCCGCAGCGTCGAAACCGGCCCGGTCGTAACCGCAATCCACGATCAGTTCGCGCCCGGTCACCGCCACCAGGGTCAGCGGATAATTGGTCTGCTCGGAACGTTCTATAGCCGCGAACTCAGGACCCGCATCCGAAGCCCGGCCCAGCGCTTCGGCCATCGGATAGTTCTCGAACACCAGCAGGCTGTCGAACAACCCGCCCGCGCCCAGGCCCGCCCAACGCTGGATCTCGTAAAGCGGCGTCTGCTCGTGCTCGCGCAACGCCAGGTTGAGGTCCTGCACCTGTTGCAACCACTCACCCACCGTCAGTTGTGCATCAGGGCTCGCCACCACCGGCAGGGTGTTGATAAACAGGCCGATCTGCTGCTCGGCCCCGGGCAGGTCAGTCGGACGGCCGGCCACGGTGGCACCGAAGGCCACGCAATCCTGGCCGGTATAGCGCTGCAACAGCAGCAGCCAGGCGGCCTGCATCAGGGTGTTGAGGGTGACTTTGCGTTCCCGGGCAAACCGGTTCAACCCAGTCGTCAACGCCTCATTGAACACATGCCGATGTTCCCCATAGCCCTGTGCCCGTTGATGGCCGCCCAAGGTCCCGGCCAGGCGGGTCGGCTCCTGCAGACCGGCCACGGCCGCGCTCCAGAAGTCCTGGCTGGCGCGGGCATCGCGCTGGCCGAGCCACTCGATATAGTCGCGATAACGTCCTGTACCCCGGGCAATGCTCACCCCGGCATAACGTTGCAGCACTTCGCCGAACAGCTGCGAGGTGCTCCAGCCGTCCATCAGGAGATGGTGGCTGGTGTAGATCATCCGGTATTCGGTCTCGCCGGTGCGCACCAGCGTCACCCGCAGCAAAGGTCCGCGATGGGGCTCGAAACCGGCGGCGAGGTCGGCTTGCGCCAACTGCTCGAAGGCCGCCTCATGCTCGCCCCGCGTGCGCCAGTCGTGAACCTGCATCGGCATCGGCAGCGTGTGCAGGACAATCTGCACCGGCGCCGCCAGTTCCTGGGGCCAGGCAAATACCGTGCGCAGCATTTCATGGGCCTGCACGGCCTGCTGCCAGGCCTGGCGGAAACGCTCTACATCCAGCTGTCGTACATTCAGTCGCAGCTGGTTGATATAGGCCGCCCCCTCCGGATCGTCCAGATGATGGAAGAGGATCCCCTGCTGCATCGGCGACAGCGGATAGAGATCCTCGATCGCCCCCGCCGCCACCGGCAGACGCTGCAGTTGCCCGGCACTGAGAGTCACCAGCGGGAAGTCCGATGGCGTCGCGCCCAGTTGTCCGCCTTGGCAGCAATGTCCGATCAGTTCACTCAGTGCCTGTTCATAGGCGCGGGCCAGGGCTTCGATGGTTTCAGGCCGATACTGCTGGCGACTGAACGCCCAATCCAGTTGCAGCTCGCCGTCGAACACCTGGCCATTGAGGCTCAGGCCGTCGCCCAACGGCGCGTCCTCTGGCTGGTTGCGCCCGGTGGATTCGCCGGTGGGCACGAACAGCGCGCCGTCGGCTTCGGTGAAACTGCCGTCGAACTGGCCCAGGTAGTTGAAGGTCACCCGCGCCTGGGGCAAGGCCGCCAGTTGCTGGGCAAAACCGGCATCGCCCAGGTAACGCAGCACGCCATAACCGATGCCTTTGTTCGGCACCGCCCGCAGTTGCTCCTTGATGCCGCACAGGGAAACACCCGGCTCCGCCTGGGGTGTGAGGCGGAGCGGAAACAGGCTGCTGAACCAGCCCACCGTGCGGCTCAGGTCGAGGTCGTCGAACAGGTCTTCGCGACCGTGGCCTTCGAGCTGGACCAATACCGACGGTTGTCCGCTCCAGTCGCAGAGCACCCGCGCCAGGGCGGTCAGCAGCAGGTCGTTGACCTGGGTGCGATAGGCGGTCGGCGCGACCTTGAGCAGTTGCTGGGTCAGCGTCTTGTCCAGGCGTGAGCTGGCATGACCGACCTCGCCGACAGATACCTGCCCGGGAGCCCGTTCAAACGGCAACTCCTGGAGGTCGCCCGCCAGGGTCTGCAACCAGTAATCACGCTCGGCCAGCAGACGTGCGCTGCGAGCATAACCGTGCAACTGCTCGGCCCAGGTCTGCAGCGAACTGCTGCGCGCGGCCAGAGCCGGTGGCTGCCTGGAGGCGCTGGCAATATAAGCCTGCTGCAGGTCTTCCAGCAGGATCCGCCAGGACACGCCGTCCACCGCCAGGTGATGGATCACCAGCAGCAGGCGCTGCTCGCCGGCGGGCAGATTGACCAGCACCGCACGCAACAACGGGCCGTGCTTCAGGTCCAGGCTGCGCTGGGCCTGATCGGCCAGCTCCGTCAGTTGCCTCGGGTCGGCGAGTTCACGGACCCACAGCAGATCGGCCGGCGCTGCCGAGGCGTAGTGCGCCTGCCATTGACCCTCCTGTAGGTCGAAGCTCAGGCGCAGAGCATCGTGTTGCGCCACCAGCGCCGCGAGCGCCGCTTGCAGAGGCGCGGCCTCCAGGGTTTCACGGGGCTTGAGCATCAGCGACTGGTTCCAGTGCTGACGCTGAACAATCTCCATCTCGAAAAACCGTGCCTGGATCGGCAGCAGCAACTGCCGGCCACTGGCCTGGGCCACGACCTCGCTCGCCGGCTTCTTCTCGATCCGCTTCGCCACCGTGGCCAACTGGCTGATGGTCTGTTTCTCGAACAACTGCTTGGGACTGAGGCGGATGCCCAGGCGCTTGGCCCGGGCGATGATCTGCAGGCTGAGGATCGAGTCGCCGCCCAGTTCGAAGAAGTTGTCGCGGGTGCCGACCCGCTCCAGCGTGAGCACATCGGCCCAGACCGCCGCCAGTTGCTCTTCGATCTCGCCGACCGGGGCAACATAGCCCTGCTGCACGGTTCCCGGCTGCGGCAGCGCACGCTTGTCCAGCTTGCCGTTGGCGGTCAGCGGCAATTGCTCCAGCAGCACGATCTGCGCCGGCACCAGGTAATCGGCCAGGCACACCTGCAATTGGCGGCGCAGGTCATCGACCGAGCATTGCGCACCGGCTGCCGCGACACAGTAGGCAACCAGTTGCAGGCGCCCGGCGTCCTCATCCACCGGCAATGCCAGGACTGCCGCCTGGGCCACGCCGTCGAGGCCCTGGAGCACACGGGCGACTTCCGCCGGCTCCACCCGGTAACCGCGAATCTTCACCTGGTCGTCATTGCGCCCGAGGAATTCCAGCAGTCCCTGGCGCGTGCGACGCATGCGGTCGCCGCTGCGATAGACCCGCGCTCCCGGCACACCGAAGGGATCGGGCAGGAAACGCTCGGCGGTCAGCCCCGGCTGCCCGAGATAACCCAGGGCGACACTGGCGCCACCGATATACAGCTCGCCCGGCACCTGCTCGGCGACGCTATTGAGTACATCGTCCAGCACATAGCCGTGGGCACCCGGCAAGGCGCGGCCCACCGCGACACCCCGGGCATGCGGATGCAACGCCGAGACTTCGTTCGCCAACACGCCGACGGTGGTTTCGCTGGGACCGTAGTGATTGATAAAACGGCAGTCCGGCTTGAGTGCCCGTATCTGCTCGAACAACGCCGGCGAACAGGCTTCGCCACCGACGACCAGCGCATGCCAGGGCAGCACGTCGGCGGGCTCGCTCGCCTGCAACAACGCCGCCAGATGGCCGGGAACGATCTTCAATACGCCGACCTGATGCTCGCGCATGTATTCGGCGAAGCGGTCGGGATCGAAACCCAGCTCTTCGGGCAGCACATGCAAGGTGCGCCCGGAACACAGGGCACCGAACAGCATGGTGTGACCGAGGTCGGCGGCGATGGTGGAGACCAGCGCCATGCTCGCCTCGGGTGCCAGCTCCAGACGCTCCAGCAGGCCGCTGACATAACTGGCCAGGGCCCCGTGGCTGACCAGCACGCCCTTGGGCAGGCCGGTGGAGCCGGAGGTATGGATCACGTAGGCCGGGGCCTGTTCCGCCAGGTCCAGGTCCGGCGTGGTATCGGCTTGATGACGCCATTGTCCGGGGGCATAAGCCAGGCCGATACAACCGGCAACGGCCAGCGTCGTCACCCGGGGATCGCCTTCGGCGCACAGCAGCAGGCGCGCGCGGGCGCGTTCGAGCATCGGTTGCAAACGTGCATCCGGGGCCTTGCTGTCCAGCGGCATATACACCGCACCGGCCTTGAGAATCCCCAGGACACAGGTCAGCCAGTCCAGCGAGCGCTCCAGCAGCACCGCCACCGGCTCGCCGACGCCGACACCCTGGTCGCGCAGATGATGGGCGAGGCGATTGGCCGCCTGGTCCAGTTCAAGGAAACCCAGGGTCCGCTCGAGGCAGCGAGCGGCCAGTCCCTGGGGTTGGCGTTGCACCTGGGCGTTCCACTGTTGCAGAACCGGAATCGCCGCTATACGGGGTTCCGTCGCCAGGGCCGGTGGGCGGTTTTCCAGGCTCAGCAGCGGCGCGTGCGGGGCGCGCATCACGGCATCTAACAGCCGCAGCAACGAAACAATGAAACCCTCGATAGTCGAGGGTTGGTAAAGGTCGCTGGCATAGGTCATCTCACCAAGGATCAGATGGCCGGCGTCGGTGATGTCCAGGGCCAGATCGAAGTGGGTGCCGTCCTTGTGCAGCGGGTATTCCTCGACCAGCAGGCCCGGCAGGCTCAGGGTGCGCTGCTTCTGCATGCCGACGTTCTGGTTGAACTTGGCCTGGAACAGCGGGTTGTGGTCCAGGCTGCGTTGCGGCGCCAGGGCATCCACCAGTTGTTCGAACGGCAACTCCTGGTGCGCCTGGGCGCCAAAACTGCTTTCACGAATCCGCGCCAGCAGCTCAAGGAAACTCTCGCGCTCGTCGACTTCGCAACGCAACACCTGGGTGTTGATGAAGAAGCCGATCAGGCCTTCGACCTCGGCCCGACCACGGTTGGCGTTGGGCACACCGACGCGGATATCCCGTTGTCCGGCGTGCCGCGAAAGGAAGCAGGCATAACCGCCGAGCACCAGCATGAACAGGCTCAGGCCCTGGCTGCGGGCAAAGGCCTGGAGCCGTGCCGAACGCTCGGCGCCGAAATCGAAACGCAGGGTCTGGCCCCGGAAGCTCTGCACCGGTGGACGCGGGAAGTCGGCAGCCACCTCCAGCAGCGGCTGCTCCTCGCCCAATTGCCGCCGCCAGTAATCCAGCTGCCGCTCGCCCTCGCCCGCTTCCAGCCAGCGGCGTTGCCAGATCCCATAGTCGGCGTACTGCAAGGCCAGTTCCGGCAGCCCGGGCTCGCGGTTCTGGTAGAAGGCCTGATAACCCTGTACGAACTCCTTGACCATCACGTCCATCGACCAGCCGTCGGAGACGATATGGTGCATGCACACCACCAGCACCCATTGCGCCTCGTCGAGCCGGATCAGAGTGGTCCGCAGCAAGGAGCCGGCGAGCAGATCGAAAGGTTGCGCGGTGAGCGCGGCGACCCGCTCGGCCAACTCGGCTTCACGGGTTTCGGCGGCGCAGGCCGTCAGGTCGATACGCTCCAGCGGCAGCGCATGCTGGTCGAGGATCACCTGGCGCGGTTGCTCGCCGTCGACCTGGAAGCGGGTGCGCAGCACTTCGTGGCGCTGGACCAGATGTTCGAAAGCGCGCTGCATGGCGCTTTCATCCAGTTGACCGCGCAGGCGCAAGGCAGCGGCCATATTGTAGGCGGCACTGTCCGGTTCTAGCTGCCAGAGGAACAGCAGGCGCTGCTGGGCATAGGACAAGGGAATCACCGCCTGCTCATGGCGGCTGACCGGCACCGGCAGCAGGCTGAAATCCTTGCCCTGCTGGTTCAGGCGGGCGAGGAACTGCCGCCGTTGCTCCAGCGGCAGGCCGATAAAACGTTTGGCAAGACTCAATGCGGCCTGGGCACTCATGCTCCCACCTCCTCCAGCGAACTCATGAACTGCTCCATATCACCCCAGTCGCTCTCACCGACGCCCTTGACCAGGCTCGCCACTTCAATCGCCAGGTCCCCCAGCAAGGGGGTTTCAAACAGGCTGCGCAACGGCAGGCTGACCGCCAGGCGCGCCTTGATCCGCGCGATCACCTGGGCAGCGAGCAACGAATGCCCGCCCAATTCGAAGAAATGATCGTCGAGCCCGACCTGCGGCACCTGCAGGACCTGTTCCCATATCTCGGCGAGATTGCGCTCGATCTCGCTGTGGGGCGCCCGGTAACGGGCCTGCAACTGGCTCGGATCGGGCAGCGGCAAGGCCTTGCGGTCCAGCTTGCCGCTGGGGGTCAACGGCAGGCGCGGCAACAGCAGCAGGTGGGTCGGCACCATGTACTCGGGCAACCGGCCTTGCAGCAAGGTCTTGACCTGCTGGCGCAGGGTCGCCGCGTCCGCGGCCTGCTCCGCCACCAGATAGCCGACCAGTTGCGTGCCGCCCGTCAGCGGCAGGGCCAGCACGGCGGCTTCGCGCACGCCCGGGCACTGCAACAGACGACCTTCGATTTCCCCCAGTTCGATACGGAAACCGCGAATCTTCACCTGGTGGTCGACCCGACCGACGTACTCCAGGGCACCGTCGGCGCGCAGGCGGGCGCGGTCGCCGCTGCGGTAGAGGCGCTCGCCGGGGTTGAACGGATCGACGATAAAGCGCTGGGCACTGAGGGCCGGTTGCCCCTGATAGCCACGCGCCAGGCCGGGTCCGCCGATATACAACTCGCCGACCGCGCCCTGGGGCAGCAGGTTCAGTTCGTCGTCCAGCACCAGCAGCCGTCGACCGGGCAACCCCTGGCCGATGGGCACGCCGCGCCAGGACACATCTTCAGGCAACAGTGCCGAGCAGTCATGGGTGGTGGAAACCACGGTGGCTTCGGTCGGGCCATAGGTGTTGATCAGCCGTACGTGGCCCAGGCCGGCGAGCGGCCAGAGACGCAGGCCGTCGACCGCCATGGCCTCGCCGCCGATATGGATCTGCCGCAGCACGCCATATTGCTGCGGTGGCCGGGCCGCCCAGTCCTGGACCAGCAGGTGCCAGTAGGCGGCCGGCAGGTCCGCCAGGGTGATGCCGTGTTCAAGGATCGCGTCATGCAGGGTCGCACTGTCCCACAGGCGGCCGTCCCGCAGGACCACGCAAGCGCCCAGGCACAGCGGCGGGAAGAACTGCTCGACAAAGCCGTCGAAGCTGCTGGTGGCCATTTGCAGGACTCGGTCGGAGTCCACCAGTTGGCTGTATTCGCTGGCCCGGGCGATAAATTCGGCCAGGGCGGCATGACTGATCGCCACGCCTTTCGGCCGGCCGGTGGAGCCCGAGGTGTAGATCACATAGGCCAGGGAATCCGGCTCGATGCTTGCCGGCAGGTCGTGGTCGGAAAAGGCCGAGTCGTCGAGCTGGTCCAGGCAGAGGATTTCGCCGCCCTGGAAGGTCGGCAGGCTGGCCAGCCAAGGGCTCTGGGTCAACAACAGTTGCAGGCCGCTGTCCTGCAGGATGTGCTGCAAGCGCTCGGTGGGGGTTTGCGGGTCCAGCGGCACATAGGCGCCACCGGCCTTGAGCACGGCGAGGATGGCCACGGCCATTTCCAGGCTGCGGGACACGGCGAGCCCCACCAGCACGTCGGGGCCGACGCCGCGCTCGCGCAACAGATGGGCCAGGCGGTTGGCCCGGCGGTTCAGTTCGGCGTAGGTCAGGTGGGGTGCACCTTCGGGTTCGGCGAGGATCAGCGCTGTGGCTTCGGGGGTCCGCCGGACCTGGGCTTCAAATAGCTGCGGCAGCAGCATCGGATCAGCGACCGATGCCGGTTTGCCGGTCGAATGGCCCAGCAACTGGATGATTTCCTCGGGCACCAACATCGGCAACTGCGCCACCGCCTGTTGCGGATCGCGGCACACAGCCGCCAGCAGATTGCGCCAGTGCCCGGCCAGACGGGCAATGGTCTCAGCGTCGAAAATATCGGTGGCATAGGTAAAGGCGGCGAACAGCTGCTCGCCTTCCTCGCGGGTTTCCAGCATCAGGTCGCTGGCGGCGGCGTGCTCCCGCGAACTCGCAGCGCCCTCCTCCGCACCCAGGTGCTGCACCTGCAGCCCGCAGGCGAGGGTCTTGCCCTGCACATCGGTAACCAACGGCTGGTGGTTGAACATCACCTGGAACAGCGGGTTGTGACTCTGGCTACGGGCCGGTTGCAGGGCCTCGATCAAGGCGTCGAAAGGCAGTTCCTGATGGGCCTGGGCACCGGCGGCGGCCTCGCGTACGCGCTGCAGCAACTCGGCGAAGGATTGCTGGCCACTGACCTCGCTGCGCAAGACCTGGGTGTTGACGAAGAAGCCGATCAGGCCCTCGGTCTCGCTGCGGGTACGGTTGGCGATCAGGCCCCCGACACGGATATCGGTTTGCCCGCTGTAGCGGTATAGCAGGGTCTTGAACGAAGCCAGCAGGACCACGAACAAGGTCACCCCCTGGCGCTGGGCCAGGGTCTTGAGTTGCTGGCGCAGGTCCGCGTCGACCCGTACTTCCAGACGCGCGCCACGGTGACTGGCCTGGGCCGGATAGGCCCGGTCGGTGGGCAAGTCGAGCAGCGGATGCTCTTCGCCCAGGTGCCCGCGCCAATAGGCCAGTTGCCGTTCACGCTCACCGGCTTCGAGCCAGCTGCGCTGCCACAGGGCGTAGTCGCGGTAGTGCACGGTCAGGGGCGACAAACCCGGTGCCTGGCCGGCGACGCAGGCGTCATACAAACGGGTGAACTCATCCACCAGGATATTCATCGACCAGCCGTCGGCGATGATGTGGTGCAGGGTCAGCAACAGCACATGCTCCTGCTCGGCCAGGCGCAGCAGGCGAATATTCAGCAACGGCCCGCGCTCCAGGTCGAACGCCTGCCCCGCCTCCTCGGCCATGGCTTGCCGGGCGCGCTGCACGCGCAGGTCCGGGGCCAGCGCGGACAGGTCGCTGATCGCGATGCGTACCGCGCTCGGCTCGGCCACGCGCTGGAAAGCCCGCTCGCCGTCCTGGCCAAAGGTGGTGCGCAGGCACTCATGGCGCGCCACCAGGGCGCTGAAGGCCTGCTCCAGCGCAGGCAGCTCCAGCACACCATTCAGGCGCACGGCCATCGGCAGGTTGTAGGCCGCGCCGGTGGGGTCGAGCTGCCAGAGAAACCACAGGCGCTGCTGGGCATAGGACAGGCCGTCGCGTTCGGCGACGCCGTTATCGGCAACGATGGGCAGCAACGAAAAATCGACGCCCTCCCGGTCCATCGCGGCGAGGAAGACCTTGCGCTTTTCCTCGGGCAACGCGATAAAACGGCGGGCCAGTTGCTGTGCGTCCCGCGGATTCATTGCGCGTACCCCTCGGCCATCGCCACCACCACCTTGCGCTTGCCGGTGAACGGCGAACGGGCGTGGGCGCTGAGCATGTTGTCGAGCATCAGCACATCGTTTTCCTGCCAGGGAAAACTGATGGTGCAGTCGTCGAGCACGCCACGGACTTCGTCCAGCAGGTCGACCTCGATGGCCGAGCCGTCGCCGTAATAGACATTGCGCGGCAGGTCTTCCTCGTCCACCGCATCGAGCAGGGTCTCGCGCACTTCCGGCTGCAGGTTCGAGACATGGAACAGATGCGCCTGGTTGAACCAGACCATGTCCTGGGTCACCGGGTGCCGGGCCACCGCCTGGCAGCGCTGGCGGGTGCGCAACTCGCCGTCGTCCTTCCATTCGCATTCGATGGAATGGGCCCGGCAGTAGGCCTCGACCAGCGCCTCGTCCTCGGTGTTGAACACCTGGTTCCACTCCACATCCAGGCCGTTGCCGTAGTTGCGCACGTACATCAGGCCCTTGCTGATGAAACGCTCGCGGATCCGCGCCGGGACCCGCTGATAGACTTCACGGCTGTCGCAGATCGGCGTCTCGCCGCCGGTCTGCGCGGCGATCATGCTGTAGAACCAGATCTTCATCGGCCATTCGAGGGTGTAGGCCTGCTCGTTGTGCAGCGGAATGCTCTGGTGCGCCGGGTATTCGGTGGAGGTGTAGACCCCCTTGGTCACATTGCTGCGCGGCGTCGAGCCGAACTCGTAGTTGAGCAATGGATGACCGAAACCGGCGGCGAACTCGCGGAAGGCCTCGGCACCGCCCACCTCGAAACCGCGCAGCAGAATCCCGCCGGCACGGTACAGGTGCGCGTCGATCAGCGGCTTGCATTCGGCGAACGCCTCGCGCAGGTCGAGACCGGGTTCAGGCGCCTGGATCAGCATGGGCAAGGTGCCCGACCCGGTCAGCAGCGGCCGGATATCCAAACTCAATGCAGTGTTCATGACGACTCTTCTCCCTTGATCTCGGATCGCAAGTGGGGGCGCGCAAATGCGCCACGCACTTGGCTGTGCTTCGATTAACGGATGGCCGTACAGGGAAATTAGGCGGACCGGGCAACGTCGGTCGGCGACCAAGGCGGTTTTGACCGCTGAAACATTTACTTTCATTTCCCTATACGTTTTTCCGGGGCTCATCCGTCTTATCCAAATGACACCCTTAGAAATCGAGCCGCCGCTTTCCCATGTCGAAGCCTTCCACCTCGAAGAAATCCCGCTCAAGACTCTGGTTCCTGGTCCATGGCTGGCTGGCGCTGCCCATCTGGTTCTTTGTCCTGATCGTCTGTGTCACCGGCACCCTGGCGGTGATCAGCCAGGAAATCGTCTGGCTGGCCAATCCCGAGATCCGCGCCAGCAAGCCGTTCGACGACGCGCCGCTGCTCAGCTTCGACCAGGTGATCGCCGCCATCGCCAAGAGCGATCCCGAGGTGATCGTCCAGCAGATCATTCGCCCGGACGAAGCGCATTTCGCCTTGCGCGCCGATATCAACTACCCCGACGGCCGCTCGGTGATCGTCTACGTCAATCCCTATACCGGGGTGATCCAGGGCATCAGCCCGCCGTTCGATTTCAAGCAGTTCACCCGCGCCCTGCACGGCTGGTGGCTGGTGCCTTTCGTCAACGGTTACAGCTGGGGCTGGTACCTGGTGTCGCTGCTCGGACTACCGCTGCTGGCGTCGCTGGTCACCGGACTGGTGGTGTACAAGCGTTTCTGGAAGGGCTTCTTCAAGCCGACCTTGCGCTTCAACCACGGCGCGCGGATTTTCTGGGGGGATTTCCACCGGCTGAGCGGCATCTGGTCGATCTGGTTTATCGCGGTGATTTCCATCACCGGCACCTGGTTCCTGATCCAGGCGATCCTCGCCGACAACCAGATCAGCTTCGCCAGCCGGCCGATCCCGGCGATCATTTCCCATGACAGCGCGCCGCTGATGCCCGACGGCCGGCCGGCGCCGATGCTCGGCGCGGACGAAGCCCTGCGCATCGCCCAGCAACGGGTTCCCGGGCTCGATTCGAGCTTTGTCAGCCTGCCCGGCAACGCCTTCAGCCCCATCGAAGTCGGCGGCCGCAGCGGTTATCCGTTGATGTACCAGACCCTGCAGATCAACCCCTACACCGGCAAGATCGAACAATCGCGCCTGCTCTCGGATCGCAACAACCTGGAGTTCGTCACCGAATCGATGCGGCCCCTGCACACCGGGGATTTCGGCGGCCTGTGGATCAAGCTGATCTGGTTTTTCTTCGGCCTGGTGTTGAGCATGATGGTCTTGAGCGGCCTGCTGATCTGGACCAAGCGCACCGCCCTGGCCACCGCCCAGGCCCTGAAACGCAGTGCCAAGACCGAACGGGTGCCCGCGCCCAAGGCCCACGCGGCCCTGAATGCCGAGACCCCGGAGGTGACCCCGTGAGCAAGGACAGCCCGCTGCCGGCGCCCTCGCCCCTCCGCCGCTTCTGGCACAAGTGGCGCTTCCATCTGAATATCCTGCTGGTGCTGATCCCCCTGGGTTTCATGCCGCGCTACTTTTCCGATGCCGCGCTGTTCCGTGGCGACACCGGCCTGGGCAAACACCTCAATCAAATCCAGGTCGGCCCCTGGAGCCTGGAAATGGCCGAACTCTGGGACGAAGGACCCCGTCGCGACGGGCCCGCCGGTTATCTGAAAAGCTTCAACGCGCGCCTCTGCGACCGCTGTGGCGAGCAGGTCAAGGCCGCCTACCTGCGCGTGGGCAAACCCCGCAGCCTGCGTGCCGCCGGAGTGATCTTCTTCGGCACCGCCTATCGCATGAACGCCGTGGTGCCGATTCCCGACCGGACCCAGGACGATGCCGAACTCTGGATCACCCTCGAGGGCTGGGACGGTTCGGTGCACCAGGCCTCTCTTCCACTGCGCCAGGCCTCCCCGGCCACCCTTGCCTGGCTGGACAAACAAGGAGCGCGGAAATGACCTTCACGCCACCCAAGACGCTTGCCACCGGCCTCCTGCTGCTGGCCGCCGGTTTCAGTACCAACGCCCTGGCCCACAACCCGATCTGCGAGTGCAAGCAGATCGATGCCGAACAGATTCAATGCAAGGGCGGTTTCTCCGATGGCAGCGCGGCCACCGGGGTGACCCTGGACGTGATCGGCTATGACGAAAGCATCCTGCTGCCGGGCAAGCTGGGGCAGGACTCGACCCTGACCTTCAAGAAGCCGGCGACCGATTTCTATGTGCTGTTCGACGCCGGTCCCGGGCATATCGTTGAAATCGACCATGGGGATATCGAAGCCCCATGAGCACCTCGACCACCCAGATCGTCCGCCCCGCCGGGGCCGGCCATGAAACCCTCTACGTGCTGCTGTTCTGCCTGATCGTGCTGCTGGTCGCCGGCTCCGTGGTCGCGCTGCATGGCGAGCAGCAGAACGTCAGCACCCTCGAGGCCTATCAGGTGGATGCGCGCCGCGACCTGAGCGCCGGCGAGCAGGGCATCTACGCCGACCTGCGGGTCACCCTCGACGAAATCCATCTGCTGCAACAGGACCAGCAAGCCCTGCCCGCCCCCGAGCAACTCGGCGAAGAAGGGTTTGCCCCCTTCGCCCAGGACGCCAGCTCGGTCAGTCGCGGTGGTCACGCCTGGCACCTGCTCGACCAACGCGCCTACTTCGGACTGAGTCACGCCACGGCCACCGCCGGTTCCTTCCTGATGCGGGTCGGCAGCGATACAAACGCCGCGCCGGATATCTGGCTCAACCGCAGCAACAACCTGGCGGCACCCGCCGACCTCAGCGACAGCGCCCTGATCGCCGGCGGCTGGCAACTGGTGGTCGCGCAATTCGATGCCGGCGTAACCCGCCAGCATCGGCACTGAACCTTCCGACTCACCCCAGGGAAGACTGTCTACCCATGTCCATTTCAGCTCTGTTCGGCCGCCGTCGCCTGTTGCTCGCGCTGCTGCTCTCGCCCCTGCTGCTGTCCTTCCAGGTCCAGGCCGACCCGGCCAAGCGCCTGCGCATCGGCATCACCCTGCACCCTTATTACAGCTACGTGGCGAATATCGTCGGCGACAAGGCCGAGGTGGTGCCGCTGATCCCGGCCGGCTTCAATCCCCACGCCTACGAGCCCCGGGCCGAGGACATCAAGCGCATCGGCACGCTGGATGTGATCGTGGTCAATGGCGTCGGTCATGACGACTTCGCCGACCGCATGATCGCCGCCAGCGAAAAGCCCGACATCGCCGTGATCGAGGCCAATGAAAACGTGCCGCTGCTGGCGGCCACCGGCACCGCCGCGCGAGGCGCCGGCAAGGTGGTCAACCCACACACCTTCCTCTCCATCAGCGCCTCCATCGCCCAGGTCAACAACATTGCCCGGGAACTCGGCAAGCTCGACCCGGACAATGCCAAGACCTACACCGCCAACGCCCGGGCCTACGGCAAGCGCCTGCGGCAGATCCGCGCCGACGCCCTGGCCAAGCTGACCCAGGCACCCAATGCCGACCTGCGGGTGGCGACGGTGCATGCGGCCTATGACTACCTGCTGCGGGAGTTCGGCCTGGAAGTCACCGCCGTGGTCGAGCCGGCCCACGGCATCGAACCGAGCCCGAGCCAGTTGAAGAAGACCATCGACCAACTGCGCGAGCTGGATGTGAAGGTGATCTTCTCGGAGCTGGACTTCCCGTCCACCTATGTCGAGACCATCCGCCGCGAGTCGGGGGTGCGGATCTATCCGCTGTCGCATATTTCCTATGGCGACTACAGCGCCGACAAGTACGAGAAGGAAATGACCGACAACCTGGACACCGTGGTCCGGGCGATTCAGGAGGCCGGGGTATGACGGCGGCCGAATGCATCGCGGTCGAGGCCATCGGACCGACCCTCGATTTCGCCGGGGTGAGCCTGACACTCGGGCGCACCATCATTCTCGACAACGTGACCTTCCAGGTCCGTCCCGGTCATATACATGCTCTGGTCGGGCCCAACGGTGGCGGCAAGAGCTCGCTGATCAAGACCCTGCTCGGGCAGATGCCCCACCAGGGACGCCTGAGCCTGGAATGGCCCGACGCTCCCGGGATCATCGGCTATGTGCCCCAGGCCCTGGAATTCGACCGCGGCCTGCCGATGACCGTCGACGATTTCATGGCCGCCATGTGCCAGCGCCGTCCGGCCTTTCTCGGCCTGTCCCGGCATTTCGCCGGGGCGATCGGCGAGGCACTGGAACGGGTCGGCATGCAGGACAAACGCAAGCGCCGCATGGGCGCCTTGTCCGGCGGCGAACGGCAGCGGGTATTGCTGGCCCAGGGCCTGATTCCGCCGCCGCAACTGCTGGTGCTCGACGAACCGATGTCAGCGTTGGACGAAACCGGCATCCAGGTTTTCGAGCGTTTGCTACTCGACTGGCGCCGCGCCGGCATCACCGTGTTGTGGATCGAACATGACCTGGAAGCGGTCAAGCGCCTGGCCGACCGGGTCACCGGCCTCAATCGCCGCATCCTGTTCGACGCCTCGCCGGCCGAGGCCCTGACCCCGGACCGCCTGCTGAGCCTGTTCTCCACCCATCCGCGCAGCCTCAACGAGGAGACCCGGCCATGACTTATGAAGCTTTTCGCCTGATGATCCAGGGCTGGGCCTCGTCCGGTTTCCTGCCGGCGGCACTGGCTTACGGTTTTGTAGTCAATGCCCTGATCGCCGGGCTGTTGATTGGCCCGGTGCTGGGCGGCCTCGGCACCCTGGTGGTGGTCAAGCGCTTCGCGTTCTTTTCCGAAGCCGTGGGCCACGCGGCCCTGACCGGCGTGGCCATCGGCATCCTGCTCGGCGAACCCTACACCGGCCCCTACGGCAGCCTGTTCGGCTACTGCCTGCTGTTCGGCGTGCTGCTCAACTACCTGCGCAACCGCACCGGCCTGGCGCCGGATACCCTGATCGGGGTGTTTCTCTCGGTGTCCCTGGCCCTCGGTGCGAGCCTGCTGCTGGTGCTGGCCGGCAAGATCAACGTGCATATCCTGGAAAACGTGCTGTTCGGTTCGGTGCTGACGGTCAACGGCGACGACCTGCTGGTGCTGCTGATTGTCGGCAGCCTGGTGATGGGCCTGAGCCTGCCGCTGTACAACCGCATCATGCTGGCCAGTTTCAACCCGCAACTGGCGGCGGTGCGCGGTGTCGCGGTGAAGACCCTCGACTACCTGTTCGTGGTGCTGGTGACGCTGATCACCGTGGCGGCGGTAAAAGTCATCGGCGCAATCCTGGTGGGCGCCCTGCTGGTGATTCCGGCCGCCGCCGCGCGCCTGCTCAGCCAGTCGCTCAAGGGGTTCTTCTGGATCTCGGTGGCGATTGCCACCGTCAGCACCCTCTGCGGCATCCTGTTGCCGATCCTGTTCGACCTGCCCGTGCCGTCCGGCGCGGCGATCATCCTGATGGCCGGTATCGCCTTCGCCCTCGCGGCGCTCGCCCGTGGCACCGTGCCCAGCCTCAAAGGGAATATTGGATAAATGCCTGTTTTTCTCCCCCTGGCGCTCGCCCTGACCCTGAGTAGCCTGTACAGCGTAGCGTCGTTCGCCAACCAGGCGCCTCTGCAGATCACCGCCAATCACGGCCTGGGCACTGTGGCGTTGCATGCCAGCAGCGCGGCCAAGCCGGTGCGCATTCTCGCCAGCCTGCCGATCACCTACGGCCTGGGCGAAATCCTGCTCAAGGACACCGACGTGGAACTGCAACGGGCCGCCGATGCCAACCTGCCGGGCAGTCGCCAGAGCGCCTATTTCAGCGGTCGCGGGGCCCCCGCCCTGCAGAAGCTGGCGAACAATGCCGACGCGGTGATCGGGCTGCGTTCACTGTGGCCCGAGGACCCGCTCTACCCCATGGCCCGGCGCAGCAATGTACGAATCGTCGAGGTCGATGCGGCCCGTCCGGTGGACGGCGGCCTGGCGGGTATCGCGGTGCAGCCGGGCAACGGCGTGGACGGTCTGAACAGCCAGCCCTGGCTGTCGAGCAACAACCTGGGACGGATGGCCGATGTGATCGCCGCCGACCTGGTGCGCCTGGCCCCCGAGGCCAAGCCGAAGATCGAGAGCAACCTGGCGACCCTCAAGCAGCGCCTGCTCAAACTCAGCGCCGACAGCGAAGCACGGCTGGCCAAAGCCGACAACCTGAGCGTGTTCAGCCTCTCCGAGCGCTTCAACTACCTGGTAGGTGGACTCAACCTGGAGCTGATCCAGGTCGATGCCCGGGCCGACGAGCAATGGACGCCCGAGGCCCTGGCCAAGCTGAGCGCAACCCTCAAGGACGCCGAGGTGAAACTGGTGCTGGATCACCGTCAGCCTCCGCAGGCCGTGAAGTCGGCGATCAGTCAGGCCGGCAGTACGCTGCTGGTGCTCGAGAACGAGAACGCCGACCCGCTGACCGGGCTTGAAGACTCGATCACGCAAGTCCTGGAGAAACTGGCTCCCTTATAGACAAGCGTTGTCCCGCTGCAGATTCCGCTCATCCCCGACAAGGACAGGCTGAAACCATAAACAGATACCTCAAGCGCAAAAACACCCCTGGAGATACTCCTTCGTGCGGTTCCTCAAAACTCACGATAAAAGGACTTGTCCATGGCCAACACACTCAGCAGGAATGATCGGGTCGCCAGACCCGTCGATGGCATTGTCATCTCGGACCTTGTGGCAAACCCTGCCGTCAAGAAGCCTTCCACCAGCCCCGTTCCCTCACCGGCCAGGGGCCGGGCCGGCCTCGCCGAACTGGACGCGCGCCTGGGACCGGTGACCCTGGACAGCTTTGTCATCAGTCGCGTGGAACTCTACGACATGGGCGCCAGGCTCGGCGGACGCGCCCTCGACAGTGCCGACCCGCAACTCCAGGGCAGCGGCCGGGCCCTGGTGGATGATTTGCAGTTCGATCCGGATGAACTGCAACGGCATCTGGAGACCGGGGACGACAGCCATCAGCGCCCGATCGACGTGCTGTTTGAAATAGGCTCGCAACGCTCCCAGCAGGCCCCGCCCTTGCTCGGGACAGAAAAACCGGCGCTGGCCGCCAACCTGATGAAGCATCTCAATCAGTTGCTGGTGCGCTTGCAGAACCTGCAAATCCTCACGCACAAATATGTCACCTTCAGCCTTCCGAGCTGGATCGATACCGCCAAGAGCCGCAGCATGCTCACGGCGGGATCCGGCATGCAGGCCTACGGGATCTACAGCGGCCTGGTCGGCATCCGCGAAGCACTGAAAAAGCGCGACGTCACCGAGGCGGCCGTGAATGCCGGCAGTATTGGCGCCGAGCTGACGTCGGTGTTGGTCGAGCGCGGCTTGCGGAAAACCGGGGAGGCCCTGCTCAGCCAGGGCGGCAGGATTTTCCAGGGCTTTCGCGCCACCTCCGCCGGCCTGCTGGTCAGCCGCAGTGCCGGCCTGCTGGGCAATGTGCTGACCCTGCCGTTCGATATCCACAGTGCCGTGGTGGCGTTCAACAATGCCGCCAAGGCCAGCGGCAAGGAGGCCATGGACCATTACGTCACGGCCGGGTTCAGCATTGCCAGCGCCACCTTGTCGCTGGCCCTCGGCGCGGCCGCCGCCGCCGGCTTCAGCTCCGCCGGCCCCCTCGGTCTTGTCGCCTGCGCGGTATTGATCGTCGGTGCGAAGATCTACAGCGCCGTGCGCCAGGTCGACGATATCGACGACTATATCGAGCTGAGCGTCAACGAGCGCTGGCGCTCGGGCTGGTTCGCCTTTACCGGGCAGGCGCTGGACCAGGAGGTCATGGACCGCTACCTGGTCGAACGCACCCGGGTCGACTATGGCAAAGCCCTGGAAACCCGCGCCAGGGCGCTCCTCGACGTGGAAATGAAGGAAACCCTCGCGGGGGTGGTGAACGGCAGCTTCCACGTTGAGCTGGAGCCCGTCAAACACTGGGCAGCGCGCTGGGATGAGGGCGAGGAACAACCCTATACGACCGTCAATACGCCGGTGGTCCGCGAAGGCGACGATGTCATCGATGCCGCAAAGGGCCTGGGGCAAATCCCGGGTCTGGTCAGCGGAACGCCGGGGGAAAAAAAGGGCCTGCTCTGGCAATTGGGCGGCGGCAACGACCGGGTCATCGGCGTGCGCGACAAACCCAACTACTTTGCCTTTTCCACCGGCAAAAAGACCCTGACCGGAGGCGATCGGGATGACGCCTTTCTGTTCCAGACCCAGGCCACCCTGACCTCCCCCAACGTGCCCGCCATCAGTGCGCTACAGGGTGGAGACGGCCAGGATACGCTGTCGCTGCAAGGGCAGGTCCCGTCGCGCAATAACCTCCACTTCGTCGGCCACGAGGTTGACCTGGACAGCGGCACCTTGGGGTTGCGCCGTAACGCCGCGGATCTCAACCCGGTCGCCTGTGCCACGCTGGCCGCCATCGAGCATGTCGAGACCCTTGCCGGTGGCAGCAGTCGCGTGACCGGTAACTCGCAGGCCAACCACATCACCCTGCAGGGCTCGGACGACCAGGCGAGCGGCGGCGACGGCGACGACCACTTCATACTCAAGGGCACCGAGAGCAGGGTCGCCGGCGGCGCCGGCAAAGACCACTACCGGATTACCCCGACTGGACGAGCCGTAATCCTCGACGAGGACGGCGGTGAACCCAGCACCATCGAACTGGACTGGCCCATGGAGCGCATCCAGAGCTGGCGCATCGTCGACACCGCGCTGGTCGTCACCTCGTTGCGTGACGAAAATGGCGTGCTGCCCAGTCACCAGTTGACCATCCGGGATGTCTACAGGCACGACGGCGGGCGGCAACTGCAAAATGACCTGTTGTTGTTTGTCACCCAGGAAGGCCACACCCTCAAACCCGATCTGCCGGCCACCCTGGAAGGCACCGACGACCAGGATATCCGGGTAACGGTATTGGTCCTCGGGAAACTCCCGCCAGCCCCGCAGCCCGTCAATGGCGGCGAGTACAGGCTTCCCGGAGCCTCGACGAACGGCTACTTCATCGCCAGGAAGACCCTGGACACGACCTTCCTGGTCACGCCTGACGAGGCGCGACCGTCAACCACGCTGTTCCTGGAGTACGACAGCAATGAGATCGAGCAGGTCAGCGCACTTTACCAGGTGCAATCGAGGAGCGTCGGCGCCTTCAACTACCTGAAATACAGCGACGCCAGCCTGATACTGCGGTTCAACGACCAGACGCAAGTGGCGCTCAAGGATTGGGTGGTCGAGGGGATGGGCAAACCGACCGATGTCGGCGCCGCGCTGCATACCACCGGGTTCGACCTGAACCATGGGATTGTCCTGGTGCTGCGCGATGGCAGTTCGTACCAGGTCGGCGCGCCAACCGCCAGCTATCTCGACGACAGCCGCAACCCGGGCATCAGGAGCATCGATGGCCGTGGCTCATTACGCAGGCGTACCGGCAACTGCCTGTTCCGTTCGCCGGAAAGCCAGAGCGCCTTGCTGAAGGACCATCCGCAGCGCGTCGACTTCAAAGCCGGCGGCGCCTCGACGATCTACACCCTGGAGGGCATGAGCTCAAGCTATGAACTCTATCCCTGCGCCGGAGCGACCCTGCGCCTGTCGACGCCGGGTGCCCTGGCAAAAACCGCCAATGCGTCGACCTGGTACATCCATACCCAGGCAAGCGCGCAGATCGTAACGCCCGGCGATATCAGGATCGCCCCCCAGGAGCTATGGGTCGGCAATATCCGCTTCCTGCTGCCGACCCACGACGATCCCGCGCAACCGATGGACCTGATCTACATCGTCGTGACATCCGGCGCCCGGTATGAGGTGGACCGGATCTTCGACCAGCTGTTGCTGCAGGAACTGGATGCCCGCGCCCATGCCGATCTGGACGCCATAAAGCGCTGTATCGAACAGTATCAGGCAGACGACCAGCTGGCCAGCAACCGCGTCAGGATCAAAGGACTCAGGGTGATCAGCGACTCGACGTCAAGTACACGCTCCCAGGCGGCCTACGACGCGATCACTTACGACACGCTGACGCAGCAGTGGCGCACCGACAACGACGAATCGTCCCTCGTCGACCCCGCGGACCTGTTTATCCATACCCCGCGCTAGCCGCGCGAGGCCTCCAACACTACCCGAGCAACACCGGAGAGGGCTTGCCCGCTGCGCAAGACACGCCGTTGGCCGGCCCCAGTGAGACCACGATCAACGAAAGGATTCCGTCATGTCCCCCAGAACACCGATTCGCCCCGGCACCTCCGGCACCGGACAACCCGATCTGCCGGCCATCAGACTCCCCGAAATCAGCCCGGCGATACGCAACCGCCTGCCCGCCACCGGCACCCCGGTGCTGCCGAGCGCCCCTGGGGGCACACCGCCCGTCAGGCCGGTAGTGGCTCCCGTCGCACAAATCCCCGGTGCGGCCCCCATTGCCATCAGCAACATCACCGGGCCCGTTGCCAACAGCCTGTCGCCGGGCCGCCCCTTGAGCGCCTACTCAAGGCCCGCGCCCAAAGGCCTGCCGCCCGCCGACAGCGAAGGGTTTCGCGTGGCCCAGCAGCGCAAGTTCGTCAATCTCGAAGATGGCCAGGTGGTCATGGTCCGCTATGACGAAAGCGTCAGGTCCTACTGCGCCCAGGCGCGGGAAGAGTTCCTACCCTCGGGCCCGGCCTTGTACCGGGTCGCGGGCAGCGATATCTGGAAAGAAAACAGTGCTGCAACGGCCTTGCGTCAGTATCAACTGCCTGAGGAACATCGACTGGTTGTCGCCCAGGCGCCAGCCTTGTCGAACACCAGCAGTTCCCTCGTGCAAATCGCCACGAAGAAGAAACTCGTGGAGCTGCGCGCACGGCTGCTGGCGAATTCCGACACTTTCTTCAGAAACAACACACTGCCGCCCGCGCCCACACGTCCCCAGCCAAGCCGTGGCACCAGCCCCCGCGCAATGATCGAAGCCTTTTATCAAGACGCCGAAGGCTTGGTCCTCGGCGAAGTGCTGACCAGCCCGGGCAGCAAGCTGTTCCTGATCGAGAACATGGCCACCTTGGCTGAAAAAGGCGTGAAAACCCTTTATCTGGAGCACCTCAGAACCGATATCGAGCAAACTCACCTGGACCACTTCCACAAAACCGGAATCATGAGCCATCAACTGGATACCCACTTGCGAGTACTGGGCACCGTGTATGGCAGCTCCTCGCCGGGCTTTTACAATTACCATCGCCTGGTCAGCACCGCGCAAGCTCACGGTATTCGGGTTCAGGCGCTCGATTGTGCGGCGAGCTACTCACTCTCGAAAGATGAACGCGCCCTGTTCGACCACGGACGGGTGATGGTCCAGCATGCCAATCAGGTCATCCACGCCGATCGGCTGAATGGCGCCGGGGGTAAATGGATTGCCCTGCTGGAAAACAAACATGCCAATAGCCGTCACTCCAGAATTGCCCCGGGACTGGCCATGGCCCAAGGCGTTATCGGCCTGCAGGTCGAAGATGTGGTGATCGGGCCCGCGGCACAAACGCTGCTGCCGGTCGCCTCCAGCACCACCCATACCAACTTCATCGGCGCCGACCTGAAACTGTCGGTAAAAGTACCCTGGAATGTCTCGTTTGAAGCTTCGCCCCGCTTCAGGGACTTGCTCAACCCCGAAATCCGCGAAAAAAAGGGTGTCGCGATAATGGACTCCGGCAATGCCACGAATAGCGTCAATCGCAATATCCGCAGCGAATTCTTTCGCCGCAAGGAACTCCTGGAGAAAACCGCCCAGGCCTTCTTTGCCCACACCCAGGTCATCCCTGGCCAACGCTCAGTGCCGCAGTTACCGGCAGAAAGTCCTCCGGCGCGGTTCCTTGAAAAAATCTACGAAAACAGCCAGGGACTGGTGCTGGGGGCTGGCGCCAAGTCAACCATGGCGAGGCAACTGCTGATCGACAACCTGCCGGTTCTCTCGAAGCTGCAGGTGCAAAGGATTTATGTACAGCACCTGATGAAAGACTTCGACCAGCAGCTTCTGGACGACTTTCACACCACGGGTGTGATACCCGACGAACTGAAGAACCTGCTTCGCAATGAGGACAGCAAGGACTCGATTGATCCGAAGGGCAAGTATTCACTGCGGCAATTGCTGGTCGGCGCTCGCCAGCACGGTATCAGGATCCAGGCACTGGACACGGCCATCAGCTATCCCGATGGGAAGCGCGTGCAGAACCGGGACCCGGCATGGAGTCCGAGCATCAGGCGCTTGTCCACCTTCAACTATATTGCCCACAAGCTGATCAGCGCCGACCAACAGCAATACGGTGCGCATCGATGGCTGGCGCTGGTGGAAAGTATCCATGTCAACACGCTCAGGCAAATACCCGGTCTGGCCGAATTACAAGGCGCGGTGGGCCTGCGTACTGTCGCCACGGGGGGGAAGCCGGCGCTACGGATCACGCCTGACAGCGGCGAAGTGGCGCTTTTTTCCAATGGGGTTCATCAGGTCCGCGCGGACCTGAAGCTGGAGATCAGTATTCAGTCCTCCCCCCTGCGCCCCAACCAGCACAACCCCAGGGAGTGTCTGCACAAGCCATCGGACTTCCTGATTGAAACCGCCAACGAGGGTTTCCTGCTGGTCCAGAAACCTAAAGACAGGCCCTACACGGAGATCCCATTGATTGCCAGCGAAGGACAGTTCCTTGCCTCGGCCGGATCCGGTATTCCTGACAGCGAAAGATTCAGCAGCATTGGCGATCTGGTATGGCGGCTCAAGAGCATCGGCATGGTGCAGGTGGCCGGGACGCCCGGAGGCCTGCCCGGGACACTCAGGCTCGATACCCATCCGCAACTCCATCGACCTGGCATGTTTCTGTTCGGCCAGGTCGAGAACGGCCCCGTGCTGGTCTATCGCTCAACGGACCGCTCATTGAAGGTCATCCCGATCCTGCAAAAGGCCGGGATGCCCGACCAGCTCTGCCTTAAAGCACCAGCACTGGGCTACGACGGATCGGAAGTCTTTGACGATCTCGATCATTTGAAGCGCGAATTGATCTACGCGAAGAATCTGGACCCTTACATAGCCCATCACGATCTCTGAACAGTCGGCCCCCATCGCGCGCGGGGGCAAGCCTTCAACCCGCGACGGCCTGCGCCTCCATTTTCTGGCGCAGGCTCAGCGGGCGCATATCGGTCCAGACCTCTTCGATATAGTCCAGGCACTCTTTCTTGAAACCGCTTTTACCCACGGCGCGCCAGCCATTGGGGATCGCCTTGTAGTCCGGCCAGATGGAATATTGCTCCTCGTGGTTGACCACTACCTGGAAGAGGATGTCGTCGCGGTCGAATACTGAAGTCATTGCTGTTCTCCGTCGTGTGGGGATGAGGCCGCGCCCGTTGCGCAACGCTCGTGTAGAAGGAAACGTTGAAACCCGGCAGAAAATTAGAGGCCGGCCACCGCCGCCGCCAGCGCATCGCCGAAAATCCGTGCCACTTCGTCGATCTGCGCGGCACTGATCACCAGGGGCGGCAAGAACCGCACCACGCCACCGTGACGCCCGCCCAGTTCGAGAATCAGCCCGCGCTTGAGACATTCACGCTGAATCAGCGGCGCCAGGCGCGCAAAGGCTGGCGGATGACCCTGGGCATCCGGGGTACCGCTCGGATCGACCAGTTCGACCCCCAGCATCAGGCCGCGCCCACGGATATCGCCCAACTGCGGGAAGTCCCGCTGCAGGATGCGCAGGTGCTCGCTCAAACGCGTGCCCATGGCCGCCGCGTGGGCCGGCAGGTCGTGTTGCTTGAGATAACGCATCACCGCGGAACCGGCGGCCATGGCCATCTGATTGCCACGGAAGGTCCCGGCATGGGCGCCCGGGGCCCAGGTGTCGAGCCAGTCGCGATAGACCATCACCGCCAGGGGCAGGCTGCCGCCAATGGCCTTGGACATCACCACCACGTCCGGAATGATGCCGGCGTGTTCAAAGGCGAACATCTTGCCGGTACGCCCGAAACCGCTCTGGATCTCGTCGACGATCAGCGCCACGCCGGCCTGCTCGGTGATCCGCCGCAGGCCGCGCAGCCAGTCGAGGTCCGCCGGGATCATGCCGCCCTCGCCCTGCACCGCCTCGACAATGATCGCCGCCGGCAACTGCACGCCGCCCTCGGGATCGTTCAGCAGGTTTTCCAGGTAATGCAGATTGACCTTGACCCCCTGCGCGCCACCCAGGCCGAACGGGCAACGGTAGTCGTAGGGATACGGCAGGAACTGCACGCCATTGCCCAACAGTGCACCCAGCGGTTTTTTCGGCCCCAGGCTGCCCATCAGGCTCAAGGCGCCCTGGCTCATGCCGTGGTAGGCGCCCTGGAAGGACAGGATGGTGCTACGCCCCGTGGCCGTACGCACCAGTTTCAGCGCGGCCTCCACTGCATCGGTGCCGGTGGGGCCGCAGAACTGGATCTTCGCCTCCTTGGCCAGGGCCTCGGGCAACAAGCCGAACAGGTCCTGGACAAACTGGTCCTTGACCGGCGTGGTCAGGTCGAGGGTGTGCAGCGGCAGCTCATCGGCCAGGACCTGCTGGATCGCCTCGATCACCACCGGGTGGTTGTGCCCCAAGGCCAGGGTCCCGGCACCGGCCAGGCAGTCGATGAAACGGCGGCCCTCGACATCCTCGACATACAGGCCCTTGGCGCGCTTGAGCGCCAGGGGGATACGCCGTGGGTAGCTGCGAGCGTTGGATTCCTGGCGACTCTGGCGGGCCAGGATCGGCGACTCGTCGAACTGATAGAGCGTTCCAACCGGCAGCTGACTGGCACCCACCGGTAATTTTTCGATAAGGCTGGTAGCGACTGACATCTCTCGATCCCTCAATACTCTGCTGATAGTGACCAAAACCCTGTGCCCGCGCGCGGGTGCGCGCAGGCTTTGTGTTCTGGAAACGCACCGGCGCCGCCAGGATTTACACCCGGGCGACGCTTTGCATCAGGAGTTTTTCAGGAGAGGGGGTTCAGACCGCCTGCAACGGCATGGTCAGTTCGACCCGCAGCCCGTCGGGACGGCTGTCGAAGTGCAGCACGCAGCCGCAACGCTGGACGATGGCGTTGACAATCGCCAGCCCCAGGCCGCAACCGGTGCTGGTGCTGTTGCGCCAGAAACGTTGGGTCAGGTGTTGCAGATCGTCCGGGGCGATGCCCGGGCCGTGGTCGCGGACCTGGAAGCGCACGCGGTTGCCGATGGTTTCCACGTTCAATTCCACTGGCGCATCCCCCGGTGTGTGGCGCAGGGCATTGTCCAGCAGGTTGCGCAAGGCGGCGATGGACAGGGTCGAGGGCATTTCCAGCGGCGCCGCGGAGAAGTTTTCCGCGAGGTGCAAGGCAATGCGACCACGATTGCCATTGGCCGAATCCTGGATCGCCAGGCGCGCCACCTGCTCGGCATTGCACTGCACACCATCGTCGAACGACAGGCTGCCTTCGACCCGAGCCAACAGCAGCAATTGCTCGAGGGTCCGGTGCAGGCGGTCGGCGCCGGCCTCGGCGTGGGCCAGGGACTGGTCACGGGCCGCGCCTTCGGTCATGCGCGCCACTTGCAGGTGGGTCTTGATCGCGGTCAGCGGGCTGCGCAGTTCGTGGGCGGCATCGCCGGTCAGGCGGCGCTCGCGCTCGATGGTCTTGCCGATACGCTGGAACAGCTGGTTCTGGGTGTCCAGCAGCGGCTGCAATTCCCGGGGCAGCGGCTGCACCTGCAAGGGTTCGAGGGAGTCGGGGCTACGGCGCATCAAGGCATCGCGCATGCGATTGAGCGGCGCCAGGCCCTGGCCGATCCCCAGCCACAGCAGGCACAGGCAACCCACCAATGCCACGCCGACCGGCACCGAGGCCGCCAGCAGCACCGAGAGGTTCAGCGCCTCGCGTTCGACCTGGCGGTCGGCGGTGGTGATATGCACGTCGCCGCGCACCAGGGTGAAGCTGCGCCAGGGCGCGCCGTCGATCATCTGGTCATGGAAACCGGCGGTCTGGTCCTCCAGGGCCTGTTCCGGGTTGTTGTGGCTGCGGGCGAGGATCTCGCCGCGCAGGGAGCTGACCTGGCAGGCCATGCCACCGGGGATATTAAGCTGTTCGGCGCTGAAATGGGTGCCGTCGCCCTTGGTCGAAATCGGCGGCAACTGCTCCAGCAACCCGGCGACCATGCGCGCCGAAGCCACCAGGCGCTGGTCGAGGGAAAACATCATCTGGTGGCGCAGGTCGCTGAGCATCCAGGTCGCGGCCAGGGCCCAGATCAGGATAAACGCCGCGCCGATGGTCAGGCTCAGGCGCAGACGCAGGCTCATCATGACGCGGTGTCCTCGTTACCCGCCGGGCCCAGTCGATAGCCGAGGCCGCGAACGGTTTCGACAATGCCGTTGCCGAGCTTGCGGCGCAGGTGGTGGATATGCACGTTCAAGGCATTGCTTTCCAGCTCGTCGCTGAAACCGTAGACGCTGTCTTTCAGTTGCTCGCTGGAGAGGACCCGGCCGCGGTTGTGCAGCAGCGCCTGCAACAGCGCCTGCTCACGGCGCGACAGGTCCACCGGCTGGCCGCCGAGCAGGGTCACGCGGCTGCTCGGGTCGTAGCTCAGGGCGCCGTGCTCGATCAGGTTGACGCTGCGCCCGGCCACGCGCCGCAACAGGGTTTGCAGGCGGGCGAAGAGTTCGCGCAGGTCGAAGGGCTTGAGCAGGTAATCGTCGGCGCCGGCCTGCAGGCCGTCGACCCGGTCGGTCACCGAGTCGCGGGCGGTGAGGATCAGCACCGGTATCTCCAGGCCCTTCTGGCGCAGTTGTGCCAGCAGCTTCAGGCCGTCTTCGTCGGGCAGGCCGAGGTCAAGTACCATCACGTCGAACTCGGCCGCGCGCAACATGGCCCGCGCCGCCGCGGCGTTGGCGACATGCTCGACGATCATGCCCTGGGCGGTCAGTCCGGCCTTGATGCCGCTGGCGATCAGTTCATCGTCTTCGCAAACCAGTACGTGCATGGGGATACCTGCGCAAATGTGTCGATTGGAACGCAAATGGATTAAGCGGCGATTATGCCGCCAATGCCCGCAGAATAGTTAATCACCCGGAGCCTACAAAGTCCGTGTACAACCCGGATAATATCGGGTTAATGATCGGTTAATCGCCCGCTTGCAGGCTGGCCCCACTCGCCACGGTTCTAAGGCTTTTTTATGCGTTGGTTGTTGACCTTTGTTTTTGTCCTTTTCGCAGGCCTGGCCCAGGCCGGTAACGATCCGTTCGCGGTAAAAAAGCCGGACTTCCTGCCCGTCGGCCAGGCCTTCGCCTTCAGCACCGAGACCCTGGCCTCGGGACAAACCCGGCTGTACTGGCAGATCACCGACGGTTATTACCTCTACCAGAAACGCCTGAAGCTCGACGGCCTCGACCCGGCCCAGCGGCCCGCGCTGCCCGAGGGCGAGCACCATAGCGACGAGTTCTTCGGCGACCAGCAGGTCTATCGCAGCGAACTCGAGCTGCTGATCCCGGCCGGCGCCACGGGCAAGGTCACCGTGGGCTGGCAAGGCTGCGCCGACGCCGGCCTGTGCTACCCGCCACAAAGCCAGGTCGTCGACCTGGGCGGCAAGGCCCCGGTGTCCACGGCGCCAGGCCAGGCTCAGGCGCAGGATCAATCCCTGGCCGCCAACCTGCAGCACAACGCCCTGGGCTGGAGCCTGCTGGCCTTCTTCGGCCTCGGCCTGCTGCTGGCGTTCACCCCGTGCATGCTGCCGATGCTGCCGATCCTCGCCGGCCTGGTAGTGGGCAGTGGCGCCAGTCCAAGGCGCGGCTTTGCCCTGGCCGGCAGCTATGTGATCTGCATGGCGCTGGTGTATGCCGCACTGGGCATGCTCGCGGCCCTGCTCGGCGGCAACTTGCAGGCGCTGCTGCAACAACCCTGGTTGCTGGGCAGTTTCGCCGCATTGTTCGTGGTGCTGGCCCTGCCGATGTTCGGTTTCTTCGAACTGCAATTGCCGGCGGCCCTGCGTGACCGCCTGGAAAACGCCGGCAGTGGCCGTCGCGGCGGCAGCCTGGTGGGGGCCGGGATACTCGGCGCCCTTTCCGGCCTGCTGGTCGGCCCGTGCATGACCGCGCCCCTGGCCGGTGCCCTGCTGTATATCGCCAAGAGCGGCAATATCGTCGAAGGCGGTCTGGTGCTGTTCACCATGGGCATCGGCATGGGCTTGCCGCTGTTGCTGCTGGTGACCGTCGGCAACCGTTTCCTGCCCAAGCCGGGATCCTGGATGGACCGGGTCAAGGCGGTGTTCGGCTTCCTGTTCCTCGGCACCGCCGTGCTGATGATCCGCCCGGTGGTCAGCGAACCCCTGTGGCTCGGCCTGTGGGGCGCGTTGCTGCTGATCATCGCCTGCAGCTGCATCTGGCAACAGACCAGGCAGCCGGGCCCCACCGCCCTGCTGAGCACCTGCGCCGGCGTCCTGCTCGGCCTCTGGGGTTCATTGCTGGTGGTCGGGGCGGCGGGTGGCAGCACCGAGCTGTGGCGACCGTTGCACGTCTATACCGGGGCGGCCGCGGCCAACGGCGCGACAGCGGCCCACGATGCCTTTATCACCCTCAATGACCCGGCTGCCCTGCAGCGCGAACTGGACACGGCCAAGGCCCGGGGCCAATGGGTGCTGGTGGACTACTACGCCGACTGGTGCGTGTCGTGCAAGATCATGGAGAAAACCGTCTTCTCCAACGCAGAGGTCCAGGCGGCCCTGGGCGATGTCCGACTGGTGCGCCTGGATGTGACCAACGACAACCCCGCCAGCCGCGAGCTGCTCGGCCGCTATGAAGTGCCGGGACCACCGACCCTGCTATGGCTCGCACCGGACGGCCAGGAACGCCGGGCCAGCCGGATTACCGGCGAAGTCGATGCCAAGGCTTTTCTCCAGAACTGGAACAGCACACGGGATGCTCGCTGATGCTCACCCTGACCCTCGGTACCTTCGCGTTGTCGATCAACCACCTGCTGTTGTTGCTCGCCCTCGCCCTGGCGACGCTGGTGGGCTGGCGGGTGGCGAAACGCAGCGGCGACAACCCGGAGTCGGTGCTGTTCGGTCTGTTCATGCTGGCCATGCTGGTGGCGCGGATCAGTTTCGTGATCGCCTACTGGAGCTATTTTCGCGAAGATCCGTTGCAGGTGCTGGATATCCGCGACGGTGGTTTCCTCGCCTGGCCGGGGGTGCTGGCGCTGCTGTCGGGCACCGTGCTGTTCTGCTGGCGACGTCCGGCCCTGCGCCGGCCGCTGGGTTTCGGCCTGGGCAGTGGCCTGGCGTTCTGGCTGCTGGCCAGCCTGTCGATGACCCTCTACGAACAAGGCACCCGCCTGCCGGAAATCACCCTGCGCAATGCCCAGGGCCAGGAGGTGCAATTGCGCGACTACCAGGGCGGCCCGCTGGTGATCAACCTCTGGGCCACCTGGTGCCCGCCGTGCCGACGGGAAATGCCGGTGCTGCAAAAAGCCCAGCATGAACGCCAGGACGTGACCTTCCTGTTCGTCAACCAGGCCGAAAGCATGCAGAGCGTCAGCACCTTCCTGATGACCCAGGGCCTGAACCTGGACAACGTGCTGTTCGACGGTACCGGCAAGCTGGCCCAGAGCGTCGGCTCCATGGCCCTGCCCACCACCCTGTTGTACAACGCCGAAGGCCGCCTGCTGGGTACTCACCTGGGCGAATTGTCCCAGGCCAGCCTGGCCCGGGCCCTGGAAAACTTCGGTCCGCCCAAATCCACTTCGGCCACACCGGCCACCGCAAGGAAACCGCTATGCCCTTCAACCGCCACCTGCTGAACCTGAGCCTGAGCACCGCACTGGGCGCGTTGCTGCTGCAAGCGCCCATGGTCCAGGCCGAAGAACTGCCCGCGCCGATCAAGAGCATCGAAGCCAAGGGCGCGAAAATCGTCGGCAGCTTCGACGCACCGGGTGGCCTGCGGGGTTATGCCGCCCAGTTCCAGAATCGGGGCATGGCCCTGTACCTGACCGCCGATGGCAAGAATGTGGTCGCCGGCAACCTGTATGACGCCAACGGCAACGACCTGAGCCAGGCGCCGCTGCACAAGCTGGTGTACGGGCCGATGGCCAAGCAGGTCTGGGGGCAGATGGAGAAGAGCAACTGGATCGAGGACGGCAAGCCGGATGCACCGCGCACCGTCTATCTGTTCAGTGATCCGAACTGTCCGTACTGCAATATGTTCTGGGAACAGGCACGGCCGTGGGTCGACTCGGGCAAGGTGCAATTGCGCCATATCATGGTCGGGATTATCCGCGAGGACAGCGCGGCCAAGGCGGCCGCGCTGTTTACCGCCAAGGACCCGCAACTGGCCCTGCATGACCATGAGAAGGCCGGCAAGGGCAGCAAGCTCAAGCCGCTGGACACGATCCCGGCACCGATCCAGGCCAAGCTCGATGCCAACATGAAGCTGATGGAGGATCTGGAGCTGTCGGCGACCCCGTCGATTTTCTATCTCGATGAGAATGGTGATCTGCAACAGCAGCAGGGTGCACCGTCACCGGACAAGCTGCTGAAGATTCTCGGGCCGAAGTGATTCGCGGCCAAGCTCCAGACGGCTGGGCCTGACGCTATTTGGCGCCAAAACACGTGACTGTAGGAGCAGGGCTTGCCCGCGAAGCTTTTAGCGTCCTCACGGGCCTCTTCGCGAGCAAGCTCTGCTCCTACAGGTTTTGCAGTGTATTCAGGTTCCCTACTCCGGCCCCCTTACAACCCTTCCAGCTCCGCCATCAGGTCACTCAGGCGGTCGACTTTCTCTTCGCTGATCCCATTGGCTTCCAGCCCGTCGATATAAACCGCCAACGCCTCCACCGTGCCGCACTCGAACATTGCCCGCAGCGGCACATTGCGCTGCAGGACCTTCTGCACCCGTGAAGCGATCTGCGTGGCCAGCAACGAATGCCCGCCCAGTTCGAAGAAGTTGTCGCGAACACCGACCTGCTCGACCTTCAGCACTTCGGCCCAGACCCCGGCCAGAATCTGCTCCAGTTCATTGCGTGGAGCCAGGTAGTACTGGCAGGCCAACTGGCCGATCTCCAGGACCGGCAAGGCCTTGCGATCAAGCTTGCCATTGGCGTTCAACGGCAGCGCGTCCAGCCACAACCAGTGCAACGGCACCATGTACTCCGGCAACTCGGCCCGCAGGCGCTGGCGGATCCGCTCCAGTCGTTCGTTCACACCCAAGACCGAATCCGTCGCCACCAGGTAACCCACCAGGTGCTTGCCGTTGACCCCCTCCTGAACCCCGACCGCCGCCTCGCGGACCTCCGGCTGTTCATGCAGGCGCGCCTCGATTTCCCCCAGTTCGATCCGATAACCGCGGATCTTCACCTGATGGTCGATCCGCCCGACATACTCCAGCACCCCATCGACACGGCGCCGTGCCAGGTCACCGGTGCGATACAGACGCTCACCCGGCCCACCGAATGGATGCGGCACAAACACCTGCGCGGTGCGCAACGGATCGCTGACATAACCGCGACCGACCCCGATCCCGGCCACGCACAACTCGCCCACCGCCCCCGGCGGCACCAGTTCATCGGCACCGTCGAGCAGGTACAGACGGTTGTTGTCGGTCGGCAGGCCGATCGGCAGGTAGCTGCCCCGCGTCGAGGCCTCGTCGACCCGGAAAAACGCCACATCATCCGAGCACTCGGCCGGACCATAGGCATTCACCAACCCGACCTGTGGATAGCGTTGCAACCACTGATGGGCCAGCTCGGGCGGCATCGCCTCGCCGGTCGGCAGCAACCAGCGCAGGCCGCCAAGGCTGACCGGGTCGAGGGCGAGCATGCCCTGGATCAGCGACGGCACGCTTTCCAGCACACTGATGCCCTGCTCCCGGACATGCTCCAGCAAAGCTTGCGGATCATGGGCCAGGGCATTCGGCACGATAGCCACCCGCGCGCCGAACAACGGCGCCGCCAGGAACTGCCAGACAGAGATATCGAAGCTTTGCGAGGCCGTCTGGGCAATCACATCCGCCTCGCTCAGTTGCAGGTACGGCACCTTGCTCAACTGGTTGTTGAGCATGCCGCGCTGCTCCACCATCACGCCCTTGGGCAGGCCGGTGGAGCCGGAGGTGTAGATCACGTAGGCCAGATTATCCGGGGCGCTGTGGATACCCGGGTTGGACGACGCATATCCCCCTTCCTGGACGTCTTCCCAGACCAGCAGCTTCGGTCGCAGCGGCTCGGCGAACTCCGCCAGCAAGGCCCGCGCCCGCTCCAGGCAATCCCGGGTGCAGACCAGCAACGGCGTGCGGCTCAATTCGACAATCCGGCTCAGGCGCTGGCCCGGCAGACCCGGGTCCAGCGGCAGGTAGCCGGCGCCGGCCTTGAAGCTGCCGACGATCATGCCCAGCAGCTCCAGGCCCCGTTCGGCCAGCAGCGCCACGGGCTGATCGAGACCGACACCGGCTTGAACCAGTGCATGGCCCAGTCGGTTGGCCGCCAGGTTCAGTTGTTCGTAACTTTGCTGTTGATCCCGGCAGCTCGCCACGATCCGTTGCGGATGTTCCTCGACCCGTGCCTCGAACAGCGCCACATAACTCTGCTCCAACGGATAGGCCCGTTCGCTCTGGTTGCAGCCGTGCAACAGAAATTCCCGCTCCTCTTCAGCCAGCAGCGGCAAGTCGGCCATATCGCCGTGCAAACCGTCCATCAAGGCCAGCAACAGGCGCTTGAACTCAGCAAGCAGACGCTCGATGCTGGCCTCCTCGAAATAACGCCGGTCGTAGGACAGGTGCAGCCCGAGGTCATCGCCCGGATAACAAACCGCCGTCAGCGGGAAGTTGGTGTGGGTCCGACCCGAATCCGAAGTGGCATTGAAGCTCTGCGCATGGTCGAGTACCGAGACCTGCACCGGGGCGTTCTCGAACACGAACAGGCTGTCGAACAACGGCTGGCCCTTGGGCAGCTCGCTGTGTTCCTGGATATTCACCAACGGCAGGTATTCGTACTCGCGCAGTTCCATATTGTGCGCCAGCAAGCCGCTCAACCAATCACGCACACGGCAGGTCACGCCGTCCCGGGGCAGTTTCACCCGCAGCGCGATGCTGTTGATAAACAGGCCAACGGTGCGTTGCATCTGCGGCATATCCACCGGACGACCGGCCACGGTCACACCGAACAGCACGTCGCGATCACCGCTGAAACGACGCAGGACCAAAGCCCAGGCCGCCTGGGCAAAGGTGTTCACGGTCAGCTGATGCTGCTGGGCCAACTCCCGCAGACGTGCGCCATCGCGGACATCGAGACGGGTATGGCAATCCCCTACCCGCATCCCGCCAGTAGCCCCCGCATGCTCGCGCAGGAACGGCCGGTCACTCGGAATATGGGTGGCCCGCTCGAAACCTTGCAGGTTGTGTTTCCACCACTGCCGGGCCTGCACCAGGTCCTGGCGTTGCAGCCAGCCGATATAGTCGCGGTAGCGCGGCGGCTGCACCAATTGCGCCTCACGGCCCTCGCCCATGGCCATGTAGATTTCAAAGAAATCGTCCATCAGCAACGAGCGGCACCAGGCATCGATGAGGATATGGTGGTTGCTCATCATGAAC
The DNA here is from genome assembly GCF_023242495.1 of Pseudomonas sp. MWU13-2862. Taxonomy (NCBI): domain Bacteria; kingdom Pseudomonadati; phylum Pseudomonadota; class Gammaproteobacteria; order Pseudomonadales; family Pseudomonadaceae; genus Pseudomonas; species Pseudomonas sp. MWU13-2862. Next base: position 108,558 of record NZ_JALMEZ010000011.1, on the reverse strand, counting down.
CAGTAGCGCGCCGCGCCGACCTTGATCAGACGCAGGTGGAACGGCGCCTCACGGAGCAGATCGAAACCGGCTTCGCGCTCGCTTTCGAGCAAGGCTTGCAGACGCGGCTCATGGCCGGCCTCGGCTTCAAGGCTCCAGTCCAGGTATTCGAAAGGCGTGCTGCCCGGCTTGTGGATAACCTGCAACATGTCCTCGCCGACGTTCCAGCAGAAGGACGCGCGCAGGGCTTCGTGACGGGCGATCACCTGCTGCCAGGCCTCGGCGAAGCGCCGCGGGTCCAGTTCGCTGTCGATGCGGTAGCGGTCCTGCATGTAATAGAGGCCGGTACCCGGTTCCAGCAAGGTGTGCAGCAGCAGGCCTTCCTGCATCGGCGTCAGCGGGTAGACGTCCTCGATCCGCGCGGCCGGCACCGGCAGCGCATCGAGCTGCGGCTGGGTCAGGCGCGCCAGGGGGAAGTCCGACGGGGTCAGGCCGCCGTTGCCGTCTTTCAGGCAATGTTCGATCAGGCTGTCCAGTTCGCCCAGGTAGGCCTGGGCCAGCTCGGCGACGGTCTGTGGGGCGAGGCGTTCGCGGCTGAAGGTCCAGCGCAGGACCAGCTCACCGCCATACACCTGGCTGTCGATACTCAATTCGTTGGGCAGCGGTGCGTCCGGCGAATGGGCTTGCCCCGCCGATTCGTCCAGCGGCCGGAACAGCGCCTCATCGCCAAAGCTCTGGTCGAACTGCCCCAGGTAGTTGAAGGTGATCGCCGCCTGCGGCAAGGCCGCCATCGCCGTGCGATGCGCCGGATCGGCCAGATAGCGCAGCACGCCATAACCCAGGCCCTTGTGCGGCACGCCGCGCAATTGCTCCTTGATAGCCTTGATCGAGGCGCCCTGCCCAGAGGCCTCTTCGATCAGGCACGGGGTCAGGCGCACCGGGTAGGCACTGGTGAACCAGCCCACGCTGCGGGTCAGGTCGATTTCGTCGAACAGGGTTTCGCGGCCATGGCCTTCGAGCTGGATCAGCGCCGAGTCGCTGCCGGTCCAGCGGCAGATCACCCGCGCCAAGGCGGTCAGCAGCAGGTCGTTGACCTGGGTGCGATAGGCCGCCGGAGCCTGTTGCAACAAGGCCCGGGTGCGCGCCGCCGGCAGGCGCACGCTGAGGGTTTGCCCATGACGGTTCTGCAACCCGCCCCGGCGGTTCGTGCCCGGCAGTTCGCTCCCAGGTCCAGCCAGTTGCGCCTGCCAGAGGGTCATCTCTTCGCGCAGCGATTCACTGCCGGCATAGGCCCGCAAGCGCACCGCCCAGTCGCGCAAGGCACTGGTCTTGGTCGGCAGTTGCAAAGCCTGGCCTTCGATCAATTGGGCATACGCCGTTTGCAGATCGTCCAGCAGGATGCGCCAGGAAACGCCATCCACCACCAGGTGATGAATGGCCAGCAGCAGGCGTTGTTCACCCTGCGGCCCGTCCACCAGCAAGGCCCGCAGCAGCGGTCCCTGTTGCAGGTCGAGGCTGCGCTGGGCTTCGCTGTACAGCTCGGTGCACTGCGCCCAATCCATGACACGGACCTGCTGCAACACACTGACGTCCTTTGGTACCGCGTACTCCGCCAGCCATTGGCCGTGGGGGCGGGTAAAGCTCAAGCGCAACGCGTCATGGTGCTCCAGCAGGATCAGCAGCGCCTGTTCCAGGGCATGGGGTTCGAGGACACGGGTCGGCGCCAGCAAGACCGCCTGGTTCCAGTGCTGGCGTTCGGCAATTTCATTGTCGAAGAACCAGTGCTGGATCGGTGTCAGGCCCGAGGCGCCGCTGAGCAGGCCTTGTTCGGCGACGATCCGCTCGCTGCGGGTGGCCGCCGCCGCCAGGCTTTGCACGGTCTGGTGCTGGAACAGGTCGCGGGGGCTGAAATGAATCCCCTGCGCCCGCGCCCGGCTGACCACCTGGATCGACAGGATCGAGTCGCCGCCCAGTTCGAAGAAGTTATCGTACAGACCCACTGGCGAGAGGTTCAGCACTTCGCTCCAGATAGCCGCCAGGGACTGCTCCAGTTCGTTGCCTGGCGCCACATAGTGCTGGCGGTTGAGCTCCGGGTCCGGTGCCGGCAAGGCGCGGCGATCCAGTTTGCCGTTGCCGGTCAGCGGCATCTGTTCCAGCAGGATCAGGTGCGCGGGGACCATATAGTCCGGCAGTTGGCGCTTGAGATGCAGTTTGAGGGCTTCACGCAAGGCAGCCTGTTCGGTCTCGCCCTGCTCGACCACGTCGCTGGTCAGATACGCCGCCAGTTGCCGGCCGCCCGGCATTTCCAGGGCGAGGACCACCGCCTCGCGAATCGCCGGATGTTCCAGCAGACGGTTTTCGATTTCCCCCAGTTCGATGCGGAAACCGCGAATCTTCACCTGATGGTCGACCCGGCCCAGGTACTCGACCTGGCCGTCGGCCAGCTGCCGGACCCGGTCACCGGTGCGGTACAGGCGTCCGCCATCGGCCGAGAACGGATCGGCGACAAAACGCTCGGAGGTCATGCCGGGACGCGCATGGTAACCCTGGGCCAGGCCCGCGCCGCCGACATACAGCTCACCGGTAGCGCCTTGTGGCAGCAATGCCAGGTCCTCATCGAGGATAAACGCCACACGCGCCCCGACCACGCGGCCAATCGGCACGCTGGCGGCACCCTCCTCCAACTGCTCGGGAGCGAGACTGGCCAGGGGCATGACCACGGTTTCCGTCGGGCCGTAGGCATTGAAGAACAGTTGTGGCTTGAAGGCCGCGCGAATCCGCTGCAGGTGCTCGCCGGTCAGGGCTTCGCCGCCGGTGATGCACAGGCGCACCGGCAAGGTCCGCTCCTGGGTCGCCAGCCATTGGGCCAACTGGCTGCCATAGCTGGGAGTAAAGCCGAGGACATTGACCCGCTGTTCGTCGATCAGTTGGCAGATCTGCTCGGCATCCCATTGTCCCTGGGCCCGCAGTACCACTCGGGCACCGCTGAGCAGCGGCACCAGCAGGCGTTCGGTGGCGGCATCGAAGTTGATCGAATAGAAATGCAGTTCGCAATCGTCGGGACGCATCTCGAAACGCCGGATCACCGCCTGGCAATGCATGGCGATTTCGCCGTGGGATACCACCACGCCCTTGGGTTTGCCGGTGGAGCCGGAGGTGTAGATCAGGTACGCCTGGTGCTGCGGCAGATTGATAAACGGTAGTTCGGTGGCGGGATAGTCGGCCAGGGCCGTAGCATCTTGTTCCAGGCACCAGCTTGCCACACCGATCGGCAGCGGTCCGAGGGCGTCGAGCAACGCGGTGTGGCTCAGCAGCAAACCGACGCTGCTGTCTTCGATCATGTAATGCAGGCGGTCCAGCGGGTATTCCGGGTCCAGCGGCACATAGGCGCCGCCGGCCTTGAGAATCGCCAGCAGGCCGACCACCAGGTCCAGCGAGCGCTCCAGCGCCAGCCCGACCCGCACCTGCGGGCCGACGCCCTGCTCGCGCAGGCGCCAGGCCAGGCGATTGGCGCGGCGGTCGAGTTCGCCGTAGCTCAGGGTCTCGCCGGCAAAGGTCAGCGCCGGAGAGTCCGGACGGGCCAGGACCTGCTGGCCGAACAGGCCCTGGATGCACTGGTCCAGGCGCTGTTCGCCGGCCTCGTTGCCCAGGCTGTCATGCAACGCCTGTTGCTCCTCGGCCTGCAACAGCGGCAGCTCGCAGAGGCGTTGTTGCGGATCCTCCAACAAGGCCCGCAGCAGGTTGCGCCAGTGCCCGGCCATACGGGCAATACGCGGCTCGTCGAACAGATCGGTGCTGTAGGTCAGGCAGCAACCCAGGCGCTGGTCGAGGTCGGTGACTTCCAGATTGAGGTCGAACTTGGTCGCCCGCGCATCGTTGACCAGGTATTCCACGGCCATCTCGCCCAGGCGCCGGCTTTGCTGGAACTCCCAGCGCTGCACATTGCACATCACCTGGAACAGCGGGTTGTAGGCCGCGCTGCGGGGCGGTTGCAGGGCTTCGACCAACTGGTCGAACGGCAGGTCCTGATGGGACTGGCCTTCGATCACGGTATGCCGGACCTGCTCGAACAGCTCGCCGACGCGCATCTGGCCGTCGAGCTGGCAACGCAGCACCTGGGTATTGAGGAAGGCGCCGATCAGGCCTTCGCTTTCCGGACGGATCCGGTTGGCCACCGGCGCGCCGATGCGCAGGTCGCCCTGGCCGCTGTAGCGATAGAGCAGCACGGCCAGGGCGGCGGTCATGGTCATGAACAGGGTCAGGCCGTGCTCGGCATTGAAGGTACGAACCCGCGCGGCCAGGGCATCGTCGAGGTCGAAGCGGTACAGCTCGCCATGGTGGCTTTGCACCGGCGGCCGCGGACGGTCGCCGGGCAGTTCGAGCAACGGGTGTTCGTTGCCCAGTTGCGCGGTCCAGTAATCCAGCTGGCGCTGGCGCTCGCCGGACTCCAGCCATTCGCGCTGCCAGGCGCTGTAGTCCAGGTATTGCACGGCCAGCGGCGCCAACGGCGATTCGCGGCCTTCGACAAAGGCTTCATAGAGCGCGCTCAGTTCCCGGGCGAAGATATCCATCGCCCAGCCTTCGGTGACGATATGGTGCAGGGTCAGGACGAAGTAATGCTCCTGTTCCCCGGCCTTGACCAGGCAGGCGCGCAGCAAGGGTCCGGTTTCCAGGTCGAATGGCTGGTGCGCCTCGCTGTCCGCCAGTTGCCGCAGACGCTGCTCGCGGGTGACGGGGTCGAAGGCGGAGAAGTCCTTCAGGGCCAGGCTCAGACCGGTCTCGGCAGCAACCCGCTGGCAGGCCACGCCATCTACGCTCGGGAAGGTGGTGCGCAGGGTTTCGTGGCGCAGGATCAACGCCTGCAACGCCGCCTCGAAACAGCCCAGGTCGAACACACCGCTGAAGCGCGCCATGCCGCCGACGTTGTAGGCCGGGCTGTCCGGTTCCATCTGCCAGAGGAACCACATGCGCTGCTGGGAATAGGACAAGGGCACCGGCCGGCTGCGGTCGACCGGCTGGATCGCGGTTTGCAGATTACGCCGACCGGCCCCCTGGATCAGCCGGATCTGTTCGGCAAAGGCCCCCAGTTCGCTGGCTTCGAACAGCACCCGTAGCGGCAGCTCGACATCGCAGGCCTGGCGGGTGCGGGAAATGATCCGGGTGGCCAACAACGAATGGCCGCCCAGGGCAAAGAAGTCGTCCCGCAGGCCGATACGCGGCTGGCCGAGCACTTCGCGCCAGATCGCGGCGATCTGCTGCTCCAGCGCACTTTGCGGCTCCAGATGCTCGCGCACCTGCCATTGCGGTTCCGGCAAGGCCTGGCGATCCAGCTTGCCGCTGGGGCTCAGGGGCATGGCGTCGAGGCGCACCAGTTGCGAGGGCACCATATAGTCCGGCAGCTCGGCGGCCAGTACGCTCTTGAGGCGTTCGCTCTGCTGCGCTTCGGACTCGGCGCTGGCGGGGCTGGTGTAGTAGCCGATCAACTGCGCACCGGCCGCGGTTTCGCGTACCAATACCACGGCCTGGGCCACCTCTTCTTGGGCCAGCAGCCGCGCTTCGATTTCCTGCGGTTCCAGACGGAAGCCACGCAGCTTGGCCTGCTGGTCGAGACGACCGAGGTATTCCAGCACGCCCTCGGCATTCCAGCGCACCCGGTCGCCGGTACGGTAAAGACGCGCGCCCGCCTCTCCCAGCGGATCGGCGACAAAACGCTCGGCCGTCAGCCCCGGCCGCCCCAGGTAACCCCGGGCCAGGCCGATACCGCCGATGCACAGCTCCCCGGGAACACCGGCGGGCAGTGGGTTGAGGTCGGCATCGAGGACCCGGGCAATCACGTTGCCCAGCGGCCGGCCGATGGGCGAACGTTCGCCGTCCGTGACCTGGCAGTGCCAGTGGGTCACGTTGATCGCGGTTTCGGTCGGGCCGTAGCGGTTGTGCAAACGCACATTCGGCAAAGCCTCCAGGGTCCGGTCGCGCAGCTCGGCGGACAAGGCTTCGCCACCGGAAAACAGCCGCCGCAAACTGCCGCAAGCGGGCACCTGCGGCTCATGAACGAAGAGTTGCAGCAGCGCCGGGACGAAATGCAGCGTGGTCACACCGTAGGTCTGCACCAATTGCGCGATACGCTGGGGGTCACGGTGTTCGCCAGGGCCGGCAAGCACCAGGCGGCAGCCGCTGATCAGCGGCCAGAAGCATTCCCAGACCGACACGTCGAAGCTGATCGGCGCCTTCTGCATCAACACATCGCTGTCATCCAGCGCGTAGGTCGCCTGCATCCATTGCAGGCGCTCGGCCAGGGCCGCGTGGGTGTTACCGACCCCCTTGGGCTGGCCGGTGGAGCCGGAGGTGTAGATCACATAGGCGAGGTGCTCGCCTTCCAGGTGCAGGCCCGGTGCCTGGCTCGGCCAGGTGTCGAGCTTGAGCAGGTCGAGGGCGATGGCGCTGACGCCGGGGGCCACCGGCAAGCTGTCGAGCAGATGACTCTGGGTCAGCAGCAGTTCGACGCCGCTGTCGGCGAGCATGTAGGCCAGGCGCTCGGCCGGGTAGTCCGGGTCCAGCGGCACATAGGCGCCGCCGGCCTTGATAATGGCGAGCAGGCCGATCAGCAGTTGCGGCGAGCGCTCGACGGCGATGGCCACCCGCACGTCCGGGCCGACGCCCTTGTCCCGCAGGTAGTGGGCCAGGCGATTGGCCTGGGTGTGCAGGCTGGCGAAGTCGAGACTGCCGCCCTCCCATTGCAGGGCGATGCGTTCCGGGGTCAGTCGGGCCTGTTGCTCCAGCAGTTCCGGCAACCATTGCCGGGCCGGGGCACAGGCCGCCGCGCCCCATTCGATCTGCCGTGCCTGTTCGGTGTTATCCAGCAGTTGCACATCAGCAATAGCCCGTTGCGGTTGGGCGCAGACTTCACGCAGCAGGCTGACGAAATGTCCGGCCAGGCGCTCGATGGTCGGCGCGTCGAACAACTCGTCGGCGTAGTCGAAGGACAGGCTCAGGCGCCCGCTGCGGTCTTCCTCACTGTGCAATTGCAGGTCGAACTTGGCCTCGCGGCTGTGCCAGGGCAGCTCGTCGGCCAGCAGGCCGGGCAAGCGGCGCAAGGCCCCGAGGTCGCGTTGCTGGTGGTTGAACAGGACCTGGAACAGCCCCTGCTCGCGCGCCTGCGGAAAGGCTTCGAGCAGTTGTTCGAATGGCAGATCCTGATTTGCCTGGGCCTCCAACGTGGCCTGACGGGTACGGGCCAGCAGCTCATTGAATGGCAGGCGCCCATCCAGCTCGACCCGCAGCACCAGGGTGTTGATAAAGAAGCCGATCAGCCCCTGGGTTTCCAGGCGCGGACGGTTGGCGCCGGGCACGCCGATGCGAATGTCCTGCTGGCCGCTGTAGCGGTGCAGCAGGCCCTGGAACACCGACAACAACAGCATGAACGGCGTCGACTCGAAGGCCTGGGCGGTCTGGCGCACGGCCTCGCCCAGCGTCTTGTCCAGGCGCAGGGTCAAGCGTTCGGCGCTGTGGTGTTTTTGCGCCGAGCGCGGGTGGTCGGTGGCCAGGCTCAGGGTCGGCAGTTCGTCGCCGCCCAGGCGGGCTTTCCAGTAATCCAGCTGCCGCTGGCCTTCGCCCTGGGCCAGCCATTGGCGCTGCCAGCCGGCGTAGTCGGCGTACTGCAGGGACAGTGGCGCCAGCTCCGCGACCTGGCCTTGGGTCGCCGCGGCGTAAAGCCTGGCGAACTCGTCCATCAGGATATTCAGCGACCAGCCGTCGGCGATGATGTGGTGCATCGTCACCAGCAACTGATGTTCCTGGTCGCCCAGGCGCACCAATGTCACCCACAGCAACGGGCCGTTTTCCAGATCGAATCGAGTGCGCGCTTCGTCCTCGCGGATTTGCCGGGCGCGGGCTTCACGGGCGTCGGCGGGCAAGTCGCCGAGGTCGATGCATTGCAATTCGAAGGTGACCTTGGCCTCGATCCGTTGCAGGGCCTGACCGTCGCGTTCGAGGAACCGCGTGCGCAGGGATTCGTGACGGTCGATCAATTGCTGGAAGCCGCTGCGCAGCGCTGCTTCATCCAGCTCACCCCGCAGGCGCAGGGCACCGGGAATCGTATAGGCGCTGCTCTGCGGGTCCAGTTGCCAGAGGAACCACAAGCGGTTCTGGGCCAGGGATTGCGGCAGGTCCTGGTTTCGCGACAGCACGGCAATCGCGCCCTGGGCCAGGCCGCCGTCCTGCTGCAAGCGCGCCACTTGTGCGCTGAAGTCGCCGAGGGTCGGCGCTTCGAACAACAGGCGCAGGTTCAGTTCGATACCCAACGCCTCGCGCAGGCGGGCCACCACCTGGGTCGCCAGGATCGAGTTGCCGCCCAACAGGAAGAAATGATCGTCGCTGGCGACTTGCGTAACCTGCAACAGCTCGGACCAGATTCGGCCGATCAGGGCTTGCAGTGCATTGCCAGCGTTATCCGCCGCCGCTGCCACACCCGATTCCGCGTTTACCGCGCGATCCGGGAATACGGCATAGGCGTCGAGGCTGCCATCGGCCAGACGGCTGCGGCAGGCCGAACGTTGCAACTTGCCGCTGGAAGTTTTCGGCAAAGCCCCGGGATTGAGCAGCACCACCACGCTCGGCGCTTGTTGATAGGCCTCGGCCACGGCCTGGCGGATCGCCTTGATCAGGGCTTCTGGCGGCAGGGTCTTGCGCACGCTGCGGCTGATCTCGGCGGCGATGCCGATGCCCTCCTCGCCCCGTTCGGTGACCGCAAACGCCGCGACCCGGCCTTTGCGCACCACCTCCACTTCCCGCTCGATGGTCTTTTCGATGTCCTGGGGATACAGGTTGTGACCACGCACGATCAGCATGTCCTTCAGGCGCCCGGTGATGTAAAGCTCACCGTCGCGCAGGAAACCCAGGTCGCCGGTGCGTAGCCAGGTCGCCCCGGCGTGCTCGACAAAGGTCTTGGCCGAGGCTTCGGGATTGCGCCAGTAACCCCGGGCAATACTCGGCCCGGTGGCCCAGACCTCACCGACCTGATTGTCGGCCAACACGTGCAGAGTGTTCGGTTCGACCACCTGCACGGCATGCCCGGGCTGGCCGGTGCCGCAACTCATCACCGCGTTGCCGTCGCCCGGTTGCGCGCGATTCTGCGCCAGGGCCGCATCGTCCAGGCGCAGGGCGGGAATCCCCCGGCCACGCTGGCCACCGGCAACGAACAAAGTGGCTTCCGCCAGGCCATAGGAGGCGAACCAGGCATCGGCGCTGAAACCGCAAGGCTCGAATTGCTCGGCGAAACGCTCCAGGGTGTCGAGGCGAATCGGCTCGGAACCGGAATAGGCCACCCGCCAGCTTCTCAGGTCCAGGCGCGCCAGCGCGCTGTCGCTGACCCGCTCGCTGCACAGCCGATAGGCGAAGTCCGGGCCGCCGCTGATGGTGCCGCCGTATTCGCTGATCGCTTCCAGCCAGCGCAATGGGCGAGCGAGGAAATAGGCCGGGGACATCAGCACACAGGGCACGCCGCTGAAAATCGGTTGCAGCAGCCCGCCGATCAGGCCCATGTCGTGGTAAAGCGGCAGCCAGCTGACGATCACGTCATCAGGATTGAGATCGATACCGAAACCGCGACGGATCAGTAGTTCGTTGGCCATCAGATTGCCGTGGCTGACCTGCACGCCCTTGGGAAACGCGGTGGAACCCGAGGTGTATTGCAGGAAGGCGATGCCGTCGGCATGCAGTTCGGGCGGGATCCAGTCAGCCGCCAGCGCGCTGTCCAACTGATCGACACAGAGCAGGCGCGGGGCGTCGCCGGCGGACAGTTCATCCATCTGCAACAACGGTTCGCGCAAGGCTTCCTGGGTCAGGACCAGGCGTGGCTCGGCATCGGCAATAATCGACAGCAGGCGTTCCTGATGATGACGACGGGCGGATTCCGGCGGATAGGCCGGCACCGCGATCACCCCGGCGTAGAGGCAACCGAAGAACGCCGCGACGTAATCCGGGCCGCTGGGAAACAGCAGGACCGCGCGGTCCCCAACCTCGGCCTGGGTCTGCAACGCTGCCGCAATGGTCCGCGCCCGCAGGTCCAGGTCGCGGTAACTGAGCACGGCGCCCTGCTCCTGGTTCTCGGCGAGAAAGCGCAAGGCCAGCCGCTCCGGCGTCTGCGCCGCGCGACGTTGAAGGGCCTGGGCCAGGGTACTGGGGAGGTCGAACGCATCCATCATGGTATTCCTGCCTGAAGTCGGCCGGCCCGGAGTCTTGAAGACGGGCAGGCCGATTGAATATGAGACGTGAAAAATAAAGGTGAGGCGCAAAGCCCCGGGTCAGCCCGTCGCCCAGGCCAACTGACGCCGCGTGCCATTACGCCAGCGGGCCAGATGCTCGTCGGCATAACGCCGCAGGCAACGCAGCAGCGCGGCTTCCTGATCGATCAGGTAGAAGTGATGACCGTCGAACATATCCAGGGAGAAACCGGTGCCGGTTTCTTCCTGCCAGTCGAGCAGCTCATCGGCGCGGATACTGTCCTGCTTGCCGCCGAACACATGGATCGGCAGCGGCAGCGGCGCGCGCTGGCCGTAGCTGAAACTGCCGCAGAGCAGGAAGTCGGCGCGCAGGATTGGCAGCATCAACTGCATCAGGTCGCGGTTGGCCAGGGTTTCCTCGGCCGTGCCCTTGAGTTCGCGCAGCCGCTCGAGCAGTTGTTCATCGGTTTTCGCCACGGCGTACTGGCTGACATCGCGCCGCACCGGCCCGGCGGTCGCCGAAACGAACAGCGCCAACGGCAGCGGCAAGCCACGCTCGTGCAGGACGTGCAGCAACTCGAACGCCAGCAGGCCGCCAAGGCTGTGGCCGAACACGGCATAGGGCTGGTCGAGATCAACGGCGATCTCCTCGGCCAACTGCCCGGCCAGGGTCCTGATATCGCTTTGCAGCGGCTGGTTCATGCGCATGCCGCGCCCCGGCAACTCCAGCGGCGAGACCTGCAGCCACTGCGGCAGCTTGCGCCGCCAGCGGTGGTAGAACGTGGCGCTGGCACCGGAGTAAGGAAGGCAGAACAGTCGCAGTCCGGGGGAGGTGTTCATGCCCAGCCACCCTTGATGAAAACCATGTCGCCCTCCTCGAAGATACCGATCCTGGACCGTGCGGGTGCCCGGCCTGTTCTCCATGAGAACGGATGGCCCGAGGGAATAATTAGTCCCGGTCGCCCTCTGCAAGGCCGGTGGCAGAGCACAATGAACAGGCAGGTATCAAGCGGCACACAATATGATTAGTTATTTTTCTCATTTGACAATCATTATCATTCATCCTACTTTTATGTCCGCCACGCCGGGCACCTCTCACGGCACTGCCCCGCTACCTACTCGCTACAAGGTGATTTCCATGATGGAACATGTACCCACAAGCAAGTGCGACTCACCGCTACTGCAGGCCTTTGTCGACAACCGTCTGATCCTGGTCAAGATTGCCGCGCGCATCACCGGCTGCCGCTCTCGCGCCGAGGACGTGGTGCAGGACGCGTTTTTCCGCCTGCAGTCGGCGCCGCAGATCACCTCCTCGTTCAAGGCCCAGTTGAGCTACCTGTTCCAGATCGTGCGCAACCTGGCCATCGACCACTACCGCAAGCAGGCGCTGGAGTTGAGGTATTCGGGGCCGGAAGAGGAAGGCTTGAATGTGGTGGTCCAGGGTGCGTCGCCGGAAAACTCGCACATCAATTTCCGCACACTGGAAAATATCGCCGATGCCCTCGGCGAGTTGCCGCAGCGCACCCGCTATGCGTTCGAGATGTACCGGCTGCACGGCGTGCCGCAGAAGGACATCGCCAAGGAGTTGGGGGTTTCACCGACCCTGGTGAACTTTATGATTCGCGATGCACTGGTGCATTGCCGCAAGGTCTCGGGAACCCGCGGCAACAGCCTGGCAGGACGTTAAGCTGGGACTACTGGCCCGCCACCGCAGAGGCGGCCGGCATCACCGTGATGCGATAAGGCTGGAAGATTTTCAGCAACTCGCCACTGTCATGTAGGCGCTGCAACAGCTTGCCGAACGCCTCGCCACTGATGGGCGCTTGCGGACGCAGGATCGCGTAGTGATGGTAGACCTGGTCGATCCGCTCGGAGATCAGCAACTCCTTGGCCACATCCGGGTTGCGGATCAGGTAGTCGGACAGGTAGGAGCGGGTCACCAGGGCGATATCGGCCCGCCCGCGCAGCACCATCAGCAGATTGGCGTCATGGGAGTACGTCAGGGTGGCGTTGTAGGTGTCGGCGAGGAACTTGGGATCGGCGTTGAAGCTGGCAAACTCGTAGTGGTAACCGCTAAACAGGGCCAGGCGCTTGCCCTTGAGGTCGGCAAAGTAGCTTTCGTTGCGACCCGGCTCACGCTGGGCGACAAACACTTCGGCGTCCTCCAGCCCCATGTCGACCGCTGTATGCGGAATATCCTTCCAGCCCCAGGCCGGATTCTCGAAGATCGCCATATCGGTCCGGCCCTGCTGCAGATCACCGAAACGACGCGGAATCGAGGTCGGCACCAGGGTGAACTGGTAATCGCTCTGCAACTTGTTCAAGGCCTCGGCCAGCTGCGGCAACAAGCCGGTATCGGCGCCCTGCTCGGGTCGGATGGTGTAGGGCGGGAAATGCGCGGCGCCGATACGAACCAGTTGGGCCGCCGAAACCGGCAAGACCACCAACACCGAGAGCGCCAACAACAGGATCCGGGAAACCGTGCGCACAGGCAGGACGTTCAAAGGCACACACCTCAGGAAAAAAATCGTGGCATCAAACTAGGCGGTTTTCCCAACTTAGACAACTTTCCGCCCGCTAATTAATGACTTGCGCAGCAACATCACGAGTCTTTGAGAATCAACATCAAAGCCTCTTCGGCCAGTTGGTCCAGCGTCAGGCTGCCCTGGGGTCGAAACCAGGTGGTGGTCCAGGACAAGGCGCCGGTCAGGAAGCGTCGGGTGATGAACACATCACCCTTGATATAGCCGGCATCGCGGGCTTCGCCCAGCACCTGGAGCCAGATCTGCTCGTAGAGATCGCGCAAGGCCAGGACCTTGGCCTGCCCCTGCTCGGACAACGAGCGCCATTCATAGACCAGCACCGCCATGGCTTCACCGGTGCCGCCCATGATCGACTGCAGTTCACAACGGATCAACGCCAGCACCCGTTCACGCAGGCTGCCGGCTTCGGCCAGCGACGCACGCATCAGGGCCGTGTTGTAGACGATAGTCTCCTCCATCACCGCGCGCAGGATTTCGTCCTTGCTTTTGAAGTGATGGAACAGGCTGCCGGACTGGATGCCGATGGCACTGGCCAGGTCGCGCACCGTGGTGCGGTCGAAGCCCTGGCTGCGAAACAGGTGGGCCGCGGTCTGCAGCAATTTGCCACGGGCGCTGTCCGGGTCGGTCAGTTGTCCGGCGCTGACCAGTTCGCGCATGACACGCTGGGCTTGTTGCTCGTTCACGGCATTTTCCTCATGACTCTACGGCGTCCCACCCTCGACCCACCGCAGGCGGGAGGTTGCGCGCAATTTAAGCCTACCAGGACAGCCAAGCAAGCGCTTGGGGTGAACGGACCGGCGGGATTTACAAACCAAGCGCTTGCTTGGTAGTCTCGCCCAAGGATTTTCGGAGGCGGCTCTGATGAAGGCAAGGGTTCGTGTCGGTTGCGCCAGTGCGTTCTGGGGCGATACCAGCAGCGCGGCGGCGCAACTGGTCGAAGGCGGGCGCCTGGACTACCTGGTGTTCGACTATCTGGCGGAAGTGACGATGTCGATCATGGCCGGGGCGCGGATGAAAGACCCCGCCGCCGGTTATGCGACGGACTTCGTCGAGGTCCTGCGGCCCTTGCTCGGCGAGATCGCCCGCCAGGAAATCCGCGTGATCAGCAATGCCGGCGGGGTCAATCCACAGGCCTGCGCCGCGGCCCTGCAAGCGGCCTGCAACACCGCCGGAGTACCGTTGAAGATTGCCGTGCTGCTGGGCGACGACCTGCAACCGCAGCTTGGGCAACTGGCCGCGAGCGGTATCCAGGAAATGTTCAATGGCACGGCGCTGCCCGCGCACTGTGTGTCGACCAACGCCTACCTTGGCGCGCCGGGCATCGCCCATGCACTAAGCCTGGGCGCGGATGTGGTGATCACCGGGCGGGTGGTCGACAGCGCGCTGGTCAGTGCCGCCCTGGTGCATGAATTCGGCTGGTCCTGGCAGGACTACGACAAGCTGGCCCAGGCCGCCCTCGCCGGGCATATCATCGAGTGCGGCGCGCAGTGTACCGGCGGCAACTTCACCGATTGGCGCGAGGTGCCGGACTACGAACACATCGGTTTTCCCATCGTCGAGGTCAGCGCCGACGGCCACTTCGTTGTCAGCAAGCCTGAAGGTTCCGGCGGTCTGGTGACGCCGCTGACCGTGGGCGAGCAACTGCTCTACGAAATCGGCGATCCCAGGGCCTATCTGCTGCCGGATGTCATTTGCGATTTCACCCGGGTCCGGCTTGTGCAGCAGGCCGTCAATCGCGTCAGCGTCAGCGGCGCCAGGGGCTTGCCACCGACCGCGCAATACAAGGTCTGCGCCACCTATCCTGATGGATTCCGCTGTACCGCCAGTTGCCTGATGGCCGGGATTGACGCCGTGGCCAAGGCCCGCCGGGTCAGCCAGGCGATCCTCGACAAGACCAGTGAAATGCTCGGCGCCCGCGGCTGGCCGCCCTACAGCGAAGTCAGCAGCGAACTGCTCGGCAGCGAAGCCACCTACGGGCCCCATGGCCGCCGCCAGGACAGCCGCGAGGTGGTGATCAAGCTGGCGGTGCGTCATCCCGAGCGCCAGGCCCTGCTGCTGTTTTCCCGGGAGATCGCCCAGGCCGCCACCGGCATGGCCCCGGGGCTGAGCGGGATCCTCGGCGGACGCCCCACGGTATCCCCGCTGATCCGCCTGTTTTCCTTCCTGATCGATAAAGAGGCCTGCACATTGAGCGTGCATCTCGACGGCCAGGCGCATGCCGTCGCCCTGCCCGCCTCGAGCGCCATGCAAACCATTGCCGAAGACCTGCAACCGCCCAGGCCACAGGGCCGTGCCGAAGCCAATGTGCCCCTGGTGAAACTGGCGGTGGCGCGCTCTGGCGACAAGGGCAATCACAGCAATATCGGGGTCATGGCGCGGCACCCCGACTATCTGCCGTGGATCGCCGAGGCCTTGACCCCGGCGGTGGTGGTGGACTGGATGGGCCATGTCCTCGACCCCACCCATGGCCGTGTCGAACGCTGGTACCTGCCCGGCAGCCACAGCCTGAATTTTCTGCTGGAAAACGCCCTGGGCGGCGGCGGTATCGCCAGCTTGCGCATCGATCCCCAGGGCAAGGCCTTCGCCCAGCAACTGTTGGAAATCCAGATTCCCGTGCCACGACAGATTGCCGATCAACTGGCTTGAGGACTGTCACCGTGACCTGTGCATCCCTGTTCGATCAAGCACCCAGGAGAATCCCATGCCCGTGATCGAATCCCGGCTCGATGACCATGGCGAGGATTTCGCCCGTCATCGCCAGGCCATGCTCGCCGGCCTCGGGCAGATCCGCCAACTGGAACAGAACCTGCTGGACAAGGCCGAAAGCGCGCGGGAGAAATTCACCGGCCGGGGTCAGTTGCTGCCCCGGGAACGCCTGAACCTGCTGCTCGACCCCGGCGCGCCGTTTCTCGAACTGGCCAGCCTCGCCGGCTACAAGTTGCACGACGACAAGGATGGCAGCCTCGCCGGTGGCGGCCTGATTGCCGGTATCGGCCATGTCTGCGGCGTGCGCGTGCTGGTGGTAGTCAACAACAGCGCGATCAAGGGCGGGACCATTTCCCCCAGCGGCCTGAAAAAGACCCTGCGCCTGCAACAGATTGCCCTGGAAAACAAACTGCCGGTGATCACCCTGGCCGAAAGCGGCGGGGCCAACCTCAACTACGCGGCGGAGATTTTCGTCGAAGGCGCGCGCAGTTTCGCCAATCAAGCGCGGATGTCGGCAATGGGCCTGCCACAGATCACCGTGGTCCACGGCTCGGCGACGGCGGGCGGCGCCTATCAACCGGGGCTCTCGGATTATGTGGTGGTGGTCCGTGGCAAGGCCCGCTTGTTTCTCGCAGGTCCCCCATTGCTCAAGGCGGCCACCGGTGAAGTGGCGACCGACGAGGAACTCGGCGGCGCGCAGATGCATGCCCAGGTGGCCGGCACCGCCGAATACCTGGCGCAAAACGATGCCGACGGCGTGCGTATCGCCCGGGAAATCATCGCCCAACTGCCCTGGAACGACCGACTGCCGATCACAGCCGCCAGGACCTGGACCGAACCGCTCTACCCCATCGACGAGCTGCTCGGACTGATCCCCGACGACCCGAAAAAACCCTATGACGTGCGCGAGATCGTCGCCCGCCTGGCCGACGGCTCGAACTTCCTCGAATTCAAGGCCGAGTTCGACACCCAGACAATCTGCGGCCATCTGCAGATCCAGGGCCGGCCCTGCGGCCTGATCGGCAATAACGGCCCGATCACGCCCAAGGGCGCGAGCAAGGCGGCGCAGTTTATCCAGCTCTGCGACCAGAGCCGCACGCCCTTGGTGTTCCTGCATAACACCACCGGCTTCATGGTCGGCACCGAGGCCGAGCAACAGGGGGTGATCAAGCACGGGGCGAAGATGATCCAGGCGGTGGCCAACGCCCGGGTGCCGAAATTGACCCTGGTGGTCGGCGGTTCCTATGGCGCCGGCAACTACGCCATGTGCGGCCGCGGCCTGGACCCGCGTTTTATCTTCGCCTGGCCCGGCAGCCGTACGGCGGTGATGGGCGGCGCCCAGGCCGGCAAGGTGCTGCGCATCGTCACCGAGGCGCGGCAGCTCAAGGACGGCCTGGAGCCCGACACCAAGATGCTCGACGGGCTGGAACAGATGACCGCGCAGAAGCTCGACAGCCAGTCCACCGCGCTCTATGGCACGGCCAACCTGTGGGACGACGGCCTGATAGACCCTCGGGACAGTCGCACGCTGCTGGGTTATTTGCTGGATATCTGCCACGAAGCCGAGGTTCGTCAGCTACAACCCAATAGCTTTGGCGTGGCGCGGTTCTGATCAACGATCACGGAGAACAAGGAAATGATCTTCACCCAGGAACATGAAGCCCTGCGGCGCACCGTGCGCCAGTTCGTCGAACGCGATATCAACCCCCATGTCGACGAGTGGGAGAAAGCCGGACGCTTTCCCATTCATGAGATTTTCCGCAAGGCCGGCGAGCTGGGCCTGCTCGGTATCTCCAAGCCGCAAGCCTTCGGCGGCCTGGGCCTGGACTACAGCTATTCCATCGTCGCCGCCGAGGAGTTCGGCACCATTCATTGCGGCGGGATTCCCATGTCCATCGGCGTGCAGACCGATATGTGCACCCCGGCCCTGGCGCGCTTCGGTTCCGATGAACTGCGCGAGCAGTTCCTTATTCCGGCGATCCGTGGCGAACAGGTGGGTTGCATCGGCGTGTCCGAGGTCGGTGCCGGCTCCGATGTCGCCGGGCTCAAGACCCGCGCGCGCAAGGACGGCGACGACTATGTGATCGACGGCAGCAAGATGTGGATCACCAATTCGCCCTGCGCCGACTTCATGTGCCTGCTGGCCAATACCTCGGACGACAAGCCGCATCTGAACAAGTCGTTGATCATGGTGCCGATGGACAGTCCCGGGATCAGCCTTAGCCCGCACCTGGACAAGCTCGGCATGCGCAGTTCGGAAACCGCCCAGGTGTTTTTCGACAATGTGCGGGTGCCCCAGCGCAACCGCATCGGCCAGGAAGGCGCGGGTTTCATGATGCAGATGTTGCAGTTCCAGGAGGAACGGCTGTTCGGCGCGGCCAATATGATCAAGGGACTGGAGTATTGCGTCGACAGCACCCTGGCCTACTGCAAGGAGCGCCAGACCTTCGGCGCACCGCTGATCGACAACCAGGTCATTCACTTCCGCCTGGCGGAGCTGTCGACCGAGATTGAAGCGCTGCGGGCGCTGGTCTACCAGGCCACCGAGCAGTACATCAACGGGCAGGATGTGACCCGGTTGGCCTCCATGGCCAAGCTCAAGGCCGGGCGCCTGGGTCGCGAGGTCAGCGACAGTTGCCTGCAATATTGGGGCGGCATGGGCTTTATGTGGGACAACCCGGTGGCCCGGGCCTATCGCGATATGCGCCTGGTGTCGATTGGCGGCGGTGCCGACGAGATCATGCTGGGGATCATCTGCAAGTTGATGGGCAGCTTGCCGGGGAAAAAGCGGTGATTGCCCTGCCGGTGTGCCGGACCTTGCGCCTGGCTTTGGAAGGCGGCGTGCTGCGGATCACCCTTGCTCGTCCGGACAGCCGTAACGCGATGAACCGGCAGATGGTCGACGAGCTGCGCGCGACCCTCGCCGCCGTGCGCCTTGATCACAGCGTTCGCGTGCTGGTGTTGCGGGGCGCCGGCGGGCATTTCTGTGCCGGTGGCGATCTTCAGGATATGGCCCGGGCGCGGGACGCGGGTGTGGAGGCCTGCCGTGAGTTGAACCGGGCATTCGGTGCCTTGCTGGAGGAAACCCAGAGCGCCCCGCAGGTGGTGATCGCCGTGCTGCAAGGGGCGGTGCTGGGTGGCGGTTTGGGATTGGCTTGTGTCAGCGATATCGCCATCGCCCAGAGCAGCGCCGGCTTGGGCTTGCCGGAAACCAGCCTGGGGGTATTACCGGCGCAGATTGCGCCGTTCGTGGTAAGGCGGATCGGTTTGACCCAGGCACGGCGATTGGCACTGACTGCGGCACGGCTCGATGGGAATGAGGCCGGACGTTTGGGGCTGGTGCATTTTGTCGAGGCGGACGAGCAGGCCCTGGACACACGCCTGGAGACAGTGATCGTCCAGGTGCTGCGCTGCGCGCCGGGGGCGAATGCGCTGACCAAGGCGTTGTTGCTCGATGAGCAGCCGTTGGGGCCTTTGCTGGATCGGGCGGCCGAGTGGTTTGCACAGGCGGTGACCGGAGAGGAAGGGGCCGAGGGGACATTGGCCTTTGTGCAGAAACGGGCACCGCGTTGGCAGCCCTGAAAAGCTTCGCGGGCAAGCCCTGCTCCTACAGATCCGAGTCGAACACAAAACGAGAGTACGACACAAATTTGTAGGAGCAGGGCTTGCCAGCGAAGACGGCATCACTGGCAACACACAACCAAAGGATCTCCCCATGCCCGCCTTCCATAAAATCCTGATCGCCAACCGCGGTGAAATCGCCTGCCGGATCATCCTCGGCGCCCAGGCCCTGGGCTATCGCACCGTCGCCGTGTTCAGCGAAGCCGACACCCAGGCCCGTCATGTGCAACTGGCCGACGAAGCAGTCTGCATCGGCCCGCCCCCGGTCACCCAGTCCTACCTGAACAGCGCCGCCCTGCTCGACGCCGCCCGCAAGACCGGTGCCGATGCGCTCCACCCCGGCTACGGCCTGCTCTCGGAAAACGCCGCCTTCGCCCAGGCCTGCCTGGACGCCGGCCTGACTTTTATCGGCCCCAGCCCCGCCGCCATCGCCCTGATGGGCAGCAAGCGCCTGTCGAAAATCGCCATGCTCGCCGCCGGCGTACCGTGCATCGCCGGCTACCAGGGTGCGGAACAGGATGACGCGACCCTCGCCCGCGAAGCCGAACGCCTCGGTTATCCGTTGATGATCAAGGCCAGCGCCGGCGGCGGCGGACGCGGCATGCGCCTGGTGCAACGGACCGAGGAGTTGGCGCAACAGCTCCACTCCGCCCGCTCGGAAGCCCTGAACGCCTTCGGCAGCGACGAACTGATCCTGGAACAGGCGCTGGTCGAACCGCGCCATGTGGAAATCCAGCTGTTCGGCGACCAGCATGGCCAGCTGATCCATCTCGGCGAACGGGACTGCTCGATCCAGCGCCGTCACCAGAAGGTCATCGAGGAGGCGCCCTGCCCGGTGATGACCGCCGAACTGCGCCAGGCCATGGGCGAGGCGGCGCTGAAGGCCGGCCGCGCGGTGAACTATGTCGGTGCCGGCACCGTGGAATTCCTGCTGGATGCCAGCGGCCGGTTCTATTTCCTGGAAATGAACACCCGCTTGCAGGTCGAACACCCGGTCAGCGAAATGATCACCGGCCTGGACCTTGTGGCCTGGCAGATCAATGTCGCCGCCGGCCTGCCGCTGCCGCTGCGCCAGGAACAGGTCGAGTTCAAGGGCCATGCCATTGAAGTGCGCCTGTATGCGGAGGATCCGACCCGGGACTTCCTCCCGCAAACCGGACGGATCCTCGGCTGGGAACCGGCACCGATGGCGGGCGTACGGATCGATCACGGCCTGGTCGAGGGCGACGCCATCAGCCCGTTCTATGATCCACTGCTGGGCAAGCTGATCGCCCACGGCGCAACCCGCGAAGAAGCCCGGCGCAAATTGTTGCGGACGGTCGAGGATTGCGTGCTGCTGGGGATTGCCAGCAATCAGCGTCTGCTGGTGCGGTTGCTGAAACATCCGCGCTTTGTCGAAGGCCGATTCAGTACCGCCTTTATCGACGAACATTTCAGTGAACACCCAAGTTATGTCCCCTCGACGGTGGAGCTGGCCCTGGCCGCCGCGCTGTTCTATCGGCAGGCGGCTGACCGACATGCGCCCGGGCTGTCGGGCTGGAGCAACACCGCCAGCGTCCCGCGCCCCTGTCGACTGGCGCTGGAAGACAGCCACTTCGATCTGTTGCTCACCGATCGTCCCGGCGCGGCACTGCGGGTTCAACGAGCCGATGAGCGCGTCGAACTACGGATACTGGAGCGCGATGCACGCTGGGTACGGGTGCAGATCGACGGTGTGCTCCGGCGCTACGCCTACCGCCTTGACGGCGACCAGCTCTGGCTTTGCACCGGCCCCGGCAGCCTGCACCTGCGCGATCGTACCCACGCCCCCGTGCAAGCACCGGGCGCTATCGGCTCGGGCATACTGCAAGCACCGATGGACGGCGCCATCGTCCAGGTACTGGTCAGCGAAGGCAGCCCGGTCAGCAAAGGCCAGCTGCTGCTGGTGCTGGAGGCCATGAAAATGGAGCATCCGCTCAAGTCAGGAGTGGAGGGTGTGGTGCGGCGAGTACGGGTTATCCAGGGCGATCAGGTAAAAAACCGCCAGATCCTGCTGGAAGTCGAATAAGCCGCTAGGCGGATCAAGCGCCTTTGGCTACGCTTGAGTCCGACTAGGATGCTGTATTCGGAGCTTGAGATGCCCCACTGGCTGGTGATTGATCTGGAAGCCACGACGGATGATGGGGGCTGGCCGCTGGCCGAGATGGAAATCATCGAAATCGGCGCCACCCTGGTCAACCGTGAAGGCCGCGAGCTGGACCACTTCCAGCGTTTTGTCAGGCCCCTGCGCCGTCCCCTGCTGACCCTCTTCTGCCGCGAGCTGACCCATATCAGCCAGGCGCAGATCGACGGTGCGGCGCCACTGGGCGAGGTCTGGCCGCTGTTCGAGCGCTGGCTGGGCCAGCACCAGACGCGCTTGGAAGGCTGGGCCAGCTGGGGCGACTACGACCGTCGGCAGCTGGAACAGGACTGGCGACAGCTCGGGCTGTCGAGTGCCCTGGGCCAGGTGCCGCATATCAACCTCAAGCAGCGCTTCGCCAAGGCAAGGCGCCTGGAGCGGCCGCTGGGCCTGAACGGCGCCTTGCAACTGGCCGGACTGCAATTCAATGGCCAGCAGCACCGGGCACTGGAGGATGCACGCAATACCGCGCGCCTGCTGCCGTTGAGCCTGCCGAACTGAATACCCCTCTTCAACGCGTGACGAGGCAAAACGCCTTGGGCATACTGATCGGCCCAATTTTTCAGCTCATTTCGAGGAATCGCCCATGTTTAAAGTCAACGAGTACTTCGACGGCACCGTCAAGTCGATTGCCTTCGCACAAGCCGAAGGCGCCGCCACCATCGGCGTGATGGCCGCGGGCGAATACGAATTCGGCACCGCCCAGCGCGAGATCATGCACGTGATCTCCGGTTCCCTGACCGTCAAGCTGCCCGACAGCAGCACCTGGGAAACCTTCGAAACCGGCAGCCAGTTCAACGTACCGGCCAACAGCAAGTTCCAGCTGAAAGTCGCCGTGGACACCGCTTATCTGTGCGAATACCGCTGAGTCAGCAACGCTGACTGTCCCCAGCCCTTGAGAACATCCCGTCTGGCATTGTCCCGATGCCAGGTGGTCAAGGGCGAACCCTGGCCCGCCCCTTCTCGGTCAACCGATACTTCTGCGCAGGACTGCGCGGTGAGTCCGGGTCCGTCATCTCCACACACCCGGACACCAGTGCCGGTCCCAGATAAGTGCTGCGAAAGCTCGCGCGATGGTTCAGCTCAAGACGCGACATCTCGACTCTCGGGGCGCCAATCCGGCATCGCCTCATAGGCCGCAAAGGCATTGCGCACTTCCTGGATTTCCCGCGGCAACCCCAGGACCTGCTTGCCATCGAGTACCGCCGTGACCTGCTCCAGGCTCAAGGTGTTGTTCTCGATGGCCAACGACGCCTGGATCGTCCGAATGCGATTGCCGCGACGCAGTTGTGGCGTGAGCTGTTCGTTGCGCACCGCCGACAACTGCCCCAGTTGCTCACTGATACCGGCTACCAGCGAAAACATGCGGGCCGTCAAGGTCAAAGGCGGCTGATAGCGGGACATATCCTCATCCGGGATGGCTGGCGAAGGCCCGTCATAATGCCCGAACCCGGAAGTCCAAGCACATCACTCGTGCACCACGGACTCCCGCGCATTGAACTGCAACGCCGCCAGCCGCGCGTACAACGGGTTGCTCGCGATCAACTGGGAGTGGGTGCCGATCGCCACCAGCTTGCCCTGATCCATCACCGCGATCCGGTCGGCGTTCTGCACCGTGGCCAGGCGGTGGGCGATCACCAGGGTGGTGCGGCCGTGCATCAGGCTCGGCAGCGCTTCCTGGATCAAGTGCTCGCTCTGGGCATCAAGGGCGCTGGTGGCCTCGTCCAGCAGCAGGATCGGCGCGTCCACCAGCAACGCCCGGGCAATCGCCAGGCGTTGTCGTTGGCCGCCGGACAGCCCCAACCCACCATCCCCCAGGTGCGTGCGATAGCCATCAGGCATTTGCTCGATAAATTCGTGGGCATGGGCGATACGTGCCGCCTCGCGGACCTGGGCGTCGCTGGCCGCCGGGTTGCCGTAGCGGATATTTTCCTCGACGCTGCCAAAGAACAGCGCCGGGCTTTGCGAAACCAGCGCAAAGCAACGACGCAGGTCCTGCGGGTCCAGCTCGGTCAAGGGCTGACCATCGAGCAGTAGGCGCCCCTGTTGTGGATCGTAGAAACGCAGCAACAGGTCGAACATCGTGGATTTACCCGCCCCCGACGGCCCGACCAGGGCCAGGGTCTCTCCAGCCCTGACGGTTAGGTTCAGGCCATCGATAGCATGGCTGTCCGGACGCGAGGGGTAGCTGAAGCGCAGATTCTCCAGCACCAGGTTGCCGCTGACCCGTTCGGCCAGCTTCACACCACCGCCGACCGGCGCGGTGATCTCATTGCTCGACTGCAACAGTTCGCCGATCCGCTCCCCGGCCCCGGCCGCCCGTTGCAACTCACCAATCACCTCGCTGAGGGTGCCGAAGGCGCTGCCGACGATCAGGCTGTAGAAGACAAAGGCCGCCAGTTCGCCGCCGGAAATCTTCCCGGCCATCACGTCCATGCCGCCGACCCAGAGCATCACCGCCACCGCGCCCAGCACCAGCACGATCACCAAGGTAATCAGCCAGGCCCGTTGCACGATGCGCTTGCGCGCCGTCTCGAAGGCCTGCTCGACGGTCACGGCAAAGCGCTGCTCGTCCTGCACCTGGTGGTTGTAGGCCTGCACGGTCTTGATCTGGCCAAGGGTTTCGCTGACATAGCTGCCGACATCGGCAATCCGATCCTGGCTCAGGCGCGATAACCCACGCACCCGGCGACCAAAGATCAGGATCGGCACCAGCACCAGCGGCAAGGCGACCACCACTATGCTGGTGAGCTTGGGGTTGGTGATAAACAGCAGCACCACCCCGCCAATCACCATCAGTGCATTGCGCAGGAACAGCGAGAGCGACGAGCCGATCACCGACTGCAACAGCGTGGTGTCGGCGGTCAGGCGTGACTGGATTTCCGAACTGCGGTTGTTCTCGTAGAACCCCGGGTGCAGGTAGATCAGGTGGTTGAACACCTGCCGGCGAATATCCGCCACCACCCGCTCGCCAATCCAGGACACCAGGTAGAACCGCGCGAAAGTGCCCACCGCCAGGCCCAGGACCAGCAGCATGAACAAGCCGATGGACTGGTTGAGCAACTGCGGTGACTGGGTCATGAACCCCTTGTCCACCAGCAGGCGAATACCCTGGCCCATGGACAAGGTGATGGCGGCGGTGACGATCAGCGCCACCAGGGCACCGGCCGCCTGCCAGCGATAAGGGGCGACAAAACGACTGGCCAGGCGAATGGCGCGGCGATGGCGTGCAGAGAGCATGGGCAAGGAATCCGTTGGGCGACGAAGACAGAGCCTACACCGAACCGGGAAGGAACTTATGCAAAACGCAATCAATCGGATTAATTATGACCGTGCATGCTAATCCCTAGAAAGTATTGGTCTAAAGCCTCTCTGGCGGTGACGGGCGGTTTCTGCTGCACTGGTTCCATGGCCCTGCTTGTAGCCTGTTGTCACAGGCTGGTCATGCGACGCTTATAATCTCTAGTTGAACCTGATGACGAAACCTGAGCGAGGAGACAGGCCATGGATTTGCAAAACAGCAGCAACAACCAGATTCCGGTGATTCGTCCCTGCCCGCAGAAATTGGGCTGCGCGATTATCGACGCACAGGGCCGTGAAGTGCCGATCACCGAAGAAATGATCCAGGACGCCTGCCGCGAACTGGAACAGCGCTTGGTCAAGCCTGCTGAGCAAGACTGACAGCCCTAACTCCCCCTTGACCCGGCCTCGCTGCCGGGTTTTTTATGCCTGCGTCTACAACAGGACAGCCCCCAGGGCCAACACCAGCTTGCGCAGCACTTCGTCGTCGCCGTTGATCTTCACCGGCAAGCCTTCGATTTCCCGGCGCTCGGGATAGTGTTTGCGCAGCAGGTCGAACGCGACCTTCTGCTCGGCCACGTTGCCGGTCAGGCTGCGGCGGAAATCCGCATCGTCACGTCGTGGGTCATAGACCCCGCGACAGATCATCGCCATGGCCCAGGCCGGGTCGCTACCGGCATTGAGGGTGACCTGCGCCAGCCAGGGCTTGGGCAACAGTTCATCGAGACCGACCGTGGGAGCCTGGTCGAGAAAGGCGCAGAACGCCTGGTAGATCTGCGCGGTACCGCGTTGCTTGCCGTCGAGGCTATACCCGGCGATATGCGGCGAGCCCAGTACGCACAAGTCGGCCAGGGCGACATCCACTTGCGGCTCGGCCTCCCAGACGTCCAGCACCGCCTGCAGGTCGTCGCGGGCCAGCAACACTTCGCGCAGCGCGGCGTTATCCACCACCGGACCGCGCGCGGCGTTGATCAGCCAGGTACCGGGCTTGAGCTGCTCCAGGCGCCGGCGATCGAGCAGATGCCAGGTGGGTTGCTCGCCCGTGCGGGTCAAGGGCGTGTGCAGGCTGATTACATCGCACTGCTCGATGATCTGCTCCAGGCTGACATAATCGCCGCCTCCAGCCGCCTGCCGCGGCGGGTCGCAGACCAGGACGTTCCAGCCCAGCCCGCGCAGGACCTTGATCAGCCGCCCGCCGACTTCACCCGCGCCGACCACCCCATAGGTGCGCGCGGTAAGGTCCGCGCCCTCGATTTCCGCCAGGGTCAGCAGGCTGCCCAGCACATAGTCGACCACTCCACGAGCATTGCAGCCGGGAGCGCTGGACCAGTGAATGCCAGCCTGTTCGAAGTAGTCGAGGTCCAGGTGATCGGTGCCGATGGTGCAGGTGCCGACGAAGCGCACCGGGCTGCCTTCAAGCAACTCGCGGCTGACCGGGGTCACCGAACGCACCAGCAACACATCCGCCTCGGCCACCGCCGCCCGGTCGATGCTGCGGCCCGGCAAGCGACGGATCTCGCCAAAACCGGCAAAGAAGGCATCGATCAGGGGAATATTTTCGTCGGCAACAATCAGCATGGCAGGCTCCTTGGGCAAGGGCGCAGTGTAGGCGCAGTCAGCGTCCGAGGGCCAGCCAAGCGTCAAGCCTCCTGTCCCTGGCGGAACTTCGACCTTACAAATGAGCTACAACCGGCGATTACCTGACTCCTGCGTCAACAGGTAGAATCGGCGGCTTTTCGCGTCATGCCTGGATACATCATCGGTGAACAGCCTCACTGCAACATCTGACACCCCGCCTCTGAGTCGCCCGGCCCGGGTCCGCCTGGAACTGCGTAACCTGCTGGGCCTGGCCCTGCCGATCATCATTGCCCAACTGGCGCATACCGCCATGGGCTTCGTCGACGCGGTGATGGCCGGCCGGGTCAGCCCACGCGACCTGGCAGCGGTGGCGCTGGGTAACTCGATCTGGGTGCCGGTGTTCCTGCTGATGACCGGCATCCTGCTGGCGACCACCCCCAAGGTCGCCCAGCGCCATGGCGCCGGAACCCCGGCCGAGATCGGCCCGCTGGTGCGCCAGGCCCTGTGGCTGGCGCTGGTGGTAGGCCTGGCGGCGGGCGTGATCCTCTACAACGCCGAGCCGGTCCTGCATTTGATGAAGGTCGACCCGGAACTGATCGGCCCGTGCATGGACTACCTGCGCGGCATCGGTACCGGCCTGCCGACGGTGGCGCTCTATCACGTGCTGCGCTGCTGCAGCGACGGCATGGGCCGCACCCGGCCGAGCATGGTCCTGGGCCTCTGCGGGCTGGCGCTGAATATTCCGCTGAACTACGTGTTCATCTATGGGCACTTCGGCGTGCCGGCCATGGGCGGACCGGGCTGCGGCTGGGCCACGGCCATCGTGATGTGGTGCATGCTGTTCGGCATGGCCGGCTGGGTGCGCTGGGCCAAGGTCTATCGGCCGAGCCAGGTGTTCAGCCATTTCGAGTGGCCGCAGTGGGCGGTGATCAAGCGTTTGCTGAATATCGGCCTGCCCATCGGCATCGCGGTATTCGCCGAGGCCAGCATCTTCTCGGTGATCGCCCTGTTGATCGGCAGCCTCGGCGCCACGGTGGTGGCCGGGCATCAGATTGCCCTGAACATCAGCTCGCTGGTATTTATGGTCCCCTACTCCCTGAGCATGGCCATCACCGTACGGGTCGGCCAGGCCCTGGGCCGCGAACAGCCCCGTGAAGCGCGCTTTACCGCTGGGGTTGGAGTGGCCACGGCGCTGGCTTATGGCTGTTTGTCGGCGAGCCTGATGCTGCTGTTTCGCGAACACCTGGCGACCCTCTACACCAACGATCCGCGGGTGATCCAGGTGGCAACCATGCTGATCGTGTATTCGGCGCTGTTCCAGATCTCGGATGTGATCCAGGTCACGGCGGCCGGGGCCTTGCGCGGTTACCAGGACACCCGGGTGACCATGATCCTGACGTTGTTCGCCTATTGGGGCATCGGTTTGCCGGTGGGCTACGCCCTCGGTTTGACCGACTGGCTGGGTGCGCCGAGTGGCCCGAGCGGGCTGTGGCAGGGTTTGATCGTGGGATTGTCGTGCGCGGCGGTGATGCTCTCGATCCGCCTGGTACGCAGTGCGCGCAGGCGGATCCGGATGAGCCGCTCGACGGCCTAGTCGAGCTTCTTGCGAATCCAGTACAGGTAGGTACCGGCCTCTTCGCGCTGCTCCACCAGTTCATGGTCGAGAAACACGCAGAACTTGGGGATATCGCGACGGGTCGACGGATCGGTGGCGATCACCTTGAGCAGCCCCCCCGGCGCCAGGTCGCGGATATGCTGGTGCAACATCATCACCGGCTCCGGGCAATTGAGCCCGGTGGCGTCGAGGGTGCCGTCAACGGCGGGGTCGTGGGGTTGGGTCATGCTTCACTCCTGAAACCAGGCCGGCATTATCTAGCTTTTTTCACATCCAGTCGACGCAAGTGGCAGGTCACTTCCTCACGGTCGTGGTACAGCTGCTTGCAGCCGATCTCCACCCGGATGCCACGGGCCTTGAAGCCCTCTTCGATACGCTCCAGCAAACGCCGGACTTCGGCATAACGCTGCTTCATCGGCAACTTGAGGTTGACCACCGCCTCGCGGCAATGCCCCTCGCCGATCCAGGTCTCGAGCAAGGCGGCATTGCGCGCCGGTTTCTCGACGATATCGCAGACCATCCAGTCCACCGGCTGTTTCGGCTTGAAGGTGAAGCCGTCGGCCATCAGATGCTGGACCAGGCCGGTATCCATCAGGCTTTCGGCCATGGGACCGTTGTCGATGGCGGTCACCAGCATGCCCCGGTTGACCAGTTGCCAGGTCCAGCCACCGGGCGCGGCGCCGAGGTCGACGCCGGTCATGTCGCTGTGCAGGCGCTCGTCCCACTGGTCGCGGGGGATAAAGTGGTGCCAGGCCTCTTCCAGCTTGAGGGTCGAGCGGCTCGGGGCGCTCCTGGGGAACTTGAGCCGGGGAATGCCCATCGGCCACATCGCCGAATTGTCCGCGTCGGCCAGGCCGAGGAAGACTTCCCGACCGCTCTTGAAAGTCAGCAACAGGCGCGGCTTGTGCGCGTCCTCCACCAGCTTGCCGGCCTGGACCAGGGCCTTGCGCAGCGGGCCTTCGAATTTCTTGCAGAAGTTCGAGAGTTCCTTGCCGTCGTTGGTATCGACCACTTCCAGCCAGAGGCTGCCGAACGTCGGCCACGCCGCCAATTCAGCGAGGATCACGCTGATACGGTCGGTTTCCGGGAGGTCGATAAACCGCCCGCGCGCCCACTGCCGGGGGAAGATCAACTCGGCGAAACGCAAGCCGTTCATCAGACGACGGGCGCCGTCGTCGTCGCTGCAGACGAACTCGGCGCAGGCGCTGTTGGTCTTGGCCTTGGCGTAGCCCGGGACGTCCAGGCGCGCGGCGTGCTCGGAAATCTCCGAGCAGACTTCGCCTTCGAAGCCCGGACGGCAATGCATAAAAAGGGTGTTCATTGAACTCAGCCTGTCACTAAAACCGGCGCATCATAGCCGAGTTCGGAACCTTGGACCTGCCCATAGAGTCCAGTAACTAGCCAGTTTTCCCGATCGGAGCTAGCGTTAAGGCTCTGTTCGTTCCACCCGGCCCGTGCCGTGCGGGCCTCAAGGAGTCATTTCATGTCCTCCCTCGATAGCCTGAAAACCCTTAAAACCCTGGAGGTAGGCGCCAAGACCTACCACTATTTCAGCCTCCCGGATGCCGCCAAGTCCCTCGGCAACCTGGACAAGCTGCCGATGTCGCTCAAGGTCCTGCTGGAAAACCTGCTGCGTTGGGAAGACGACAAGACCGTCACCGGCGCCGACCTCAAGGCCATCGCCGCCTGGCTCAAGACCCGCGGCTCCGACCGGGAAATCCAGTACCGCCCGGCCCGGGTGCTGATGCAGGACTTCACCGGGGTGCCGGCGGTGGTCGACCTGGCCGCCATGCGCGCCGCCGTGGCCAAGGCCGGCGGCGATCCGCAGCGGATCAACCCGCTCTCCCCCGTCGACCTGGTGATCGACCACTCGGTGATGGTCGACAAATTCGCCACGCCGCAGGCCTTCGGCGAGAACGTCGATATCGAAATGGAGCGCAACGGCGAACGCTACGCTTTCCTGCGCTGGGGCCAGAACGCCTTCGACAATTTCAGCGTGGTGCCGCCGGGCACCGGGATCTGCCATCAGGTCAACCTCGAGTACCTCGGCCGAACCGTCTGGACCAAGGATGAGGACGGCCGCACCTATGCCTTCCCCGATACCCTGGTCGGCACCGACTCCCACACCACCATGATCAACGGTCTCGGCGTGCTCGGCTGGGGCGTCGGCGGCATCGAGGCGGAAGCGGCGATGCTTGGCCAGCCGGTGTCGATGCTGATTCCCGAAGTGATCGGCTTCAAGCTCACCGGCAAGCTCAAGGAAGGTATCACCGCCACCGACCTGGTGCTGACGGTGACCCAGATGCTGCGCAGGAAAGGCGTGGTCGGCAAGTTTGTCGAGTTCTACGGCGATGGTCTCGCCGAACTGCCCCTCGCGGACCGCGCGACCATCGCCAACATGGCCCCGGAATACGGCGCCACCTGCGGTTTCTTCCCGGTGGACGAGGTGACGCTGGATTACCTGCGCCTGTCCGGCCGGCCGAGCGAAACCGTCAAGCTGGTGGAGGCCTACAGCAAGGCCCAGGGCCTGTGGCGGCTGCCGGGCCATGAGCCGGCCTTCAGCGACAGCCTGGCCCTCGACATGGCCAGTGTCGAAGCCAGCCTGGCCGGGCCAAAACGTCCGCAGGACCGGGTGTCGCTGCCGGATGTCGCGCAAGCCTTCAACGACTTCATGGCGCTGCAATTCAAACCCGTGCACAAGGACGAAGGCCGCCTGGAAAGCGAAGGCGGCGGCGGTGTCGCGGTGGGCAATGCGGATATGGTCGGTGAAGCCGACTACAGCTATGAAGGCCAAACCTACCGGTTGAAAAATGGCGCGGTGGTCATTGCCGCCATTACCTCCTGCACCAACACTTCCAACCCCAGCGTGATGATGGCCGCCGGACTGGTGGCCAAGAAGGCCGTGGAAAAAGGCCTGAAACGCAAACCCTGGGTCAAGAGTTCCCTGGCCCCCGGCTCCAAGGTGGTAACCGACTACTACAAGGCCGCCGGCCTGACCCGCTACCTCGACGAACTGGGCTTCGCCCTGGTGGGTTATGGCTGCACCACCTGCATCGGCAACTCCGGGCCGTTGCCCGAGCCGATTGAAAAAGCCATTACCCAGTCCGACCTCACCGTCGCCTCGGTGTTGTCCGGCAACCGTAACTTCGAGGGCCGGGTGCATCCGTTGGTGAAGACCAACTGGCTGGCCTCGCCGCCACTGGTAGTGGCCTACGCCCTGGCCGGCAGCGTGCGCATCGATATCAGCCACGAACCGCTCGGCGAAGACCAGGACGGCAAGCCGGTGTACCTGCGGGATATCTGGCCGAGCCAGAAGGAAATCGCTGACGCGGTGGCCCAGGTCGATACCGCCATGTTCCACAAGGAGTACGCCGAAGTCTTCGCCGGCGACGCCCAGTGGCAGGCGATTGAAGTCCCCCAGGCCGCCACCTATGTCTGGCAGAAGGACTCGACCTATATCCAGCACCCGCCGTTCTTCGACAATATCGCCGGGCCCCTGCCGGTGATCGAAGATATCGAAGGCGCACGGGTACTGGCCCTGCTCGGCGACTCGGTGACCACCGACCACATCTCCCCCGCCGGCAATATCAAGGCCGACAGTCCCGCCGGACGTTATCTGCGCGAACTGGGCGTGGAACCCCGGGACTTCAACTCCTACGGTTCACGCCGTGGCAACCATGAAGTGATGATGCGCGGCACCTTTGCCAATATCCGCATCCGCAACGAAATGCTCGGCGGCGAGGAAGGTGGCAATACCTTCCATGTACCGTCCGGCGAAAAACTGCCGATCTATGACGCGGCCATGCGTTATCAAGCCGAAGGCACGCCACTGGTGGTGATTGCCGGCCAGGAATACGGCACCGGCTCGAGCCGAGACTGGGCCGCCAAGGGCACCAACCTGCTGGGGGTCAAGGCGGTGATCGCCGAGAGTTTCGAGCGTATCCACCGTTCCAACCTGGTGGGCATGGGTGTGCTGCCCTTGCAGTTCAAGCTCGACCAGAACCGCAAGAGCCTGCAACTGACCGGCAGGGAAACCCTGAGTATCGGCGGACTGAGCGGCACCGAACTGCAACCGCGAATGAACCTGCCACTGACCCTGACCCGTGAAGATGGCAGCCAGGAGAAAATCGACGTGTTGTGTCGGATCGACACGCTTAATGAAGTGGAATACTTCAAGGCCGGGGGAATCCTGCATTACGTATTACGGCAACTCATTGCTTCTTGATGATTCCATGAAATAGCGCGAAGGCGCGCCGGCGTTGGCCGGTGCGCCTTTCAAGCCAGATCGGCCAGCCCCCCCGGTTATTCATCCCCAAACACTATCTTACAAACGACGAAACAGTTTCTTCCCTTCACGAATATCGCCTCTCACACGCACAAATAACACAGCGCAACCTCCGCGCACTACTTATGCGTTCAGTCTCGCAGAGTCATGCTACGTCCCTGACAACCGCCGTTGAGAGCGTGCCTCATCGCCCGGGCTGGAGGAGCCCAGCCTTGAAAACACGCCGGTACGGCCGCTGTTTTTCATTGGCCAGCGGCTCTGGCCCGTACGTTATGATAGTTGGCCCTCAACACCGGGATTTACTTGTTCAACGAATAGAGGACCCTGCATGTCTGTTTTGCCCTGGGCTTATCTGGCCCTGCTTTCCCTGGGTTATGCCCTGGCCTTGAGCGTGGGCCATCTGGGGCTGCCCAGCCTGATCGCCTTCGCCCTGCTGCTGGCCACCGGTGCCGCGGCATTCCAGCAGCGCAATCGCCCGGTTCGTTACCTGGGTCACGGCCTGTTCCTGCTGCTCGCCATCGGCCTGGCCCTGCACTGGCTGCCGGGCTTCGAGAATGGCCGGATGATCAGCGCGGTGCGTTTCACCCCGGACGCCGTGCCTTTCACCATGTACCTCAATCTCGATAAACCGCTGGTCGGCTTCTGGCTGCTGCTGGTCTGCCCGTGGGTGGTCAATCGCCGCTCCGCGCGACGGGTGCTGGGCACTACGGCGCTTGCCGGGGCCGTGACCTCGCTGCTGGCCCTGGGCGGCGCCATCAGCCTGGGCATCGTCGACTGGGCGCCGAAGTGGCCAGAACAGGGTTGGCTCTGGCTGCTGAACAACCTGCTGCTGGTGAGCCTGGTCGAGGAAGTGCTGTTTCGCGGCTATATCCAGGGCGGCCTGAGTCGCTGCTTCAGATCCTTGCCACGGGGAGAAAGCCTGGCGCTGTTCGGCGCCGCGCTGGTCTTCGGGCTGACGCACCTGGGGGCAGGCTGGCAATGGGCATTACTGGCGACACTGGCCGGTGTCGGCTATGGTCTGGCCTACCGTTTTGGCGGTTTGGCCGCAGCCATCGCCACCCATGTCGCACTTAATACAGTGCACTTCGTTTTCTTTACTTATCCAATGTTGCAACCGTGATAAACCGAACGACAGTACCTATTGGCTACTGTCGTTCGGTTAACCCCCAGGGGAAACTGAACACATTAACTTCACGCGTGTTCGACTCGTATTCAAGGACGGGTACGAGTACGCAAAGGCCAGAATATGAACCGGCGCTGAAAGTTGAAAAATATATTCAATATTTCCCCTGCCCTGCCGACAACCCGTCAAAGCCTTGCGGATAGAGAAACCATGCGTAATAACCAACCCATTACCCAACGCGAACGCACCTTCCCCGCTCAGCAACGGTTGATTTCCACTACCGACGCCAAAGGCGTGATCACCTACTGCAACGACGCTTTTGTCGAGATCAGTGGATTTTCCCGTGAAGAACTGATCCGCGCGCCCCACAACCTGGTGCGCCACCCGGACGTTCCGGAGGCGGTGTTTGCCCATATGTGGAACACTCTGAAACAAGGCCTGCCATGGATGGGCATTGTCAAGAACCGCTGCAAGAGTGGTGACCATTACTGGGTCAACGCCTATGTGACGCCCGTTTTCGAAGGCAGCCAGGTGATCGGCTACGAATCGGTGCGGATCAAACCCACCGCCGAGCAGATCCGCCGTGCCGAGGCGCTGTACCAGCGCATCAACCAGGGCAAGTCGGCCGTGCCGCGGCGCGACAAGTGGCTGCCGGTACTGCAGGACTGGCTGCCGTTTATCCTGGTCAGCCAGGTCAGCTTCCTGATCAGCATCTGGCTCAACTCCTACTGGGGCTTCGCCCTGGCCGCGGCGGTCTCGGTACCGCTCGGGCTGATGGGCCTGAGCTGGCAGCAGCGCGGCCTCAAGCGCCTGTTGCAGTTGGCCGAACAGACCACCTCCGACCCACTGATCGCGCAGATGTACACCGACAGTCGTGGTGCCCAGGCCCGTCTGGAAATGTCCATCCTCAGCCAGGAAGCCCGTCTGAAAACCTGCCTGACCCGCTTGCAGGACACCGCCGAGCACCTGACCAGCCAGGCGAAGAAGTCCGACGAACTGGCGCAGAAAAGCTCCACCGGCCTGGATCGCCAGCGCCAGGAAACCGAGCAGGTGGCCACCGCCGTCAACCAGATGGCCGCCACCACCCAGGAAGTCGCCAGTCATGTCCAGCGCACGGCCGATGCGACCCAGGAAGCCAATCGCCTGACCAGTCGCGGTCGCGATATCGCCGGCGAGACCCGCGAGGCCATCGAGCGCCTGTCGGTGGTGGTCGGCGAGACCGGGAGCACGGTTACGCAGTTGGCCAAGGACAGTGACGAGATCGGCGGCGTGGTCGATGTGATCAAGGGCATTGCCGACCAGACCAACCTGCTGGCCTTGAACGCGGCGATTGAAGCGGCCCGCGCCGGGGAAATGGGTCGTGGTTTTGCGGTGGTTGCCGATGAAGTGCGTCAACTGGCGCAACGTACCAGCGAATCCACCGGCCAGATCCACGCCCTGATCGCCAAGCTGCAACAGACCGCCGGCAACGCCGTGCAAACCATGGACGCCGGCCACCGCCAGGCCCAGGAAGGCGTGGCGCGAGTCATGGAAGCCGATGCGGCGCTGGTGGGGATCAGCGAAGCAGTGGCCAATATCACCGACATGACCACCCAGATCGCCGCCGCCACCGAAGAGCAAAGCTCGGTGGCCGAAGAGATCAGCCGCAATATCAGCACCATTGCGCAACTGGCCGACCAGACCTCGGAGCAGGCGCACGACTCGGCGCACTTGAGCGAAGAGTTGACCCGCACCGCCAACACGCAGTATTCGTTGGTGGAGCGTTTTAACCGGTAATCGTTAAAGCGCCCGGAAAACCCGATGATTAATAGTCATCGGGTTTTTTATTGCCTGAAGAAAGTCAATCAACTCTACTTTTAGAGTAAGAAACTTCCTAAAACATACAAACCTTTAACCGACACAACTTGCCTCATCAAAACCATCCCTGCAAAACCCTTGACAATGCTCAACCGTTACTATTCGTTAAAGAGCAGGCATGACATCCCATAGATAGTTACTACCCACTTGAGACGTTCATGCCTTATTTGCCAGATCAGCACGTGCCGACATAAAACACTCACAATAATCGGTAACGCGTCTGACCGTGAAACGACCTGACAACACTCAATTAGATAGCAGGACTATCCTTATGATGGATCTAGTAAACACCCTACAGTCTCGCTTCACGAAAGAGGACCTTATCGCCCCCCGTGTCGAGCAAGCGGCCCCGGAGGATGGGCTGCTGCCAGTCGGCGAGCTTGACAGTCCCCTTTCGGTTTCCCTGCCACTGTGGCCGAATGCACGGCCCGATGACCGCTATCAACTCACCTGGAACAATGTATTGATTGGCGACCCCATTCCACTGACGCCGCCTCTGCAATCGGGTGATATCTTGTATGCGCATCTCCCGGTCAGCACACTCGCCGTCGAAGGGACTTATCAACTTGGTTACCGAATCAGCACGGGGCCGGGCGCAATCGCCTATCAGTCGCAAACCACGCCCCTGGTTATTGATCGCAGCCCACCCGGCGGCACTCTTCTCGCCGCCCTTATCCTTCCGCCGGTCACCCTCGACGGCCTGAGCAACCATGAACTCGTCGCCCTGGACAACCAACTCACCGTCACGGTTCCCGGTTACTTCGACATGCAGTGGGGCGATGTGATTCAAAGTTACTGGGGCGAGCAGGCCGGGCCCAGCCATACCGTGCAAGCCGATCAACTCGGCAGCGATAAAATCCGGCTCAGTGTCGACCGAAGTTTCCTCGAACACCTGGGCAACGGCGAATTCGCCCTGAGTTACAGCGTCCGCGATCGCGCCGGCAATACCTCCGTGCGCTCGCAAGCGGTCATGCTCAAGTTGCAGTTACAGCAGGCACCGGCCAACCTGCAAGCCCCCCTGGCCCTGCAACTGGAAAATGGCCAGGTCCATGATGCCCAGGCCCGCATCGGCGTGAAGATCGCGGTGCCCACCTACCAGCATGTCGCCATCGGCGACGAAATCTGCGTGCTGTGGAACGGCGAACGGGCCGCCGCCAGGCGGATCATCACCGCCCACGAACTGGACAAGCCTTTGCTGCTGAACGTCATGGCGCGTTATCTGGTGATTTCCCGCCACGGCGACGGCCCGGCCCGGCTGAACTACCAGGTTCGCCGCAATGGCGAGGTGTTCACCTCACCGACACTGGAACTCGAGGTTTTTTTGCAGCTGCCCGGCCCGCAGGACCCGACCCCGCAGACGATGGTCAACGAGGCCCTGGCCGCGCCGTTGATCAAGGGCAAGAATCCGAATGGCCGGCGGCTGGACAACTACCTGGATGAGGACAATGCACAACTCTCGGCCGACGCGGTCATCGCCTGGCGCAAGGCGTTCCAGGCCGGCGACCGGATCAACCTGTTCTGGGGCCAGTCCAGCCAACCGCTGGTACACCTGATTACCCCTCGTGATGTCGAGGCCGCCTGCTATCTGGTGATCAACGTACCGAACAGCCTGATTGCCGAACAAGGCTGCGGCGTCGATATCAGTGTGCAGTACACCGTGACCCGGGAAGGCAATCCGAACACCTCCTACTCGCCCAAGCAATCAGTCGCGGTGATCTTCCAGATGCAGTTGCCGGGTGGCTCGGCGGGCCTGATGGAGCCGGTGTTCGCCGCGGCCAACGTGCTGAATGTAGTGGACCCGCGCCAGGACCCGGAGGGCACGGTGGTGCTGATCAGCCCCTACCGCAACATGAAAGTCGGCGACCGCATCGTCCTGCGCTTTTGCGGCTTCGACGCCCTCACTGGCGGCAACGAGATCGAGGCCGCGGCCTTCAGCAGCGAACGCCTGGTCAGCGAGCACGAACTGCGCAACGGCTGCCGGCTGCGGGTGCCGCTGGCGCGCCTGATGGCTATCGAGCATGGTCGTGGCCGGGCCCGCTATGAGGTGATCAGCGAGCTGGGGAGGGTCACCTCATTGCCCGCCGATGTCTACATCTCGTCACGCGCGACCGTCATGGCGCGTTGAGCGTCAGACACGAAAAAAGCCCTCGGCGATCCTTCGTCGAGGGCTTCGGATCAAAACGGTCGTCAATGACCGCGCCGATCAGAACGCGTAGCGCAGGCCGAGATTGACACCCCAGGGCTGCTCGATGTGCTCGCCCTTCATGTAATCGAAATCGGCATGCAGTTGCAGGTCCGTCGACAGCGCGGCGGAAACCCCCACGCCCAATTCGCCACGGGTGCCGAACAGGCTGTTGTCGAAGGCCGTGTCATTGACCTTCACCGTATTGTCGTTGCGGGAAAACTCATGGGCCATGGCCACCCGCAGATACGGCTGCAACAGACCGCCGTCGCGCAGTTCAAGGTTACGCCCCAGGGTCGCGCCGGCCTTGCCAAGCACGGAGACGGTACGGTCGTTCTCCGCTCGCAGCCCATTGTCCAATTGGTAGCTGCCGCCCTTGACCAGGACCGAGGACAACTGGGCGTAAGGCTCGACAAAGACATCGTCACGCAGCTTGATGTGTTTGCCTAACTCCAGCGAAGCGCCATAGGCGAAGTTGTCGTAGTCACCCTTGGCCTTGGTGCCGTTGGTCATCCTGACATCGGCCTGGTTATCGAAACGGTTCAGCTTGAGCACGCCCTCGAGGTAGTAGCCGTCGTCCCGCAGCCAGGTGCCGTAGGCACCGAGGGAGTAGCTGTCGACCGTGGCGGAGGTGCCACGATTGAGGCTCAGGTCGGAACGACTGTGGCCGGCCATGACCCCGACCAGCAACTGCCCGTCCCTGACCGGCACGGGCAGATCGGCCCCGAAAGACAAGCCTTTCTGGCGTTGCTTGTAGCCGAGCCCCGCCTCGGCGGTGATGTTGTGCTGGCTGCCGTAACTACGGATCCAGCCACCGCCCTCGCCACTGGTGCGAATTTCCCCCATGCGGCTGCGCAAGGTCGCCAGCTCGCCATACCAGATGGTCGGCCCGACGTTGAACAGCGCCAGCGAAGCCTCGGTCGAGGGGCTGATGGTCTTGCCGGAGCCGACGATAAACCAGTCATCGCCCTGCTTCTCCAACTGATAGGAGTAGACACCCAGGTCAATGCTGCCGCCGACCGCTTCGAACAGCGCATCGCCGCCTTCGGTGTGCACCACGTGCAAGGGCGTGATCTCCGGGGAGTTGGGTTCGAGCCCGGTGTTCTGGACATTCAGCAGGAAGTTGCCGTGGGCCTCGCCGTTGATATCCAGTTTGTCGCCGGTGTTGTCCATCAGGTTGACGTGCATATTGAACATGCCGGTACCGGACAGCTCCCCCAGCGACAGGGTGTAGAACTGCTCGGCCGAGCCCAGGGTCACGCTGCCGCCGTCCATGGACAGCGACTTGACCTCGGCGTCGCCGGTCAGCGTCCAGTTCGCTCGACTGTTGATCGCCACGCTGTTGGTGTTGATCAGGTTACCGAACAGTTGCGCGCCGTTTTGCAGGGTGACATCCAGGGTGCTGCTGTCGTCGGCCACCAGGTCGCCGCGCAGCAGGCTGCTGTCGGCGGTGAAACCGACGTTACTGGCGCCCGCGACGTCCAGCAAGATGCCGTTGCCGGACAGCAGGTGCGCGTCGTTCTGCACGGTGATTTTCGCAATCGTGCCTTCCACCGCCGAGATAGCCGGGCCAGAGAGACCTTCGATGATCGAGTTATCGACCACGATGTCGGCTTCCCGGGGAATGATCGGCCCGCCCGGCGCGGCGGTCCGGCCATCGAGCTGCAAGCCGATCGAATCGCCTTGCACATGACTGTTGTTGGTCATGGTCAGCGTTGCGCCGAGCAATTTTATCCCGACGCCCCCCACCCCGCCGAAGTCGCCGCCGAACACCCGGGTATTGTCGAGGCTCAGTTGTCCCAGCGCCGCCACCGCAATTCCGATTCCAGCTCCGGACAACGTACTGTCCTGGATAGTCGCCCTGGAGGCGGTTGTCGTACCCGCCGACGTCAGGGTACTCAGTTCGAGTGCCGTGCCGGTATCGTTGCGCACCTGCGCCTCATTGAGGGTAGCCCTGGCGCCCCCCAAGTGGATACCTCCGGTGACCGTACCGCCATTGACCCTCACCTGGGAGGTCGATCCGTCAGCCCTGACGCTGGTCGCGGCACCGCCGTCGACAATATCCAATATGCCGCCATTGATCACTTGCCATGACGTGGCCTCGCTCCCGGCCGTGACCGTCTCCCGGCGATTGTCCACTATCCCCTGGGGCTCATTGTCCGGAGCGTCTTGCGCCAGACTCACCGGGGCCCCCAATACGGCCCCCATGAGGCAGGCGATTTTCCCGAGGCCTTTATACGGGGCCAATCGATAAGTCGTGCGTAACATTACTTCTTCTCCACCAAACAGAAGTAATAGTTTGATAAGGCTCGACCCCGATTTAATATTAAAAAAGGCCGTCAAAAAAGTAGGACACCTCCTAAATAACACAAGATACATTCCTACAAGAAAATCATGCTTTCGCACATCTCAACATCTAAAAAGCGCTTGACACTCTTTTCACATATCTATTACGTGAGCCCCAGATAGGAAAACACCTATCGATAAAACCTGAAGTAACGCATTCCTGACTTATCAATATCTGACACCGTCAGTCGCCTTATCTTCATCCATTTCCAATCAGGAACAGAAATATGTGCACAAACAAGAAGCGCCTTATTCTTACTCAAAACAGTTACACCCGAGCCAACCACAAAGAGCTGGATAAACCCGATGTAGCGAGTGCTTTTCCAGACGGTTTATTGCCCTTGAGTGCACTCAATGCGCCACTTCCCGTCACCTTCAGATTATGGGACGACGCCACGACCGACCAGACCTATCAATTGTTCTGGGAGGGCGATGCCATTGGTACCCG
Organism: Pseudomonas sp. MWU13-2862; assembly: GCF_023242495.1. Lineage (NCBI taxonomy): Bacteria > Pseudomonadati > Pseudomonadota > Gammaproteobacteria > Pseudomonadales > Pseudomonadaceae > Pseudomonas > Pseudomonas sp. MWU13-2862. Next base: position 68,597 of record NZ_JALMEZ010000011.1, on the reverse strand, counting down.
CACCGATGTCCTCGATGAAGACCTGGCAAACCCGGAGGAATACCTGAGCCTGGATATTCCCGTGGAACTGCTGGTTGAGAAGAATGACCCGGTCAATCCAACCGATAAGAAATATAAGCTCAAATATCAGGTCTACGACAAAATCAGCAAAGAGGAAACCGACTCGTTCGAGACCCTGATCGAGGTCGACACCACCCGTCCCGGCCTGCCGAGCCATGGCCCGATGGCCTTCCCCCGGGAGGTCGATGATGGCCTGACTTCGGCGGAGTTGACCGCACTGGGCAATAGCCTCGATGTCATGGTGACCAGCTACAGCACCATGGCCGAGGGTGACTTCATCGAGACGTTCTGGGGCAACATCCCAGGCCCCACGGCCACGGTGCAGATGAACGATGTCGAGCTGGAGGAAGTCCCCCTGTCCTTCACCCGCGCCTTCCTTGAAGACGTCGAGTCCCAGGTCGGCAACGTCCTGTCGGATGTCACCTATATCGTCACCGACCGTGCCGGCAACGTCTCGCCGCGCTCCCTGGCGCGGCAGATCCGCCTGCTGCTGGCCGAGATCCCGGACGATCTGCCACGGCCGATCGTCGAACAGGCCAGCCCCGCACAAGGCGGGCTGATCGACTACAACGATGCGATCACCGGTGTCACCGTCGATATTCCACATTACCTGGGTGCCCAGGCCGAGGACCTGGTGACGCTCTACTGGGGCGACAACAACCCGTTGCCGGCCATTCCGGTCCAGGACGGCGAGGAAGACAACGATCCGGTTCTTTCGCCGGTCCTGCAATTCGACATTATCAATCGCTTCCCCGAGGCGACGGTCAATGTCCACTATGAAGTACGCCGCAACGGCCAACTGGTCGGGTCCTCGCTGGTGCAGCCCGTGGCGGTCTACCTGACCCTGCCCGTTCCGGAGGAACGCCTGCAGCCACTGACGATCCAGGGCACCAGCGGCAATCCCAACCGCGAAGACAACTTCATCGACCCGGACGACTATGAGCTGGATGGGCGGGCCATCTTCCGTTGGGTCAACGGCCTGCGCGTCGACGACTACGTCAACTTGCACTGGGGCCAGCAGGTGGTGGATCAGTGGTATCGGATCACCCAGGCGGACTTCAATGCCGGTGTCGATATCGACATTCCGGTGAGCAACCAGGTCATCAAAACCGAGGGGACCGGTGCCGCCATCCCGGTGACCTACACCATCACCCGCGACACCAACCCCAACCCGGCACTGGCGCCGAGCCAACCGGTGGTGGTGCGTTCGAAAATGGAACAACCCGGTGGCGAGCTCGGATTACTGGAGCCGGTGTTCACCCGGCTGTCCGACGCCGGCCATGTCATTCCGAGCCTGAGTCCGGACGGCACGCCGGTACTGGTCAGGCCTTATGACAATATCCGCCTCTACCACGACATTGCCCTGACGTTCAAAGGGTTTGAACTGGACGGAACGCCTATCCCGGACGCGCTCTATGAAAAGACCGATACGATCAACCCGACCAATATCGGCACGGGCCTGACTTTTCTGATCCCGCTCCCCAAGTTGATCAGCATTTGCAAAGGTTATGCGGAGGTTACTTATCGGGTTGAACCGCGCCCTGAACATAATCAGGAACCGGCCAACTCGTTGATGGGCTCGGCCCCGGTCAGTATGAACAAACCCGGTGTCGGTTGCAGTTAACGCGCCAACTTAATATTCCCTGAAAACCTAAAAGCCCTTTATAAGCCAAGACTTATCAAGTGCCTCAGTGTGTCTGCGGCCTTCTCTTGAAGGCCGTATTCAAACAAGGAAATCAATATGACACTTAAAGCACCTGTTTTCGACCAGCCCCATGTTCCCGATGCCTTCGAAGATGGTTTGCTGCCCATCAGCGCACTGAATGCCCCGGTCCTGGTGACATTCAAAGTCTGGGACAATCCCTCGACCAGCGAAACTTACCAGTTGCTCTGGAACGAAGTGCCTATCGGCAATAGCGAATTTATCAAACCCGAGGACCAGCCCGGCGACACCCTGGAACTTTATGTTCCCCTCGACCAGCTGATCGAGGGCAAGTATCAACTGGCCTATCGTGTCACCGATACTTTCAGCGAAGAATTCACCGACTCCTTCCCCTCCCCCGTCGAAATCGACACCACCGCCCCCGGCTATCCCACTACCCTCGCGCCCCTCGACTTCCCCCCGGCTGTCAGCGACGGCCTCACCTCGGAAGAACTGACGCAACTGGGCGATGTGCTGCCAGGCACCGTCCACGGCTACAGCGGCTTCGCCATCGGCGACCGGATCAGAACCTTCTGGGGAGCCACCGAAGGTCCCGGCGGCAAGGTCGAGGAAGATGACATGGAGGAACCGCGAAAAGTCATCATCGAGTACCCCCGCGCCTTTCTCGAGTCCCTGGACGACTTCAACGGCCCGGTGTTCTATACGGTCACGGACCGCGCCGGAAACAGCTCCCAGGACTCGACCGCCATCGATGTGTTGCTGTTGCTCAACGGACTTCCTCTGCCAGGCGACCTGCAACGCCCCACCATTCGCGGCGCCTCGCCCGAAGCTGTGGATAACCTGATCGACGAAAATGATTTTGAGCGGGATGCGCGTGCCGTCATTACCTGGAATCCCGGTTTGCGCGAAGGGCAGGACATCCAGTTGCTCTGGGCCGGACAACCGATGTTCGACCCGCCCTATGCCATCACCGAGGGCGATGTCGCCGCCGCCCGCGACCTGCACCTGCCGGTCCTCAACAGCCGCTTCAGGCCGCTGGGCACCGGCAGCGATATCCGCGTGTGGTACAGCGTGACCCAGGCCGGCAATCCGAACGCTTCAAGATCGCCGGAGCAAAGCATCATCGTCCGCTCCCGCGATGAACTGCCCGGCGGACCCGAGGGGCCCGACGCCCCGCTATTCACCGAGCTGAACGAAAACGGCGCGATCAACACGGCCAACGGCCAGGACGGCGCACCGGTGCATATCGTCCCCTACTTCAATATCAAGGCAGGCGATGTCATCCACTTCCTTTACGAAGGTTTCGACCAGCTGATTGGCGGTAATCCAACAAACCAGTGGCCGCACACCTCCGCGCCATTGACCGAGGAACAGGTCCGCGACGGCTATGACCTGCGCGTCCCAAGATCGGTGCTGGATGCCACTTGCTACGGTCATGCCGAGGCCTCGTTCCACGTGGACAGCGTCACCGGAACCGGCCGCTCGAAACGCCGGAGCGCCTATCTGGACATGCGCGTGGCTGGTCGATGCCCGTCCGCCTTCAGCCAGTGAACTGATCTCTTTTGCCCATGGAGCCTTTATCATGTCCAAGCACATCCATCAGCGAAACCTGGATAAACCGCTGATCCTCAGCGCCAATCCCGCCGGGGTCGGTGCCATCGATGTCGAAAACCCGGAGAAACCCTTGAACGTGCTGGTCGGGCCGTTGAACCTCAAGCCCCTGGATCATATCGATCTGTACTGGGCGGAGGCCGCGGAACCGGCCGCCACTTACGATCATCCCCTCGACGCGCCACCCACCAACGGCTTCGTGACCCTGTCCGTCGACAGCCGCAGCCTGGCGTCCGCCCCGGACCCGGTGCCGGTCAGCTATCGCTTCAGCCCATTTCCCGGTGGCACATCGGAGGACTCCGACGCCAGCCACATCCGGGTAAAGCTGGAAGCCCCCGGCGGCATCGACACCGACCCGGCGACGCCCTATGAGAACGAAGCCCTGCGTCCACCCCAGGTGCAACCGTCGGGGGTGATCGTCGATCCGCAAGGCGTGCGGGTGATCATCGCGCCTTACCCGCACATGAGCGAAGGCGACCGGATCACCGTGAGCTGGGCCGACCAGACGCTCCAACACCCGGCCTTGGGCGCGGCGGAACTGGAGCGAGAGGTGGTCGTCCCGATCCCCGCGCAAATCGTCGAAAGCGTCGGCAACTCCAGCAGCCTGCCGGTGCGCTACGAGATCCATGATGTGGTCGGCAACTGGTCGAAACGCTCACCCGCCACCGAGGTTGTGGTCAGTCTCGGGGGCTGACCACTCCCGCGTCGGTTGCCACCGGCCAGGCAACCGGCGCTTTACAGCGCCTGACTCAGGATAAAGTCGTGGATGTGCCGCGCCGCCGTGTCCAGATGCTGCCCATGGGTGAAACCGCTGGCCTTCAGCGGCTTGAGATCGTGATCGGCCGCTGCCAGCCAGCTCAGCTCGATTTGCGCCGACAGTTCATAACCCGACACGGTTTGCCGATTGCCCAGGGCATCGCGTTCGCCCTGCACGATCAGAGTCGGCGTGACGAGATCCGCCAGATGCGCCACCCGTGGTTTCTCCGGCTTGCCCGCCGCATAGAACGGATAGCCCAGGCACACCAGTCCTGACGCACCAAGGTCGTCGGCCAGCAGGCTGGCCATGCGTCCGCCCATGGACTTGCCGCCAATGAACAGCGGCCCCTGGACCTGACGCCGCACGCCTTCGTACACCTCGCGCCAACACTCCAGCAAGCGCGCCTGCGGGTTCGGTGGACGCTTGCCGCCATCCAGGCGCCGTTGCGCCATATAGGGAAACTCGAAACGCACCACGGCAATGCCCTGTGTCGCCAGGCGATCGGCCATGGCGGCCATGAAGTCACTGTCCATCGGCGCGCCGGCACCGTGGGCGAGGATCAGCGTGGCGAGCGGGCCAGCCTCCCCGGCGGCGTTGTACAGATAGCCCGAGTCCACGACCCATGTGGCCTGGGAATGGGTTGTTTGCAGGGTCGACATGTCGCCTCTCATCTCACTGTCCGCACCGATCACGGCCCCCAAATGGGCCCGCGCCGGAAACCTAGATATGTAACGCATCGCTGCGCCGCTTTTCCTGAAAATGAAAACACCTTATCTGCCAGCCCAGACACTGCAAGGCCGGCGGCGCCGACACGGGACGCTCCCCGGTCCATTTCCAGACGAGTATTGCCATGCCTCAAGACGCCCTCACCCACGCCGAACAACCCGGCGCCAGTCGCCTTCCAACGGATCTTGCAGTCGCGCCGATGCGTCAGAAGACGACGATGCCGCTGCTCAGCCGCACCTTCGCCAGCCTCGACGAAGCCGTCCAGTATGCCCACGGCCAGACCGCTTTCAAAGGTTTGAAACGCCCCTCGTCGTTTATCCTCAAGCAGGCACAGAAGGCGGAATTCACCGTTGCGCAAGCGCTGGACGGCGCCCCGATGCCCTTCGACCCGGACGCGCTCTTCGGTCGGGACGCCCAGGGCCGGCTGCGGTTGCCCGAAGGCTTTATCCTCGCCGGCCTCTACTGCCAGGCCGAGACCGCCCATGAACAACTGCCGCCCCGGGAAAGCTGGCTGTACGAAAACTTTTTCAGTCCCTACGACCTGTTCGCCGGGCTCCATCACGCACGCCGTTCCCGTGCCCCCGCGCCTGGCACGCACCCGCCGCCGTTGTTTTTCGGCACCCCCGACGGGGCGCTGCTGGCCTACCACCCAGGGGACAGCGAACTGGAGCAGGCACTGCTGCCCGAAGGCGCGGACTGGCAGGCACGGGCCCGGCACGCTCGCGAGCAACTGTTGAGCGGCGCACTGCGGCCCCACCAATTCGTCCGCACGATCGCCGCCGCCGGCTCCTTGCAGGTGTTGCACGGCAGCTACCTGTGGAACCGACAGGGGCGGGTCGACCCGATCCATTGGGCCCCCTTCACCGACGCCGTCCTGCCTGAACTGGGCCCGGCCTTCCTCTCGGCGGACGACGCCGCCCGCCATGCCCAACAGCTGATCCAGGGGGGGAGCGACAAGGAGTTCGGCGGGCTGATCTTCCAACGTCAGGACGCGACCTTTGTCGCCACGCTGCCGACCACCGGTAACGACCGCCGCTTCAACCGCAATACCCTGTATCCGATCACCGAAACCGGTATCGCCAGCTTCCCCCCCGGACACCGGCTCTATGCCGTCTACCGTTCCAACATAAGCCTGTCGGCCCTCAAGGAGCAAAACGACGGGCCCCTCGACAGGCCCTCGATACTCTCCGAACAGGAAACCCGCCTGCGCCTGAAAAGCATCACCCCGGATGAGGTCCTGACCACCCTTCTCGCCCGGCCACAGGGGGTCAGGGCGTTTTATGCGCTGATGACCGACTCCACCATCATCAAATACATGCCCAGCGGCTCCGCTGAAGAGGACGCGTTGATCCCGCGCCTGCTGCCGGGTAATGATCTCAGCGACCTCAATCGGTTGCTGCCCAGCGAGTTCATCAAATCCCTGGCCAAAACCGGCGCGCTCTACGTGGTCCGTGGCGATACCTACTGGGGCCCGCCCGGCCAGCTGCCCCGCGATTGGGCACCCTATCCAGCGCAGAAAGCCTCGACTCCGGCCTTGCCGGCCTTCGGGCCACTGTTCGACAGCGCGGATGCCGCGGCCCTGTACGCCAACGAACGCATCAATGGTCATTACCGCGACCGGCGGATCGGCGTGATTATCAGCGACAGCCACCAGCGCTACGCCGCCAGTGAACCGCTGAGCGCCCGGGAACCGCTGTTTGCCGCGGACCCACGCTTGCCCACCGGCGCCGACGGTTCTCCGGCATTGCCGCCCGGCTGTCGCCTGGCCGGCTTCTACTACAGCGCCGCGCTGTATCCGCGACGCCTGCCGTGCAAGGACGTCTGGATATACCGCAACTTCTTTCTGCCCGCAGAGCTGCTGGCGGCGCTCAAACAGATCAAAGCCTATCGTCCGGAGCCGAACTCGCCGACCCTGCCCCTGTACCTGAGCACCCGCGATGGTGCGCAGTTGAAATACCGATCGCTGGATATCCACGCCGACCAATCGCTGCTCGCCGGCAGCGAAAACCTGCTGAGCTACGGCGAACGCCTGGTCAAGGGCATCCTCGACCCGCTGAATTTCATTCACGCGCTGGCCGACAGCGGTGAACTGAGCGTGCTTCAGCCCAGTGAACTGTGGGGACCGGCCGGTCGGGTCAGCAGTGAATGGCACGCTTATCATCAGTTGCGACGGCGCGTCCTCGGCCCGCTCTTCGCCAGCGCCGACGACGCGGCACGCCACGCCCACGGGCAGATCCCCCGGCGCTACGACAAGGTCCATGGCGGGGTGATCCTGAAACGCGCGGACGGCCTGTTTGTCTCCAGCGCGCCGCTGGTTTCAGCCACCGAGATCTTCGACCACACGCTGGTATTCCCCCACCGAAATGGCTTTCCCCTGGAAGATCACACGATTGTCGGGACCTACAGCTCACGCCTGGGCAACCTGGATTTCCTGCTGGCGGCGACGGAAGCCCAGCTGTACCTGAACCTGTTTCCGACCTGGGATATCTATCGGGCCATCAAGGATCGCGCGATTCCATTGCGCTATTTCTCCGGCCAGGACGGCTCGTTGATCCGCTACACCAGCCAGCACTCCCCGAGCGAAATCGACCTGTTCAAGACGCTGTCGCCCTCGCCGACAGACCCGCTGAACCTGATGGAAAATCCCACGGAACAACGTTTCAAGAGCGGCCTGGAGACCGACAAGGGCGCCGTGCTGACATTCGCTCGTGATCTGGTCAAGGCCGGCGAGCTGCGGGTGCTGGTCCCTGGTCGCGATATCTGGACCAGCCCCGGGAAAGTGCTGTCGATTCGCGACAGCGCCGCCGGGGTGCGCGTCGAGACCGACCAGGCACTGATTGCTACCTCCCCCCCCACGTTCAGTCCGGTATTCATGACCGCAGCGGATGCCGTGCGTCATGCCCTTGCGCAAACCAACCCGAGAACCCAACGCAGCTTCGGCTTTATTTTCAAGAAAACCGAGAAGGAATACGTCTCCACAGCCCCCGCCCTCGACACCAGCGGCCACTTCGATCGCACGCTTGTGCTCCCGCCGGAGATCGCCGTTCTCAGCCTGATCCCCGGTTATCGCCTCGATGGCCTCTATGTGTCGGAGCCCCGGCGGGAGGCGCCGCCCAGCGACAGGGTCTACCAGCATTTCATTGCAGTACGCGATTTCGCCCACGCCATCGAGACCGCTCGCCAGACAGCGATCGTGCCAGGACACAAGAGCACCACCCGGCTGTATCTGGCGAGCGCCGACGGGGCCTTGTTCAGCTACCAGGTGCCGTTGGTGCCCGATGCCGACGAAGTGCTGCGGGGCAGTCTCTTTCACAACGACGGTATCGATACCCAGGGCCAGTTGGAGAACGGCTCGCTGTCCGGTCGTGACTATGTTCGTCGTGTGGCCGCCAGCGGCAAATTGAGTGTCTTGCGGCCCGGTACGCTGTGGCGCCAGACAGGCCCGGTCAGCGCCTCCTGGGACCCGTCCGACGGCGCATCGGGCGCAATCGAACGTTATGCCCTCAGCCCGCTTTTCGCTCACCCGGACGATGCCGCGCGTTATACCCATGGCAAGATCGGCCAGGGTCGAGGCGCACTGCTGGCGGATGCGATCTATCGCACCTCCGCCCCTGACGGTTATGTCACCCTCGAACCTTTCGTCGATGGCCAGGCGATCAAGGTCACCCGCACCCTGGCCGACCGGAAGACACAGGCACTGGAGCAACAGCGTCTTGAATTGACCCTGGGGAAAACCCCGCTCGACAGTATTCACTATGCCAAACCCCTCGACCCTGCCCGCTATCAGACCGGCGACACACCCTGCGCCGACTTTTTCTGCGTCGAGGATATCTGCTTCGTCACCAAGACCCTGCTGGCGGAAAATCTCTTCCTCAACGGTATCTACTACTCCAGCCAGGACGGCGCCTTGCTCAAGTACGAGCCGAGGGATTCCAGCGCACAACGGGATTTGTGCATACCGGTCGAACCGGTCAGCGGCAACAGCATCACCCTGCCTCATGTTCGCTTGATCAACGCCGTCGCCAGCGCGGGCAAATTGAGTGTGCTGGAGACCAGTCCGCTCTGGGAGAAGGCAGGCCCGATCTCCCCCACCTGGAACCCGCCGCCGGCCAGCGCCGATCGACGCCCGCGCGCCACGCGGGAGCTGGTCCCGCCGCTGATCAACAGTTTTAATCTCGGCGGCATCGGCGCCACCGATGTGATCGACCCGCAACGGCCGTTGCCCGTGGTGATCGCCCCGCTGGAGCTGAAACCCAGGGATCGGATCGACCTGTATTGGGGCAGCCATCCCGATCCGGTCGCCAGCCATACCCAGGACAGCACACCCGGCGCCAGCCACCTGACCCTGCGGGTCGAAACCCGCTGGATCATGTCGGCGGAAGCCGTGACGGTGCGCTACGTCCTCACCCCCTTTCCCGGCGGCGCGCCGGAAACCGCCGAAACCCAGGTACGGATCAAGCTGGACGTCCCCGGCGACCCCGACACCCAATCCGCGACGCCCACCGTCAACGACAAGCTGGAACTGCCGGTGATCCTGCCGCCCGGAGTAATCGAAGACCCGGAAGGGGTCAGCGTGATGATCAAGCGTTATGCGAACATGGCCGCCGGCGATGCGATCGTGGTGTCCTGGCATGGCCGCCTGGTGCAGCACCCACCCTTGCTGGCCCCGAGCGACGAAGTGGTGGTGCCGATCGATCCGCAGATTATCCGCGAGGCCGGCAACTCCGATGCGATCATCGTGCGTTACGAGATACGCGATGGGGTCAACAACTGGTCGCGCTGGTCACGCCCGGCCCTGGTCGAAGTCGGCATCGGCGATCCGGACCTGCGCCCGCCGGTGGTCCCCCGTGCCCAGGGCATGCAACTGAACCTGGACACCCTCAATGGCGCCGACGTGCAGACCCTGGTGCTGCGGTATGAAGGCATGAGCAGCGCCCAGACCCTGCGCCTGCTGGTCGAACGGGAAACCGCCCTCGGCGCGACGCTGCCCGCGTACAGCGCGATGCTGCCCGGCAGCGACAGCGATGCCTTCGTCTCCTTCGAAGTGCCGAACGAGCAGTTTCTCCTGATCATCCGGGGCCAGGCGCGGTTCTACTACTACGTCGAGACGCCCAACCAGCCCGCGCGCCGTTCCCGGAGCCTGCCATTGCAGATCACCGGCCGCGCCCTGACCCTCAAGCCGCCCCGGGTGCCCGTGGCCGAAGCCAACGGCAATGTGCTCGACCCGACGCAAACCGGCGTGATTGCCCGGGTTGAGCCCTACTCGTTTATCGCCCCGGGCCAGAGCGTGACCCTGATCTGGCTCGGCACCACCGCCGCCGGCATGGAAACCCGCCACCAGGAGGCCAAGGCGGTAATCGGGACCGACCAGGACATCGACTTCAGCATTCCGGACGACCAGGTCAGCGTGCTGGCCGGGGGCTCCGTGGTGGTGCGCTATGAAGTCCAGACCGTCGCCCCGGAGCCCGTCGTGTCCCAGGCCCTGCTGTTGCCGGTCAGTGCCAGCCCGCTGGATCTGCCGGTGCCCAAGGTGCTGGAGGCCCACGACACGCTGCTGTTCCCGCTGCAGGCGCTGATGGGCGCGACGATCCGGGTCGGCTATGTCATGGAGACCCGCGACAGTATCCAGGCCTACTGGCGCGGCACGCCCGGTGCCGGCACCCCTCTTATCGATGCCAAGCCCGGCAGTGCCGGCGGCAGTGTCGACTTCGCCGTGCCCGTCACGGCGGTCAGCGCCAATATCGGCAAACGCGTGGAGGTCGGCTATACCGTCACCCGCGACGGCATCCCCGCCCCATCGGAGAAACTGCTGCTGGACGTCCTGCCCATCGCCCAGGATGACCTGCCCACGCCCTTCGTTCATCAGGCACCGGACAATCAGGTCCTCGACCTCAACACCTTCAGCGGCGATGCCCGCATCGAGATCCTGAAATGGCCGCATATCCAGCTCGGGCAACGGGTCTGGTTGCGTGGCGAAGGTACCCGGGCCGACGGCCGGCCTTACTCCTTCGCGATTTGGGAGGCCCGGGAAATCCCCTCGATCGCCGACGCCTTCGACGACCCCGTGCCACGGGGGGAGCTTGATCAATTGAAAGACCTCAGCGGCCTGACCTTCACCTTCAAGGTGACCTTCGACGGCAGCCCCGACGAATCCACCGCCCTGACCTTCCCCCGGCTACGCCTGGTGGTGCGGACCAGACAGCGGGTGCCGGAACTGCTCTTCGACACCCACCCCGTCAGCTTGCCCGGCAAGATCTACCTGATTCCCTGCCACCCACAGGTGCTGCCGGCCTTCGGCCCGGGCACGACGAGCCAGCGCACGGCCAGCGGCGGCGTGCCCGGCTATCACTACAGCAGCGACAACCCGCGGATTGCCGTGGTCGACGGCAACGGCAAGGTCAGCGTGCGTGGCAATGGCCAGACCCGGATCCGGGTCAGCGACAGCGCCGGGCAGCGCAAAAGCTACGAAGTCAGCGTCAGCGGCGTGGTCCAGTGCTACAACCTGGGCGAGGGCAGCAACGACGAGACCCTGCACAAGGCCCGGCAAAAAGGCCTGAGCATTCCGTCTCTGGACGAACTGATCAGCATCCGCACGGCCTACGGCAACCGCTGGCCGTTGCAGTCGCCGCTCAAGCCGAAAACCTGGTCATCGACCAGCAAAAGCCCGTTGGGACTGGTGCACGCGGTACTCGACATGACCTTGGACGTGGTCGAGCCGGAGCACCCCTATATCAAGGTCACCCCCGGCCTGAGCCTGCTCTATGAAGCCAGCGGCCTGGGTATCGGGTCCGCGCTGCTCCTCGACTGCAAAAAAGCCCGGGGCCTGCCCGAGAATGCCCGGGAGCTGGAGCGACCCAGGGTCGAGGCGGCCCTGGATGACGGCCAGGGGCTGCTGCCGATCAGCGCCCTCGACGCCCCCGTCCGGGTGACCTTCCCGGTCTGGAGCAACCCTTCCACCGACGAGACCTATCAGCTGCTGTGGGGCACGGAATTGCTGGGCAGCCCGGTGTTCATCGGTCCGGGCGATAATCCCGGGGACACCCTGAACCTGGACATTCCCGTCGAGGCGTTGACCCACGGTAACCACGAACTCAGATACCGGGCATACGACACCATCAGCCAGCAATGGACGGACTCGTTCCCGACCCTGATCGAGGTCGACCGTGAAAAACCCGGCCAGCCGTTGCTCGCGGCCATGGCTTTTCCACCCCAGGTCCACGACGGCCTGACCTCGGCACAGCTGAGCCAACTGGGTAATGTGCTGCCGGGGACCATCGCCAGCTACAACGGTTTCGCGGTCGGCGACCAGGTGAGCACCTTCTGGGGCGATATCGAGGGGCCGGGGATGCGGGTCATGGAACTCAAGACCATCGTCATCGAGTTTCCCCGCGCCTTTCTCCTCTCACTGGGGGCCGATGCCGATTGGCCGGTGTCCTACCGGATCCAGGACCGCGCGGGCAACCTGTCGGAACGCTCGGAAGCGGTCACCGTCAAGTTGCGACTGTCGGGCAGTGGGCGTCCCGATCTGGTGTTCGACCAGCGTCCGGTGACGCTCAGCGGCAAGATCTACCTGATCCCCAGCCATCCGACGGTGTTGCCCGCCTTCGGCCCAACCACCTCGGTCCGACGCCAGGCCAGTGGCGGTACGCCCGGTTATACCTACAGCTCGGGCAATCCGGCGATTGCCGTGGTCGACGCGTCCGGTCTGGTCACGGTGCGCGGCAACGGCAGCACGACCATCACCGTGCGCGATCAGGGTGGACAGATGAAAAGCTACAACCTGACGGTCAGCGGCGTTATCCACTGCCATGGGCTGGGACTGGGCACCTTTGCCAATATGCAGGCGAAGGCCAACGCCGGGCATCGGCGCCTGCCGGCACGCGCCGAGTTGAAGGAAATCCATCGCCTCTACGGCAACCGCTGGCCCCTGGGCGCCCAGCGCGAATGGCTGGAGGAGACCCTGCGGGAGACGGAGTCGACGAGCTCGCGGGATTTCGGCCTGACCTGGTCCACCGACCGGGCGACCGTGGTGCCGCCGATCAAGTACTACGTGGCGCACCTGCCCAGCGGCAAGGAGTCGATCCTGTTCGACCTGAGTAACGCCTATGGCCTGGGCCTGAGCTGAACCGAAACCTGCGCCGGCCTTGAGGCTTGAGCGCATACCCTGTGGGAGCGGTGCTGTCGGATTGCCGCAGCGCCGCGAGGCTTTTGGCGGTCTCGCGGGCCTCTTCGCGGGCAAGCTCCGCTCCCACACAAGCTCCGCGTGCCCACAGGCCCGCGCCTGCTCAACCCGCCCCATTGACCTTCGTCAATACCACCCGCTGGCTATTTGCCCATGCTTGGCTGGCTTTTAGTCTGCCTATAACTCCAGATCCCGCGAATGCAACAGCGCCGGCCGGGTCTGAACCGTGGATGGGGAACCATGAACACTTCAATCAGTACCGCCTACAACTACAAGGTGGTCCGCCAATTCGCCATTATGACGGTGGTGTGGGGCATCGTCGGCATGGGGCTCGGGGTTTTCCTCGCGGCCCAATTGGTCTGGCCCGAACTCAACTTCAACCTGCCCTGGACGAGCTTTGGACGCCTGCGCCCGCTGCACACCAATGCGGTGATCTTCGCCTTCGGTGGCTGCGCGCTGTTCGCCAGTTCCTACTACTCGGTGCAACGCACCTGCCAGACCCAGCTGTTTGCGCCGAAGATCGCGGCGTTCACCTTCTGGGGCTGGCAACTGGTGATCCTCCTGGCGGCCATCAGCCTGCCGCTGGGCTACACCAGCTCCAAGGAATACGCCGAACTGGAATGGCCGATCGATATCCTGATCACCATTGTCTGGGTCGCCTACGCCATCGTGTTCTTCGGCACGCTGGTAAAGCGCACCACCAAGCACATCTATGTCGGTAACTGGTTCTTCGGTGCCTTCATCATCACCGTGGCGATCCTGCATATCGTCAACAACCTGGAACTGCCGGTCAGCCTGACCAAGTCCTACTCGATCTACTCCGGCGCTACCGATGCCATGGTCCAGTGGTGGTACGGGCATAACGCGGTGGGCTTCTTCCTGACCGCCGGTTTCCTCGGGATGATGTACTACTTCGTGCCGAAACAGGCCGAGCGCCCGGTGTATTCCTATCGCCTGTCCATCGTCCACTTCTGGGCGCTGATCACCCTGTATATCTGGGCCGGTCCCCACCACCTGCACTACACCGCCCTGCCGGACTGGGCCCAGTCCCTGGGCATGGTGATGTCGCTGATCCTCCTGGCCCCGAGCTGGGGCGGCATGATCAACGGCATGATGACCCTCTCCGGGGCCTGGCATAAGTTGCGCAGCGACCCGATCCTGCGCTTCCTCGTGGTGTCGCTGGCGTTCTACGGCATGTCGACCTTCGAAGGGCCGATGATGGCGATCAAGACCGTCAACGCCCTCTCCCACTACACCGACTGGACCATCGGCCACGTGCACGCCGGTGCCCTCGGTTGGGTGGCGATGATCTCCATCGGCGCGCTGTACCACATGATCCCGAAAATCTTCGGCCGCCCGCAGATGCACAGCATCGGCCTGATCAACGCGCACTTCTGGCTCGCTACCATCGGCACCGTGCTCTACATCGCCTCGATGTGGGTCAACGGCATCGCCCAGGGCCTGATGTGGCGCGCGGTCAACGATGACGGCACCCTGACCTACTCCTTCGTCGAAACCCTGGTGGCCAGCCACCCCGGCTACGTCGTCCGGCTGATCGGCGGGGCAATCTTCTTCAGCGGCATGTTGCTGATGGCCTACAACACCTGGCGCACCGTGCGCGGCGCGCAACCCGCCGCCGTGATCGCCGCCGCGCAGATGGCCTGAGGAGTTCGTCATGAAACACGAAGTGATTGAAAAGAACGTCGGCCTGCTGATGCTGCTGATGGTGCTGGCCGTGAGCATCGGCGGCCTGACCCAGATCGTTCCGCTGTTTTTCCAGGACGTCACCAACAAGCCGGTGGAAGGCATGAAGCCCTACACCGCACTGCAACTGGAAGGCCGCGATATCTACATCCGCGAAGGCTGCGTCGGCTGTCACTCGCAGATGATCCGCCCATTCCGTGCCGAGACCGAACGCTACGGGCACTACTCGGTGGCCGGTGAAAGCGTCTGGGACCACCCGTTCCTCTGGGGGTCCAAGCGCACCGGACCGGACCTGGCCCGGGTCGGCGGACGCTACTCGGAAGACTGGCACCGCGCGCACCTGTACAACCCGCGCAACGTGGTCCCGGAATCGAAAATGCCGGGCTACCCCTGGTTGGTGGCCAACCCGCTGGACAACAGCCTGACCGAAACCAAGCTGCGGGCGATGCGCACCCTGGGCGTGCCCTACACCGACGACGATATCGCCGGGGCCAGGGAGTCCGTGAAGGGCAAGACCGAAATGGACGCCCTGGTCGCCTACCTGCAAGTGCTCGGCACTTCGATCAAGAGCAAGAGGTGAGTCATGGACATGAGTAGCGGAATGATCCGCGGCCTCGGCACCCTGGTGGTGTTCATCGCCTTTATCGGCCTGGCCCTCTGGGTGTTCAACGCCAAGCGTACTTCCGAGTTCGCCGAAGCCTGCATGCTGCCCTTCGCCGATGACGAGCCGCTTCCCGCCCCCCCTGAAGATCCCACTGCAACAAGGAGCACCCGGCCATGACCACCTTCTGGAGTGCGTATATCTGCGTACTGACCATCGGCAGCCTGATCGGCCTGACCTGGTTGCTGATCGGCACACGCAAGGGTGAAACCAAGGGCAGCGTCGACCAGACCATGGGCCACAGCTTCGACGGCATCGAGGAGTACGACAACCCGTTGCCGCAGTGGTGGTTCATGCTGTTCGCCGGGACCCTGGTGTTTGCCGTCGGCTACCTGATCCTCTACCCCGGCCTGGGCAACTGGAAAGGTATCCTGCCCGGCTACGAGAACGGCTGGACCGGCGTCCACGAATGGGAAAAGGAAATGGACAAGGCCGATGCCAAGTTCGGACCGATCTTCGCCAAATTCGCGGCCATGCCCGTGGAACAAGTAGCCAAGGACCCGCAAGCGCTGAAAATGGGCGGACGCCTGTTCGCCTCCAACTGCGCGGTGTGCCATGGCTCGGACGCCAAGGGCGCCTACGGCTTCCCCAACCTGGTGGAAACCACCTGGCGCTGGGGCGGCAGTGCCGACACCATCAAGCAGACCATCATGGGCGGACGTATCGCGGCGATGCCGGCCTGGGGCGAAATCCTCGGCGAGGACGGCGTGAAGAATGTCGCCGCCTATGTCCGTCATGAGCTGGGCCACCTGCCGCTGACCGAAGGCGGCGACGCCAACCTGCAAGCCGGACAGCAGATCTTCAGCACCAATTGCGTGGCCTGCCACGGCCCTGAAGGCAAGGGTACCCAGGCCATGGGCGCGCCGAACCTGACCCGGCCCGCCGGGTTGATCTACGGTAGCAGCCTGGCGCAATTGCAGCAGACCATCCGCCACGGCCGCCAGGGCCAGATGCCGGCCCAGAGCGAACTGCTCGGCAACGATAAGGTGCAGTTGCTGGCCGCTTACGTGTTCAGCCTCTCCCATGGCGGTCAAGGAGAAAACAAAGCCCAATAACCACCGGATATTTCCTGTCGCATCGATCAGGATGCGACAGTTCCCCGCCTGTACGCGACCCAATGTCGCACCTCTCTTTTAGTCCGCCTACCCACTCCCGGGAATCGGTACTAAGCTTTGCTCACTTCGATCAAACCGCATCCCCTCGCCTGCCGGACGATTCCGGCCTTTTCGAGGGCGCGTTTTGACCTTACACCGAGCATGGAAAGGCCGCAGAATCAGCGTCGCACGGTATTGACCCAGGTCATGCCGCGTTGCAATGACCCTGGGCTTTATCCATACTTGCGGGCGATTTTCACCCCTAATAAATATACCTAAACCGTGGAACCTTAGAATGAGCACAGCAATCAGTCCGACTGCTTATAACTATAAGGTAGTCCGCCAGTTCGCCATCATGACGGTGGTCTGGGGGATCCTTGGCATGGGGCTCGGTGTCTTCATCGCCTCGCAACTGGTCTGGCCGGAGTTGAATTTCGGCCTGCCCTGGACGAGTTTTGGACGCCTGCGCCCGCTGCACACCAACCTGGTGATCTTCGCCTTCGGTGGTTGTGCGTTGTTTGCCACCTCCTACTATGTCGTGCAGCGAACCTGCCAGGTACGACTGATCTCCGACGGCCTCGCGGCCTTCCACTTCTGGGGTTGGCAGGCGGTGATCGTCGGTGCCGGGATCACCCTGCCCCTGGGTTACACCACCACCAAGGAATACGCCGAACTGGAATGGCCGCTGGCAATCCTCCTGGCGATTGTCTGGGTGGTCTACGCCCTGGTGTTCTTCGGCACCATCGTCAAGCGCAAGACCAAGCACATCTATGTCGGCAACTGGTTCTATGGGGCCTTCATCCTCGTCACCGCGATGCTGCACATCGTTAACCACATCTCGCTGCCGGTGAGTTTCTTCAAGTCCTACTCGGCCTACGCCGGGGCAACCGACGCGATGATCCAGTGGTGGTACGGCCACAACGCCGTGGGCTTCTTCCTGACCACCGGCTTCCTGGGGATGATGTACTACTTCGTGCCGAAACAGGCCGAGCGGCCGATCTACTCCTATCGCCTGTCCATCGTGCACTTCTGGGCGCTGATCACCCTGTACATCTGGGCCGGTCCCCACCACCTGCACTACACCGCCCTGCCGGACTGGGCCCAGTCCCTGGGCATGGCGATGTCGATCATCCTCCTGGCACCGAGCTGGGGCGGCATGATCAACGGCATGATGACCCTCTCGGGCGCCTGGCATAAGCTGCGCACCGACCCGATCCTGCGCTTTTTGGTGGTGTCCCTGGCGTTCTACGGCATGTCGACCTTCGAAGGGCCGATGATGGCGATCAAGACCGTCAACTCGCTGTCCCACTACACCGACTGGACCATCGGTCACGTGCACGCAGGGGCCCTGGGTTGGGTGGCGATGATCTCCATCGGCTCGCTGTACCACATGATCCCGAAAATCTTCGGGCGTCCGCAGATGCACAGCGTCGGCCTGATCAACGCACACTTCTGGCTCGCCACCATCGGCACCGTGCTCTATATCGCCTCGATGTGGGTCAACGGCATCACCCAGGGCCTGATGTGGCGCGCGATCAACGACGACGGCACCCTGACCTACTCGTTCGTCGAAGCCCTGCAGGCCAGCCACCCCGGCTATATCGTACGCGCCATCGGCGGTGCGTTCTTCGCCAGCGGCATGCTGCTCATGGCCTACAACGTGTTCCGTACCGTTCGCGCCTCGGACCCGGCTGAAGCTGAAGCCGCCGCTCAGATCGCTGTCGTTGGAGCTCACTGATGAAGCACGAAGTAGTCGAGAAGAATATCGGCCTGCTGGCCTTCCTGATGGTCATCGCCGTGAGCATCGGCGGCCTGACCCAGATCGTCCCGTTGTTCTTCCAGGACGTCACCAACAAGCCGGTCGAAGGCATGAAGCCGCGCCCGGCACTGGAACTGGAAGGCCGTGACATCTTTATCGCCAACGGTTGTGTCGGCTGCCACTCGCAGATGATCCGCCCGTTCCGCGCCGAGACCGAACGCTACGGGCACTATTCTGTAGCCGGTGAAAGCGTCTGGGACCACCCGTTCCTCTGGGGTTCCAAGCGCACCGGGCCGGACCTGGCCCGGGTCGGCGGGCGTTACTCCGATGACTGGCACCGCGCGCACCTGTACAACCCGCGCAACGTGGTGCCCGAATCGAAAATGCCGGCTTATCCGTTCCTGGTGGAAAACAGGCTCGACGGCAAGGACACGGCGAAGAAAATGGAAGTCCTGCGCACCCTCGGCGTGCCTTACACCGACGAAGACATCGCCGGGGCCAAGGATGCCGTGAAGGGCAAGACCGAAATGGACGCGCTGGTGGCCTACTTGCAGGGCCTGGGCACCATCATCAAAAGCAAACGGTGATCTGGATGGATATCGGGATGATTCGTGGCCTGGGCACCCTGGTGGTGATGGTGGCCTTTATCGGCCTGGCGCTGTGGGTGTTCAGCCCACGGCGCAAATCGGAATTCGAGGACGCAACCCTGTTGCCTTTCGCGGATGACCCCGAAGCCATCAAGCAGGTCGAAAAAGCGTCTAGGAGTAATAAAGAATGACTATGTTCTGGAGTCTGTACGTCACAGTCCTCACTCTGGGTACCATCTTCGCCCTGACCTGGCTGCTGCTGTCCACCCGCAAGGGACAGCGCGCCGATCAGACCGAGGAGACGGTTGGCCACTCCTTCGACGGTATCGAGGAATACGACAACCCGCTGCCCAAATGGTGGTTCATGCTGTTCGTCGGCACCATCATCTTCGCCCTCGGTTACCTGGTCCTGTACCCGGGCCTGGGCAACTGGAAAGGCCTGCTGCCTGGCTACGCCTACCTCGACAACGATAAGCAGACCGCCTTCGCCAACGGCCAGACCGGCTGGACCGGCGTGCACGAGTGGGAAAAGGAAATGGCCCGCTCGGATGCCAAGTTCGGGCCGATCTTCGCCAAGTACGCGGCCATGCCCATCGAGGACGTGGCCAAGGACCCGTTGGCGCTGAAGATGGGCGCACGGCTGTTCGCCTCCAACTGCTCGGTGTGCCACGGTTCCGACGCCAAGGGCGCCTACGGCTTCCCCAACCTGACCGACGAAGACTGGCGCTGGGGCGGTGAACCGGAAACCATCAAGACCACCATCATGGGCGGTCGCCACGCGGTGATGCCGGCCTGGGCCGAAGTCATCGGTGAGCAGGGCGTGGCCGATGTCGCCTCGTTCGTGCTGACCAACCTGGATGGGCGCAAGCTGCCGGAAGGCGCCAAGGCCGATCCGGTGGCGGGGCAGAAACTCTTCGCCACCAACTGCGTGGCCTGTCACGGTCCTGAAGGTAAAGGCACACCGGCCATGGGCGCGCCGAACCTGACGCACCCGGCGGCGTTCATCTACGGTTCAAGCTTCGCGCAGTTGCAACAGACCATCCGTTATGGTCGCCAAGGGCAGATGCCGGCCCAGGCGCAGTTGCAGGGCAACGACAAGGTTCACTTGCTCGCCGCCTATGTCTACAGCCTGTCCCACGGTGATAACAAACCTGCTGAATAAGCCAGTTTGAGCAACCCCCGACGGCCCCACCAGCATAACTGGCGGGGCCGTTTTCATTACGCGCGGCCGCTTTCCACACGCAGGAAACACCCCACGGGTCGGCGGATCAGAGATCGCCATAGCCGGCGCCAATCCGCCCCCACTCACGATCAATCATCTATAGTCAATTGACTTGGATCATGCTTTGTTACATCTGCTACACCATACTGAGCGCAGACCCAACGCGACCAAAGGTCGCACCCTTGGAGCGCAGGGACGGGCGTATCATTGCGCCATTGCACTACTCTTTCCGATCGCGGTCGGCACGTACTGACCGAGGCATTTCCCCCAGCCGTGGGACGCAATAATGAGCAAGCAGATTCCGGTACACGACGTCACGCCACCTGCCAAACCCGCCAATGCAACTGTCGACCTCTACGCTTCGCGAGAGAAAATCTACACCCGTGCCTTCACCGGCCTGTTCCGCAACCTGCGGATGGTGGGGGGGGCCGGCCTGTTCCTGCTGTACTTCGGTACCGTGTGGCTGAGCTGGGGCGGTCACCAAGCCGTGTGGTGGAACCTGCCCGAACGCAAGTTCTTCATCTTCGGCGCGACCTTCTGGCCCCAGGACTTCATCCTGCTCTCGGGTCTGCTGATCATCGCCGCCTTCGGCCTGTTCTTCATTACCGTCTATGCCGGACGGGTCTGGTGCGGCTATACCTGTCCGCAAAGCGTCTGGACCTGGATCTTCATGTGGTGTGAAAAGGTCACCGAAGGCGACCGCAACCAGCGCATCAAGCTGGACAAGGCGCCCATGGGCGCCAACAAATTCCTGCGCAAATTCGCCAAGCACAGCCTGTGGCTGCTGATCGGTTTTGTCACCGGCATGACCTTTGTCGGCTACTTCTCGCCGATTCGCGAACTGGTCATCAGCTTCTTCACCGGCGAGGCCGATGGCTGGTCGTACTTCTGGGTCGGCTTCTTCACCCTCGCCACCTACGGCAACGCCGGCTGGCTGCGCGAACAGGTGTGCATCTACATGTGCCCCTATGCGCGCTTCCAGAGCGTGATGTTCGACAAGGACACGCTGATCGTCTCCTACGACCCGCGCCGGGGCGAAGAGCGGGGTCCGCGCAAGAAAGGCGTCGACTACAAGGCCCAGGGCCTGGGCGACTGCATCGACTGCACGATGTGCGTGCAGGTCTGCCCCACCGGTATCGACATTCGCGACGGCTTGCAGATCGAGTGCATCGGCTGCGCCGCCTGCATCGACGCCTGCGACAGCATCATGGACAAGATGCAGTACCCCCGCGGGCTGATCAGCTACACCACCGAACACAACCTTTCCGGGCAGAAAACCCATAAGCTGCGGCCACGCCTGATCGGTTATGCACTGGTGCTGCTGACCATGATCGGCCTGCTGGTGACGGCGTTCTTCATGCGTCCGCTGGTGGGTTTCGACGTCAGCAAGGACCGCGTGCTGTACCGCGAGAACGCCGAAGGGCGGATCGAAAACGTCTACAGCCTGAAGATCATGAACAAGGATCAGCGCGACCATACCTATGTCCTGGACGCCAGCGGACTGCCCGACCTGAAACTCCAGGGCAAGCGCGAAATCCACGTGGCCGCCGGCGAGATATTCAGCATGCCGATGGAACTGTCCAGCGCCCCCGAGCAACTGCCGTCGAGTACCAACGAGGTGAAATTCACCTTGCGCGATGCCGATGACGACAGCGTTCATATTGAAGCCAAGAGCCGATTCATCGGCCCGCAAATCCGTTAAGGAACGACACGATGCCCGCAGCAACCGCCGCAAGCCCCTGGTACAAGCACCTCTGGCCCTGGATCCTGATCGGGATCATGGCCTGCTCGGTGACCCTGACCCTGTCGATGGTGACCATTGCGGTGAAGAACCCGGACAACCTGGTCAACGACAATTACTACGAGGCCGGCAAGGGCATCAACCGCTCCCTGGACCGCGAACTGCTCGCCCAGAGCCTGAAGCTGCATGCCAGCGTGCATCTGGACGAAGTCACCGGTGAGGTCGACCTGCGCCTGCTGGGCAACAGCCAGCCGGCCAGTGTCGAGCTGAACCTGATCTCGCCGACCCAGCCGGAGAAGGACCGCAAGGTCATCCTGAACCGCAGCGCCAGCGAACCGGGGCGTTATATCGGGCAACTGGCCGACAAGATCGAAGGCCGGCGCTTTGTCGAGTTGCTGGGGGTCGAAGGCGACAAGACCTGGCGCATGTTCGAGGAAGAACAGATCAGCCAGGACAAGGACCTGAAGCTGGGCGATGAGCCGCTGCAAGGCGCTGAAGAACAGAGCAAATAAATACGATCCCGCTTCTGTGGGAGCTGGCTTGCCGGCGATGGCGTCCGAACAGGCAATGCCAGGTTCAAGGGCCCATCGCCGGCAAGCCGGCTCCTACAGTGACCGATGGCGCCTATGACAACCCCGACACCCTGTTACCACTGCGCCCTGCCCGTCCCCTCCGGCAGTCGCTTCACCGCTGTCGTCCTGGGCGAGCCCCGCGAGTTCTGCTGTCCGGGTTGCCAGGCGGTGGCGCAGGCGATTGTTGCCGGTGGCCTGGAACACTATTACAGCCATCGCAGCGAAACTTCGGCCAACCCCGAAAGCCTGCCGGTGCAACTGGTGGACGAACTGGCGCTGTACGACCGCAGCGACGTGCAAAAACCCTTTGTCCGCCATGACGGCGAACTCGCCGAAGCGACCCTGCTGATGGAGGGCATCAGTTGCGCCGCCTGCGGCTGGCTGATCGAGAAACACCTGCTCGGCCTGCCCGCCGTGGCCGAGGCGCGGCTGAACCTGTCCAATCACCGCCTGCAGCTGCGTTGGGCCGACAGCCAGCTGCCGCTGAGCCAGATCCTCGGCGAACTGCGCCATATCGGCTACGCCGCGCACCCCTATCAGGCCGACCAGGCCAGCGAACAGCTCGCCAGCGAAAACCGCAAATCCCTGCGCCAACTGGGCCTGGCCGGCCTGCTGTGGTTCCAGGCGATGATGGCGACCATGGCCACCTGGCCGGAATTCAATATCGACCTCAGTCCGGAACTGCACACCATCCTGCGCTGGGTCGCATTGTTCCTGACCACACCCATCGTCTTCTACAGCTGTGCGCCGTTCTTTCGCGGTGCCTTTCGCGACCTGCGCACCCGCCATCTGACCATGGATGTCTCGGTCTCGCTGGCCATTGGCAGCGCCTACTTCGCCGGAATCTGGACCGCGATTACCGGGGTCGGCGAACTCTATTTCGACGCCGTGGGCATGTTCGCGCTGTTCCTGCTGGCCGGCCGCTACCTGGAACGCCGCGCCCGCGAACGCACCGCCGCCGCCACCGCGCAACTGGTCAACCTGCTACCCGCGTCCTGCCTGCGCCTGGGAGCCGACAGCCAGAGCGAACGCATCCTGCTCAGTGAACTGCGCCTGGGGGAGCGGGTGTTGGTGCATCCCGGTGCCGTGCTGCCGGCTGACGGGCGGATTATCGACGGCCAGTCGAGCATCGACGAATCCCTGCTGACCGGCGAGTACCTGCCACAACCGCGCACCGTGGGGGATGCGGTCACCGCCGGCACCCTGAACGTCGAAAGCGCGTTGACCGTCGAGGTCATGGCCCTCGGCCAGGACACCCGCCTGTCCGCCATCGTCCGCCTGCTTGACCGTGCCCAGAGCGAAAAGCCGCGCCTGGCGCAGCTCGCCGACCGCGCCGCGCAGTGGTTCCTGCTGTTCTCGCTGATCGCCGCAGCGGTCATCGGCCTGATCTGGTGGCAACTGGACCCGACCCGGGCGTTCTGGATCGTGCTGGCGATGCTGGTCGCCACCTGTCCGTGCGCCTTGTCACTGGCCACCCCCACCGCCCTGACCGCCGCCACCGGCACCCTGCACAAGCTCGGCCTGCTGTTGACCCGCGGCCACGTGCTCGAGGGCCTGAACCAGATCGACACGGTGATTTTCGACAAGACCGGCACCCTCACCGAAGGCCGCCTGACCCTGCGTTCCATCCGCCCGTTGCGCGAGCTGGACAGCGAACGCTGCCTGAGCCTCGCCGCCGCCCTGGAAAACCGTTCCGAGCACCCGATTGCCCGCGCCTTCGGCCGGGCCCCGCAAGCCGCCGAAGAGGTCCACGGCACCCCCGGCCTGGGCCTTGAGGGCCGGGTCGGCGAGCAGTTGCTGCGGATCGGCCAGGCGGCGTTTGTCTGCGAACTCGGCGCCAGCCCGCTGCCGCCAACGCCGGACGAAGCCGGACAATGGCTGCTGCTGGGCGACACCCAAGGGCCACTGGCCTGGTTTGTCCTCGACGACCGCCTGCGGGACGACGCCCCCGCATTGTTGGCAGCCTGCCGGGTCCGGGGCTGGCGCACACTGCTGCTGTCCGGCGACAGCTCGCCGATGGTCGCCAGCGTCGCCGCCGAACTGGGCATCGATGAAGCCCGGGGCGGCCTGCGCCCGGACGACAAGTTGCAAGTGCTGCGCGACCTGCATAGCCAGGGCCACAAGGTGCTGATGCTCGGTGACGGCGTGAATGACGTGCCGGTCCTGGCCGCCGCCGATATCAGCGTGGCCATGGGCACGGCCACCGACCTGGCCAAGACCAGCGCCGACGCGGTGCTGCTGTCCAATCGCCTGGGCGCCCTGGTACAAGCCATCGGCCTGGCCCGGCGGACCCGGCGGATCATCATCGAGAACCTGATCTGGGCCAGCCTGTACAATGGCCTGATGTTGCCGTTCGCCGCCCTCGGCTGGGTCACCCCGGTGTGGGCCGCGATCGGCATGTCCATCAGCTCGCTGACCGTGGTGCTCAATGCCTTGCGCCTGACCCGCCAGATCACGTGAAAACTACTGCGCTCGGAAATGCTGCGTTAAAAACAGGCTCGGAATGCTCATTTACAGTCAGTAAACTCCGCTTCCTCGCCTGTTTTTGCCTTGCCTTTCCTTCGCTCGCTACGTTTTCACGCGATCTGGAAGTGAGAAATTATGAAAAAGCAAAGCCCGTTGCCGGCCTGAGCCGCGCGGGCATGGAGTTCCCATGCCAGCTCTCTACATCATGATCCCCGCCGCGCTGCTGATCGTGGCCATCGCCGTCTACATCTTCTTCTGGGCAGTGGACAGCGGCCAGTACGACGACCTCGAAGGTCCGGCCCACAGCATCCTGTTCGACGACCAGGACCCGAACCACACCGCCGCCGTCGAAGAAAGCAAAGCCACCCCGGACAAGCACGACAAGGCCCCACCCCATGCTTGAACTCGCGCCCCTGCTGGTCTCGGCGCTGATTCTCGGCCTGCTCGGCGGCGGTCATTGCCTGGGCATGTGCGGCGGCCTGATGGGCGCCCTGACCCTGGCGATTCCCCCGGAGCAACGCAGCCGGCGCTTTCGCCTGCTGCTGGCCTACAACCTCGGGCGAATTCTCAGCTATGCCAGCGCCGGCCTGCTGATCGGCCTCGCCGGCTGGGCCGTGGCCAGCAGCCCGGCGGCGCTGTTTCTGCGGGTGATCGCCGGCTTGCTGTTGATCAGCATGGGCCTGTACCTGGCCGGCTGGTGGAGCGGCCTGACCCGTATCGAAAGCCTGGGACGCGGCCTGTGGCGGCATATCCAGCCGCTGGCCAACCGCCTGCTGCCGGTGTCGAGCCTGCCCCGCGCCTTGCTGCTGGGCGCGCTCTGGGGCTGGCTGCCGTGCGGGCTGGTCTACAGCACCCTGCTCTGGGCAGCGAGCCAGGGCAATGCCGTCGACAGTGCGCTGCTGATGCTCGCCTTCGGCCTGGGCACCTGGCCGGTGCTGCTGGCCACCGGGCTGGCGGCGGAGCGGGTCACCGCCGTGCTGCGCAAACGCAGCGTGCGCATGAGCGGCGGCCTGCTGGTGATCCTGTTCGGCCTGTGGACCTTGCCGGGGCCGCACCAGCACTGGTTGATGGGGCACTAACGGCCGTTGATTCAGGTCAAGATGGCCCGGTGGCGCAGCCCCTAGACTTCGGATATTGCAGCCAATCCGGGGGAACGCCCGCATGCTCGACGCCATTCGTTGGGACTCAGACCTGATCCACCGCTACGACATCGCGGGACCGCGCTACACCTCCTATCCCACGGCCGTACAGTTCAACAGCCAGGTCGGCACTTTCGACCTGCTCCACGCCCTGCGTGACAGCCGCAAGGCCCTGCGGCCATTGTCGCTGTACGTACACGTGCCGTTCTGCGCGAACATCTGCTACTACTGCGCCTGCAACAAGGTCATCACCAAGGACCGCGGCCGCGCCCTGCCCTACCTGCAACGCCTGGAGCAGGAAATCCAGCTGGTCGCCTGTCACCTCAACCCGGCGCAGAAAGTCGAGCAACTGCACCTGGGCGGCGGCACCCCGACCTTTCTCAATCACGACGAACTGCGACAACTGATGAGCTGCCTGCGCCAGCACTTCAACCTGCTGGACGACGATTCCGGCGACTACGGCATCGAGATCGACCCACGGGAAGCCGACTGGTCGACCATGGGCCTGCTCCGCGAACTGGGCTTCAACCGGGTCAGCATCGGCCTGCAGGACCTCGACCCGAACGTGCAACGGGCGGTCAATCGCCTGCAGAGCCTGGAAGAAACCCGGGCGATCATCGAGGCGGCGCGGACCCTGCAATTCCGTTCGATCAATATCGACCTGATCTACGGCCTGCCCAAGCAGACCCCGGACAACTTCGCCCGTACCGTCGACGAAGTGATCAACCTGCAACCCGATCGCCTGTCGGTGTTCAACTACGCCCACCTGCCCGAGCGCTTCATGCCGCAACGCCGGATCAACAGCGATGACCTGCCGGCGCCGGCCGACAAGCTGGAAATGCTCCACCGCACCATCGAGCAACTCACCGCCGCCGGTTACCGCTATATCGGCATGGACCACTTCGCCCTGCCCGACGACGAGCTGGCGATTGCCCAGGAAGAATCGACCCTGCAGCGCAATTTCCAGGGCTACACCACCCACGGCCATTGCGACCTGATCGGCCTCGGAGTCTCGGCCATCAGCCAGATCGGCGACCTCTACTGCCAGAACAGCAGTGACCTGAACCAGTACCAGAACACCCTCGCCAGTGCGCAACTGGCCACCAGCCGGGGCCTGTTGTGCAACGCCGACGACCGCCTGCGCCGGGCCGTGATCCAGCAGATCATCTGCAACTTCAGCCTGGAGTTCGCCGATATCGAGCGCCAGTTCAATATCGACTTCGGCGGTTATTTCGCCGCGCTCTGGCCACGCCTGACGGAGATGGCCGCGGACGGCCTGATCGAACTCGACAGCCAGCGCCTCACGGTCCTGCCGGCCGGGCGCCTGCTGGTGCGTTCGGTCTGCATGGTCTTCGATGCCTATCTGGAACAGCAGAACCGCCAGCGTTTCTCGCGGGTGATCTGAAGGATCGATCGGTTTGCCACGGCCGGGCCCCGGACCTGCGCGGTGCCACTCACGCCAACCCAGGATCCGAGTTGGGGGGGGTGGTCACCTACGGCAGGGGTGCGCCATTTCGGCGCAGGCTGGCCTGAGCGACCCTAGCTGGGTTACCCTTACGTCTTATGTGTGTTCTCCCACAAGGATTTAAGAAATGTCCGACCCAGTGAAATTGCGCACCCACAGTCAGGCCCATTGCAAGGATTGCAGCCTGGCCCCTCTCTGCCTGCCACTTTCGCTGAATCTGGAGGACATGGATGCGCTGGACGAAATCGTCAAGCGTGGCCGACCACTGAAGAAAGGCGAGTTCCTGTTTCGCCAGGGCGACACGTTCGGCTCGGTCTATGCCGTGCGCTCCGGGGCGCTGAAGACCTTCAGCCTGAGTGACGGCGGCGAAGAACAGATCACCGGCTTTCATTTGCCGAGCGAACTGGTCGGCCTGTCGGGCATGGATACCGAGACCTATCCGGTGTCGGCCCAGGCGCTGGAAACCACTTCGGTCTGTGAGATTCCCTTCGAGCGCCTGGACGAACTGGCCCTGCAACTGCCGCAATTGCGCCGGCAGTTGATGCGGGTGATGAGCCGGGAGATTCGTGACGACCAGCAAATGATGTTGCTGCTGTCGAAAAAGACCGCCGACGAGCGCATCGCGACTTTCCTGGTCAACCTCTCGGCGCGCTTCCGTGCCCGGGGTTTCTCGGCCAACCAGTTCCGCCTGAGCATGTCGCGCAACGAGATCGGCAATTACCTGGGGCTGGCGGTGGAGACCGTCTCGCGGGTGTTTACCCGTTTTCAGAGCAATGAACTGATCGCCGCCGAAGGCAAGGAAGTGCATATCCTCGACCCGATCCAGCTCTGTGCGCTGGCGGGGGGGTCGTTGGAGGGCTGATGCGATTGTGGCGTTCTGGAGGACGCCAAGAGCTTCGCGGGCAAGTCCTGCGCCTACAGGTTTGTGCGTGCTTCAGACTTGTGTCCGACACCGCACTGTAGGAGCAGGGCTTACCCGCGAAGAGGCCCTCAAGACCACCTTATGAACCTGCCGGACTAACCCAGCACTTCGCTCAACGGAATAAAGTTGACCCAGTCACCTTCCACCAGGGTGCTCTCCTCCAACACCTCGACCAAACCCTCTGCCCACGCCGCACTACGCAGCACGCCGGAGCTCTGGTTGCGGTAGATGATCGCCCGGCCGTTTTCCAGGCGCCCGCGCAGGTATTCACGGCGATTGCCCGGCTTGGGCCAGACAAACCCGGCCGACACCTTGAACTGCAAGGGCCGGACCTCCTGTACACCCTGGCGACGTAACAGATAAGGCCGGGCCAACAACGCAAAGGTGACCAGGGTCGAAGCCGGATTGCCCGGCAGGCCGATCACCGGCACCCCGCGAAAATGCCCGAAGGTCAGCGGTTTGCCCGGCTTGATCGCCAGCTTCCACAGCTCCAGCTCACCGGCCTCGCGCAAGGCGATGCCAAGGAAATCGGCTTCGCCCACCGACACCCCGCCCGTGGACAGGATCAGGTCGACATCGCCCAACTGCGTCAGGCGCTGGCGGGTTGCCTCCAGGTCATCCGGCAAAATCCCGGCATCCAGCACTTCGCAACCCTGGCGCGTCAACCAGCTGCACAGCAACACGCGGTTGCTGTTGTAGATCTGCCCCGGCCCCAGCGGCTGGCCCGGCTCGATCAACTCGTCGCCGGTGGACAGCACGGCCACCCGCACCCGCCGCACCACATTCAGCTCGGCACAGCCCAGGGACGCCGCCAAGCCCTGCTCGATCGGCCCCAAGCGGGTCCCGGCGGTGAGTACCACTTCGCCCACCGTGGTTTCCTGGCCCTGGGGCCGGATATTCTGCTCAGCCACCAGCGCTTCGATAAAGCGCACCCGCCCATCGGCGAGTACCTCGACGTTTTCCTGCATTTCCACGCAATCGGCCCCCGCCGGCACCGGGGCACCGGTAAAGATCCGCGCGCAAGTGCCCGGCTGCAAAGGCTCGGGGGCCTGCCCGGCAAAAATCCGCTGGCTGACTGGCAGCGGCTCGCCCTGCCAATCGGCCAGGCACAGGGCGTACCCGTCCATGGCGCTGTTGGGCCAGGGCGGCAAATCGAGACCGGAAATCAGGTCCTCGGCCAACACCCGCCCATCGGCCTGGGCCAACGGTACACGCTGCGCCTCACGGATCGGCGCCGCCTCGGCCAGTTCAAGCAGACGGGCCAGGGCGACTTCCACCGGCATCAAGGCACCGAGCTTGCCCGGCTTACCCGCGGGATTCACAAGGCGCCGCCTGTTTCAGATGGGGGACGAAGTTGCACGGGCGATGGCGCGAGTCCAGCTGCTCGGCGAGGATCCCGTCCCAGCCGGTGCGCACCGCGTTGGTCGAACCCGGCAGGCAGCAGACCAGGGTGCCGTTGGCCAGGCCGGCCAGGGCCCGGGATTGCACGGTGGAGGTGCCGATATCCGCCACGGAGATCTGCCGGAACAGTTCGCCAAAGCCGTCGACTTGTTTATCCAGCAAGCAGGCCACGGCTTCCGGGGTGCTGTCGCGCCCGGTAAAACCGGTGCCGCCGGTGATCAGCACGACCTGGACCACGTCTTCGGCGATCCAGGTAGCGACCTGCGCGCGAATCCGATAGAGGTCGTCCTTGAGCAACACCCGCTCGGCCAGGTGGTGCCCGGCGGCGGTCAGGCGGTCGACAAAGACCTGCCCCGAGGTGTCGGTTTCAAAGGTACGGGTGTCACTGACGGTCAAGACCGCGATGTTCAGCGGTACGAAAGGTGTATCAGCCTTGGCTTTCATAGGCTCGGTCCAGTTGTAGGGAGGAACAGCCCGGTGTTATATCACAGCCTCCCTTTTGATCACTGCTGTCGAGACCACTGCCCATGTCCGTAAACGACTTTTCCATTCTGCTCCTGGCCGGCGGTCGCGGCCAACGCATGGGCGGCCAGGACAAAGGCCTGCTGGAGTGGCGCGGGCAACCGTTGATCGCCCATCTGCATGCCGTGGCGCGGCCGTTCACCGATGACCTGATCATCTCCTGCAACCGCAACCCGGAGCGCTATGCGGCCTATGCCGACCGGCTGGTGAGCGACGACAGCGACGATTTTCCCGGGCCCCTGGCCGGCATTCGCGCGGGCCTCGCGGCGGCACGCCATGGGCATTTGCTGGTACTGCCCTGCGATGTGCCGCAAATCGACGCCGCCTTGCTCACGGCCATGCTCGAGGCCGTTCGCCGCGATCCGAGCCGGCCGCTGATGCTGCGCCAGGGCGAACACTGGGAACCGCTGTTATGTGTGATCCCCACTGTCCACGCAGGGGTCTTCGACAGCGCCTGGGCCCTGGGCGAGCGCAGTCCGCGCAAGGTCATGTTGCAACTGCGGGCCCAGGCCCTGCAGTGCCCGCCGGATGATCCCCGATTGGCCAATCTGAATACCCCGGAGCTGCTGCAATCGCCGGATCACTCGCCTGATGCACCCTCATAAGGAACTTGCCGAGCCTATATCCGTCAGAAACTTCAATCAGTGTTGTAATCCATCGGCCCTGACATCCATTAACGCTATTCTCAAAACACACCCTTTCCGGAGAAGTACCATGACGCAACGGACTCTTGCCGCACTCCTGCTGACAACCGCCCTGGCCGGCCTCGCCGGCTGCTCGTCGCCGACGGTGATCACCTTGAATGACGGACGTGAAATCCAGGCGGTGGACACCCCGAAATACGACGAAGACTCGGGGTTCTACGAATTCAAGCAACTGGACGGTAAAAAGACCCGCATCAACAAGGACCAGGTGCGGACAGTCAAAGAGCTGTAAAGCCTCTACGCTTTCAACACGGAGCCCGCCTTGCGCGGGCTCCGTCGTTTTTTCCCGACGGCGGCGACGTACAGGCACAACCCGCGGGTACGACCTATTCTATGGGAATCCCTCACCCGAGCCCATTTCTCTTCCGGTAGCTGAATCATGAAAGTCCTGATGCTGCACGGCCTCAACCACCATCTGTTCGGCAAGTGCGAGCCGATCCGCCATGCGGGCATCACCCTGGAACAGATCGACGAGCGCCTGCGCGCGCTGGCCCGGGAACTGGACGTGGATGTCACCAGTTTCCAGACCAACAGCGAGGGGGCGATGTGCATCCGCATTCGCCAAGGCGCCCGCGAGCAGGTCGACGCAGTGCTGATCAATGCCGGTGCCTGGGCCCACAGCAGCTACGATATTCGCGACGCCCTGGCGCACTTGTCGGTGCCGGTGATCGAGTTGCACATGGCCAATATCAATCGCAACGAACCCTTGCACCAGCCTTCGGTGCTGGCCGAAGTGGCCCGGGGCCAGATCTGCGGTTTCGGCGTCGACAGCTACCTGCTGGGCCTGCGGGCCGCGGTGAGCGCGGCTCAGGCCCAAGCCCAGGCCTGCTACTGACGGCCGTCGGTGTCACCAGTGCAGAACGATCTCGCTCTCGAAGCGACGCTCCCGGTCACTGATCGGATCAATGAAACGCAAGCCCTGGGCCAACAGCTTGAGAGGGTTGGCGTAGTCATCCACGGCATCCTTGAGCACCTGTGGATAAAACGGGTCGTTGCAGATGCCCGCGCCGAGGGCCGCCATGTGCACCCGCAACTGATGCTTCTTGCCCGTCACCGGATACAGCCCGTAGCGCCACAGCTCGCCATTTTTTTCAGCGACCTCGACAGCGGTTTCGGTATTGCTGGTACCGTCCCCTTCGCGCATGCGGAAAAACGGCTCGCCTTCCACCAGGCGGCTTTTGTGCACCAGCGGGAACGACAGGCTCGGCAAGGCACGGGCAATCGCCTCGTAGCGCTTTTCAATCTGCCGGGTCGGAAACAGCGCCTGATAGGCCGAACGGCTCGCGGGATTGGCCGAGAACAGCACCAGGCCGGCGGTGTGCCGGTCGATCCGATGCAACGGCACCAGGTGCGGATTGTCCAGACGGTGGATCAAGCGTCGCAACAAGGTCTGCTCGACATACTCGCCGGCCGGCGTGACCGGCAGGAAATGCGGTTTGTCCGCCACCACCAGGTGTTCATCGGCGTAGAGAATCGTCTCCCTCACCGGAATCGGCGTCTCGTTCGGCACTTCGCGAAAGTAGTGGATGCGCAGGCCTTCGCGGTAAGGCAACTGCGCGCTGATGGCCACTCCCTCGGCGTCCAGCACCCGGCCGCGGGCAATGCGATCGAGCCATTGCTCGCGGCTGATCGCCTTGAAATGTTCGCACAGGCAGTCCAGCACCGTGGCCCACGAACCGGGTGGCAGGTACAAGGTGCTGGCCTGGTGCTCGGCGGCATTGAAGGGCAAGGCGGACATGACAGGACTCGAACGGCTGGGCAAGCCGGCATTATCCCGCAAGACCCTGGCAGAACCTAGGCTCGCGGTAACGCAATCGCGATGCCCGTCGCCCTGCCCGTGCCTCAGCCCGAAGCGATCTTGCTACCCAGCAGCTTTGCACCGGCCGCCTCGGTGTAGTCCTTCAGCCAGCGCAACACATCCACCGCCTCCCAGCGCCCCGGATCGTAGAGGGCGTACAACAAGCCCTGGTAACCCACCACATCCAGTTGCCGGTGATAACCCGCGCGCTGGAACAGGGCTTCGATTTCCGCGAAACAGGTGTTGAAATGCAACTTGTTGAACGGTGTCTTGCCTTCCGTTACCAGCCCGTCCAGGCGCAACTCGAGTACCGCCTCGCGCACCACATCAGCGGACATGCGGTTCACGCTGGATTTCAATTGTTCGACATTGAGCATGCTTTAACCCTCTTAATCTCTCTGGATTCCGTTCCCGGGTGCGCACGTCAGGGTGGGCATCCTGTCCCAACACCGGAACGAAAACTGTATAAACATACAGTAACTGATTTTTTGATGACCCGCCAACCGATTGCCGCCTGCCGGCAGCCCTCATGATTCCCTGGGATGGACTTTTCCATAGACGTTGCCGCCGATGAACGAGCCCACCGTGCCGAGGATCACCATGGCGTAGGTCCCACCATCGATCTTTCCATACCAGGTCAACGCCGCGGTGCTTACGCCAACCACCACGGTGGCCAGGAACTTGCGACCGCCCAGTTGGTTGACCAGCAGAATGGACCTCCCTTTCATTTCATTTCCTCCCTTGCACCACTGGAACGTGCTGCCTCAAACGTCATGCAGCGACGTAAGCACAGTCGTTTTTCCAGCGCAACCGCAGGTAATTTGATGAAACAGAAGCGCCACCACCACCCGACAAGGGTGCAGCAGGCATATGACAGGAGCGAGATAGATCGCTTCAGCGTAGAAAAGCCACGACCTGCTCGACATCAAAGGGCCAGTCCAACTCGGCCCTGGTGTCCGCCCGGCGTAGCACCGGAATCCGCAAGCCATAGGCATCGAACAAGGCCTCATCGGCGGCGATATCCACCAGTTCCACCATCAGGCCGTGATCGACCAGCGGCATCAGCAGGGCTTCGGCGACTTCACAGAGATGGCAACCCAGGGTGCCGAACAGCTGGCATTCAGGAAGCATGGCAAGGGGTCCGGGACAGGATGAAGACTTATTCTAGGTCCGTCATCCGGGCCAGTCGAGCGACGACACGGCCCTCAGAGCAGGAAGCGCACACGCCGGCTGACGAGGATCAGCAATGGTGCCGCGACTAAAGCCAGGAGCAGCACTACCGCGGTCAGGGTATTGCCGTACGCCAGTCCCGCCGACAACGCCCCGTAGAGGAACAACGGATGCACATAGTAGAGCGCGGAGGACAGCTTGGCGTTGAGGTTGCTGCTGGAAGCGCGGAAAAACACGAACGGCAACAGGAACAACGCCGACGTGACCAGCGGCAACGATGCCAGGAAATCGAAGTTCTGCCGGGCATCGGCCTGATGCGAGTAATTCAGCCAGGCTTCGCCCAACAGCAGGGCCAGGCCGAGCGCCAACGCCAGGCAGACCTTTCCCCGGGTAGCCCGTTCCGGCACGCCGTGACGGGCCAGGAGAAACCCCAGCGCCATGAACGGAAAGCCCATGAACAGGAAATTCCGCGCGGTGTAGTCGTTCTGGTTGAAATGCTGGAGAAAGGCGTTGGGCAGCTCGAAATAGACCCGGGCATATTGCAGCACCAGGCCGACCACAAAGGCACTCGACGCCAGCACCAGCAGCAGGCCCGTGGGTCGATTGCGCAACAGGTAGAGGATCAGGCCGCCACCGAGCATGCCCACCAGGTACCAGAGGTGGAAGTAACCGATCACGAACTGCTTCAGTATTCCCAGCACGCCGCCGACACTGCCCAGGTCGGCGAAGCTCGCATAGATCGGGCTGTAGACCAGCATCCAGAGCAGATACAACTGCAGGCCACGCTTGAACCAGAGCGCAAACGAGTGCCCGGAGGCGAGGGTCTGCCACAGGTAGTAACCGTTGATGACAAAGAAGGTCGGCACCGCCACGCGGAACAAGCCATTGCACAGCAAGTAACCCACCGCGGTGTAGTTGCCGCCCATGAAATGGCAATGCAGCACCACGACAAATATCGCCAGCAGGACTTTCAAGGCATCCAGATTGCCGTTGAGGACTTTAGCCATCCTCATTTGCCGTCCGGCAACGGATCGGACGCTTTGTGGGAGGAGACGGTCCGAAACCGTCGTTTGCAGTAGCTTGTCGCCCGATCGAGCACCGGTTTTTCAAAAAACGAGTAGCCGACCCAGCCGTAACCCCAGACCGCGAGCATCATCAGGACCAGGAACACCAGATTGTCCTCGATATGGGTCGGCCAGTTGCCGATGATCTGCCAGGCCCGGCCCACGACGCCGAGCACCAGCAAGTGCGAGAGATAGATGGTGTAGGACATATCACCGGTGAAGACCAGGAAGCGTGGGCAACGGATCAACTGGCGCCGCTCCAGCAAGGCCAGCGACAGTGTCAGGGCGCCGAATACCAGCCCCACCCACAGCATCCTCGGCAAGCCCTCGGTAGAGAACAGTTCATAGTGCCCGATCAAGGCAAAACCCGGCACCAGCGCCGTCGCCAGGACCAGCCAGAGCACGGCGTTCGGTACTTTTGCACTGTGCCGACCATAGAAGAACAGCGCCGCCGCGCTGCCGATAATGAATTCCAGTGCATAGGGGTGCAGGATAATCTTCAGGGCCGAGGAATAGTCGCGCCAGGAGTCCAGCAGGTTGAACGCCACCAGCGCCACCGCCC
The DNA here is from genome assembly GCF_023242495.1 of Pseudomonas sp. MWU13-2862. NCBI lineage: Bacteria > Pseudomonadati > Pseudomonadota > Gammaproteobacteria > Pseudomonadales > Pseudomonadaceae > Pseudomonas > Pseudomonas sp. MWU13-2862. Next base: position 33,045 of record NZ_JALMEZ010000011.1, on the reverse strand, counting down.
AGGCCAGCAGCAACAGCGGCAAGCCACGCTCGCGAAACCCCAGCAGCAGGCTGAACACCAGGTAGAACCACAACTCGAACACCAGCGACCAGGCCACCATCACCAGCAATACCCGATCATTGGGCAGCAGCAGGAACGACAGCCACAGGTTGGAACCGCCGTGGGAGCTGTTGACCAGCATCGGCTGGACCAGATAGACCGCCAGGGTGATAAAGAAGTAGAGCCAGTAGTTGGGGTAGATCCGCGAGACCCGGTTGAACAGGAAACGCTGGGCCTGGACCCGATCCTGGAAGCGGCCGCGGGTGACGATCACCATGACGAAGCCGCTGATGACAAAAAACAGGTCGACGCCCAGCTGGAAAAAATCCACCCACGCCGGCAGCAAGGTATCGCCGCCGGAGTACTTGTGCTCGACCGCCGCCATGTGGAACAAGACCACGCCCAGCACTGCCGCGCCCCTCAAGCCTTGCAGTGAATACAGACGCTCCATAGACCTCTCCGCTCGACGGGAACCTGGCCACACGCCCCCCCTGATCTGGGGTTGATCATAGCGAACCGAGTCGGATTAGTCCTGACTCACCGCACCGATCTTGTGGATCGACAGATCGGCCCCGTAGTACTCCTCTTCCTGGCTCAAGCGTAGGCCATGCACGGCCTTGATCGCGCCGTACACGGCAAAGCCACCGATCAGGGCCACCACCACCCCCAAGCCGGTGCCGATCAACTGGCTGACCAGGCTGACGCCACCCAGGCCGCCCAACGCCTGCTGGCCGAAGATCCCACAGGCAATCCCGCCCCAGACCCCACACAGGCCATGCAACGGCCAGACGCCAAGCACATCGTCGATCTTCCACTGGCTCTGGGCCGCGATAAAACACCAGACGAACAAGCCGCCCGCCACCACGCCGGTCACCAGCGCGCCCACCGGGTGCATCAGGTCGGAACCGGCACAGATCGCCACCAGCCCGGCCAGGGGGCCGTTGTGCAGGAAGCCCGGATCGTTGCGGCCGATGATCAGCGCCGCCACCGTGCCGCCGACCATCGCCATCAACGAATTGACCGCCACCAGCCCACTCACCCCTTGCAGGGTCTGCGCGCTCATGACGTTGAAGCCGAACCAGCCGACGATCAGGATCCACGACCCCAGGGCCAGGAACGGAATGCTCGACGGTGCGAACGCCACCAACCGTCCCTCGCGGTAGCGACCCTGACGCGGCCCCAGCAAGAGCACCGCCGCCAGCGCCAGCCAGCCACCCATGGCGTGCACCACCACGGAGCCGGCGAAATCATGGAAGCTGGCGCCAAAGCGCGCCAGCAGCCAGGCTTGCAGGCCGAAGTTACCGTTCCAGACCAGGCCTTCGAAAAACGGGTAGACAAAGGCTACGATCAGGGCGGTGGCGCACAACTGCGGGGCAAACCGCGCACGCTCGGCAATCCCGCCGGAAATGATCGCCGGAATCGCCGCCGCGAACGTCAGCAGGAAAAAGAACTTCACCAGGCCATAGCCGTGGTCGCCGCTGATTTGCGCCGCCGGCTGTAAAAAGCTCACACCGTAGGAAATCCAGTAACCTATAAAGAAATAGGCCAGGGTCGAAATCGCGAAGTCGCTGAGGATTTTCGACAAGGCATTGACCTGGTTCTTTTGCCGAACGGTGCCGACCTCGAGAAAGGCGAAACCGGCGTGCATGGCCAGGACCATGACCGCCCCGAGCAGAATGAACAGGGTGTTGGAACCGTGGACCAGAGTGTCCACAGCGCTTTGCAAATTTTCCATGGAGACGGCAGACCTGAAGTCAGGGAAAAGCACCAAAGCAGTTCAATTACTACGCATTTCGCACCAGATTGGCGCCACACCGAGCCGAGAGCGAACCGCTTTGGCGCAGGACGAAACACGCAGCGCGAGGAACCCTCGGGTTTTTTCCGCGTTTTTTGATTATTTGAGGTATGGTTTTCGCAGGCCAGGGCCCTGGCGCGCCCAAATACAGCGCACATGCCCGGCACAACGCACCAGCACAAAGCAAAAGCTGTACCAGCCGATCGCAGTGAACCTTCAGCCCGGGTCCACACTCGAAACCTGCACAGACTTTTCACGGACGCTTTTTCATAGATAGCTTTTCACGGAGAACATCATGGCTCGCAAAACGGCACAGACGGCTCAAGAAATACTGATGGCGGATTTCCAGACCCTGGTCAGCGACACCGAGCGCCTGCTCGAGCACACCGCCAGTCTTGCTGGCGACCAGGCCGATGAGCTGCGCACACAGATTCACGAAAGCCTGCTCAAGGCCCGCGAAACCCTGCAACTGACCGAAGCCTCCCTGCGCGATCGCGGCCAGGCGGCGGTCGACGCGACCGAAGCCTACGTCCAGGCCAAACCCTGGCAGTCCATCGGGATTGCCGCCGGTATCGGCTTTATCGTCGGCCTGCTGGCGACGCGGCGCTGATATGGCCGGGGATGAATCGAGCGGCAGCGGCGCCTCGAGTCGCCGCCTGGGTGCGGCGTTCCTCGGCCTGTTGCACAGCCATGTTGAATTGTTCGGCATCGAGCTCCAGGAGCAGAAGGCCCGGACCGTCAGCCTGTTGCTGTTCGCCGGGCTGACCCTGGTGTTCGGCCTGTTGCTGCTGGTGGGGCTGTCGGCGCTGGTACTGATCCTGCTCTGGGACACCGCGCGCCTGGCCGGGATCATCGGCCTTTGCGTGTTTTACTGCATGGCCGCGCTGTTCTGCGCCCTGCGCCTGAAAGCGGCGATCTTCGATGAGTCGTCGCCCTTCCATGCCACCCTTGAAGAGTTGGCCAACGACCGCGAGCGACTGCTGCCATGAGCCTGCCCGACCTGACGCACCTCCATACCCGGCGTGATATGCGCAAGGCGCTGATCCGCCTGCGCATGGAAATGCATCGCCAGGAAATCCGCCATGAGTCCCGCGAACTGCTGCAACCCTTGCAGCGCATGCGCGGCCTGGGTCGGAACTGGCAGGCCAACCTGGGCCTCAAGCACGCGCCCCTGTGGGGAATCGGCATCGTCACGCTGCTGGGCTTCATGAGCGGCAGGGGCGCCAAGGGCGGCGGCGTCGACAGCCTGTCGCGCTGGGCGCGCCTGGGGGCCAGCCTGTTGCCGCTGATTCGGCTGGCGCTGCGGGGCACCGCGTCCAAACCCTGACGCCAGAAAAGCTGGCTGCATTCTTGCAGTAGCCATCGGGTTGAGCACGAACCTTCGGGCTCGCGCTCAATCTGCCTTGCCCGCCGCAGCCAGACTTATAAGACCCAGCCCAAGGAGGCACCGTGATCGACGGGCAACCGCTCGCCTGCTTTCAGCCGTTCATCGATACCGCCACCGGCCGTATCGCCGGTGTCGAGGCCCTTGGCCGACTGCGCCAGGACAATGGACAACTGACCTCCGTGGGCCCCCTGTTCGCCGATCCGCGAACCCCCTCCGCCGCACTGCGACGCCTGGACCGGCAGATCCGCGACAACGCCCTCAGCCGACTGCATGAAGCGCCCCCGGACTGGTTCCTGAGCCTGAACATGTCGCCGCGCTGGATCAGCCGCCTGAGCAATGGCCAGGCCCTGCCGAGCCTCAAGCAACTGGCGCAGTACGCTGTCGACCCACGGCGCATCGTCTTCGAAATCACCGAACTGGGGGGCGACAGCCTGCGCCTGGCGGAAGTGGTCAAGCGCTATCGAGAGGCCGGCGCACGGATCGCCATCGACGATTTCGGCGCCGGGTATTCCCAACTCGATCGGGTGCTGGCCTTGCAGCCGGACATTCTCAAGCTCGATATGCGCCTGTTCCAGGCCGCGGCCCGCGGCGGTCCCAGCAGCGAAGTGGTCAAGGCCCTGGCGCAAATGGCGGAAAAGACCGGCTGCTGGATCATCGCCGAAGGCGTGGAAACCGAGGCCGAGCTGAATTTCGCCCTGGAATGCGGCTCGCGTTACGTCCAGGGTTATCTGTTCGCCAAGGCCGAACTGGATTTCTTTGCCACCGATGCCTTTGTCGCCCGCTTCGCCGAACTGCGCGAGCGTTATGTGCAGCAGAAGCTGGCCGAGCGCGCGCGCCTGATGAACCTGCGCCAGCAACTGGGCGGGCTCATGGCCACACTGCAGAGCTGGGCCCAGGGCCAGGCACCGCTCAGCCAGTTGCCACGGCCCGACGGTTACCCCTGGCTGCTGCGTTTCTACCAGTGCGATCGCCACGGCACCCAGCTCACGCCCAATCTGGAATGGCGCCACAATGCCTGGCAGGCCGACAGCAGCTACCTGGGCCACAACTGGTCCTGGCGGCCCTACTTCTATCACCTGCTGGCCGAAGGCTGGGACGAGCGCCGTCTGATCCTTTCCAGCACCTATCGCGACGCCACCAGCAACCAGTATTGCCTGACCGCCGGGCAATTCTTCGGCAACGGCCAGCGGCTGCTGCTGATCGACATCGACGCCGCCGGCCTATAAGGTTTGCCTGCACAGGTTTACTTGCACAGTTTTGCTTGCAGGCCGGCACACTAAACGGGAAGCTGGGGCATCAGTCACCGACGGAGAGCCCCGCCTTGGATTGGCACACCCTGCTTACCCGCGAACGTCTCGGGAAATCGCTGCACAGCCCTGAAGAACTGGGCCGCAGCCCCTTCCACAAAGACCACGACCGCATCATCTTCTCCGGAGCCTTCCGGCGCCTGGGGCGCAAGACCCAGGTCCACCCGGTGACCAGCAACGACCATATCCACACCCGCCTGACCCACTCGCTGGAAGTCAGTTGTGTCGGTCGCTCCCTGGGTATGCGCGTCGGTGAAACCCTGCGCGATGCCCTGCCCGACTGGTGCGAACCGAGCGACCTGGGCATGGTCGTGCAATCGGCCTGCCTGGCCCATGACATCGGCAACCCGCCGTTCGGCCACTCCGGCGAGGACGCCATTCGCCACTGGTTCCAGCAGGCGGCCGGGCGCGGCTGGCTGGACGGCATGAGCGTGGCCGAAGGCAATGACTTCCTCAATTTCGAAGGCAACGCCCAGGGCTTCCGGGTCCTGACCCAGCTGGAATATCACCAGTTCGAAGGCGGTACCCGCCTGACCTACGCCACCCTCGGCACCTACCTCAAGTACCCGTGGACGGCGCGCCACGCCGATTCCCTGGGCTACAAGAAACACAAGTTCGGCTGCTACCAGAGCGAACTGCCGATTCTCGAGCAGATCGCCCACAAGCTCGGCCTGCCACAGTTGGAGGAACAACGCTGGGCGCGCCACCCGCTGGTCTACCTGATGGAGGCCGCCGACGATATCTGCTACGCCCTGATCGACCTGGAAGACGGCCTGGAAATGGACCTGCTCGAGTATGCCGAGGTCGAGTCCCTGCTGCTCGGCCTGGTGGGCGACGACCTGCCGGAAACCTATCGGCAACTCGGGCCGCAGGACTCCCGTCGACGCAAGCTGGCGATCCTGCGCGGCAAGGCCATCGAACACTTGACCAACGCCGCGGCCAGGGCCTTCGTCGAGCAACAGGACGCGCTGCTGGCCGGGACCCTGCCAGGGGATCTGGTCGAGCATATGCATGGCCCGGCCAAACGCTGCGTGCTCAACGCCAAGGACATCGCCCGCAAGAAAATCTTCCAGGACAAGCGCAAGACCCTCCACGAGATCGGCGCCTACACCACCCTGGAAATCCTCTTGAACGCCTTCTGTGGCGCGGCCCTGGAACAACACGGCGGACGCACGCCGTCGTTCAAGCATCGGCGTATCCTCGACCTGCTCGGCAACAGCGCCCCCCGGCCCGAGTGGCCGCTGCACAGCTCGTTCCTGCGGGTGATCGACTTCATCGCCGGCATGACCGACAGCTACGCCAGTGAAATGGCCCGGGAAATGACCGGTCGCTCCAGCCCGGTATAAACCTCAGCCGCCCGCCCCTGATCAGGGCGGGCTGTCTAGCGGGATAAAACCTACATCGGCGAGAGAATGAACTGATTGATCATGGCTTCGGCCCACTGAAATAATTGCTTTCCTCTTATGTCTGCCGCCCACACTCAAGCTGACCTGCCATTCAACAAGCGCCCGATTCCAGGCATATTTTCCTACACAGCGCCTATCTATGTAGCCTTGTCCCGAGCCGACAGGTCGCCCGGAAAACACCATGCCCAAACACAACTTACGCGTGTTGCTGGTAGAGGATCACCCCTTTCAACTGGCCGCCACCCAGAGCCTGCTCAACAGCTATGGCTTCCACGCCCTGACGCCAACGCTCAACGCCCGGGAAGCCATGAGTGCACTGAATTCGGCGCACACCCCGTTCGACCTGATGTTGTGCGACCAGTGCCTGCCGGACGTCCTCGGGCTGGACCTGATCGAAACCGCCTGCCGCAGCGGCATGATCAAACAGGCGATCCTGCTCAGCAGCCTCAGCAGCGAAGAACTCGCGGCCCTCAGCGCCCTCGCGCTGGAGCGACGGCTGCCCTTGCTCGGCTGCCTGAGCAAACCGCTGAACGGCCCGGACCTGCAGAGCGCCCTGGGCCTGGATCGCTACCCGCATGAGGTACGCGGCCCTGCCGAGCCCTAGCCATCGCCGAGCCTCATCCCGGCGCGCCGACGTGACCTGCCCCCCTGCCCCGACTCCGCCCCGGGGGCGGCAATGGCAAAAACATGCCTACCAGCAAGTAGGACATTTCCCAAAACATTATAAGAATTTATAAAGCATCAACCATTCCGTATAACCACCCCATTCAATACTGAACGGCTCTTCCCTTTCAAACTTGCGTCATGCGTAAGTCGAAACCCTATTTAAAGTAGGAATATTCCTATACTACCTCTGTAGGGCCTTCCCTTCATGCGCCCGCTTGTCCAACTGAGCTAAGGTTCGCGCTTTCCAAACAGCTCGTATGGGACTTTATTATGAACTCGGTTTTTATCGTCGACGACCACCCCGTTGTCCGCCTGGCCATCAGGATATTGTTGGAACAAGAAGATTGTTATGAAATAGTCGGGGAAACCGATAACGGTGTCGACGCGATGCAAATGGTCCGCGAATGCATGCCGGACCTGGTGATCCTCGATATCAGTATCCCCAAACTCGACGGCCTGGAGGTGCTGGCCCGCTTCAATGCAATGAATTCGCCGCTCAAGACCCTGGTGCTGACGGCGCAGACGCCCAACCTGTTCGCCATGCGCTGCATGCAGTCCGGCGCCTCGGGTTATGTCTGCAAGGCCGAAGACTTGAGCGAGTTGCTGAGTGCGATCAAGGCCGTACTGTCCGGCTACAATTACTTCCCAAGCCAGGCGTTGATCGGTGCTCGAAAAGAGGGGCCGGAAAATCCGGAGATCGAACTCTTCAAACTCGTCAATGATCGGGAACTGATGGTCCTGCAATTGTTTGCCCAGGGCCGGACCAACAAGGAAATCGCCAAGGGTATGTTTCTCAGCAACAAGACCGTCAGTACCTACAAGAAAAGACTTATGCAAAAACTCAAGGCCAAATCCCTGGTAGAGCTTATCGAGATGGCCAAACGCAACGCGGTAGTGTGAGAAAACCAATGCCCATGCGCATAAAGGACTATCTGATGGTGATCACAGGCTTGTGCCTGTGCCTGTCAGCGCTTGCAGAGACCCCGGGTATCACCCACTTCTCATTACTCAGCCGTTCAAGCGCCAGCCACATGGAGGTCGTGCTGGACAAGGAGCAACGGCGCTGGGTCGAGGACAAGCGCGAGCTGGTGCTCGGCACCTCCGCCCCGGATTACCCGCCTTTCGACATGACCGTCAGCGGCCATGACTATGAAGGCATCACCGCCGACTACGCCGGTATCCTGGCCAAGGCCCTGGGCCTGCCGATCAAGGTGCAGAGCTTTGCCACCCGCGAAGCCGCCATCAGTGCCCTCGAACAAGGCCGGATCGACCTGCTCGGCAGCGCCAACGGCTTCGAGGCGGTGAACAAGAACATCGCGCTGTCGACCCCCTACGCCATCGACCAGCCGGTGCTGGTCACCCGTGAAAACGAAACCCGCGCCCTGAGCGATGGCCTGGCGGGCATGCGCCTGAGCATGGTCTACCACTACCTGCCACTGGACGAGATCAAGAGCCTTTATCCCAATGCCACGCTGCAGTTCTACCCGTCCTACCTGAACGCGCTCAACGCCGTGGCGTTCGACCAGGCCGACGTGTTTCTCGGCGACACCATCTCGACCCACTACCTGATCAACAAGGGCTATTTGCGCAATGTGAAAATGGCCAACTTCGGCAAGCACGAGGCCTACGGCTTCAGCTTTGCCGTGCGCGGTGACAACGCCGCCCTGCTGGGCGCCGTCAACGCCACCCTGAAGGCGATCCCCACCAGCGAGCGCGAGAGTATCGCCCACCGCTGGAGCGCCGGCAGCGACATCCTGCTGACCGACCACAAGCTGCAACTGACCGCGCGCGAAGAACGCTGGATCAAGGAGCACCCGGTGGTCCGCGTGGTGGTCAACGAAGCCCTGGCGCCGATCACCTTCTTCGACGCCGACAACAGTTTCCGTGGCGTCACCGCCGACCTGCTGGAACTGATCCGCCTGCGCACCGGCCTGCGTTTCGACGTGCAGCGCTCGCGCAGCCTGGACGACATGATCAACCGGATCAAAAACGACCAGGCCGACATTATCGCCGCCGTCAGCCCGACCAATGAACGCGAGAACATCCTGCATTTCAGCCGGCCGTACATGGAGAACTCGTTCGTGCTGCTGACGGCCAAGGGCCGCGACAACGTCAACAACCTCGACCAGATGCAGGGCCGGCGCCTGGCGGTGATCCGCGGCAACCCGCTGATCGACTACCTGCGCAGCGATTTCCCGGAGATCAAGCTGATTGAAACCGACGACAGCCTCAAGGCGGTCGAACTGCTCGCCCAGGGCCAGGCGGAAGGCGCGGTGAGTTCGCTGGTGATCGCCAACTACCTGATCGCCTCGCAAACCTTCGACGACAAGCTGCAGATCAGCGCGACCATCGGCACCCAGCAGGCGATCTTCGCCCTGGCCACTGCCCGTGGGGCCACGGAGCTGGGCTCGATTCTCGACAAGGCGCTGCTGAGCATCGCCCCGGACGAACTGGGCATCATCAACAGTCGCTGGCGCGGCTACACACCGTCGTCCGAGAGCTACTGGCGCAACTACCATCGGCTGATCCTGCAGATCGTCATGGGGGCCGGCGCGCTGCTGCTGCTCTCGCTGGGCTGGAACGCCTACATGCGCCGGCAGATCCGGCAACGGCAACTGGCCGAGCGGGCCCTGAGCGACCAGTTCGAATTCATGCGCGCGCTGGTCAACGGCACCCCGCACCCGATCTATGTGCGTGATCGCGAAGGCTTGTTGCAGACCTGCAACGACAGCTACCTGCAAGCCTTCTCGACCAAGCTCGAGGATGTGATCGGCAAGCGGGTCATGGACGCCTACCAGGGCAACGCCTTCGAGGCCCGGGAATACCAGGCCGACTACCAGCGGGTGATGGACGAAGGCACGGCGCAGATCTGCGACCGCACCCTGCATATCGGCGACCGCCGGATGACCATCTATCACTGGATCCTGCCCTACCGTAACTCCCTGGGCGAGGTGCAGGGCATCATCGGCGGCTGGATCGACATCAGCGAACGCCGCGAACTGTTCGAAGAACTGCGCGCGGCCAAGGACCAGGCCGACAGCGCCAACCGCGCCAAGAGCACCTTCCTGGCAACCATGAGCCACGAAATCCGCACGCCGATGAACGCGGTGATCGGCATGCTCGAACTGACCCTCAAGCGCGCGGACCAGGGCCACCTCGATCGCCCCGCCATCGAAGTCGCCTACAACTCGGCCAAGGACCTGCTGGAACTGATCGGCGATATCCTCGATATCGCCCGCATCGAGTCCGGTCGCCTGAGCCTGTCCCCCGAGCGGGTCAACCTCGGCGAACTGGTGGAATCGGTGGTCCGGGTCTTCGATGGCCTGGCACGGCAGAAACAGCTGGACCTGGTGGTGCAGCTGCCTGAACGCCAGGACATCGGCGACATCCTGATCGATCCCCTGCGCTTCAAGCAGATCCTGTCCAACCTGATCAGCAATGCCATCAAGTTCACCGAACAGGGCCAGGTCACCATCTCGTTGCAGATGCAGCCCACCGCGGTAGCGCAACGGACGAACATGACCCTGACCGTCCAGGACAGCGGCATCGGCATCAGCGCCGCCGATCAGGCCCGGCTGTTCGAGCCCTTTGTACAGGCCGACAACTCCGGCCACCTGGCCCGTAGCGGCGCCGGCCTGGGCCTGGTGATCTGCCGCAGCCTGTGCGAAATGATGGGTGGCACCCTGAGCCTGTCCAGCGTGCCGGGCGAAGGCACCCGAGTGGTGGTGGCCCTGGAACTGGACTGCCTCGAAGCCACTCAAGGCACCGCCCGGCGCGATCCGGAACTGACCCCGGCGCTGCAGGCGCTGAATGTCCTGGTGGTGGACGACCACCCGGCCAACCGCCTGTTGATGTGCCAGCAACTGGGCTTTCTCGGCCACTCGTTCAGCACCGCACAGAATGGTGCAACCGGTTTGCAGGCCTGGAAAGACGGGCATTTCGACCTGGTGATCGTCGACTGCAACATGCCCGTCCTGAACGGCTACGAGATGACCCGCCGCCTGCGCGAACATGAAGCCCGCCATGACCTCCCGGCCTGCACGGTGTTCGGTTTCACCGCCAACGCCCAGCCCGAGGAACGCACCCGCTGCAAGGAAGCCGGCATGAACGACTGCCTGTTCAAGCCCATCAGCCTGACCACCCTCAACCAGAAACTCGCCGACGTCACGCCGCGCCCGCGTCCGAGCCAGGCCGCCTTCAGCCTCGACGGCCTGCACGCCCTGACCGGGGGCGAGCCGCTGCTGATGCGTCGCTTGATCGACGAGCTGCTGAGCAGTTGCCAGGCGGACCGCGAGGAACTGCTCGGACTGCCCATCAGCGGTGACCTGGTACCCCTCATCGACATGGCCCACAAGATCAAGGGCGCGGCGCGGATCGCCCAGGCCAACGCGTTGGTGGAACACTGCGAAATCCTGGAAAAACAATGCCAGGAGGACGCTCCGAGGCCGCAGATCGAAAGCGCCCGGCAGGCGATTGTGCAGGCCTTGCTCGAACTCGAAACGGCCTTGCGCGAGCACACCGGCCCGCCGCCTGAAAAAATGCCCGGCCAGGAGCACACCTGACAGCGGACATTGGCTATCCTTGGGCGCTGAGCACGGCCCCATCACCCAGGGAGATCAGCGATGCCCCGTCCCATGCAACGCGAAAGACGCCGGCTGGCGCTGCACGTGCACATCAGTATCCTGTTCACCTGCCTGCTGCTGCTGACCGGCACCCTGCTGGGGCTGTTCAACTACCGGCAAACCACGCAGATCATTCTCGCCAGCAGCGAAAAAATCTTCGGCAGGGTCCGCGACGATGTACAGCTGGATCTGCTGCACACCTACCAGCCGATTCGTCATCTGCTGAGCCTGCTGGCCATCGACGATCGCACCCAGGCCCTTACGCTTGGGCAACGGCTGGCACTGCTCAAGCCCTTCACCCAGGCCCTGAACGACAACCCGAACCTGGCATCGCTGTACCTCGGTTACGCCGATGGCGACTTCTTCATGGTCCGGCCGCTGCGCGACAGCGCCCTGCGCGCCTATTTCAAGGCACCGGAGAACGCCGCCTTCCAGGTCTGGAGTATCGAGCGCGACCCCGGCGTCGCGGGGGTCAAGTCCGAATCATTGTTCTACGACGCGGCCCTGCAACTGATCAGCCGCCAGGACAATCACCGCGAAGCCTACGATCCCCGCGTACGCTCCTGGTTCAACAGCGCCCTGAAGGACAGCGACCAGATCACCACCGCGCCCTACCTGTTTTTCTCCACCCACAATGTCGGCACCACCCTCGCCCGGCGCGGCAGCGCCAACGTGGTGATCGCCGCCGACCTGACCCTGGCGGATCTTTCCGCGACCCTGGACAAACACAAGGTCACGCCCTCGACCGAAATCGTCCTGTTCGATGAACACGACAATGCCGTGGCCTATCCCGACTACGCCCGGCTGATCGGCCACAGCAGCGACGCACGGTTGCCCCGGGTCCAGGATCTGAGCCCGATCCTGCAACGCTTCATGGAACCGGGCAGCAGCACCGAGCACCACCTGGACAGCGCGCAACGGCAATGGATAGTCGCCCGTACGCAACTCGCCGAAGGCGGGCCCAAGGGCCTGCAACTGGCCCTGCTGGTTCCGGAAGACGAACTCTTGGCGGACGCCTACCGGATCCGCTGGCAAGGCGCGCTGATCACCCTGGCCACCCTGCTGCTGTGCCTGCCCCTGGGCTGGCTGACGTCCAGGCTGCTGGTCAAGCCGCTGCACGCCCTGGTACAGGAGGCCGATGCGATTCGCAGCTTCAACTTCAACCACCCGGCGACACCGCGCTCGCCGGTGCTGGAAGTCGACCGGCTGGCGACCTCGATGATCCGAATGAAGCAGACCCTGGCGAGCTTCTTCGAAATCGCCTCCAGCCTCTCGGCGCAAACCCGCTTCGATCCCCTGCTGCAACGGGTGCTCGAGGAAACGCTGAAAATCGCCCAGGCCCGCGCCGGGCTGATCTACCTGCTGGACAGCGACAGCCGCCAGCTGGAAGCCCATGCCCTGATCATCGATGGTGTCCAGCAGGATCCCCGGCACTTCGATATCCGCGGTGCAGCCGAGGCTGACGAACAGCGCCCGGACTGGCTCAAGGCACTGGACCGGCAGGACAACGTGGTCGCCACCCTCGGCTTCGAGCAGGCGGCCGACTTGCAAAAGGTCATGCTCGCCCTGGAGAGCCCGCGGATTCACCTGATCGGCATCCGCTTGCACAACCGCCATGGCGAAACCGTCGGCGTCCTCGCCCTGCTGCTGCCCGACAGTGGCACCGAGACCGATATGGAGAACCTGCAGCCGGACCGCATCGCCTTTATCAGCGCCATTTCCGGCACCGCGGCCGCCTGCATCGAAAGCCAGCGCCTGCAAGCCCGGCAGAAACAACTGCTGGACGCGTTCATCCAGTTATTGGCCGGCGCCATCGATGCCAAGAGTCCTTACACCGGCGGCCACTGCCAACGGGTGCCGGTGCTGACGCTGATGATCGCCGAGGCCGCCGCGGCCAGCCAGACACCGGCGTTCAAAGGCTACCAACCCAGCGAAGACGAATGGGAGGCGCTGCATGTCGCTGCCTGGCTGCATGACTGCGGCAAGGTCACCACTCCCGAATACGTGGTCGACAAGGCCACCAAGCTGGAAACCCTGTACGACCGCATTCACGAAATACGCACCCGCTTCGAAGTGCTCAAGCGCGATGCCTGGGTCGACTATTGGCAAGGCCGGGCGCTGGGTGGCGACGAAGCCGACTTGGGCCGGGCGCGCGACGCCAGCCTGACGGCCCTGGACGAGGACTTCGCCTTTGTCGCCCACTGCAACCTGGGCGGCGAGGCCATGGCCGAAGCCGACCTGGAACACCTGCAGCGGATTGCCCAACGCACCTGGACCCGCACGCTGGACGATCGTCTCGGGGTGTCCTGGGAAGAAAAGCTCCGCCAGGAACGCAGCCCCGCCGCGCCCCTGCCGGCCACCGAAGCGCTGCTGGCGGACAAGCCCGAGCATCTGTTCGAACGCAACGAGGCCGAACTGATCCCCGCCGACAATCGCTGGGGCTTTCAGCTCGACGTGCCGCCCTACAAGTTCAATCGGGGGGAGTTGTACAACCTGAGCATTACCCGCGGCACGCTGACCCGCGAAGAGCGCTACATCATCAACCATCACATGGTGCAGACCATCCTGATGCTCGATCAACTGCCGTTTCCCGGGCACCTGACCGCCGTGCCGGAGATCGCCGGCGGCCACCACGAGAAAATGGACGGCACCGGTTACCCCAAGCGCCTGAAGCGCGAACAGATGAGCCTGCCGGCGCGGATGATGGCGATTGCCGATATCTTCGAGGCGCTGACCGCCGCCGATCGCCCGTACAAAAAGGGCAAGACCCTGAGCGAAGCGCTGGGCATCATGGCCGGCATGTGCCGCGACGCCCATATCGACCCGCAATTGTTCGAGCTGTTTATCCGTGAGGAAATCTACCTGGCGTACGCCCGGCAACACGTCCTGCCCCAGCAGATCGACACGGTGGATGCCGAGTCGCTGCTGGAAAAGGCCGGTCTGGGCGCCTGAGTCGCCTCAGCAGTCGGTCAGGCGCAGGAAGATCGCTGCCAGGTGTTCGATCCCGGCCTGGTCTTCGAGGGTGAAGCGGGCCAGGCTCGGGCTGTCCAGGTCGAGCACGCCGATCAGGCGGCCGTCCTTGACCAGTGGCACCACCAGCTCGCTGTTCGAGGCGCTGTCGCAGGCGATATGCCCGGCAAACGTATGCACGTCTTCGACCCGCTGGGTTTCCCGGGTGGCCGCGGCGGTGCCGCAGACGCCCCGGCCGAAGGGGATGCGCACGCAGGCGATCTGCCCCTGGAACGGCCCAAGGACCAGTTCCTCATGGCGATTGAGGTAGAAACCGGCCCAATTCAGGTCATCCAGCTGATTGAACAGGAAGGCCGAGAACTGCGCGGCATTGGCGATGAAATCCCGCTCGTCCGCCAGCAACGATTCCAGCTGTGCGTGCAACAGACCATAGCCCTCGAGGCCGGCCCCGGTGTTCTGCAAATCGATCATGGTGCCTGCTCCAACAACTTCAAACCCACCCAATAACGCGCAAACTGATAGGCGCAGCGACCGTTGCGATTGCCGCGTCCGGTGGCCCAGCGCACCGCCTGGATATCCAGCGCCTCGTCGCGCTGCCAGGCCAGGCCGGCCTTGAGCGCCAACTCGCCGATCCAGTGTTCGACAACGCTGAGGAAGTGCTCCTGGGTAAAGGGATAGAACGACAGCCACAGGCCGAAACGATCGGACAGGGCAATCTTGTCCTCCACCGCTTCGCTGGGGTGCAGCTCGCCGTCGACGCGCTTCCAGTTTTCGTTGTCGCTCTCTTTCTCGGGCACCAGGTGCCGGCGGTTCGAGGTGGCGTAGAGCAGGACATTGTCCGGGGCCTGTTCAAGGGAACCGTCGAGCACACTCTTGAGCACACGGTAGTCGCCTTCACCGGCCTCGAAGGACAGGTCATCGCAGAACAGCACGAAACGCTGGGGCAGCTTTTGCAACTGCTCCACCACCCGCGGCAGGTCGGCCAGGTGATCGCGCTCGATCTCGATCAGGCGCAAACCGGCCTTGGCATGTTCGGCGAGCAAGGCGCGCACCAACGAGGACTTGCCGGTGCCGCGCGACCCCCAGAGCAAGGCATGGTTGGCGGGCAGGCCATCGAGGAACTGGCGGGTGTTGCGCGCCAGTTGCTCGCGTTGCTTGTCGACGCCGATCAGGTCGGACAAACGCATGTCCAGGCTGACCTCCAGCGGCAACAGATAACCGCTGCGCCCTTCGCGCTGCCAGCGGGCCGCCAGGCAGCCGTTCCAGTCGATGGCCTGGCGCGGTGCCGGCAACAACGGTTCGAGACGGGCGAGCACCGCATCGGCACGCTCAAGAAAGGCATTCAATCGAGAATCCACGACGTTTCCTCAGGCAAGTTCATACGATGATGTCGCGTTGGCGCCGCCGGGCGCCGGCAAGCTCTGGCAGACTGCACACCGCGCGTATCGAATCCCCCACTGCCGGTGCACGCATCGAATCAGCTATGCTTGCCGGGCTAAGGGAAAGGAAAGTGGTACACCACCCCATGGATATAAAGTTCACCCACCGCTTGTCCTACAAACAAGCCCGGTTGACGGTGCTGGTCGGCTTCATTCTGGGAACACTGCTCAGTCTGCTGCAAATCGGCATCGATTATGCCAGCGAAAGCGCCTCGATCAACCGTGAAATCCTTTCCCTGCTGGAAATCAGCCACAACCCGGCATCGAGGATCGCCTACAACATCGACGCCGAACTGGCGCAGGAACTGGCCCTTGGCCTGCTGCACTCGCCGGCGGTGCTGCGCGCGCAGTTGATCGACAACAACAATATGGTCCTGGCCAGCGTCGAGCGACCGCGCCAGGAAGGCAGCTATCGGATGATCAGCGATTGGCTGTTCGGCTCTGATCGCACCTTCGAAGACCGGCTTTATCTCAGCCATCTGCCAGACGAATCCCTGGGCACCCTGCACCTTGATATCGACACCTACACCTTCGGTATCCGCTTCCTGCATCGGGCCGAGATCACCCTGCTCAACGGTTTTGTCCGCAGCCTGATCCTCACCATCATCCTTCTCGTGCTGTTCTATACGATGCTGACCAAACCCCTGGTGCGGGTGATCGAGGCGCTCAGCAGCAGCACCCCGGGCCAGTCGAAACAGGCGCGCCTGGCCTTTCCCCCCGGCCATGAACACGATGAAATCGGCGTACTGGTCAAGGTCGCCAACCAGCAATTCGAAAACATGGGCACCGAGATCCAGCAGCGGCGCAGCGCCGAAAACCGCCTGACCGACTACCTCGGCCAGTTGGAGAATATCGTCTCGGCGCGCACCACCGAACTCAAGGCCAGCAACGCGCGTCTGAGCCAATCCAACGAGGAACTGGAAGTGGCGCGCCGCACGGCCCTGGACATGGCCCAGGCCCGTTCGGCATTCCTGGCCAACATGAGCCATGAAATCCGCACACCCCTGAACGGCCTGCTGGGCATGATCGCGCTGTCCCTGGACAGCCAACTGAACGCCGAGCAACGCCAGCAATTGTCGATTGCCCACGACTCCGGCAAGGTCCTGGTGGAGTTGCTCAACGATATCCTCGACCTGTCGAAATTCGACGCCGGCCAGTTGGAGCTGGAACGCATCCCCTTCGACCTCGGCGCCCTGGTCGAGGACACCGCCAACCTGCTCTCGCAAAACGCCGCCCCCAGCGTCGAACTGGCCTGCCTGATCGACCCGCAATTCCCGGCCCTGGTGCTGGGCGACCCGACGCGGGTGCGGCAGATCGTCAGCAACCTGTTGTCCAACGCGTTGAAGTTCACCCGCTTCGGCCGCGTCGATGTGCGCCTGAGTGCTCGCGACAACGGCGTGCGCATCGAAGTCTGCGACACCGGCATCGGCATCGCCCAGGAGGCCCAGGCCAAGATCTTCCAGCCCTTCACCCAGGCCGGCGCCGGCATTACCCGCCAGTACGGCGGCACCGGCCTGGGGCTGACCCTGACCTACAACCTGTGCGAGGCCATGAAAGGCAGCCTGACGATCAATTCCGAAGTCGGTTTCGGCAGCCAGTTCTGTGCCGAACTGCCCTTGCCCGGGCACACGCCGGCCGCGACACCGCGACGCCTCACCGGCAAGGTCATCGCCGTGACGTCGAGCACCAGCGGCCTGAGCGAATTGCTCAGCCACCAATTGCCGGTCTGGGGCCTGGACTACCAGCGCTACGGGCTGGACGACAGCCTGGCGGGGGTCAGCCCCGACCTGTTGATCACCGACTGCCCGGAATGCCTGTTCGGCCTGCGACCGGCGATCAGCGCGCCGATCCTGCTGGTCACCGCCTATGGCAACTTCATGCCCACCGAACAGGCCAACGCCCTCACCCCGCTGCAGCAACAGGCCCGGCCGCTGGCGCGCAACGCGCTGTACCAGACACTGGCGCGCATCCTGCTGCCCGATGACCCGGCCGAGCTGAACGTGCAGCCGCGGGACAACCAGCCGCTACGCCGGGCCCGGATCCTGTTGGTGGAGGACAATCCGGTCAATCAGCTGGTGGCCAAGGGCATGCTCGGCAAGCTCGGCTGCGAAGTAACGGTGGCCGCCCATGGTGGCGAGGCGCTGAGCCAACTGGAGCAGCAGGTGTTCGACCTGGTGCTGATGGATTGCAATATGCCCGTCATGGACGGCTACGAAGCCAGTCGGCAGATTCGCCGCAGCGGGCGCTGGCCGAACCTGCCGATCGTGGCGCTGACGGCCAACGCCATGCCCGAGGAACGTGAACGCTGCCGGGCCGCGGGCATGAGCGACTACCTGGCCAAGCCCTTCCGCCGAGAAGAGCTGATCGCCCTGCTCGAACAGTGGGTACCGGCTACAGCGGCATGAGTTGGGCCAGTAACTGGTCGAGACCGTCACGCAGTTCATCCAGCCGGGTCAGATCGAGACCACTGTCGCAAAGCAGCCGTGCCTTGATCGGCAGCACCTGCGCGCGCAGAGCCACTCCGGCGGGGCTCAGGCTCAGGTGCACTTCACGCTCGTCGAGGGCTGAACGCCGGCGCTGCACCAAGGCCATCTGCTCAAGGCGCTTGAGCAGTGGCGTCAGCGTCCCCGAGTCCAGCAGCAGGCGCTCACCGAGGGCCTTGACCGTCGGTTGCGCCGGTGCGCCGTCATGCCACTCCCACAGCACCAGCATCGCCAGGTACTGCGGATAGGTCAGGCCCAACTGTTCCAGCATCGGCTTGTAGCCTCGAATCACTGCCCGTGAAGCGGCGTAGAGCTTGAAGCAGAGCTGGGAGTCAAGGCTCAGCGAATCGCTGGACAGGTCGTTCATTTAAGCAGGGCTTCGATCTCGCGGGTGAGGTTCTCGGGCTTGGTGGTGGGCGCGAAACGCTTCACCAGACGGCCGTCCTTGCCGATCAGGAACTTGGTGAAGTTCCACTTGATGCCCTGGGACCAGAGCAACCCCGGCGCGCGTTTCTTCAACTGGACGAACAGCGGGTGGGCGCCGTCGCCGTTGACGTCGATCTTCTTGAACAGCGGGAAACTGACGCCGTAGTTCAGCTCGCAGAACTCGGAAATCGCCCCTTCGTTACCCGGCTCCTGCTTGCCGAACTGGTTGCAGGGGAAACCGAGGACGACCAGCCCCTGGTCCTTGTAGGACTGCCAGAGTTGCTCAAGCCCTTTGTACTGAGGGGTAAAACCGCATTTGCTGGCGGTGTTGACCACCAGGATCGCCTTGCCGGCGAAGTCGCCCAGGGTCTTTTGCTCACCCTTGATGGTGGTGCAAGGGATGTTCAGCAGGTTATCGCTCATGACAGTTCCTCCAATGAATGCCGAACAAAATAGCGAGCAATTGAATTGCACACAATTTAATAACCGGGGTGGATGGAGCTTTATAAGCCACGACCACACAGACTCCCTCGCCGGGCTTGGCGCGGGCCCTGAATTCCGGGACACCGCGCAAGAACCGGACTCAGCCCCGCGGCACCAGATCCAGGCACACGGAGTTGATGCAGTAGCGCAAACCGGTCGGCGGCGGGCCGTCGGGAAACACATGGCCCAGGTGTGCGTCGCATTTGGCGCAGACCACTTCGGTGCGGATCATGCCGTGGCTGATATCGCGGATCTCGACCATCGCGCTGTCGCCGATGGGCTGGTAGAAGCTCGGCCAGCCGCAGCCGGAGTCGAACTTGGCGCGAGAATCGAACAGCGGCTCATTGCAGCAGATGCAGTGATAGACCCCATCGGTCCTGGTGCCGTTGTATTTGCCGGAAAACGGCCGCTCCGTGCCTTTGAGCCGGCACACGTTGTACTGCTCCGGGTCGAGCATGGCGCGCCATTCGTCCAGGGTTTTTTCCAACTTTTCCATCGTCACACCTCGGCGGCTGAAAAACCCCGATCTGTATCTTTTCCACGGATCGGGTGGCACGTATGATTGCGCCTCGTCAAACGCCAGTCTGGCACCCGCGTCCGACGCATTCAAACGGATTTTCCAAGCCGGCGGCCGGGGACCATGGGACGAGGTGAAAACGCAGTATTGCCATAGCGGCCTCGACGAGACCGCCTGGATCGTCCATTTTCAGGATTACATCGCCATGCAGGTCAGCAAATCGAACAAGCTCGCCAACGTCTGCTACGACATTCGCGGCCCGGTGCTCAAGCACGCCAAACGCCTGGAAGAGGAAGGCCATCGCATCCTCAAGCTGAACATCGGCAACCCGGCGCCCTTCGGTTTCGAAGCCCCGGACGAAATCCTCCTGGACGTGATCCGCAACCTGCCGACCGCACAGGGCTACAGTGACTCCAAGGGGTTGTACAGCGCCCGCAAGGCGGTCATGCAGTACTACCAGCAGAAGCAGGTCGAAGGTGTCGGCATCGAAGACATCTACCTGGGCAATGGCGTGTCCGAACTGATCGTGATGTCCATGCAGGCCCTGCTCAACAATGGCGACGAAGTACTGATCCCGGCACCGGACTACCCGCTGTGGACCGCCGCCGTGAGCCTGGCCGGCGGCAACCCGGTGCACTACCTGTGCGACGAACAGGCCAACTGGTGGCCGGACCTGGCCGATATCAAGGCCAAGATCACCCCCAATACCAAGGCCCTGGTGATCATCAACCCGAACAATCCGACGGGCGCGGTGTATTCCAAGGAGGTGCTGCTGGGCATGCTCGAACTGGCCCGCCAGCACAACCTCGTGGTTTTTTCCGACGAGATCTACGACAAGATCCTCTACGACGATGCCGTACACGTCTGCACCGCATCCCTGGCGCCGGACCTGCTGTGCCTGACCTTCAACGGCCTGTCCAAGTCCTACCGGGTCGCGGGTTTCCGCTCCGGCTGGGTGGCGATCTCCGGTCCCAAGCACAATGCCCAGAGCTATATCGAAGGCATCGACATCCTGGCCAACATGCGCCTGTGCGCCAACGTGCCGAGCCAGCACGCGATCCAGACCGCCCTCGGCGGCTACCAGAGCATCAACGACCTGGTGCTGCCGGCCGGTCGCCTGCTGGAACAACGCAACCGCACCTGGGAACTGCTCAACGACATTCCCGGCGTCAGCTGCGTGAAACCCATGGGCGCGCTCTACGCCTTCCCGCGGATCGACCCGAAAGTCTGCCCGATTCTCAACGACGAGAAGTTCGTCCTCGACCTGCTGATCTCGGAAAAGCTGCTGGTGGTCCAGGGCACCGCGTTCAACTGGCCATGGCCCGATCACTTCCGCGTGGTCACCCTGCCCCGGGTGGATGACCTGGAACAGGCCATCGGGCGCATCGGTTCGTTCCTGAAAACCTACCGCCAGTAATTTCCTACACTTTCCTGCGACTCATCCGAGAGTCGCAGGAAAGCGCTTTGCCCCCATTTCTTTTTGTATGTCTTTGCGTCAGCATGCCGCCGGCCAGGGAACCTCTCTCATTGCCAACACATCCCCCGGTTTCAAAGGGGCGCGCGGCGTTGCAACGCCTCGAAAACCCAAGCCCTCCATTAGGAAATGACTGGCAAGCGGCTAGAATCAAGCTGTAGGACACAGTTTGAAATAGTCACCCGGTTGAATAGGTCGCAGCTGCACCTTATATACCCCGCATGACGCTACATCTTTAGCTGAGGAGAAACTTTCAACCATGATGCGCATCCTGCTGTTCTTGGCCACTAACCTGGCGGTCGTGCTGATTGCCAGCATCACCCTGAGCCTTTTCGGCTTCAACGGGTTCATGGCGGCCAACGGGGTTGATCTCAACCTCAATCAGCTGCTGGTCTTCTGTGCGGTCTTTGGTTTCGCGGGTTCGCTGTTCTCGTTGTTCATCTCCAAGTGGATGGCGAAGATGAGCACCGGCACCCAGCTCATCACCCAGCCTCGTACCCGCCATGAGCAGTGGCTGCTGCAAACCGTCGAGCAACTGTCCCGCGACGCCGGGATCAAGATGCCCGAGGTGGGTATCTTCCCGGCCTACGAGGCAAACGCCTTCGCCACCGGCTGGAACAAGAACGACGCGCTGGTCGCGGTCAGCCAGGGCCTGCTGGAACGCTTCTCGCCCGATGAAGTGAAGGCCGTGCTGGCCCACGAGATCGGCCACGTGGCCAATGGCGACATGGTCACCCTGGCGCTGATACAAGGCGTGGTGAACACCTTCGTGATGTTCTTTGCGCGGATCATCGGCAACTTCGTCGACAAGGTCATCTTCAAGAACGAAGAGGGCCAGGGTATCGCCTACTACGTGGCGACCATCTTCGCCGAACTGGTCCTGGGTTTCCTGGCCAGCGCCATCGTCATGTGGTTCTCGCGCAAGCGTGAATTCCGCGCGGACGAAGCCGGTGCCAGCCTGGCCGGTACCGCCGCGATGATCGGCGCCCTGCAACGCCTGCGCTCCGAACAGGGCCTGCCGGTGCACATGCCGGACACCCTGAACGCCTTCGGCATCAACGGCGGCCTGAAACAGGGCCTGGCGAAGATGTTCATGAGCCACCCGCCGCTGGAAGAGCGTATCGAAGCCCTGCGTCGTCGCGGCTGATAGCCATACCTGTGAGGTGTGGGAGCGGAGCTTGCCCGCGAAGAGGCCCTGGAGGCCGCTAAAAGCTTCGCGGCGGTGCGGCGATCCGACAAGCTCCGCTCCCACAGAGTCCGCGACACCCTTGGAATCGTCGTCGGCTTACCTGCTTCCTAAGAAACCTTCTCCAACCGGTAAACCCGCTCGTCGAGCCGCGTCACCCCAGCCTGGAGAAACTTCCAGCTCTCGCCAAGCACATCCTGTTCATCCTCCACCTGAAGCTGCCACTGCGGCTCCAGCAAGCGCCGGACCTCACCATCGAGCAAGGCGAACGGCGGCCCGTCGAGCTGGCTCTGATCATAGTCGAGGGTGATCAACAAGCCCTGGGTGCCCACTGCCAGTATCCCGTTCAAATGAGCCGCATAACGCTCACGCATTGGCGGTGGCAAGGCGATCAGCGCCGCCCGGTCATACAGCCCCACACAGTCGGCCACGTCGGCGGCCGTCAAGGCGAAGAAGTCTCCACACCAGAGTTCCAGCGGACCCGCCTCATAGACCATGAACTCACCCTGCCGGCGTATCAGCGGCTTGAGCTGCTGATCGGCAAAAAACGCCTCCACGGCCTTCTCCGACAACTCCACCCCCAGGACGCGCAGGCCCTGGGCCGCCAACCACGCCAGATCAAGGCTCTTGCCGCACAAGGGCACCAGCACCCGCGCCTCTATCGGCAGCGCCAGGTCGGGCCAGAAGCGCTGCAGATGGGGGTTGACCTGCTCCAGGTGAAAGCCGATCTGGTTGTGTTCCCAACGCTTGTGCCAAAATTCCGGTTGCATAGGCTCACCCTGAAAATTCGATCAAAAAGCACTAAAACTTATATTAGATTTAGATCAATGATCTGATTGAAGATGGCGTCATCTTAAACTTGACGCTCAGGACTTTCATTATGCTCCCCAGCCTGTTCATCTCCCACGGTTCACCCATGCTGGCCCTGGACCCCGGCGCCAGCGGCCCGGCCCTGGCCCGCCTGGCGGCCGAGCTGCCGCGACCGAAAGCCATCGTCATCGTCTCGGCCCACTGGGAAAGCCAGGACCTGCGGGTCAGCAGCAATCCGCAGCCGGAAACCTGGCACGACTTCGGTGGTTTTCCCCGGGAACTGTTCGCCGTGCAATACCCGGCACCCGGCGAACCGCAGTTGGCCGCCGAGATTGTCGCCCTGCTCAACGCCGATGGCCTGGCCGCCCGCCTCGATGACCAGCGCCCATTCGACCATGGGGTCTGGGTGCCCCTGTCGCTGATGTACCCGCAAGCCGATATCCCGGTGGTCCAGGTGTCCTTGCCAAGCCGCATGGGCCCTGCCTTGCAAACCCGTATCGGGCATGCCCTCAGCGGCCTGCGGGCACAGGGCATCCTGCTGATCGGCTCCGGCAGCATTACCCATAACCTCGGTGAACTGGACTGGCATGCCGGCCCCGACAGCATCGAGCCGTGGGCCAAGGCCTTCCGCGACTGGATGGTCGACAAACTCGCTGCCGATGACGAAGCCGCCCTGCACGACTACCGCAAACAGGCGCCCTACGCCGTGCGCAGCCACCCCAGTGACGAGCACCTGCTGCCGTTGTATTTCGCCCGTGGCGCCGGTGGCCAGATGAGCATCGCCCACAAGGGGTTCACCATGGGCGCGCTGGGCATGGACATCTATCGCTTCGCCTGACCCCCACCAATCCCCTGTAGGAGCGAGCTTGCTCGCGATAATGGCTCAGGCACCGTGGGGTATCAGATGCCCCGCGTTATCGTTGACGCCCATCGCGAGCAAGCTCGCTCCTACAGCAGGCAAAAAAAATCCCCGAACCAGTCGGGGATTTTTTTATCGATCAATCAACCCGGGGGTTGATCAATCTTCGCGGTAGCGACGCAGCTTGAGCTGCTTGCCAGCCACACGGGTGTCCTTCAGCTTGGTCAACAGACGCTCCAGACCATCTTCCGGCAGTTCCACCAGGCTGAAGCTGTCACGCACCTGGATGCGACCGATCGCTTCACGGGCCAGGCCACCTTCGTTGAGGATGGCGCCCAGCAGGTTCTTGGCGGCGATACCGTCACGCGCACCCAGCGCGGTACGGCAGCGGGCACGGCCTTCGGCCAATGGCACCGGGGCACGACGCTCACGATCGCTACGCTCGGGACGGTCACCGGAACGCTCCGGACGATCGCCACGTGGCGCGTTGTTCGGCACCAGCGGACGCTCTTTCTCGATCGCCGCCAGGGTCAGCGCCTGGCCATTGGTGGCCTTGCGCAGCAGGGCCGCGGCCAGGGCACGCGGGCTGCAACCGATATCGGCGGTCAGGCGATCCAGCAGTTCGCCGTGGGTCGATTCAGCATCGGCTACCAGTGGCGACAGGCTGTTGGTCAGTTTCTTGATGCGCGCATCGAGAACGGCCTGGGCATCCGGCAGGCGGACTTCGGCAACTTTCTGACCGGTTACACGCTCGATCACTTGCAGCATGCGGCGCTCACGTGGAGTCACCAGCAACAGCGCACGACCTTCGCGACCGGCACGGCCGGTACGGCCGATACGGTGAACGTAGGACTCAGGATCGTACGGCATGTCGACGTTGAATACGTGAGTGATGCGCGGAACGTCCAGGCCACGAGCAGCAACGTCGGTCGCCACAACGATGTCCAGACGGCCATCCTTGAGGGAGTCGATCACGCGCTCACGCTGGTTCTGGGCGATGTCACCGTTCAGCGCAGCGGCTTTGTAGCCTTTGGCTTCCAGGGCACTGGCCAGGTCCAGGGTCGCTTGCTTGGTGCGCACGAACATGATCAGGGCGTCGAAATCCTCGACTTCCAGCAGGCTCAGCACAGCCGAGGTCTTCTGGTCGGCGTGAACCAACAGGTGAGCCTGTTCGATCGCGGTCACGGTCTGGGTCTTGGTCTGGATCTTGACGTGTTGCGGATCGCGCAGGTGGCGTTCGGCAATGGCGCGGATCGACTGCGGCAGGGTCGCCGAGAACAAAACGGTCTGGCGGGTTGCCGGCAAGGCCTTGAAGATGACTTCCAGGTCGTCCATGAAGCCGAGCTTGAGCATTTCGTCCGCTTCATCGAGAACCAGGTGGTTCACGGTGGCCAGGACTTTTTCGTCACGACGCAGGTGGTCGCACAGACGGCCCGGAGTGGCGACAACAATCTGTGCGCCATTACGGATTGCTTTCAGTTGTGGGCCCATGGGCGCGCCGCCGTAAACGGCCACAACGGTAACGCCCGGCATTTGCTTGGCGTAGGTTTCGAAAGCGGTTGCTACTTGCAACGCCAACTCACGGGTTGGCGCCAGGATCAGGGCTTGCGGTTCGCGCTTAGCAGGATCGATGCGATGCAGGATCGGCAGGGCGAACGCAGCGGTTTTACCCGTACCGGTTTGCGCCTGGCCAATCATGTCGTGGCCGGCCATGATGATCGGGATCGATTGCTGCTGGATAGCCGAAGGCTCTTCGTAGCCAGTCGCGGTGACGGCTGCAAGAATATTCGGATTAAGATTAAAAGCGGCGAAGCCGCCGATTTCCTGGGTCATGGGTCTGCCTCTAAGTGCATCCGCAAAGACCCATGCTCCAAAGCTGCGCATGCCTTGTAAGACTCTGAGAGTCACCCTGGCAGCTTTGTCGGCGGGGATTTGCGAAAACGATTGAATGAAAGAATCGTCAAGGATAGTCCGCATGGCGGACAGCAGCCGAAGCTGACTTCGGGGAATTGCATTACCTAAACGCGGCCCGGTTAAAGGCCGGCGCGCACTATACCGGAATTGGCGAAAAAAGGGAGATTTATTTATCTCGAAATATCGCTGTACGCCTCTCTATGGCGGGCTTTGCGGATAATCGAGGGAAGGTTTGCCTCTGGCTCACCTTGCCGGGCGGGCCTGGCGACTTAAACGGTTCACTCGTCGGGAATATGTCCGCCAGGATTGCTCAAGCGTTCGGCGATCTCCAGAACACTGCAAAACCTGTAGGAGCCGGGCTTGCCCGCGAAGGCGTCCTTGAGGGCGCCAAAAGCTTCGCGGGCAAGCCCGGCTCCTACAGGTCGGTGTCGTTCTTCAGATTTTCGCGGCAAACAGCGCCTGATGCGCACGACACTGCTCGGCGGTCAGCATGAACACGCCATGCCCGCCCCGCTCGAAGTCCAGCCAGGCAAAATCCACCTCGGGGTACAACGCCTCGACATGCACCTGGCTGTTGCCGACCTCGACAATCAGCAGGCCCTTCTCGGTCAGATGATCCGCCGCCTCGGCCAGCATCCGTCGCACCAGGTTCAGGCCGTCTTCGCCGCAGGCCAGGCCCAGCTCGGGCTCGTGCTGGTATTCCTCCGGCATGTCGGCAAAGTCCTCGGCATCCACATAAGGAGGATTGGAGACGATCAGGTCGAAACGCTGACCGGGCAGACCATCGAAGCCATCGCCCTGGACCGTGAACACCCGCTCATCGACACCATGGCGCTCGATATTCTGGTTGGCCACTTCCAGCGCTTCGAAAGACAGGTCGGCCAACACCACTTCCGCCTGCTGGAACTCATAGGCACAGGCGATGCCGATGCAGCCGGAGCCGGTGCACAGGTCGAGAATCCGCGCCGGCTCATTCGCCAGCCAGGGAGCGAAGTGGCCTTCGATCAACTCGCCGATCGGCGAACGCGGAATCAGCACCCGCTCATCGACGATAAACGACATGCCGCAGAACCACGCCTCACCCAACAGGTAAGCAGTGGGCACACGGTCTTCGATGCGGCGCTTGAGCAAGTGCTGCAAACGGCTCAGTTCGTCGTCTTCCAGGCGGCAGTCGAGATAGCTGTCGGCAATTTCCCAAGGCAGGTGCAAGGCCCCCAGCACCAATTGACGCGCCTCGTCCCAGGCATTGTCGGTGCCATGGCCGAAAAACAGATCCGCGCCATGAAAGCGGCTGACAGCCCAACGAATATGGTCGCGCAGCGTGCGCAGGCGGGAATTGATCACGGGGAGGCTCCTGAAAAAAACGACGGGGGATTCTAACAGTCAAACCAGCACCGGGTGAAAATAAGGCAAAAAGACATCATCGAGCGCGGTTTCGCACGCCGGCAAACAACCCTTGACACGGCTACAGCCCAATAACCACGCCGCCTGCACGGGTTGCGATTCACATACGCGCTCAGCCGGAGGACAATGCGGTAAAAGCCCCACTCAAAGGAGCCCCGAATGTCCGTTCCAAAGACGATGTTTCAACTCAGCGGTCGTGGTTATGCAGCCGCCAATCTGAGCCATGCCAGCCTGTTGATCATCGACGCCCAGAAAGAATATCTCAGTGGCCCGCTGGCCTTGTCCGGCATGGACGCTGCCGTCGACAATATCAAGCAACTGGTTGCCGCCGCCCGCCAGGCCGGACGGCCTATCGTGCATATCCGTCACCTGGGCACCGTGGGCGGTCTGTTCGATCCCCAGGGCGAGCGCGGTGAGTTCATTCCGGGGCTGGAACCCCAGGGCGACGAAACCCTGATCGGCAAGCTGCTGCCCAGCGCCTTTCACGGCACGGGCCTGGAGAAGCACCTGCAGGAACTCGGCTCCCTGGACCTGATCGTCTGCGGCTTCATGAGCCACTCCAGCGTCAGCACCACGGTGCGCGCGGCCAAGAACCTGGGCTTCCGCTGCACCCTGGTGGAAGATGCCTGCGCGACCCGCGACCTGCCCTACAAGGATGAAATCATCAGCGCCGCCCAGGTCCAGCGCACCGAGATGGCGATCATGGCGGACAATTTCGCCACCCTGGCGCAGACCAAAGACCTGATCGGCTAGCGGCGGCGATGGGTTGTCCTGGCGACCGCCCATCCATTAGTCCTGTCAATTGCGTCTCATTTTCCGATTTCCCGGACACATCAGGAACAAGCCGACCATCTCCCGGTCGAAGGGCCGATACTCATAGAGGAAATCGGAATGAAGATATCCGATGGTTTTGACGCTCGCCGCCTGCGTCCCCGGGGCCAGAGCACCTGGGGCTCGCGCTTGAGCGCTGCCATTGCGGCGCTGTTGGCCACCTTCGGGGTGTTGCTGGTGATGGCCGGGGCGGCCAGCCTGCTCGGCCATGCGCCGGCACTCGGGGATTTGAATGCCACGCCGACCGGTTCGGCGGTGGCCTTGGGCGTGGGCGTGCTGACGCTCTGGTTCGGGGTCTGGCTGTGGCGCCGCAGCCGTCGTCGGATGCGCAGCCGCCATGGACTGAACATCGCCCCCCACCTGATGAAAAAGCACGACTGATCAAGCACCTGCGCGCAATCGACTGTGACGACACCCGGGGGACTTGGGTAAACTGCCAGGCCCTGCGGAGGCTGACATGCAAGACGACGACTTTTCCCTGTTCAAAAGCGAGATCCGTGGCGTCAAGCCGATCAAGCATGACCGTGCCGACACCGGCAAGCCCAAGTCCGACCGTGCGCAACTGGCCAAGCTGCGCCAGGCGGCCACGGTGCGGGTGCAGGACACCGCGGTGGACGGGCTGTCCGACCAGTTCGTCATCGACGTCGGTCCCGAAGACGACCTGCACTGGGCCCGTGACGGGGTCCAGGAAAGCCAGATGCGCAAGCTCAAGATCGGCCAGATCCCCTTCGAAGGCAGTCTCGACCTGCACGGCATGAGTGTGGAAAAAGCCCGGGAAACCCTCTGGGCGTTTCTTGCCGAGGCGACCAAATTCGAAATCCGCTGCGTGCGCGTCACCCACGGCAAGGCCGTACGCCTGGACGGCAAGCGCCCGATGATCAAGAGCCACGTCAACACCTGGCTCCGTCAGCACGCCCAGGTCCTGGGGTTCACCTCCTGCCAGCCCAAGCATGGCGGCGCGGGCGCGGTGTATGTGATGCTGAAACGAACCATGATGGAAGGTCGCGACGAGTAACCGAACCGTCATCGAATTTGCAGGCGGCTGCCAGCCGCCGTATCCTTGCTCTTTGCGTAAACTCCCACAGGTAGCTTCATGTCCCTGGAACAGAATTACACCGCGATCCTCGGCCAACTCGGCGAGGACGTCTCCCGCGAAGGTCTGCTCGACACGCCCAAGCGCGCCGCCAAAGCCATGCAGTACCTTTGCCGCGGTTACGAACAGACCCTGGAAGAAGTCACCAACGGTGCCTTGTTCAGCTCCGACAACAGCGAAATGGTGCTGGTCAAGGACATCGAGCTCTACTCGTTGTGCGAACACCACCTGCTGCCCTTTATCGGCAAGGCCCACGTGGCCTACATCCCGAGCGGCAAGGTGCTGGGCCTGTCCAAGGTCGCGCGTATCGTCGACATGTACGCCCGGCGCCTGCAGATCCAGGAAAACCTCAGCCGCCAGATCGCCGATGCGGTCCAGCAGGTGACCGGGGCCCTGGGTGTCGCGGTGGTGATCGAAGCCAAGCACATGTGCATGATGATGCGCGGTGTGGAAAAACAGAATTCGTCGATGATCACCTCGGTGATGCTCGGCGAGTTCCGCGAAAACGCCGCGACCCGCAGCGAGTTCCTGGCGCTGATCAAGTAAGATCGGGCGACATGAAAAAACCGGCACTCATCGCCGGTTTTTTTTCGCCTGAAGAAAATCAGGTAAGCTGCGCCCCTTCTCCACCGCCCGCGAGGCTATCCCGTGTTCGTCAAAGCACTTCGAGTCGGCCTGGGCCAACTCATCATCTTCATCGATTTCCTCACCCGCCCCAGCAAGCAAAAGCGCTCCGCGCCAGACCAGGCCAAGGTCGATGCCGCGGCCAGGGACCTGACCCTGTATCAGTTCCACGCCTGCCCGTTCTGCGTGAAGACCCGTCGTACCCTGCGCCGCCTCAACGTGCCGGTGGCGCTGCGTGATGCGAAGAATAACGAACAGGATCGCCAGACCCTGCTCGAGCAAGGCGGCAAGATCAAGGTGCCGTGCCTGCGTATCGAAGAAAACGGCCAGACCACCTGGATGTACGAGTCCAAGGTGATCATCGATTACCTGGACAAGCGTTTTGCCGCGGCCTGAGTTCAGTCGCCGTCAGTTGCGGCAGCCGTTGGTTTCCTCACGACACTCGGTATAAGCCTTCAACTGCGCCGCCCGCTGCCTGGTCAACTCGGTCTTGCACTGCAGATCCAGCAGCGGCCAGATCGAACCACCGTCCGCCGGTTTGCCATTCTGATACAGGCAATCGGCGTCGCGGAAAGCCAGCCACTTGCGCTGGGCATCCTGGAGCGCGGCCTTGTTGGCCGGGTTCTTCAGGTAATCCATCTGGGTCTTGTAGTAGGTGTTCAGGTCATTGTCGGCCTGCTTGAACGCCTTGCCCGCACATTCATTCATCGACGCCTGGTTGGCATCGCAGTTGTCGGCTGCCTGTGCACCCATGGCCAGGCCCAGCAGGCTGGCAGTCAAAAACGCTACGCGTGGATATTTCATGGGCGGCACCCCGTTCAGTAGGTAATAAACACAGTTCTCGATAGGACCTCGCCGGCGACAAAAGTGCTTGCGCGGGCAAAAATAAACCGGCCCTGGGGCCGGTTTAAGTGTTTCCGGATTTGCCGATCAATCCAGCATGCCGACATGCTTCGGATGGCTGGCCACCCGCAGCAACCAGGCCTGGATACCCGGGTATTCGCTCAGGTCGAAGCCGCCCTGATGGGCCACATGGGTATAGGCATACAGCGCGATATCAGCAATCGAATAGTGCTCGCCCACCAGGTACGGGGTTTGCTGAAGCTGCTTTTCCATCACTTTCAACGCCTTGTGCCCGCGTTTCTGCAGCTTGAGGTATTCCTCGCGACGCTCTTCCGGCAAGCCCAGGTAGAACTCGATAAACCGCGCTACCGCGATATAGGGTTCGTGGCTGTACTGCTCGAAGAACTGCCATTGCAGCACCTGGGTACGCAGACGCGGCTCGGTGGGCAGGAATTCGCTGCCATCGGCCAGGAAGTTGAGAATCGCATTGGACTCCCACAGGCAGGTGCCGTCTTCCAGCTCCAGCACCGGCACCTTGCCGTTGGGGTTCTTCGCCAGGAATTCCGGGGTCTCGGTGTCACCCTTGAGGATGTCCACCGGGTGCCAGCGATATTCCTGCCCCAGCAGGTGCAGCATCAGCTTGATCTTGTAGCAATTGCCCGACTGGTAATCGCCATAAACCTTGTACATGGCCCTCCCCTTAAGCCGCTTGTGCAGCCTGTGCGTGACGGATGACAGCAGCCAGGCGCTTGAGACCTTCGTCCAGACGCTCCGGTGCGATGTGACTGAAATTGAGACGAAGATTACCCGGATTACGCTCCGGTTCGGCAAAAAAAGGTTCGCCGGGCATGAATGCGACATCCCGACTCAACGCGTCGGCGAGCAAGGTGCGGGTATCCAGCGGCTGTTTGAGGGTCAGCCAGAAGAACAAACCGCCCTGCGGCACCTGCCAATCGGCCAGGTCAGCGAAGTGGCGCTCCAATGCCTGTTGAAAGGCATCCCGTCGGACCCGGTAAAAGTCCCGGAGTTGCACCAGGTGCTGGCGATATTTTTCCGTACCGATCCACTGCAACGCCTGCCACTGGCCGACGCGGTTGGTGTGCAGGTCCGCCGACTGCTTGAGCTTGAGCAGATGGGGGAACAGATCCGGGCTGGCGATCAGGTAACCGACCCGCAACCCGGGGGCCAGGGTCTTGGACACCGTGCCGGTATAGATCCAGCTGCTGCGCTTCAAACGGCTGACAATCGGCCGGGCGCTGCCGCCGTCATAGGTCAGCTCGCGATAGGGTTCGTCTTCGATCAGGGTTACGCCGAATTCGTCGAGCAAGGCGGCGACGGCCTCGCGCTTGGCTTCGCTGTAGCGCACGGCGGACGGGTTCTGGAACGTCGGAATCAGATAGACGAAGGCCGGCTGGTGGTTTTCCAGGCGCGCACGCAGTTGGAGCAGGTCGGGGCCGTCCTGTTCCTGGGGGATCGTCAGGCAATCGGCGCCGAACAGCTGGAAGATCTGCAAGGCGGCGAGGTAGGTCGGCCCCTCGAGGAGGATCTCGGTGCCCTTGTCGATATGCAGCTTGGCCACCAGGTCCAGGGTCTGCTGGGAACCGCTGACCACCAGCACCTGGCTGGCCTGGCAGTCGATCCCCAGCGCCCGCGCCTCGGCGGCCAGCACCTCGCGCAGCGCCGGTTCGCCCTCACTCATGCCGTATTGGCCGAAGGCGACCGGCAGGCCCTCCCAGTCCAGCGTCGGCAACATGGCTTCGGATGGCAGTCCGCCGGCAAAGGACATCACTTCCGGGCGTTGAGCGGCGGCGAGGATTTCGCGAATCAGAGAGCTTTTCAGACGGGTCACGCGTTCGGAGAAGGCCATGGCAGGTCACCGGTAGCTAAGTAAGCGAAAAGTACGTCAAACTGCTTGACCGAAATTACGCCGCCGCGAGCCGATACGTCAATATGCTTGACCTTAAAAATTCAAACGCGCAGCAAGACGCCATGCAGGCCTTCTTTTTCGGCTACCAGGCGTTCACCGCCAAGGCCGACGAAATGCTCGAGCGTCGTGGCTTGAGCCGGGTGCACCAGCGCATTGTGTTTTTTATCGCCCGTTATCCGGACGTCAGCGTCAAGGAGTTGCTGACCTTGCTCGGCGTCAGCAAGCAGGCGCTGAACATGCCGTTGCGCCAGTTGACCGAGATGGGCCTGGTGCGCAGCGTTGCGTCCGAGGCCGACAAGCGCAAGCGCCTGCTGCGCCTGACGGCGGACGGGGCGAGCCTGGAAGAGTCGTTGCGCCGTGAGCAGGTCAAGTTGTTGCAGAAGGCTTTTGCCCAGGCTGGTGAGGCCGCGGTGGAGGGCTGGCTGGCGGTGAACCTCGCGCTGGGAGAAAACCGCCCTTCCTGATACACCCCCTTGTAGGCGCCGGCTTGCTGGCAATAGCGGTTTAACAGGCGATACAGATGTCGACTGCCAGATTGCA
>NZ_JALMEZ010000010.1:0-293575 GCF_023242495.1 Pseudomonas sp. MWU13-2862 | reverse complement strand
GTCTACTACTGGTCTAGGGCAGTTGATGAAAGCTTTGGCTGCACGAATGACCCGCTATCGCAACAAGCTTGAAGGGCGTTCCGGTACGCTGTGGGAAGGTCGTTACAAATCAAGTCTTGTGCAATCAGATTGCTATCTGCTCGCCTGCAGTCGTTACATTGAGCTAAATCCAGTTAGAGCCAGGATGGTGCTGTTAGGGCGGTGGGTAGTACAGCCCCCGTCGCGACGAGATCTTCTGATGGTGCATCACTTTATCAGCTTGCGGTTAATGGCGTTAAGGTTGAAGTTATTAAAGTTGGTGACGTGCTTACTGCCGGATATTCGTGTGGTCGTGGCTGTTTGACAATACAAGATTTTCTGGGGAAATAAATGTATAAAGAGTTTGAAAATTATCTGTCGTTATTTTCGAACGATATGGAAGTTGGGGACTACTGGCATGATGTGGGGAATCTTCATGCTTTCGGTCTTTTAGAGCAGTTTTCAAAGGCGGACTGGGAAGATCTTTTGAGTGAGGTTTCACAAAAAAACGATGCTTGGGCTGTGCGCTTTTGTGAGGTGGTAGGTGATTTTTCAAATGCTGATATTTTGTTGGTGCTATTGGAATTTATCAGCAGAGAGAGTCGTGATGTTTATTTTGCGGCGCTTGAGGTCATTAGATCTATTGCTGGTCAGGGAGGAGATGTCTCAGAGTGTGCTAGGCAGATAGGTTGCATTATTGGGGATGGTCGCAGAACTACCGATGTTCTTGATGTTGCTTCACTTGAGAGTATTAAAAAAAAGCTTGAATCAATTTAGGTGCGGTTTGTGAGGGGAAGAAAGGGGAGCAGGTTTTCAATCCGATGGGACTGTCATAAATTTTGTGTTCGGGCATAACATGTTGCAGAGGTGCATGTATGCCGACCAAGAAAAAACCAGCCCGTGAGGTCACACGAGACCTTCCAGCCATTCCCAAAGAGCTGATCGATCAGTTCGTTAATGGCCCGATGGCCGCCGAAGCTATCCAGGATGCCTCGATGGCGTTCAAGAAGGCGCTGATCGAGCGAGCCCTTGGCGCCGAGCTGGGACATCATCTTGGCTATCCTCAGGGCGCGGAGCGCCCCGAGGAGTCAAGTAACCAGCGCAACGGCAAAAGCAGCAAGACTGTCCTGACCGACGACGGCCCGTTGCGCCTGGAGATCCCCAGAGACCGCGAGGGTAGTTTCGGGACGAGGGAAAAGGGGACACCCATTAGCCGGTCTCGAGTCAAGGCTAAAAGCCAACTCGCTCTGCAGTGAACGAGCCCCATGAAAGACAGGTGGTAATGTTGCGGTTGCTGACCTTCATATAGATGGGCTACCACCCAGCATGGCGGCCCATAGTGGTGTATCGGTAACGGGAGATGGCTTGGTGGGGCAGGGCAGTGGGAATTTTGAGGCTATGACGCTAAATAACGCGAGTGGAGTTCCTATTTTTAGATCTACGGATGCCGAATATAAAATACTTGATAACGTCGCTGACATGCTTGGAAATAATCGGGGTGTTAGTGGGGTGATTGATATTTTTAGTGAGCTTAAAGTGTGTGCTAGCTGTAGTGGTGTGATTTCTCAGTTTAAAGCAATGTATCCGAATATTAATGTAAATGTCGTTGCAAACCCGGCTGGGCGTGTAGTGCTGAAGGAGTGATTTATGTCTAAAATTTTAGCGTATCAAGATGTTCAACTTCGAATTTTTCGATATTATCCAGTTTATTGTAGGTCAAAGTTGCAGCAAAAAAAGAGGTGGGGCAAGGGGTGGGTTGATAACGAGCTTGAGGTCGGGTATGCGTTAGATGAGATGGAAGGTTCTCTTGAACACCCTATAGAGGATCTTATGTTTTATACAATGGGCCTTATTTTGTTTGCGGGAAGGGAGTCCGAGTTTACTCGCAATGTTTTTTCGGAAAAAATAAAAAAAATAATATCAGCGCATGGGTTGGGCGCTTTGTTGAAAACGGTCTCTGATGCGGATTCTTTGCAAATTAAATTGGATTTAGAAATTGTTGGGATTGTTTAGATTTATGAAGAGAAAGGGGGGCTATTAGTTGGTCAGCTTTAGTTGCTTTAGTTGTCGATAAATAGTGTTCAAGATGGGGGGCTTCAACTCTGTCAAGATCATTTATCGTATTTTTCCGATGGTGGTACTGATGTTGAGCTAACACTATCAGACTTTACAGTGGCAAAGGATGCGAACAAGATCTTCCTTTTTTCAATGCGGAAAAATCAATCCGGCCATTAGATTGGGGGCAAATCGGGGACAGACCAGAATGGTACTTACTTAACCTTTCGGATGTCCATTCTTCCTGGCCTCGACCCTTGCTGAACGACGTATTTTCATCAACATGGGGTAAGGCTTGGGTCTTCGCTTTATAGCGCGCGGCTCAGCAGCGCTCAATCAATACGCGAAATGGACTGCCGAAAAAACTCATATTTCCCACGCGCTACAGGCATGGGAGAATATTGCGTGCGCCAAACGCCAGGGCTACAGTTCGACTGTCGCTGCAAAATCAGTGACGCGGGTTTCGCAGCCCGGTCGTAAGTAGGCGCACAGCGCCGCGAAAGCGGCTTTTTAGCGTTCGCGTTATGGCGAGCTGTGCGCAGGAGGCTTAGCCCTGCCGGTTCCTACTTACCGGTCTGCGAACCTGCGTGCAGTTCGCCACCCTTGTGTCGCAGCAGGAGTGGATGAATCCCTTACTTAAGTAGGAGAGTCTCCATGACCAAGAAGATAACCCCCGATCCACCGCCCATTCGCAAAGCCCTCAGCACCGCCGACAGGGCAATGTACCTGCGTAAACTTTCTGATACCCCGTCCAACGAGCCCGATCTGACCCCCACAGGCACGGCCCGTCTGCTCGATACCCTAGCGTTCACGTGCTCCAAGCCCGTCACTCCTGAAGCCCAGTACAAACCTACGCTGTTTGCCATCCAACCGGGCATCAATGCCCAGGATGCATTGACCTACGTTTCCAATCTGCTCGAAACCGCGGAGCTCAATGGCGACGAAATCAGCCTGCATACCAACCCCGTCGAGCGGGCGTTGTTCTGGGGCATGCTGCATTCGGTGGAGGTGGCGCGGGCGGTGGTGGATGCGCTGCTTGAGGGTTCGTCCCCGTCCAATAAGCTGGCGTCCGCATTGGACAATCATCCGACTGGTTGAGGCAGTTCCGCCAAGAGAGATCAGGCACTTGGCTGCTTGATCTCTTTTCCGTTTAAGGTCTGTGCAAAACGGTGTGTCGCGATGAGCGGATTCAGATGGATTTGAGCGGTAGGAACAAGCGCCGGCTTTCTGAACCAAGAGGTGAGAAACCGAATGATTCATAGAAACGCTGTGCTCGCTCATCAATGGCGTCGACGACCATGGCGTAAATGGCGATCTCATCGCTGACGGCCAGGGTTCGCTTGATGGCATCGACCAGCAGGATTTTCCCCACCCCATGACGCTGAGCCGCGTGATTGACCGCCAACCTGCCTAGCAAGGCTGCTGGCACAGGATGTCGTGGGAGTTTAGAGGCGAGGTCACCCGGCAATTGGCTGAGTTCAATCGACAGGGTGGAGAGCGTGTAGTAGCCCGCAATACTCTTCGGTTGTTCCGCCGTGGTTGCCACAAAGACTCGGCTGACACGGCGCTTCACATCCTGACGGGCCTGCTTTTGAATATAGCCATCCAGTGAAGCTACGCCGCAATGGAATCCAGGCCTGTCGTGATCACTCCCCAGTGGTCGTATGAGCAAATTTGAATAATCGGTCATTGGCTGGTGACGCGCTGATCATGTTCCTCGAAGGCGGCGGTCAGTTTTTCGTTGAAGCGGATCGGTTTGGCCAATGCATTGAAGAAGACTTCGGAGTCTCTGCTATTCAGGCTCATGGCTTCGTGCTCATGAATGGTTTTTTCAGCATGAGCCAACGCACTGGTCAGTATGAAATTACTGACGGTCTTGCCTTCAAAGCTCGCGGCGCGCTCCAGCGTATTCTTGGCGCTGGGCTTCAGCCGGAGATTGATACGGTCCTGTCTGGTGTCTGTAGCGACGCCCATGATGAATTCCCCTCGGCGAAGTGGACAATATTGCTTTAAATGTACGTCAAAATGGTGCCTTTCTCAATGCGATGACATAGATGATCAGCAGGCTGGCCGCTGCCGGATTGCATGTTGAGCTGCATATCGCTCAAGCCGCCTAAGCCGGCACACCTCCACACCTGCTCCGGCCAGAAACGACAAACCCCGCCAGGCAGCGGGGTTTGTCGTTTTACAAGTCTGTCACTGCCAGGCGTTCAGGACGCCTGCATCTCGCGGTTCTTCTCGAGGGTTTCCAGCTCGTTCTTATAATTATGAGCGTCGGTCTCGTTGTGAAACATGCCTACCAGGAGGTCCTGCTGGTGTACATCCCAGATTCGAATGCCGTGGGCAACGCCTTCATGGGACATGTGTGCATCATCGCGTTCGGTTACTTTTACGGTCATCTGCAAGCTCCAGTCTCTGTTGAACTGCGGCAACGCGTCGCAGGCCTCTGTTATATGATTCATTAGCCTCCTACGTAAATCGGTAACGGACGGAATTTATTCTTGCGAGAAACGCAATAATGGCCGAAGGCCCGGATTGCTTGGGTTTGCGCTTTTCGAGCGAAAGTTTTCTGACAAAAGTTTCATCTTGGCTACGCTGCAAAACAGCGTCCCAGACGCTTGCAAACGTGGTTATGCAAGAGGGTGGCGGTGAATGTGAGATAGCTTTCGCGGGCAAGCCCTGCTCCTACAGTCTTGTGTCGTTCACTGATTTTATATGCGACAAGAGACTGTAGGAGCAGGGCTTGTCGGGACGCCGCACCGCCGCGAAGAGGCCCTTGAGCCTTGCAACATCCGCTTGCATGCAGCAGCGAGCAGGCATAAAAAAGCCCCGCGTTCGCGGGGCTCTTTCTGGCCGCTTGAATCAGCTGCCCTTGACCTCTTTGCCGGCCACGGTGCCTTCCTGGAGCATGATGTTGTACTCCTTGCCGTCGGTTTCCACCTGTTGCAGGCGGACCAGCAGGTAATCCCAATCCTTGGCGAACCACATCACGGTAGTGCGCTTGTTCTGCGTCGGGTCGCGCACGCGCTCGACCTTGATCGCATCCACCGAGCCAGCCTTGGTGCTGACGGTCTCAGGGCCCAGCACCCGGAAGTCGTAGGTGTCGGTGTCGGTGCCTTCGACCACCTGGTAGCTCATGCTTTTCTTGCCGGCCGCGACGTCACGTTGCAGGGCCAACTGATAAGTGGACTTGTCGAGCATGCCGCTGTTGAGCGGCACCTTGACCGGATCACCGCGATCGGTGCCGGTGACCATCTTTGACGCCCAGTCGAAGTCCAGGTTGATCTTCTTCGCCTTACCCAGGCCGCCACGTTCGAAGTTGTAGCTCTGTGGCAACAGGGTGTCCTTTTCGAGGCGGATGGTGCTTTCCTCGGTCAGGCTGGCGATCATCATGGAAGCCTTGAAACTCAAGGTCCAGGTGCCGTTATCGTTTTTCGACAGGCTGCGCTCGGCCGAACCGCTCATGGGCAGTTGTTTCCAGTCGGCGGTATAGCTGGCGGAGAAAGGTTGAAGATCCGCTGCTTGCACTGCCGGCAAGGCGAGCAGGGTAAGGGCGAAGAGCAGGGCACGACGCATAAAATCTCCTAGGTTCGAATCATTTGGCCGCTGGCCGCGAGTAATTGACCGTCCAACAATGCACCCTGTTCGCCCAGGACCAAACGCCCCTCGGCAAACCAGCGTACCGCCAGCGGATAAATCCTGTGTTCCTGGGTGTGGACCCGTTGCGCCAGACTCTGCGCGGTATCGTCAGACTCTACCGTAACCACAGCCTGTACGACCAGAGGCCCGCCATCGAGTTCCTCGGTGACGAAGTGCACGCTGCAGCCATGCTCCCGATCACCGGCTTCCAGCGCGCGCTGATGGGTGTGCAGGCCTTTGTACTTGGGCAGGAGAGAGGGGTGGATATTCAGCAGGCGCCCTTGATAGTGGCGGACGAAGTCAGCGCTGAGAATGCGCATGAAGCCGGCCAGCACCACCAGTTGCGGATTGAAGGCGTCGATCAGTTCGATCAAGGCCGCGTCGAAGGCTTCGCGACCCTCGAAGGCCTTGTGGTCCAGGGCGCGGGTTTCGATCCCCGCGTCCCGGGCGCGTTGCAGGCCATAGGCGTCGGCGCGGTTGGAGATCACCGCGGCGATGCGGGCCGGATTTTCACCGGTCCGCACGCTATCGATCAGGGCCTGCAAGTTGCTGCCGGTACCGGACAGCAACACCACGACGTTACAGGTCGAGGTCATCGGCTCGGACATCAGTGAGCCTTGAGGTTCTTCAGCTCGACCTGGGCAGCGCCTTCAGCGGCAGTGGCGATCTGGCCGATGACCCATGGCTGTTCGCCGGCTTCGCGCAGGACGTTGAGTGCTGCTTCGACGTGCTCCTGGGCGACGCAGATGACCATGCCGACACCGCAGTTCAGCACGCGGTGCATTTCGGTTTCGTTGACGTTGCCTTTTTCCTGCAGCCAGTCGAAGACCGCCGGACGCTGCCAGCTGGCCACGTCGACCACGGCCTGGGCGCCTTTTGGCAGGACGCGTGGGATGTTGTCGAGCAGGCCGCCGCCGGTGATGTGGGCCATGGCCTTG
Source organism: Pseudomonas sp. MWU13-2862 (assembly GCF_023242495.1). Classification (NCBI taxonomy): domain Bacteria; kingdom Pseudomonadati; phylum Pseudomonadota; class Gammaproteobacteria; order Pseudomonadales; family Pseudomonadaceae; genus Pseudomonas; species Pseudomonas sp. MWU13-2862. Next base: position 286,925 of record NZ_JALMEZ010000010.1, on the reverse strand, counting down.
ACCGCGCCGGTGTCCTTGATCAGCTTGAGCAATGGCTTGACGTAGATGCGGGTCGGCGCCATCAGCAGGTCGGTCAGCGGTTTGCCGTCGAGCTGGATGGTTTCGATGTCGGCACCCGACACTTCGATGATCTTGCGGATCAGCGAGTAGCCGTTGGAGTGCGGGCCGGAAGACGGCAGGGCGATCAGGGCATCGCCGGCGGCGACTTTCGAGCCGTCGATGATCTCGGCCTTTTCCACCACGCCGACGCAGAAACCGGCCAGGTCGTAGTCTTCGCCTTCGTACATGCCCGGCATTTCAGCGGTTTCGCCGCCTACCAGGGAGCAGCCGGCCAGTTCACAGCCGGCGCCGATGCCGGTGACCACCTGGGCGGCGGTGTCGACATTGAGCTTGCCGGTGGCGTAGTAGTCGAGGAAGAACAGCGGTTCGGCCCCGCAGACCACCAGGTCGTTCACGCACATGGCCACCAGGTCGATGCCGATGCTGTCATGCTTGTTCAGGTTCAGTGCCAGGCGCAGCTTGGTGCCGACGCCGTCGGTGCCGGAGACCAGGACCGGCTGCTTGTAACCGGCCGGGATCTCGCAGAGGGCGCCGAAACCGCCCAGGCCGCCCATGACTTCCGGGCGCGCAGTGCGCTTGGCCACGCTCTTGATGCGTTCGACCAATGCTTCACCGGCGTCGATGTCTACACCGGCGTCCTTGTAGCTCAGGGAGGGTTGCTTGCTCATGATCCAGGCCTTTAGGGGGGATTCAGGGGGTATCGACCGGCAGCGGTCGGGCTTCATCGGGAAAACGAACGGGTTCGGGTTTCCTGGGGGCCTGACGCTCGCCGGTCTGCGAAGGCGCGCGATTTTATCAGGCTTGGGCAGCAGCGGCCATCCTCGGGCCGACGGCAGGGTCATATCGTGTTAAAAAAATCCCTGTACGCTCGTGCTGGCCGCAATTGACGCGGCTGTATAAGGTATAGCCCTTGACCCGCGATCTTTATGACGGGGAAAAACTTTTCAGCGATTGTGTGAATAATGGCACTGCGCCGTGGTCCTAAACCTGTCGCCTTGTATTCACGCGGTCTTTACCTGCCGCTTTCTGTCCGTCGGGAATTTTTCATGCGTCTGATCAAATTATTGAGTGCCGGCTGTCTTTCCCTGTTGAGCCTGGCGATCCACGCGCAAACCCTGAATGGCTTGTACCAGGTACGGGAACCGGTCAGCAGCCAGACCCCGGATGAACGCAACCAGGCCACCCAGCGAGCCCTGGAAACCCTGGTGTTGCGCCTGACCGGCGATCCCAAGGCGCTGCAGAACCCCGGCTTGGCCGAAGTGCGCAAGGATCCGCAGCAAATCATCAGCCAGTACGGTTACGACGCCGGGCCGCCGGAAAGCCTGCAGGTGGATTTCGACCCGGTGAGTACCGACCGTGCCTTGCGCGGCGCCGGGCTGGCGCTGTGGGGCAGCAACCGACCGGCGATTCTCGGTTGGTGGCTGAACGATTCGACCGAGGGCTCCAGCCTGGTCGGTGACGGTCAATCGGCCGCCGAGCCGTTGCGTCGGGCGGCGCAACACCGTGGCCTGCCACTGCGTCTGCCGTTGGCTGACCTGAACGAACAGATCGTCGCCACGGCGAAGAATCTTGAAGGCAGCGATGCCTCGCCGTTGCACGACGTGTCCGAGCGCTACGGCGCCGATGCACTGCTGGCGGTGCATGCCCATGAAGAGGGCGGGCAGTGGCAGGCGAAATGGCGCTTGTGGCTGGGCGACCAGAAAGAGCAGGGCACGGCCCAGGGCGCCGACAGCGCCGCGTTGGCGGATGCGGTGCTGTTGGCGGTGAGCGAACGCCTGGCGCCGCGTTTTGCGGCCAAGCCCGGGGTGGCGACCGAACAACGGCTGGAAGTGCAGGGCATGACCCTGGAGCGTTACGCGGCCCTGGAGCATTTGCTCGAACCCTTTGGCGGTCGGCCACAAAGCGTGGACGGCGACCGGATCATCTATCAGGTCAACGGCAGTGCCGAACAGCTGCGCGCGCAACTGGGGCTGGCGAAGTTGCAGGAGATCCCAGCGGGCGAAGCCTTGCCGGCGGTGACGGCCAACGCGACGCCAGTCTCCCCAGGCGCCCCGGCCGCGGCACCTGTTGCACCTGTACCTGCGGCGGCGCAGTTGCGTTTCCGTTGGTAGGTTTTCGGTTCTATTGAATTTCTTTCTATATATAAGGCAGAGGTCGTCCATGACCGACACACGTCGATGGTTCTGGTTGGGCGCGGCGATCCTGCTGTGCGTGTTCGTGTACCTGTTGCACCCGATACTCTCGCCGTTCCTGGTGAGCCTGCTGCTGGCCTATATGTTCGACCCGCTGGTCGACCGCCTGGAAAAACTCGGGATGTCCCGGACCTGGGGCGTGGTCTCGGTGTTCGCGCTGTTTATCCTGGTGTTGATGACCTTGCTGCTGGTGCTGGTACCGATGCTGGCCAAGCAGTTCTTCCGCCTCTATGAGCTGGCGCCGCAGATGCTCGACTGGCTGCAGCACACCGCTCTGCCCTGGGCCCAGCACAAGTTCGGCCTGGCCGACGGTTTCTGGAAGTTCGACAAGGTCAAGGCAGCCATCAGCGAGCATATGGGCCAGACCGGCGATATCGTCGGCGTGGTGCTGTCCCAGGCGACGGCTTCGAGCCTGGCACTGATCGGCTTCGCGGCGAACCTGTTGCTGGTGCCCGTGGTGAGTTTCTACCTGCTACGAGACTGGGACTTGATGATGGCCAAGATCCGCAGCCTGCTGCCCCGTGATCGCGAGGCGCAGATTGTCTCCCTGGCGGGCGAGTGTCATGACGTGCTGGGGGCGTTCATGCGTGGCCAGTTGCTGGTGATGCTGGCGTTGGGGGGGATCTATGCCGGTGGCCTGATGCTGGTCGGCCTGGAACTGGGCCTGTTGATCGGCCTGCTGGCCGGGCTGGCGGCCATCGTGCCTTATATGGGCTTTGTGATCGGCATCAGCGCGGCGATGATCGCCGGCCTGTTCCAGTTTGGCGGTGACCTGTACCCGATGATCGGCATCCTCGCGGTGTTCATGATCGGCCAGGCCCTGGAGGGGATGGTGCTGACGCCGCTGCTGGTCGGCGACCGCATCGGCCTGCACCCGGTGGCGGTGATCTTCGCGATCCTGGCCGGGGGTGAACTGTTCGGTTTCACGGGCATATTACTGGCCCTGCCGGTGGCCGCGGTGATCATGGTGCTGGTGCGGCATATGCACGATCTGTACAAAAGTTCGGACATGTACGGCGGCCGGGAAGACCCCGATCTCTGAAGAGCGCACGCAAACCTTTGATTTTGCTTGTGGTCTGTTGCATTGTGCACCCAGCCTCACGGGTATAAACTTTGCAGACTTTACACAGAGGCCACTAACGGTTCCCGGTAACCGTTCAGTCAGCATGAAACCGATTCAGCTGCCCCTAGGTGTGCGTCTGCGTGATGACGCCACCTTCATCAACTACTACCCAGGCGCCAATGCCGCTGCACTCGGCTATGTCGAGCGGCTATGCGAAGCCGACGCCGGGTGGACCGAAAGCCTGATCTACCTCTGGGGCAAGGACGGCGTGGGGCGTACCCACCTGTTGCAGGCAGCGTGCCTGCGCTTCGAGCAGATGGGGGAGCCGGCGGTGTACCTGCCGTTGGCGGAGTTGATGGACCGTGGGGTCGAGTTGCTCGACAATCTCGAGCAGTACGAGTTGGTGTGCCTGGACGACCTGCAAGTGGTCGCCGGGCGCGCAGATTGGGAAGAGGCGCTGTTTCACCTGTTCAACCGTCTGCGTGACAGCGGGCGACGCCTGCTGATTGCCGCCTCGACTTCGCCCCGTGAACTGCCGGTCAAGCTGGCCGACCTGAAATCGCGCCTGACCCTGGCGCTGATTTTTCAGATGCGCCCCCTCTCGGATGAAGACAAGCTGCGGGCTTTGCAACTGCGTGCTTCAAGACGCGGCCTGCATTTGACCGACGAGGTAGGACATTTCATCCTGACCCGTGGTACTCGCAGCATGAGCGCCCTGTTCGAATTGCTCGAACGGCTCGATCAGGCCTCGTTGCAGGCCCAGCGCAAGCTCACCATACCCTTTCTAAAAGAGACCCTGGGCTGGTAAAACCGGGGCTTTCAGCGCTTTTTCGCCAAATTCCAGACGTCACAAAACCCACGCCGGAAGCTTTCTTTCGGGCGTGTGGGATCCGTTTGGGTATTAAGTCCTTAGATGTTTTCAAGAAACGACCGAGTCACATCCTGTCCCATAAAATTTGCAAATGAGGGTGATAGAGGGCATAGTCGCGTTTCCTTACAAATCAGCCACGGTCGTGCCCATGCTAAATCGCTTCGCACCCCTCGTGCCTCTCGCACTTGTTACCCTGTTGTTCGGTTGCGCGGCGCATACGCCGGTTTCGCAACAACAGGTCGATAATTCGGTCAAAACCGCCTCGGTTTCTGGCGTCAAATCCTCGGCCGTACTGGACGATGAGCTGGCAACGGAAAAAGAACTCGCCGAGTTCGCCGACGGCAAGCCTTACCGGTTGCCTGTCCTTGCTGACAGCATTCTCGAACGTGGCATGTCCCTGATCGGTACCCGTTACCGTTTTGGTGGCACCAACGAGAGCTCCGGCTTTGACTGCAGCGGCTTCATCGGTTATCTGTTCCGTGAGGAAGCCGGGCTCGACCTGCCGCGCTCCACCCGTGAGATGATCAACGTGAAGGCGCCGCTGGTTGCACGCAACAAGCTCAAGCCGGGTGATCTGCTGTTCTTCGCCACCAATGGTCGTCGCGGGCGTGTCAGCCACGCCGGGATCTACCTGGGTGATGATCAGTTCATCCACTCCAGCAGCCGCCGTAGCGGTGGTGTGCGGATCGACAGCCTGGGCGACAGCTACTGGAGCAAGACCTTTATCGAAGCCAAGCGCGCCCTGGCGATGGCTCCTACTACGGTCACCGCCAGCAACCGGTAATCACTTGGACGTTTTCAGCGCCATCGGCCTAGTTGATGGCTAAAAGCCAGGTTCCAATGCCAGGCAAGCTGTACAAAAAACGTCCGAAGTTAAAGTGATACTTGAAGTTTGGCGTATAGCCGCTAGAATCCTGACATATTGTTGAGTATCTGACCGCGCGAGCCCTGCTTGCGCGGTTTTGATTTCTCTACGCCACGGCAGAGAAAGCCGCATTCAGTCAGGATTTCTGCACATGTCGACCACGGCCCGTATTGCCTTGATTGCCTTCACCGCATTGCTCGGTGCCTGTGCCGGCCATGCGCCGCCGCCGCCAGCACCGGTGGCTCGTCCCGTGGTGTTCGCCTCCCCGCAACCCTCCTCGCCAGAAGCAGAAGACGTGCTGTTCCGCGCCTTGGGCCTGGTCGGCACGCCCTATCGTTGGGGCGGCAACACACCGGACTCGGGTTTTGATTGCAGTGGCCTGATTGCCTATGTGTATCGCGATATGGCGGGCATCAACCTGCCGCGTTCGACCCGCGAGATGATCGTGATGCGGGCGCCAAGCGTGCCGCAGAACGCCTTGCAGACCGGCGACCTGATCTTCTTCGCCACCAATGGCGGCTCCCAGGTCAGCCATGCCGGCATCTATGTCGGTGAAGGCCGTTTCGTCCATGCGCCGGCCACTGGCGGCACGGTGAAACTGGACAGCCTGTCCAAGGCCTATTGGCAACACGCCTACCTGAACGCCAAACGTGTGTTGCCGGCCGGGCACCTGGCGAGCAACCCTTAATCACCGAGTTACCGCGAGGTTGTCATGACCGCTCGCACCCTCAAGCTGGACGATGCCCTCTACGGTTATCTGCTGGACGTTTCCCTGCGCGAAACGCCGTTGCTCAAGCGACTGCGCGACGAAACCCAGGCGCTGCCCATGGCGCGCTGGCAGGTGGCGCCTGAGCAGGGCCAGTTCCTCGCGCTGCTGGTCAAGCTGACCGGCGCCCGACGATTGCTCGAAGTCGGCACCTTCACCGGCTACAGCGCCTTGTGCATGGCCTCGGCCTTGCCGGAGGGCGGTAGCCTGCTGTGTTGCGACATCCCCGGGGACTACAACGCCACTGCGCTGCGCTACTGGCGGGAGGCGGGCCTGGCCGAACGTATCGAGTTGCGCCTGGCGCCGGCGCTGGAGACCCTGGCGCAGTTGGAGCGGCAGGGGCAGGGCGGGCAGTTCGACCTGATGTTCATCGATGCCGACAAGGCCAATTACCCGGCGTATCTGGAAAGTGCCTTGCGCTTGTTGCGCGCGGGCGGCCTGGCGATTTTCGATAACACGCTGTGGAGCGGGCGGGTACTGGAGGTGAATGCACAAAGCGCCGACACCCGGGCCATCCAGGCGCTGAACCGGGCCTTGAAGGATGACGCGCGGGTGGATCTGTCGTTGCTGCCGTTGGGCGATGGTTTGACTTTGTGCCGTAAGCGTTAGGGGCCTGTTCAGGCCTCCTTGAACAGCAGGGCGATGCCGGGGTGATACTGGCCAGCTTCGTTGTGCAATTTGCGATAGGCGTAGGGAAAATACCAGGCCACGGCGCAGCTGTTGGCTTTTTGCAGGTCATCGACCATATCTTGCAGGTCTTCCGGGCTGGGGCTCTGCTGCGGTTTGAACGGCGAGACGAACAGGCAGCCGAGTTTCAGGTGGTGGGGGTGGCTGATCTTTTTCGCATCGCTCGCCACATCCAGCAGGGCCGGCATAGGGTTCAGGTTGTTGACCTTGGGCCAGCGTTGCGTGGCCTGGATATAGACCGACTCCTGCGCGGTAGAGATCTGCAGGTCGCAGCGTCCGCTGCGGTCACCGTCTTCGATCTGCTTCTTGGTCGGAAAATGCTCCAGGCTGACCATTTCCGCGGCCCAGGCGGCTACCGATAGCAACCCCAGGTTGGCCCGTTCATTGAACCAGTAGGGCGCCTGACCGTCACCGAGGAGTTGATTGTAGCGATCAATGCATTCAGGCCAGCGTTCCAGGGCGGGACGCAGGAATTCCAGTTTCGGATTGTTGATGATCAGGCCTTGCATGGGACTACCCTTTATTTATTGTTGGTCGGGTTGTGGCTATTTGATATCACCTTAGTCAACGTAGCACAAATTCTGGCGCCGGTTTTTTGATCTTGGTCGGGGTTTGGAGGAGCGCTCGGCTTTGAGCTGGCTGTCGCACCCAGTGACCCTGAGTGCATCGCTGCCGGTATCGACACCCGTCAGGTTCGGTTTGAGCCGATCGATCACTGCGCGATAGCGGCGACGGAGCATTGGGGCGCGCGTGCAACTCTCTATCCATGGGAAGAAGTGAGAAAGTGGAAACGGACCGATCTGAAAGGGTTTGACCTGGCATTGTGGTTCGGTCCTGAGTTGTGCGGTTTATGCTATGCGACGCCAAGGAAGAGTAGGATTTGTATAAAAATCATTCTCTTGGAGGGGCGGGGCGACAAAACGCATCCTCTGAAAGGTCTGGCTGCATCCTTGTCCCTGTCTGCCGTTGATTTCTATGCTCGCATGCTCAAATGCAAGGAAATTGAGGCGCAAGACCCAGCAAAGGGAGCTATCGCCTTGTACAAGGAGTTGGGGTTTGATTTTGGCGATGACGGTCGCCTTGTGATTTCTGTAGCGGGTCATTAAGATCTCTTTAATTGTCAAGACACAGAGGTGTCTATGAAAACGACTAAAAACGCTGCGAAAGCGGCCATGATTGCCAAATTCACCACTGAAGCCATGTCGTTGGCTGCTGTGGGTGTTTCTGAAAATCAGCGTCGTTTTCTCAAGGTCGGTTTGAACCGTGGCAAGGAACTCGAGCCTGCTGGTGTGCTCGCGGGGGCTCGCTCCTGACATTGGCTGCAACTACCGACTTTGGCAAAAGGCTTCTTCCCAAATTGTCTACAAACGCCCCGCCTGGCCCGGGGCGTTTGTTTTTCTGACACCGGCTTTATTTGACGCTCCACCCCCAACCCTCTAACCTTCGCCGATTGTTTCAGGTGCTCTGTGGCGAACCGCCGACAGGGTGAAACAGGGAAGCCGGTGAGCCCTTCGACAGGCGCGATTCCGGCGCTGCCCCCGCAACGGTAAATGAGTCAAGACCGCGCCTTGAGCCACTGTGTCCAGCCGACATGGGAAGGCGCGCGGTCCCGCGAATACGCAGCTCATGAGCCCGGAGACCGGCCTGATCCATCCCACAGCGTCACGGCGGGCGATGCTGGACGGCCCCGGCCGCGTTTTTTCCTGCCCCCCGTTTGCCTTATCCAGCCCCAACGGAGAGCTGCCATGAACGAATCCCCCGATCGCGACGAACGTCACTTGGCGCGCATGCTGCGCAAAAAAGCCGTCATCGACGAGCGTATTGCCAGTGCCCCGAACGAATGCGGCCTGTTGCTGGTCCTGACCGGCAACGGCAAGGGCAAGAGCAGCTCGGCCTTCGGCATGCTCGCCCGGGCCATGGGCCATGGTATGCAGTGCGGCGTGGTGCAATTTATCAAGGGACGCAACAGCACCGGCGAAGAGCTGTTCTTCCGGCGCTTCCCCGAGCAGGTGCGCTTCCATGTGATGGGCGAGGGCTTTACCTGGGAGACCCAGGATCGCCAGCGCGATATCGCCGCCGCCGAAGCCGCCTGGACAGTCTCCCAGGAAATGCTCCGTGATCCGAGCATCGGCCTGGTGGTGCTCGATGAGCTGAATATCGCCCTCAAGCACGGTTATCTGGACCTCGACCAGGTGTTGACCGACCTGCAAGCCCGTCCGCCGATGCAGCACGTGCTGGTCACCGGACGCGGCGCCAAGCCGGAAATGATCGAGCTGGCCGACACCGTGACCGAAATGGGCCTGCTCAAGCATGCGTTCCAGGCCGGGATCAAGGCCCAGAAGGGCATCGAACTATGAGGCAAACGCGTCATTGCCCGGCAGTGCTGATCGCCGCGCCGGCTTCCGGCCAGGGCAAGACCACGGTGACGGCGGCCCTGGCGCGCCTGCACCGCAATCAGGGGCGTAAGGTCCGGGTGTTCAAGTGCGGCCCGGATTTTCTCGACCCGATGATTCATGAGCGCGCCAGCGGTGCGCCGGTCTATCAGCTGGATTTGTGGATGGTCGGCGCCGAGGAAAGCCGCCGGCTGCTCTGGGAAGCGGCGGGCGAGGCTGACCTGATCCTGATCGAAGGGGTCATGGGCTTGTTTGACGGCACGCCGTCGAGCGCCGATCTGGCCCGACATTTCGGTGTGCCGGTGCTCGGAGTCATCGACGGTACGGCCATGGCCCAGACCTTCGGTGCCCTGGCCCTGGGGCTGGCGCGTTACCAGCCGGACCTGCCGTTCGCCGGGGTGTTGGCCAATCGCGTCGGCACCCTGCGTCACGCGCAGTTGCTCGAAGGCAGCCTGACCGAAGGCCTGCGCTGGTACGGCGCGCTCTCCCGGGAAACCGGGATCGAGCTGCCGAGCCGCCATCTCGGCCTGGTGCAGGCCAGTGAATTGAACGACCTGGACAAGCGCCTGGACGCGGCCGCCGAGGCCTTGGCCGGTAGTTGCGAGGTCGCATTGCCGCCAGCGGTGGCCTTTGAGGCGCCCGAGCCGATAGCCGCCGAGCCGCTGCTGGCCGGTGTGCGCATCGCCGTCGCCCATGACGAGGCCTTTGCCTTCATCTATGGCGCCAACCTGGACCTGTTGCGGGCCATGGGCGCCGAGTTGCGGTTTTTCTCGCCGATCCACGATCAGGTCTTGCCCGAGGCGGACAGCCTTTACCTGCCCGGTGGTTATCCGGAGCTGCATCACCTGGCCCTGGCGCAGAACGCCCCGATGCTGGCGGCGATCCGTGCCCACCACCAGGCCGGAAAGCCCTTGCTCGCCGAGTGTGGCGGGATGCTCTATCTGCTCGATGCGCTGACCGATGTCGAAGGACAACGCGCGGAACTGCTCGGGTTACTAGCAGGTGAGGCGACGATGCAGAAGCGCCTCGCGGCCCTGGCCTTGCAGGCGGTGACCTTGCCCGAAGGGCTGTTGCGCGGCCACACCTATCACCATTCGCTGACCACCACGGTGCTCGAGCCGATTGCCCGGGGCCTGAGCCCCAATGGTGGGCGCGGCGCCGAGGCGGTGTATCGCCAGGGGCGGATGACCGCCTCTTATGTGCATTTTTATTTTCCGTCCAACCCGCGGGCGATTGCCGCGCTGTTGGCACCGGATACCCACTCTGCCAAGGCCGGCGCACTCTCGGAGCGCGCGGACTTACCCGCGCGGAGGCCATGACCGACAACGCTTTTAGCCCTGAAGAACGCGCGGCGGTCTACCGTGTCATCGGTGAACGTCGCGATATGCGCCACTTTACCGGTGGCAGCGTGGCGCCCGAATTGCTCTCGCGCCTGCTGGAAGCGGCGCATCAGGCGCCCAGTGTCGGGCTGATGCAGCCCTGGCGCTTTATTCGTATTACCGACCGCGCATTGCGCGGCCAGATCCAGCAGTTGGTGGAAGAAGAACGGATCCGCACCGCCGAGGCCCTCGGTGAGCGTTCCGATGAATTCATGAAGTTGAAGGTCGAGGGCATCAACGACTGTGCCGAGGTGCTGGTCGCCGCGCTGATGGACGATCGCGAGCGCCATATCTTCGGCCGGCGGACCTTGCCGGAAATGGACATGGCGTCCTTGTCCTGTGCCATCCAGAATCTCTGGCTGGCGTCCCGCGCCGAAGGCCTGGGCATGGGCTGGGTCTCGCTGTTCGAGCCGTTGGCCTTGGCGCAACTGCTCGGTCTGCCGGCGGGGGCCAAGCCGCTGGCGGTGCTGTGCCTGGGCCCGGTCCAGGCATTTTATCCGGCACCGATGCTGGTATTGGAAGGTTGGGCGCAGCCGCGTCCCTTGAGTGAATTGTTGTATGAGAATTATTGGGGAGTGAGTCAATGAGTGTGGCGTTGTTGAGTGTCGCCGGGGTTGCGCTGGATGCGCTGCTGGGCGAACCCAAACGCTGGCATCCGCTGGTGGCGTTCGGCCGTCTGGCGGACCGTATCGAACAACGTTTCAACTCCGGCGGACGTGGCTGGCGCAGTCACGGGGTCACCGCCTGGGTGCTCGCGGTGCTGCCGCTGACCCTCTTGGCCACGGCCTTGTCGTGGGCGCCTTATATCGGCTGGCTCGTCGAAATCCTCGCGCTCTATTGCGCCCTCGGTCTGCGCAGCCTCGGCGAGCATGTGATCCCCGTGGCCCAGGCGTTGCGCAGCGACGACCTGGATCGCGCCCGCCAGCGGGTGAGTTATCTGGTCAGCCGCCAGACTACGGAACTCGATCACACCGAAGTGGCCCGCGCGGCCACCGAATCGGTCCTGGAAAACGGTAGCGATGCGGTGTTCGCCGCGTTGTTCTGGTTTGTCGTGGCCGGTGCGCCCGGTGTGGTGCTCTATCGCCTGAGCAATACCCTCGATGCCATGTGGGGCTACCGCAACGAGCGCTTCGAGCGTTTTGGCTGGGCGGCGGCGCGGATCGACGATGTCTTGAACTATATTCCTGCACGCTTGGTGGCCCTGACCTACGCCTTGCTCGGTAAAACCGGACTGGCGCTGCAATGCTGGCGCCGCCAGGGACCGACCTGGGACAGCCCGAATGCCGGGCCGGTGATGGCGGCGGGCGCCGGCGCGCTGGGGGTCGAGTTGGGCGGGGCGGCGATTTATCACGGTGAATTGCACCAGCGTCCGCAGTTGGGCGAAGGGGAGCCGGCCACCGCCGACTCCATCGACCGCGGCTGGCAGTTGGTGCAACGGGGTGTGTGGTTGTGGTTGCTGATTCTCTGTCTGGGAGCTGAGATCTATGCTTGAGCACGGCGGACGCCTGCGCAAGGCGGTGGAACACTACGGCATTGCCGAGTCCGATTGGCTGGACCTGTCCAGTGGCCTGGCGCCCTGGCCCTGGCCGATCCCACCGATCCCCGAGCGTGCCTGGGCGCGCCTGCCGGAAACCGATGACGGTCTGGAACAGGCCGCCTGCACCTACTACGGCGCGCCCCAGGTGTTGCCGGTGCCCGGCTCCCAGGCGGCGATCCAGTTGCTGCCGCGCCTGCGTCGTGCGGGCAAGGTCGGTGTGCTGTCGCCTTGTTACGCCGAGCACGCTGAAGCCTGGCGACGCAACGGCTACATCGTGCGTGAAGTGCTGGAACACGAAGTCGATTTTTTTCTCGACAGCCTCAATGTGCTGGTGGTGGTCAATCCGAACAATCCCACCGGCCTGAGCCTGGCCCCGGAGCGGTTGCTGGAATGGCATGCGCGCCTGGCCCAGCGCGGTGGCTGGCTGGTGGTGGACGAAGCCTTTATGGACAACACCCCGCAGCGCAGCCTGGCGGCCCACAGTCATCGGGTCGGGTTGATTGTCCTGCGCTCGTTCGGCAAGTTTTTCGGTCTGGCCGGTGTGCGCCTGGGCTTTGTCCTCGCCGAAGGCCAACTGCTCAGGTTGCTCGCCGAACAGGTCGGACCCTGGGCGGTCAGCGGGCCGACCCGGGTGCTGGGGCAGGTGTGCCTCGCCGATACCGCCGGCCATGAGCGCCAGCGTGTGCGCAGCGAACAGGCCAGTCAGCGTCTGGTGGCATTGTTGACGCGTTTCGGCCTGGCGCCCCAGGGCGGTTGCGCGCTGTTCCAGTGGTTGGTGACGGCGCGGGCCGAGGCGTTGTATGAGTTCATGGCACGGCGGGGCATTCTGCTGCGCCTGTTCACCCAGAACAGCAGCCTGCGTTTCGGCCTGCCCGCGGATGAAGCGCACTGGTTGCGCCTGGAGCAGGCGTTGCTGGCGTTTGCCGGGGAGCCGGCATGACCACCTTGATGGTGCAAGGCACCACCTCCGATGCCGGCAAAAGTACCCTGGTGACTGCGCTGTGCCGCTGGCTGACTCGCCAGGGTGTACGCGTGGTGCCGTTCAAGCCGCAGAACATGGCGCTCAACAGTGCGGTGACCGCCGACGGCGGCGAGATCGGCCGGGCCCAGGCGGTCCAGGCCCAGGCGGCGGGCCTCGTGCCCCACACCGATATGAACCCGGTGTTGCTCAAACCCAACAGCGACACCGGCGCCCAGGTGATTATCCATGGCCGCGCCGTGACCAGCATGAACGCCGTGGCCTATCACGACTACAAAGCCATCGCCATGCAGGCGGTGCTGGCCTCGCACCAGCGCCTGAGCGCCGCCTATCCGGTGGTGATGGTCGAAGGTGCGGGCTCGCCGGCGGAGATCAATCTGCGTGCCGGGGATATCGCCAATATGGGCTTCGCCGAGGCGGTGGATTGCCCGGTGCTGCTGATTGCCGATATCAATCGCGGCGGGGTGTTCGCCCATCTGGTAGGCACCCTCGAGCTGCTGTCGCCCAGCGAGCAGGCGCGGGTCAAGGGCTTTATCATCAACCGTTTTCGCGGCGATCTCGCGTTGTTGCAGCCCGGGCTGGATTGGCTGGAACAGCGTACCGGCAAGCCGGTGATCGGCGTGCTGCCCTATGTGCTGGACCTGCACCTGGAGGCCGAGGACGGGCTCGACCAGCGCCAGGCCGACAAGGCCGACCAGGTGCTGAAGGTGGTGGTGCCGGTGCTGCCACGCATCAGCAACCATACCGATTTCGATCCGTTGCGCCTGCATCCCCAGGTCGACCTGCAATTTATCGGTCCCGGCCAGGCCATTGCGGCCTCGGACCTGATCATCCTGCCCGGCTCCAAGAGCGTGCGCAGCGATCTGGCCTATCTGCGCCAGCAGGGCTGGGACACGGCGATCAACCGTCACCTGCGTTATGGCGGCAAGGTGCTGGGCATCTGCGGTGGCCTGCAGATGCTCGGTGAGCAGGTGCATGATCCCCTCGGGTTGGAAGGGGCGCCGGGTTCCAGTGCCGGGTTCGGCCTGCTGGCCCTGAGCACCGAGCTCGAGCAGGAAAAACAACTGCGCAATGTGCACGGCCGTCTGGCGTTGGAAGACGCTGAAGTCAGCGGTTATGAGATCCATGCCGGGGTCACCGTCGGTACGGCGCTGGAGCAGCCGGCCGTGCACCTGGCCGATGGTCGTTGCGACGGTGCCCAAAGCGCCGACGGGCAGGTGCTCGGGACTTACCTGCACGGTTTGTTCGAGTCGCCCCGGGCGTGCAGTGCCCTGCTGCGCTGGGCCGGCCTGGCGCAGGTGCAGGAGATGGATTATCACGCCCTGCGCGAGCGCGATATCGAACGCCTGGCCGACCTGGTGGAAAAACATCTGGATACCGACCGCTTGCGTCAGCTCTGCGGTCTTGAATAGGGGCGTCCTGGCATGCTGCAACTGATCCTCGGTGGTGCCCGTTCCGGCAAGAGTCGCCTGGCCGAACGCCTGGCGGCTGAAAGCACGCTGCCGGTGACCTATATCGCCACCAGCCAGCCTCTGGACGGCGAGTTGAACGAGCGGGTCGCCCTGCATCGCCAGCGTCGTCCGGCCCATTGGCAGTTGATTGAAGAGCCGCTGGAGCTGGCCCGGGTCCTGCGTGAAAACGCAGCGGCCGACACCTGCCTGTTGGTGGATTGCCTGACCCTGTGGTTGACCAATCTTTTAATGCTGGAGGACGCCGAGCGTTTGAAGGTCGAGCGCGAAGCCCTGTTGTCGAACCTGGCGCAATTGCCGGGAGAGATTATTTTTGTCAGCAACGAAACCGGTCTGGGTATCGTCCCGTTGGGCGAATTGACTCGCCGTTATGTCGATGAAGCCGGTTGGCTGCATCAAGCTCTGGCCGAGCGTTGTCAGCGTGTGGTGCTGACAGTCGCCGGTTTGCCCCTGACTTTGAAAGGAACTGTGTTATGAGTGAATCGTGGTGGCTGAACCCGTGCAAGGCGATTGATCTGCAGGCGCAAGATGCGGCATTCGAGCGTCAGCAGCAACTGACCAAACCTACCGGCTCCCTGGGCCAGTTGGAGCAGGTCGCGGTGCAACTGGCGGGTCTGCAGGGCCGGCTCAAGCCGCGGGTCGATACGCTGTGGATCGCGATTTTTGCTGGTGACCATGGCGTGGTAGCTGAAGGCGTATCGGCTTATCCGCAGGAAGTGACCGGGCAGATGCTCGCCAACTTCGTCGGCGGCGGTGCGGCCATCAGTGTGCTGGCGCGGCAACTGGGCGCGCAGTTGGATATCAACGACCTCGGCACGGTCACGCCGATGCTCAACCTGCCAGGTGTGCGTCATCTGCAGATCGGCGCCGGGACTGCGAACTTCGCCCAAGGCCCGGCCATGACCGAAGCCCAGGGCCGCCTGGCGCTGGAAGCCGGGCGTGACAGCGTACGGCGCGCGGTAGCAGCGGGCAGCGAGTTGTTTATCGGCGGCGAAATGGGCATCGGAAACACGGCTTCGGCCAGCGCGGTGGCCTGTGCGTTGCTGAAATGCCCGGCGGCGTTGTTGGCCGGCCCCGGCACCGGGCTCGACCCGGCCGGCGTCAGCCACAAGGCGCAGGTGATCGAGCGGGCGCTGGCGCTGCATGCCGAACACACCGACGATGGGTTGCAGGCCTTGTTCCGCCTGGGCGGTTTCGAGATCGCGGCGCTGGCCGGGGCCTATGTGGCCTGTGCCCAGGAGGGTGTGGCGGCGCTGGTCGACGGCTTTATCTGCACCGTTGCGGCGATGGTCGCGGTGCGCTTGAATCCCGAGTGCCGGCAGTGGCTGATCTTCGCCCATCGTGGCGCCGAGCGCGGGCATCGGCATGTGCTGGAGAGCCTGCTGGCCGAGCCGTTGCTCGATCTGGGCCTGCGCCTGGGTGAAGGCAGCGGCGCGGCGTTGGCGGTGCCATTGGTGCGTCTGGCCTGCGACCTGCACGGGCAGATGGCGACCTTTGCCGAGGCGGCCGTGGCGGATCGCCCGGCATGAGTGTGCGCCTGGACCTGTTGCGTCACGGCGAAACCGAACTGGGTGGCGGCTTGCGCGGCAGCCTGGACGATGCCTTGACACACAAGGGCTGGGAGCAGATGCGTGCCGGTGTGGCGCAGCAAGGGCCTTGGGATCGCCTGATCAGTTCGCCCTTGCAGCGTTGCGCGCGGTTTGCCGAAGAGCTGGGCGCGCGCCTGGGGCTTCCGGTCGAGATCGAGGGTGACCTGCGCGAATTGCATTTCGGTGCCTGGGAAGGGCGGAGCGCGGCGGCGTTGATGGAGACGGACGCCGACGATCTTGGGCGGTTCTGGTCCGATCCTTACGGCTTCACACCACCGGATGGCGAGCCGGTTGAGCTGTTCGCCGAGCGGGTACTGGCGGCGGTGTCGCGCTTGCAGCAGCGCTATGCCGGCCAGCGCCTGCTGTTGATCAGTCATGGTGGGGTGATGAAGGTTCTGCTGGCTCGTGCCCGTGGCTTGCCGCGCGAGCAGCTATTGCAGATCGAGGTGGCCCATGGCGCCTTGTTCGCGCTGCAGGTGGCGGCTGACGGTGGGCTGGGGGAAGCGCCGTGAGCCGCTTGCCGTTCTGGATCGCCTTGCAGTTTCTCAGCAGCCTGCCGATTCGTCTGCCGGGCATGCCGGAACCTCGGGAGATGGGGCGGTCGTTGTTGTGCTACCCGCTGGTGGGGTTGCTGTTCGGCGGCGTGCTTTATGCACTCGATTGGACGTTGGCGGGGGCACCGCTGTTGCTCCATGGCGCCTTGTTGCTGACGGCCTGGGTGCTGCTCAGCGGCGGCCTGCACCTGGACGGCCTGGCTGATAGCGCGGATGCCTGGCTGGGCGGTTTCGGCGATCGTGAGCGGACCTTGTTGATCATGAAGGACCCGCGCAGTGGGCCGATTGCCGTGGTCACCCTGGTGCTGGTGCTGCTGTTGAAGTTCTGTGCCTTGCTGGCGTTGATCGAGCAACAGCAGACAGTGGCGTTGCTGCTGGCGCCGCTGATCGGTCGTAGTGCCTTGCTCGGGTTGTTCCTGACCACGCCTTATGTGCGTGCCGGTGGATTGGGGCAGGCATTGGCCGATCATCTGCCGCGCCGGGCCGGCTGGTATGTGTTGCTGGCGAGTGCGTTGTTCTGTGGGTTGCTGGCCGGGTTCAAGGGCGCCGGGGCGGTGTTGCTGGCGGTGTTGGGTTTCTGCTGGTTGCGGCAACTGATGATGCGACGTCTGGGCGGCACCACCGGCGACACGGCGGGGGCGTTGCTGGAGTTGCTGGAAGTGGTGGTGCTGGTGGGGTTGGCGCTGTTCTGAAGGCGTTGCGCAAAACTTGTTTTCACTGTGTCACGGGTATATACACACGCCATGTTATCAACCGATTGCTTATGCATCAGCCTGCGTCGCGCCGCTCGTGGCGTCAGCAGGCATTACGACGGCGCTCTCGACGGCTTCGGGATCAACGTTGCCCAGTATTCTCTGCTGTGCAATCTCAAGCGCCTCGACCAGCCGAGCATTTCCAGCCTGGCCGAAGCCATGGGCCTGGATCGCAGTACCCTCGGGCGCAACCTGCGGGTGCTGGAGTGTGATGGCCTGGTGGCCCTGACCGAAGGCGCCGACCAGCGTAACCGCCTGGTCCGGCTCACCGATGCCGGGGCCGAACGGCTGGTGGCCGCCGGGCCCGCCTGGGAAGCGGCGCAGCAGCGTCTGGCGAACCGCCTGGGTGATGAAAAGCGCGCGGCTCTGGTAGCCTTGTTGGAAGAGTTGGCAAGCGGCGAGTAATCGCCGTTTTATCGACATAAAACGGGTAT
The DNA here is from genome assembly GCF_023242495.1 of Pseudomonas sp. MWU13-2862. Lineage (NCBI taxonomy): Bacteria > Pseudomonadati > Pseudomonadota > Gammaproteobacteria > Pseudomonadales > Pseudomonadaceae > Pseudomonas > Pseudomonas sp. MWU13-2862. The sequence goes on along the minus strand of NZ_JALMEZ010000010.1, from coordinate 269,335 downwards.
ATACCCGCTAAGGAAGAACAATAATGACCTCGATGTGGCGTGCCAGTGGCTGGATTTTGCTCGGGAGTGCGCTGATCCTCGCGCTGTCCCTCGGGATAAGGCACGGTTTCGGGCTGTTCCTGCCCCCCATGAGCGCGCAGTTCGGCTGGGGCCGCGAAGTATTCGCCTTTGCCATCGCCTTGCAGAACCTGATATGGGGCCTGTCCCAACCCTTTACCGGTGCCCTGGCCGACCGCTTCGGCGCGGCGAAAGTGGTGTTGATCGGTGGCGTGTTGTACGCCGTCGGGCTGGTGTGCATGGGCCTGTCCGATTCCGCCCTGACCCTGTCCCTGAGTGCGGGCCTGCTGATCGGTATCGGCCTGTCGGGAACCTCGTTCTCGGTGATCCTCGGGGTGGTCGGACGTGCCGTACCGCCGCAGAAGCGCAGCATGGCCATGGGTATTGCCAGTGCCGCCGGATCCTTCGGCCAGTTCGCCATGCTGCCGGGTACCCTGGGGTTGATCGGCTGGCTCGGCTGGTCGACGGCGTTGCTGGTGCTGGGCGTGCTGGTGGCGCTGATCGTGCCGCTGGTGAGCATGCTCAAGGACAAGCCGCTGCCCAAGCTTGAGGGGGAGCAGACCCTGTCCGAGGCACTGCGCGAGGCCTGTTCCCATTCCGGCTTCTGGTTGCTGGCGTTCGGCTTTTTTGTCTGTGGTTTCCAGGTGGTATTCATCGGTGTGCACCTGCCGGCCTACCTGGTCGACCAGCACCTGCCGGCCACGGTCGGGACCACGGTGCTGGCGCTGATCGGTCTGTTCAATATCTTCGGTACCTACACCGCCGGCTGGCTCGGTGGACGGATGTCCAAGCCACGCCTGCTGACTGCTTTGTACCTGGCACGGGCGGTGGTGATCGTGGTGTTTCTCTGGGTGCCGGTGACGCAGTTCAGTGCCTATCTGTTCGGCATGGCCATGGGCTTTCTCTGGTTGTCGACGGTGCCCCTGACCAATGGCACCGTGGCGACGCTGTTCGGCGTGCGCAATCTCTCCATGCTTGGCGGGATCGTGTTTCTCTTCCACCAGTTGGGGGCTTTCCTCGGCGGTTGGCTGGGTGGGGTGGTGTATGACCACACCGGCAGCTACGACTTGATCTGGCAGGTCTCGATCCTTCTGAGCCTGCTCGCTGCGGCCTTGAACTGGCCGGTGCGTGAGCGGCCCGTGGCGCGGTTACAGGCACAGGCAGGCCTGGCATGAGTGCCTTCTGGTCGCGACTGCTGGCCCTGGCGGTGATCGCCTTGCTGCTGGCGCTGGCCTGGTGGGGCTGGCATCAGGGCGGCCTGGCGTTGATGCAGTTGGGCATGGGCGCTTGTTAAGCGCTGCTTGCTAGGAAGGGGAGCCGGCGCGTAAGTTGACGGCTCGATCTCTTTTCCAGGATTCAGGATATGGCGATGCGCTGGCTGGCGGTTCCTGCCGTTTTGATGGCCTTTTCCGGGGCGGCTCTGGCTGCCGGTTGTCCGGAACTCTTGCAGGGACAATTGCCGAAGTTACGGGCCAAGGAGTCCATCGATCTTTGCCAGCGTTTTGCCGGCAAGCCGCTGCTGATCGTCAATACCGCCAGCTTCTGTGGCTTTGCCCCACAGTTCAAAGGCCTTGAGGCGCTCTATCAGCGTTACAAGGGCCAGGGCCTGGAGCTGATCGGCGTGCCGTCGGATGACTTCAAGCAGGAGTCCGACGACGGCGCCGAGACGGCCAAGGTCTGCTATGTGAACTATGGCGTCACCTTCACCATGACCGAACCGCAGTCAGTCAGGGGGCCGGATGCCGTGCACCTGTTCAAGGTGCTGGCGCAGCAGAGCGCGGCGCCGAAGTGGAATTTCTACAAGTATGTGGTGGACCGCCAGGGCAAGGTGATCGCGCATTTCTCCAGCCTGACCAAACCCGACAATCCCGAGCTGATCGAGGCGGTGGAGAAGGCCATCGCCTCGAAGCCCTGATAAATATCAGGTAATAAAAAACCCGCATCAGACGATGCGGGTTTTTTCTATCCAGCTAGCGAGCGATTCAGGCCCGTAGTGAATCAGAACTTGTACGTCATGCCCAGGCCGTAGCCCCAAGCGCTGTTTTCGTACTTGGCGGTGTAGGCGCCGCCTTTTTGCGGGTTGTTCAGGTTGACGTTGACGTCTTCTTCCTTGAGGTAGGAGAGGGCGACGTCGATCGTCAGGTCGTCGGTTGGGCTGTAGCCGGCACCGAAGCTGATGGCCCGGCGATCACCGGTCGGGATACGCACGGAACGATCGGTATTGTTGGTTGGCGCCTGGTCAACCGACAAGCCGCTGCGCAGGATCCATTCCTTGTTGACCCGGTAGGAGACACCGATCGCCGAGGCCCAGGTGTCATGCCAGTTCTGTTGTTCGGTGATGGTACCGATCGGACCGGGGGAGCCACCAAGCCCGGCAGGAACACCCTGGTTGTTGATGGTGATGTCTTTTAGACGGCTCCAACGGGTCCAGGTGCTACCGGCATACACGGTCCACTGATCATCCAGTTTCTGGGTGATCGAGAAGTCGACGTTCTCTGGCGTGGTGATATCCAGGGAACCCTTGTAGCGGCTGCCATTGAACGGACCGAAGCCGACGCCGGTGATGCTGGTGTGGCCATCCAGGGTGTAGCTGACCTTGGAATGGTAGGTCAGGCCCAGGCGGGTGGTGTCGGTAGGCTGGACAATCACACCGATGTTGTAGCCGATCGCGGTGTCGTCGCCCTTGACGTCCACCGAACCGTCGTTGCGCCCGAAAGTCGGGGCAAACGGCGTCGCGGAACTCAGTTCGCCGCTGATACGGTTGATGGTCGGACCGAAACCGACGGAAACCATATCGTTGAATGCATAGCTGACAGTCGGTTGCAGGGTGACAACCTTGACTTCGCTCTTCTGGCCGTAATAACGACCGGAAGCGCTGCTTTCATAATCGGTTATCAGGCCGAAAGGCGCGTAGGCACCGAGACCCAATGCCCAGCCGTTACCCAGCTGTTTGACGAAGAAGGCGTTGGGTACAGAGGTGAATGGAACCATGTCTCCGTCGCTGGTGCCGCCTGGAGGGCCGCCGCGAACGGTTTTGATATCGGAACTGGCATCAATCGCGGCAACGCCGGCAGTGACTTGATCGCGTTTGAGCAGGGACATACCGGCAGGGTTGCCGTAAACGGTACTTGCATCTTCGGCAGAAGAAGATCGACCCGCATAACCGGTCCCCATCCCGCTGATGCTCTGTTCGTTGAGGGCAAAGCCACTCGCGAAAAGCTGGGTGGATGCCAGAGCAACAGAAAGGCTGAGAGTGGTCTTGAGCATTACTTTTTTCATTATTAGAACTCCGTGGTGATCACCGAGGCGAAAAGTAGCAACATTTTCGCCCCGGCGCTATAGGGTGAATTGCTGGAGATAGAGCGGTTTTGTAGGACAATCCGACCAAAATCGATCGGTTTTCCCGGAAACTGGGTTTTGGCTCTAGCAGGCGATCGGAGTGACCGATGAGTCACAACTTTGCCAGGCGCGAGTGAAATCCCGTAAACGTCCTTGTGGCTGGAAAGTCTGTCGCCAGATCCGCGCCATACCGAGCAGATCGTCGATGGCGGGCAGCTTGGGGTGGTGTTCTTCCACCAGCAGCCAGGCGATGGCCGTGGAATAACGAAGATTCACCGCCAGTTCGAGATTCGGGCTGCTAAAAAAAGCATGCTGGCTGGCCAGGCCGCGCACCAGGCTGGCCAATTCCGGGTCCGGGGCCAGGTAGCGGTCCCATAACGCGGCATGGCGGCTTTCGTCGATGCAGTACAGGCCGTGACCGCGGCGGTCGTGCAGGGCCGAGCCCAGGTCCGACTGGCTGGCGGCGATGCCCAGCAGCAGTGCTTCGGCGCTCGGGCTGTGGCGACCCAGGTACAGCAGGGTCGGGCGAATCACATAAAGGCGCAGTTCCCTGGCGGCGATACCCATGACACCCTCGATACTCCGGCCGTGTGATCGGCGTTTTTTATTGGTCGGCGTGGCCTGGCCCCTGGTAGCGGTGGAGGCGTTCAGGCCCGCCGGAAGCGGCCCGGGCCGCTTGAGTTGAAGTGTAGTGTCATATCTCTGCTGTAAAGGACTGTTTTTAAAATATTTAAACTATGAGCGCGTGGCTTATATATTTATTCGTGCTTAGCCATACAGTCAAAATCGCGAAACTTCAGGCAATAAAAAGCCCGGCAACAAAGACCGGGCTTTTGGGTTACAGCTTGTTTCTAAGCTGGGCTATACGGGCCTCAGGCAACCAGGGCCTGGCGCGTGCGGTCGATGACCGCCTGCAGCGGTTCGGCGCTGGAGTACTGGTCCGGATACAGACGTTCGCTGTGACGAGCGATACCGTGTTCGTTGACCAGCGTGAAGCTGAAGCAGCCTTTGCGAGCGGCCATGATCAGGCAGTTCATCGGTGCGAAGGCGTTGGTCAGGGTGCGAATAGCGTCCTGGGTATGGATTTGAGTCGACATAATTATTAGGTGTTCCTGCAAATGACACGGAATCTGATCCGTGCAACGTTAAAACGTTCCAGTAGCGTCGAACCATTATGGATCGGACGAAGAACCTGACTGGAACAAAGCCGCCAGTTGAGCGCATGAAATCAAGTGGCGCTGGGGCTGGCAGGTAGGTACTTAGGAGGGCAGGCAATCACAACAAGGGCAAAGGTTCTGGGCCCGGGGTGAAGATCCTGATCAATCTTGCAGGTTGGTTCGGTCAGAGTAACAACATTCTCCAGCCGCCTTTCAAAGGCTGTACTGGGAAAGATTTACCTGGAAACCATCGAGGGGTCGATCCCTTCTTTCGAGCGACTGATCCATTTTGGAGAGTGCTTCTGAGGGAATGTTCGACCTGAATTGACTTTCAGCTTGGTACTAACGGGGCGGATACTATCGCATTAAAACGGATAAGGGAAGCGTGTTGGCAAAAAACTTGTTCAAGGCGCTCCCGTGGTACCGAGGCGGAATTTCGCTGGCGGGACGCTGCCCAAAAGGGGGCGATATGCTGGCTCCAGGAGTGGCGCTAAAGAGCGAATGGCGGCGCCTGTGCAAAAAAGGTGCGTCGATATAACCGTTATCGCACTACTTGTGCACAATCGGCCCACGGCTTGTCACCGGACGGTCATCTGCGCAATCTGTCCCTCGAATGCCTGTATCGCCAATACAAGTCAATGAAAAATATCGTCTTTTTTTATTGGTGAAAAAATCGACAGTTTGACTGCGAGCCCCATTCCATGCGGCTTTGCGAGGGTTGGAGAGGGGTTGTCCACTGAGTTATCCACAGCTTCTGTGGATTGTCCCAAGCGCTTGCTCTAGGACGGGCATGTCGGGTTTTTTCGGCTTTACCCGTACGAAAAACAGCGTAGAGTGGCGCGCCCCGCGATCTGGCGTGCAGTGCTACATGAAATTTCGCTTGGCTTCCTTGCCCTTGTCCCGGCCCGATACGATTTCTACCTGGCGCGAACTGTCCAGGGCCGATCACCTTCGTTACCCTTGATTCTTTACAATTGGTTGGCACCTTGGGAGTTCTTATGGCGTTGGATCTGACCAGTCTCTTGCTCGGTTTGGCGGGCGCGGCGTTGCCGTTGCTGGCCCTGGCCTGGCAGTTGCAGCGCCGGGCGAGTGCTGCCCAGGCCGAGCTGGTGCTGTTTGACGAGCGTCTGAGCAGTGCCCGGCTGGCGGCGGATGGGCTCGGTGCACAACTGGATGCCAGCCGCGACGAGGTCAGCGACCTGAGCCAGGCCAATACCGTCAAGCAAGCGGAACTGGCGGCGCTGCGCCGGGAAGTCGAACTGCTGCAGATCGAGCGTGACAACGGTCGCGACGCCGCCCATGCCTGGAACCTCGAGCGTGCCCAGAAAGAGGCCGAGCTGCGCCGCCTGGATGCCCAGGCGGCGTCGTTGAGTGCCGAGCTGCGGGAACAGCAGGACAGCCATCAGCAGCGCCTGGACGACCTGCAGGGCTCGCGGGATGAACTGCGTGCGCAGTTTGCCGAAATGGCCGCGAAGATCTTCGACGAGCGCGAGGCGCGTTTTGCCGAAAACAGCCAGCAGCGCCTCGGACAATTGCTCGACCCCTTGAAGGAACGTATCCAGTCCTTCGAAAAACGTGTGGAAGAGAGTTATCAACAGGAAGCCCGCGAACGCTTCTCCCTGGGCAAGGAGCTGGAGCGCCTGCAACAGCTGAACCTGCGCCTGAGCGATGAGGCGACCAACCTGACCCGGGCGCTCAAGGGCCAGAAGACCCAGGGCAACTGGGGCGAATTGATTCTCGAACGGGTGCTTGAGCATGCCGGGTTGGAAAAAGGCCGCGAGTACCAGACCCAGGTCAGCCTGAAAGGACCGGATGGCGAGCGTTTCCAGCCGGACGTGCTGATCCTGTTGCCGGGTGACAAGCAGGTGGTGGTGGACTCCAAGGTCAGCCTGACCGCCTACCAGCAATATGTCGGCGCCGATGACGAGGCGATCGGCCAGGCGGCGCTCAAGCAGCATGTGCTGTCGTTGCGTAATCATGTGAAGGGGTTGGCCGGCAAGGACTACAAGCGTCTGGAAGGCTTGCACAGCCTGGATTTCGTCTTGCTCTTCGTGCCCATCGAAGCGGCGTTTTCGGCGGCCTTGCAGGCCGAGCCGAACCTGTTCCAGGAAGCCTTCGACCGCAATATCGTGATTGTCAGCCCGACCACCTTGCTCGCCACCTTGCGGGTGATCGACAGCCTCTGGAAGCAGGAACGCCAGAGCCAGAACGCCCGGGAAATCGCCGAGCGCGCCGGTTGGCTGTACGACAAGTTCGTGTTGTTTATCCAGGACCTGGACGAGGTCGGCAATCGCCTCCAGCAACTGGACAAGGCCTACGCTGCCGCGCGGAACAAGCTGACGGATGGGCGTGGCAACCTGGTCAGCCGCAGCGAGCAGCTCAAGCTGCTGGGCGCGCGGGCGAGCAAGAGCCTGCCCGCGGAGCTGCTGGAACGGGCGATGACCGATGAGGACGGCGTGGTGCAGTTGCCTGAGTAATCAGCCCGCGTTCAAAGCGGCAGATGCCGACTCAACAACGCCCGCAACGCCGCCGGTTTCACCGGCTTGGCCAGGTACTCCAACCCCGCCCCATGCACCTGTGCGACGGTTTCCGGGCGCAGGTCGGCGCTGATCACCACACCGGGCAGCGGCTCCGCCAGGCGCGTGCGCATCCAGGTCATCAGGCCGGTTCCGGTCTCGCCGTTATCCAGGTGATAGTCCACCAGCGCCAGTTGCGGACGCAGGCCGCCATCGAGCAGCGCGGCGCACTCCTCGCGATTGCGCGCGGTCGAGACCCGGCAGCCCCAGCGGGTCAGCAGGCTGTGCATGCCGATCAGAATGCTGTCCTCGTTATCCACGCATAACACCTGGGCACCGCTCAGTGCCTGGCCGTTGACGAGCGGACTGTGGCCGGCCGCACTCGCCGGATGACGGGCAATCGGCACGCTGACGCTGAATACACTGCCGTGCCCCGGCCAGGAGCGCACTTGCAGGCGATGCCCGAGTACCCGGCAGAGTCCGTCGGCAATCGCCAAACCCAGCCCCAGGCCTTTTTCGGCCCGGGTCTGGTGGCTGTCGAGACGTTTGAACTCCTCGAAAATCACCTGGCGCTTGTCCTCGGGAATCCCCGGCCCGCGGTCCCAGACTTCCAGGGACAACAGGCCGCCCTGGCGCCGCACGCCGAGCAGGACCGGGCCCTTGGCGTAGCGGAAGGCATTGGTCAGGAAGTTCTGTAGGATCCGCCGCAACAGCTTGATGTCGCTGTTCACCGGCAAACGGCTGCCGCGAACCCGGAAGTTCATGCCTTGCTCCTGGGCCAGGGCCTTGAACTCCGCGCCGAGGGTGTCGAACAGCTCATTGAGGACAAAGGGCTGCGGGTTGGGCGTGATCTTGCCGTTTTCCAGGCGCGAGATATCCAGCAGGTCGCTGATCAGGTCCTCGGCTGAACGCAGTGAGCTGTCCAGGTGCTGGACCAGTTGCCGGGCCTCCCGGGACAGGCTGTCGTCCTGGTGGGAGAGGGCGGCGGAGAACAGGCGGGCGGCGTTCAGCGGCTGCATCAGGTCATGGCTGACCGCCGCAAGGAAGCGGGTCTTGGACTGGTTGGCCGCTTCCGCCGTGCCCTTGGCTTCGGTCAGGGCGACGTTCAGTTGCGACAGTTCGTGGGTCCGTTCGGTGACGCGCTGTTCCAGGCCCTCGTTGGCCTCGGTCAGGGCTTGCTCGGCCTCGCGGAACGCGGTGATGTCAGTGAAGCTCATGACAAAACCGCCGCCGGGCATCGGGTTGCCGATCAGCTCGATGACCCGACCGTTGGGGAACAGCCGCTCCGAGGTATGCGCGCGGCCCTGGCGCATCCAGTGCAGGCGCCGTGCGACATGCACTTCGGCCTCGCCGGGACCGCACAGGCCGCGCTCGGCGTTGTAGCGGATGATATCGGCAATCGGCCGGCCGACGCTGATCAGGCCGTCCGGGTAATTGAACAGTTCCAGGTAACGGCGGTTCCAGGCCACCAGCCTCAGGGACTGGTCGACCACGCTGATGCCCTGGGTGATGTTTTCGATGGCGCCTTGCAGCAACGCGCGGTTGAACTGCAGCACTTCGGAGGCTTCGTCGGCGATCCGGACGACATCTTCAAGTTGCATTTCCCGCCCTTCGATGGCGGCTTTCACCACCGCGCGGGTCGAGGAGGCCCCGAGTACCCCGGCCAGCAGGCGTTCGGTGTGGGCGATCCAGTCGCTGTCGGCGTTCTGGTTCGGGTTGAAGCCCTTGCCCTGGCGATAGGCGAAACGGATAAAACTCTGGCGTGCGCGTTCTTCGCCGACAAAGCGTGCGGCGAGGGTCAGCAGGTCTTCGATCTGCACCGCCAGCATCGAGCGGGCGCTGGGCCGGGCATTGAGTTCCTGGCCGATAAAGCGCCCGGCCTGCCAGTGCTCGGAGACCCGTGTGCGCGACAGCACCGAGACCCAGGCGAAGAGGGTGAAGTTGCCTGCCAGCGACAGCACCACGCCTTGGGTCAGCGGGCTGATCGGCAGGTTAAGCGGGTTGCCGTGCAGCCAGGCCAACCCGGGGAAACTGCTCAGCGACCAGCCCAGGCTGCGGGCGGCGATGGGTAGGATCAGGGTATAGAACCAGAGGAAGGTGCCGCCGGCGATACCGGCAAACACCCCGCGCCGGTTGGCCTGTTTCCAGTACAGCGCGCCGAGCATGGCCGGCGCCAGCTGGGTCACGGCGGCGAAGGCGATCTGGCCGATGGTTGCCAGGCTCGCGGTCGAGCCCAGCAGGCGGTAGCTGACATAGGCCAGCAGCAAAATGGCGACAATGCTGACCCGACGCACCGAGAGCATCCAGTGGCGGAACACTTCGAACGGCCGTTCGGAGTTCTGCCGGCGTAGTAGCCAGGGCAACAACATGTCGTTGGAGACCATGGTCGACAACGCGACGCTGGCGACAATCACCATGCCGGTGGCCGCCGAGGCACCACCGATAAAGGCCAGCAAGGCCAGCGACGGATGGGCCTGGGCCAACGGTAGGCTGATAACGTAGGAATCACGCAAGACATCCGTGGGCAACATCATGCGCCCGGCCAGGGCAATCGGCACCACGAACAGTGCCGCGAGGATCAGGTAGGCGGGGAACACCCATTTGGCCAGGCGCAGGTCCTGAGGTTCGATATTTTCCACCACTGTGACATGGAACTGCCGGGGCAGGCAGATGATCGCCATCATCGCCACGCCGGTCTGCACCACCATGGACGGCCAGTTGACCGTTTCTTCCCAGTATTCGGCCAGCAGCGCCGAGGTTTTGGCCTGGCTGAACAAATCGTCGAAACCGTCATAGAGGCCGTAGGTGACGAAGGCGCCGACGGCGAGAAAGGCGAACAGCTTGACCAGGGATTCGAAGGCAATCGCCAGCACCATGCCGCGGTGGTGTTCGGTGGCGTCGAGGTTGCGGGTACCGAAGACGATGGTGAACAGCGCCAGGATCAGCGACACCACCAGCGCCGTGTCCTGGGCGCGTACGCCCATGGCGTCGGCACCGGCACCGATCAGCAGGTTGACGCCGAGGACGATGGCTTTCAGTTGCAGGGCGATATAAGGCAGTACGCCGACCAGGCAGATCAGCGCCACGACCACCGCCAGGGATTGCGATTTGCCATAGCGGGCGGCGATGAAGTCGGCGATGGAGGTGATGTTTTCCTGTTTGCTGATCAGCACCATCTTTTGCAGGACCCAGGGTGCGAACACCAGCAACAGCACGGGGCCCAGGTAGATCGGCAGGAACGCCCAGAGCTGGTCGGCGGCCTGGCCAACCGCGCCGAAGAAGGTCCAGCTGGTGCAATAGACGGCCAGGGACAGGCTGTACACCCAGGCCCGCACGCGTGGCGGCAGGGGCGTGCTGCGGCGGTCGCCATAAAAGGCGATGGCGAACATGATGGCCATATAGGCCAGGGCGACGGCGGCGATCAGCCCGCTGGACAGCGACATGGAAACTCCCGGCAAAAGACATTCCGAGGGCAGTCCGGCCCTGGCGCTACAGTCTCGCACGATGACCGGGCGGCGTCAGTGTCGACCAAGGTCGCAGCCCTGTTGCTAGGGGGCGGTGAGTGCCAACTCGATTTGTTGGTGCAGAGCTTCGACACTCAACGGCTTGTCCGCGAACAACACTCGGAACACCGTCGGCGCGACGATCAGGTCCAGCAGGCGCTCGACGCTGGGCAGCATTGCTTGCGGGTAACGATCGAGAATGATCTGCAACTGCCCGCCGAGGATGGTGGTGCAATAACCGGTGCTGGTGCTGCATTGCACGTCACGCATCATCTGCCGGCCCGGTTCCGAGCTGATTTCATCCAGGTATTGCTCGGCCCAGGCCCGCAGGTCGCCGCGCAGGCTGCCGGTATTGGCCGGTTCGACCTCCGGGCGCATACGCGCAAATGCCACATCGGCCAACAACACCGTCAGGTCGCCCCAGCGCCGATAGATGGTCGAAGGCGTGACCCCGGCTCGCGCCGCAATCTGCGGAACGGTCAGGCTCGCGCGGTCCTGCTCTTCGAGAAGCCCACGGACCGCCTGATGAATCGATTCCTGCACCCTGGCACTGCGGCCGCCCGGACGTACACTTTCTTTGATCGCCATGCCAAAACCTTAACACAAAGAATTTGCTTTAAGAGAAAAGCCGTAGCACACTCCATAAAAGCAATATTTTAGCTTTTGTGGAGTGTGCCTATGTCCCATCGCGCCGAAAAGCCCGTGTCCAACCGTGCCAGCCTGGTGTTTCTGTCGATCACCTTGCTGACCTTTCTGGCCGCCTCCAGCGCGCCGACCCCCCTGTACCATCTGTATCAGGAAACCCTGCGGTTTTCCGCGGCGACCCTGACGCTGATCTTCGGGGTGTATGCCCTGAGCCTGCTGGCGGCCTTGTTGACGGTCGGTTCCTTGTCCGACCATCTGGGTCGCCGGCCGGTGATCTTTACCGCATTGCTGTTGGATATCGGCGCGATGTGGCTGTTTATCACGGCCGACAGCGTCGTGTTGCTGATTGCCGCGCGGGCGCTGCAAGGTTTTGCCACCGGCATGGCCACCAGCGTACTGGGTGCGTCCCTGCTGGACAACGACAACCGCAAGGGGCCGTTGATCAACAGTATCGCGCCTTTGCTGGGCATGGCCTGCGGGGGCCTCGGTTCCGGTTTGCTGGTGGAGTTCGCGCCACACCCCATGCAGTTGGTGTACTGGATTCTGTTCGGCCTGCTGGTGGTGCAGGCGGCGACTGTCTGGCGCTTGCCGGAAACGGTCAGCGCGCAGCCGGGCGCGCTGGCCTCGTTGCGTCCGACCCTGCATGTACCGCCGCAAGCGCGCAAGGCCCTGTGGATCGCCTTGCCGGTGGACGTCGCGGTCTGGGCCATGGGCGGTTTCTACCTGTCCCTCGCGCCTTCGCTGGTACGCGCCGCGACCGGCTCGACGTCCAACCTGATCGGTGGCGTGCTGGTGGCAATCCTGACCCTCAGCGGCGCGTTGACGATCTTCACCTTGCGCGATCGCCCGGCGCAAAAAATCCTGCGCCTGGGGGCCGTGCTGCTGGCCATTGGCGTCAGTCTGATTCTGCTGGCGGTGCACAGCGCCAGTCTCCCGCTGTTTCTCTTCGCCACCTTGGTCGCGGGGGGCGGTTTCGGCTCGGGTTTCCTCGGCGCGCTGCGCAGCGTGGTGCCGCTGGCCTTGCCCCATGAACGGGCAGGGCTGATGTCGGCTTTTTATGCGCTGAGCTACCTGGCGTTCTGTCTGCCGGCGTTGTTGGCGGGCAACCTGAGTCACAGTCTGGGCTTGATCGCCACGACCGACGGCTATGGCGTGATGTTGATCGGGCTGTCGCTCGGAGCCTTGCTGATGTTGCTGTGGCGTCGCCCGGCACGGGACCTGGTGGCCTGAGTCGGTCAGCCGGCTGATCGGTTATTGCAAGATCGACGGCAGGGGGCTGGTCAGACTGGGGTCTTTTACCGGAAGGATCACGGTGCTCAATGACGACTCCCACACGCTCAGGCATCCGGACGCCCTTGCCGGCGTCCACCCAGCTTGCCCTGAGGTTCCAGTCGGCGGATCTGACACAAATGCTCGGTCTGTTGCAGGAGGTAGCCTGGCAGCCGTTGTCCGCTCAGGCCCGTTTGTTCCTGCAACCCGAGAGTCTGTTCGGCTTGCATCAATTGCTTTGCCATGTGCTGCCCTCGCGGCGAATGCGGCCCCAGGGTTCGGTGCCCATGGCCTTCGCCTTGCAGACCCTCAGGCAGGCGCTGTTGCAAGAGCCTGATCCGCGGCGCCGGGTCGAGTTGGCCCATGACTGCGTCGATGTGCTGCTGCTAAGGACCCAGGGGGTGTGGATCGGCAAGCGGATTGCCCAACTGCATGGGCTGGAGGCGATGGATATCGCGACCCAGGGGTTTATCGAACTGATCCAGACCTGTGCGGCGATTCTCCGCGATCATGCCTTTATCATGGTGCGCCTGGGTATCGGTGGCGGTTGGTTCGGGCGAGAAACCGGCGTCGCTGCGAAATTGGGCAGGGCGGGGGTCTATGGTTCCGGTGGGCATATCAACCGCGCGCGTTTTGCGATTTTGCGCAGCGCGTTGGTGCGTGGCGATGAAATCAAACGGCCAGTGCCGGGTAAGGAGCCGGTGCTGGATGCCGCGTGGTTGCGCAGGGAGGCTCAGCTGGATCTTTATCGTTTGGAGCAAGAGGCGGATGAATACGGTCATTGTGGGGGCGGAGCTTACCCGCGAAGCTTTTAGCGTTCTTACGGGCCTCTTCGCGAGCAAGCTCTGCTCCCACAAGGACCGCGTGGCAACAGGTTCTCAGGTTTGGCGCCCGGCAAACTGCGCCCGATAAGCCGACGGGGAAATCCGTAGCGAGGCCTGGAAATGCTGGCGTAACGACAGGGCCGTGCCGAACCCCGCTTCCAGGGCAATGGCTTCAATACCCTGGGCGCTGCTTTCCAGCAGTCGCTGGGCATGGCTCAAACGTTGCCCCAGCAGCCACTGGCCGACAGTGGTCCCCGTCAGTTGCTTGAAGTGCCGGGTGAATGAGCGGCGACTCATCGCTACCCGATCCGCCAGTTCATCCAGGGAGTGACTCCGGGTGAAGTTGTGCCCGAGCCATTGCAGCAGTTGCCCCAGGCGATCCTGCTCGCCGGCCAGGGGCAGGGGCCGCTCGATAAACTGCGCCTGGCCACCCGAACGATGGGGCGCGACCACCAGCCGCCGGGCCACCTTGTGCGTGACTTCGGCCCCGCACAGTTGCTGCATCAGGTACAGGCAGCAATCCAGGCCGGCGGCAGTGCCGGCCGAGGTCAGCAAGTGCTCGGACTCGGCATATAGCACGTCGGCATCCAGCAGCACCCGAGGGTATTTGCGGGCGAAGGTCGCGGCCCAATTCCAATGGGTGGTGGCCTTGCGTCCGTCCAGCAGGCCGGCTTCAGCAAGAACAAAGGCTCCCAGGCACAGGCCGACGATCCGCGTGCCTTCGCCGTGTGCCTGGCGCAGTGCTTCCAGCAACGGCTCGGGCGGCCGCTCCTCGGTGTCGCGCCAGGACGGCATGATGATCACGTCGGCCTGGCTGAGCACCTCAAGCCCATGATGAACCTGGATATCGAAACCCGCCGAGGTAATCAGTGGACCAGGCTCGAAGCCGCAGACCTTCAGGGAAAAGCGTGGCATCTCGATGCCTTCGCGCTGCTCGGCGAATACCAGCGTCGGTACGGATAAATGAAAAGGGCTGATGTCGTTGAAGGCGATTACAGCGACATGGATCGTGGTCATCGTCTGTGTACTCGGGGCAGCGATTTGGCCTGATCTTATCGGAGATTGTCTTTCGGGCCACTTATTAATGTGTGGATCACGGGCAATCATGAGTGCTCGACCATCCCCATCAAGGACCCCGCCCATGGCGATTATCCGCAGCGCAGACTTCACCGGCAGCCGTCCCTGGGCGGCACTGGACATCGCCAGCATGAACGGCATCAGCACCCGCCTGCATTGGACCGACCAGCCCTATATCTGGCACGTCAATGACGGGCAGGAGGTGTTTGTGGTGCTCGATGGTCGGGTCCGCATGCGTTATCGCAATGACGGGATCGAGCAGGCCGTCATGTTGGAAGTCGGCGATATTTTCTACGCCGACATCGGTTGTGAGCACCTGGCCGAACCTTTGGGCGAGGCGCGGGTGCTGGTGATCGAAACCGAAGGCAGTCCATGACAGATTATCTATAAAACAGATAACAGTTAGAGAAATTACCCGTTATATGGATATTCGATCCGGTTCTATGATGGCTGCAACCTCACCCGAGGACAGGAGTCAGTCATGCAACCGTGCCCCAATAGCGTCAAACCCGGAATCCGGCCTTTAGGCCATCTGCAGCACCCTCGCGAAGTCATTCGCCAGTTCACCCCCAACTGGTTCGCCGCCACCATGGGCACCGGTGTCCTGGCGCTGGCCCTGGCGCAGTTGCCGGTCGAAGTCCCGGGCCAGCGTGCGTTCGCCGAAGGCCTGTGGCTGTTCAATATCCTGCTGTTCACCGTGTTCAGCCTGCTTTACGGCGCGCGCTGGGTGTTGTTCTTCCATGAGGCGCGGCGGATTTTCGGGCATTCCACGGTCTCGATGTTCTTCGGCACCATTCCCATGGGGCTGGCGACCATCATCAACGGTTTCCTGCTGTTCGGCGTGCCACGCTGGGGCGACAGCGCGGTGCAGGTCGCCGAGGTGCTGTGGTGGATCGACGTGGCCATGTCCCTGGCCTGCGGCGTGCTGATTCCCTACCTGATGTTCACCCGCCAGGAGCACAGCATCGACCAGATGACCGCGGTCTGGCTGTTGCCGGTGGTGGCTGCGGAAGTGGCGGCGGCCAGCGGTGGCCTGCTGGCGCCGCACCTGCTCGATACCCCTATGCAGTTCAACGTGTTGATCACCAGCTATGTGCTCTGGGCGTTCTCGGTGCCGGTGGCGTTCAGCATCCTGGTGATCCTGCTGTTGCGCATGGCCTTGCACAAGTTGCCCCATGAAAACATGGCGGCCTCGAGCTGGCTGGCGCTGGGCCCGATCGGGACCGGGGCCTTGGGCATGCTGGTGCTGGGCGCGGACTCGCCGGCGATTTTCGCCGCCAACGGTTTCGCCGGCATCGGTGAAATCGCCAGCGGGCTGGGCCTGGTCGCCGGGATCATCCTCTGGGGCTTCGGCCTGTGGTGGATGCTGATGGCGGCGCTCATCACCCTGCGTTACCTGCGCCGGGGCATCCCGTTCAATCTCGGCTGGTGGGGCTACACCTTCCCCCTGGGCGTCTACTCCCTGGCCACCTTGAAATTGGGCAGCACCTTGCACCTGGGTTTTTTCAGTGGTTTCGGCCTGGTACTGGTGGCGCTGCTGGCGGTGCTCTGGCTGATTGTCGGTTCGAAAACCCTGCGCGGTGCCTATAAAGGCGAGCTTTTTGTTTCGCCTTGCCTGGCAGGAATAGCGAAATAGTTGCCTGATTTTAGGTAAGGTTGTGGCCCGGGGGTGGTGATCCGCCTTCCAACAAGAAAGCCGCTCTCGGCGCCACTCAGGTACAGGGAAGATGAGTCACCCCTCACAGTTCAGCCTGCTGCGTACACGGCGTTTCCTGCCGTTCTTCGTCACGCAGTCCCTCGGTGCGTTCAACGACAATCTGTTCAAGCAGTCGTTGATCCTTGCCATCCTCTACAAGCTGGCCCTCACGGGTGATCGCGGCATCTGGGTCAACCTCTGTGCCTTGCTGTTCATCCTGCCGTTCTTCCTGTTCTCGGCCCTGGCCGGCCAGTTCGGCGAGAAATTCGCCAAGGACGCGCTGATCCGGGTGATCAAGCTGGGTGAGATCGTGATCATGGCGGTGGGTGCCGTGGGCTTTGTCTTCGATCACCTGTCGTTGATGCTGCTGACGCTGTTCGCCATGGGCACCCACTCGGCGCTGTTCGGCCCGGTCAAATATTCGATCCTGCCCCAGGCCCTGGCAGAAGACGAACTGGTGGGTGGCAACGGCCTGGTGGAAATGGGCACCTTCCTGGCGATCCTGGCGGGGACCATCGGTGCCGGGGTGATGATGTCTTCGGCGCACTACGCGCCTATCGTCTCCAGCGCCATTGTGCTGGTGGCGGTGCTCGGTTACCTGGCCAGCCGCGGCATTCCGCGGGCGGCGGCGGCGAGCCCGCAACTGCGTTTGAACTGGAATATCTTCAGCCAGTCCTGGGCCACCTTGCGCCTGGGTTTGGGGCAGACGCCCGCCGTGTCGCGCTCGATTGTCGGCAACTCCTGGTTCTGGTTCGTCGGGGCGATCTACCTGACGCAGATCCCGGCGTACGCCAAGGAGTGGCTGTACGGCGATGAAACCGTGGTGACGCTGATCCTCACGGTGTTCTCGGTGGGGATTGCCGCCGGTTCCATGCTTTGCGAGCGCTTGTCAGGGCGCAAGGTAGAAATCGGCCTGGTGCCTTTCGGCTCGTTCGGCCTGACGCTGTTCGGCCTGTTGTTGTGGTGGCATTCGGGCAATCTGCCGCAGAACGTGCAGGCCAACGACTGGCTGGCGATCCTCGGTTATCACCAGGCCTGGTGGGTGCTGGTGGATATCCTCGGGCTGGGGGTGTTCGGCGGTTTCTACATCGTGCCGCTGTATGCCCTGATCCAGTCGCGCACCGCCGAGAACGAGCGGGCCCGGGTGATTGCCGCCAACAACATCCTCAACGCGCTGTTCATGGTGGTCTCGGCGATTGTCTCGATCCTGCTGCTGAGTGTGGCGAAGCTGTCGATTCCGGAGTTGTTCCTGGTGGTGTCGCTGATGAACATCGCGGTCAACACCTATATCTTCAAGATCGTGCCCGAGTTCAGCATGCGTTTCATGATCTGGCTGCTCAGCCATTCCATGTACCGCGTCGAGCACCGCAACCTGGACTTGATCCCCGATGAGGGGGCGGCCTTGCTGGTCTGCAACCATGTGTCGTTTGTCGATGCGTTGCTGATCGGCGGCGCGGTACGGCGGCCGATTCGCTTCGTGATGTATTACAAGATCTACCGCTTGCCGGTGCTCAACTTTATCTTCCGCACGGCCGGGGCGATTCCGATTGCCGGGCGCAGCGAAGACCTGGAGATCTACGAGCGCGCATTCCGCAAGATCGCCGAGTACCTGAAGGAAGGGGAATTGGTGTGCATCTTCCCTGAGGGCAAGCTGACCACCGACGGTGAGATCAACGAGTTCAAGGGCGGCATGACCCGCGTGCTGGAGGAGACCCCGGTGCCGGTGATTCCGCTGGCGTTGCAAGGCTTGTGGGGCAGTTTCTTCAGCCGTGATCCGGCCAAGGGCTTGTTCCGCCGATTGTGGTCGCGGGTGACCCTGGTGGCGGGGACGCCGGTCGGGGCCGAGGTGGCGGTGCCGGAGCAATTGCGTGAGCAGGTGTTGCAATTGCGCGGAATGGTGCACCGATAGAGCGTTGCGTGTTCAGCCATTACTCATGGTTGAACACGGTTTTTGTTGATACCGCCTTGACCTTTCCCTCTACTACGGCCAACACCGTCCTGTAGGAGCCTGGCTTGCCAGCGAAGAGGCCCGTGAGATCGCTAAAAGCTTCGCGGGCAAGCCCTGCTCCTACAGGACGGTGTTGGTCGTAGTGGCAAGTCGAGGCTCAAGATAGTCGGGTGAGTGTAGGGTCGAACAGGATGTCAGGCCGCCGAAACCTTCAGGCCGATCAACCCGGCAATGATCAAGCCCACGCTCGCCAAGCGGAACAACGCCATGGACTCACCGAACAGGATGATCCCGGCGATCACCGTGCCCACCGCGCCGACGCCGGTCCAGATCGCATAGGCGGTGCCCAGGGGCAATTCCTTCATGGCCAGGCCCAGCAGGCCGAGGCTGACAGCCATGGCTGCAACGGTGAGTGCGGTGGGGAGCGGGCGGCTGAAGCCGTCGGTGTACTTGAGGCCAACGGCCCAGCCGACCTCGAAGAGACCGGCGAAAAACAGAATGATCCAGGACATGAAAACCTCCATCTATGGATGGGGTCGTCCCCGGATGGATACCGCGCTCAAGCCGCAAGGTCGTCCCTGCGCTGTGCACTATAGTGCCCATTCTTGTCCGGTGGATCAAGTTTCCTTCAGTTCAGGGCGCTGTCAGCCGCCTGTGCGCGGTCCTGTTTTTCGCTCATGCGGCGGAACCAGGTCGAGAGCAGGGCCCCGGAAATATTGTGCCAGACACTGAACAGCGCGCTGGGCACCGCCGCCAGCGGTGAGAAGTGCGCGCTGGCCAGGGCGGCGCCCAGCCCCGAGTTCTGCATGCCGACTTCCAGCGCCAGCGACTTGCGCTGGGCCAGTGGCAGCTTGAACAGGCGGCCGGTGAAGTAACCCAGCAGGTAGCCGAAGCTGTTGTGCAGCATCACCACGGCCATGATCAGCAGGCCGGACTCGGCAATCTTCGCCTGGCTGGCGGCGACCACGGCGGCGACGATGATCACGATGCTCACCACCGACACCAGCGGCAGGACTTCCACTGCGTGGCGGACTCGCTCACCCAGCAGGCGTTGGGCGACGACGCCGAGCACAATCGGCAGCAACACCACCTGCAGGATCGACCAGAACAGCTCGCTGAACTGCACCGGCAACCAGGCCGAGGCCAGCAGCCAGATCAACGCGGGGGTCAGCAGCGGGGCGAGGAGGGTGGTGACGGCGGCGATGGCCACCGACAGCGCAAGGTCGCCGCGGGCCAGCCAGGTCATGACATTGGAAGAGGTGCCGCTGGGGCAGCAGCCGACCAGGATCACCCCGACGGCGATTTCCGCCGGCAGCTGGAAGGCCCGGCAGAGCAGCCAGGCGACGCCGGGCATGATAATAAAGTGGGCGATCACGCCCAGGGCCACGCGCCAGGGATGGCGGGCGACTTCGGCGAAATCGTCGAGTTTGAGGGTCAGGCCCATGCCGAACATCACCAGGCCGAGCAGCGGCACGATGGCGAATTTCAGGGCGATGAACCAGGTGGGTTGCAGGAACGCCAGCACGGCGAAAATCAACACCCAGTAGGCGAAGGTATTGCCGACGAAGCGGCTGAGTGTGGCCAGTGCGCGCATGGGGTTTTCCTTGTTATATGCAGTGTTGGGCCAGACAAGCGCGGGGCCTGTGGGAGAGGGGGTTGCACGCGAAGCCTTTGGCGATCTTGAGGGCCTCTTCGCTGGCAAGCCAGGCTCCTACAGGTCTGTGTCGTACACAAAATCTGTGTCCGACAACGCACTGTAGGAGCAGGGCTTGCCCGCGAAGCTTTTGGCGATCTTGAGGGCCTCTTCGCTGGCAAGCCAGGCTCCTACAGGTCTGTGTCGTACACAAAATCTGTGGCCGACAATGCACTGTAGGAGCAGGGCTTGCCAGCGAAGCTTTTGGCGACCTCAAGGGCCCCAATCGCCAGCAAGCCGGCTCCTGCTCGGCATCAGATACCCTGCGGCATTTCCTCGCCACCCAGGGCCTCGAACAGCTGCGGCAGGAACTCGCCGAAGGTCAGCATCATCAGGGTGAAGCTGGCATCCAACTGGCCCAGGGCTTCTTCGCCGCCGTCCTGTTCGGCCTGGTCTTGCAGCAGGTCTTCGAACTTCAGGCGCTTGACCACCATCTTGTCGTCGAGCACGAAGGACAGCTTGTCCTGCCAGGCCAGGGACAACTGGGTCACCACCTTGCCGGTGCTCAGGTGCAGCTGGATTTCCTCGCCGGTCAGGTCCTGGCGCTTGCAGCGCACAATGCCGCCGTCTTCATGGGTATCACGCAGCTCGCATTCGTCGAGGACGAAGAAGTGCTCCGCGGTCACCTGGGTCTTCACCCAGTCGGTCATGATCGCGCTTGGCGCGGTTTTCACCGTCAACGGACGCACCGGCAGGGTGCCGAGTACTTCACGCAGGGTCGACAGCAGGTCCTCGGCGCGTTTTGGGCTGGCCGAGTTGACCAGGATCAGGCCCTGTTTCGGCGCAATCGCGGCAAAGGTCGACGAACGACGGATAAAGGCACGGGGCAGGAACGCCTGGATGATTTCATCCTTGAGCTGGTCACGCTCCTTCTTGTAGACCTTGCGCATCTGTTCGGCTTCGATCTCCTCGACCTTTTCCTTCAGTGCATCGCGCACCACGCTACCCGGCAGGATACGTTCTTCCTTGCGCGCGGCCACCAGCAGGAAGTCGCCGCTGACATGCACCAGCGGGGCGTCTTCGCCTTTGCCGAAGGGCGCGACGAAACCGTAAGTGGTCAACTCCTGGCTTGCACAGGGGCGGGCCGGTTTGCTCGCCAGTGCGGTCTCCAGCGCCTCGGCATCAAAAGGCAGATCTTGGGTCAGGCGGTAGATCAGCAGGTTCTTGAACCACATGGGGTGCATCTCTCCTTTATACAAAGGAGGGCATTATTCTCTTCGCAGCCCCATAGGCCAACCCTCTGCTAAGTCTTTGGAAGGCCTGAGAAAAATATTAAAAAAAGTGCTTGCCAGAGTCGGGACTGCTCCGTAGAATGCGCGCCACACCGAAAGCGAAGGGTGATTAGCTCAGCCGGGAGAGCATCTGCCTTACAAGCAGAGGGTCGGCGGTTCGATCCCGTCATCACCCACCATTCGATATCAGTGTTACGCGCAGCGGTAGTTCAGTCGGTTAGAATACCGGCCTGTCACGCCGGGGGTCGCGGGTTCGAGTCCCGTCCGCTGCGCCATATTCGATGATCTGGACCACTGAACGCCAGGTCATCACAGAAAGCCCGCCTTGTGCGGGCTTTTTTGTTTTCCGAATCCCCTTCGGATCCAGCGCCCGCCGCGGTTTTCAAATACCCATTCAAGCAGGCCTCAATTCCCCAGCGATCAACGTTGCGCCGTTCCCAGGCCGGCATTCCCGACTCCGTTGTTTGGATATCCCGCAGGATTGGTTCCTTCCTTCCTCAATGATGTTGTACGATAACGTAACACTTCGCTTCATCAGTCTATAACACCAATAAAAAGCGTTTGGAGACCTGCCTGTGATTATTCGCAGTATCGAGATCATCCGCCTGGGCATCCCCTTCTCCGCGGGTACCCCTGAGCGCAAGAACCTCGGGCCGGCCAAGGACGACGATGCCTTCAATGCCGCATCGCCCCGACATCGGCGTATGGAAAGCCTGATGCTCAAGGTCACCACCGATACCGGCCTGAGCGGTTGGGGCGAGGCTTTTGGCCATGGTTCCAATCCGGTGACCTTCAAGGCGCTGACTGAAGTGGTGGCGCCCATGTTCATCGGCACCGCGCTGGCCGACCGCGCCCGGACCCTGGACGCCGCACGTCGCGCCCTGCATGGTTTCGGCTCCACCGGCCCCATGGTCTATGCCTTGTCCGGTATCGATATCGCCTTGTGGGACCTGGCTGCACAAGTGGCGGGCCAGCCGTTGTACCAGCTGCTGGGCGGCACGCCGCGCGAGCTTGAGTTGTACGCCAGCCTGGTCAGTTATGGCGGCGATCCAGACGAAGTATTTGCCCAGGTCAAACGCGCCCGCCAGCAGGGCTTTCGCAAGATCAAGCTGCATGAAACTACCTATCCGGCCATCGCGGCGGCCCGTGCGGCGCTGCCGGTGTTGGTCGGCGAGTTGATGGTCGATGTCAATTGCCCCTGGACTGTTGCCCGGGCGTGCGACATGGCTGAACAGTTGCACGAGCTTGACCTCGGTTGGCTGGAAGAGCCCGTCTGGCCGCCCGACGATATCAATGGTCTGGCCCAGGTGCGTCGTCATGGCGTGGCGATTTCCGCGGGTGAAAACGCAGCGGGGGTGAACGGTATTCGCGCCCTGGTCGAGCAGGGTGCGGTCGATATCCTGCAGCCCAGTGTCGCCAAGGTCGGGGGCATCAGCGCGATGCTGGAGGTTTTCGCCATTGCCCGTGAGCACGCTGTCCGCGTCGTGCCCCATTGCTTCTACTTCGGCCCCGGGTTACTCGCCGTCGCCCATCTGTTGACGCTGTTGCCGGCGGACGTGGCACTGGAAGTCCCCTTCATCGAGTTCGAGCGCCTGCTGTATCCCGAACTCGCCTTCAAGCCCCGCATGAGCCTGCCCGATGTGCCGGGTCTGGGCTTTGTGCCCGACGTCGAGGTATTGCGGACCTATTGCACGGACCATGCGCTGATCAGCTGAGTCACCACAGGCTGTCACGCTCTAAAAATAATAAACAAAGGCCATAAAAAAATGAAAGGCAACTACCGCTGGAGAATCGCCGGGCTGCTGTTTTTTGCCGGCATGCTCAACTACCTGGACCGCGCCGCACTGTCGGTGGTGGCGCCGCTGTTGAAAACCGAACTGCACATCGACGATGCCCAGATGGGTTTTATCTTCAGCAGCTTTTTCATCGGTTACTGCGCCCTGTGTTTTGTCGGCGGTTGGGCTGCCGATACCTATGGCCCGAAAAAGGTCTTTGCCTGGGCGGCGGGTATCTGGTCGCTGTTTTGCGGATTGACCGCGATCATTACCGGGTACGTCCACCTGCTGATTTTCCGGGTGTTGTTCGGCATGGGCGAGGGGCCGATGGGCACCACCACCAACAAGGCGATCACCAATTGGTTTCCTCGGGAAGAGGCCGGGCGGGCGTTGGGCTTCACCAACTGCGGTCAGCCCCTGGGCGCGGCCGTGGCCGGGCCGATCGTCGGCCTGGTGGCGCTGAATTACGGCTGGCGGGTGTCGTTTGTGGTGATCGCCTTGCTGGGTGCGTTGTGGCTGGTGGCCTGGTTGTTGATCTTCAAGGACACGCCCGAGCAGCACCCGAAGGTGTCCGAGGCCGAGCGCGAGTTGATTCGTGTCAGCCGTGCCGAGGTGTTGGTCGAAGGTGTGCAGGAAGGCCGCAGCCTGGTCAGCTACATTTTTTCCGCTCCGGTGCTGGCGGTTGCGACCGCGTTTTTCTGCTTCAACTATGTGCTGTATTTCTTCCTGACCTGGCTGCCCAGCTACCTGATGGACTTTCAGCACCTGGACATCAAGAGCATGAGCATCATCGCCGTGATCCCCTGGCTGGGAGCGGCGGTGGGCTTTCTGGGCGGTGGTTTTGTCACCGATGCATTGGCCAGGAAGCTGGGCAATGTGATCCTGGCACGCAAGTGCGTGCTGATCGTCGGCCTTGGGGTCGCGGCCAGTTGCGTGATGATCACCACCCAGGTGTCGTCGTTGAGCATGGCGGTGGCCTGCATCACGGTGTCGAGTATTTTCCTGTTCGTCACACCACAGATCTGCTGGGGGCTGATTCAGGACATCGTGCCGAAGAATCGTGTCGGCGGTACCGGCGGTTTCGTGCATTTGCTGGCCAACCTCGCCGGCATCATCGCGCCGTCGCTGACCGGCCTGGTGGTGCAATACGGCGGTGGCTACAACGTTGCGTTCGTGATCGCCGCCGGGGTCTGCGGGTTGGGTATGCTGGTGGTCATCCTGGCGGTACGCGGGCATGCCCCGGCTGCTGAAAACCAGCGCACCAGCCCTTCGGTCGCATTGAAATAAGTTATTGGAGGCCAGGGCCGGCGGGGAGGCGGGCCGCTGGTTTTCGTCTCTCTAATGCCCGGTTTTTCTCGTTCTGGGCTTCGAGAAATCCAGGTTCTGAAAAAAGATTATCTAAATCAGTGCGTTATGGATTTTTTGTGGCATAATGCGCCCGCACCGAAACGAAAGGGTGATTAGCTCAGCTGGGAGAGCATCTGCCTTACAAGCAGAGGGTCGGCGGTTCGATCCCGTCATCACCCACCATTTCGCTTCAACGCTACGCGCAGCGGTAGTTCAGTCGGTTAGAATACCGGCCTGTCACGCCGGGGGTCGCGGGTTCGAGTCCCGTCCGCTGCGCCATCTTCAAATGATCTGGACCACTGAACGCCAGGTCATCACGCAAAGCCCGCCTTGTGCGGGCTTTTTGTCGTCTGGGGTTTATTGCTCGGCGTTGCGGCTATGCCGGTAATCGCTCACCGCGTCATACACCGCCTTGCGCAACCGGTTGATCCCACCAATCGGCCGGTGCGCCTCCAACCCGTGCCAGGGGCTGAACGACTGGTTGTCACAGGCGATATTCTGTTCCAGCGTATCGAAGTCCTGGGCCGGAATCCGAATCCGCGCCACCGTCTGGAACGACGCGTCGCTCTCCTTCCATTCAATGCTGGTGTCTTCGATCGGCATATACAGATGCGCATTCTGCCGCTGGATCTGCAGGACGAAGCAGGCCGGGACGCGGTCTGTGGATAACTGTTGGGTCAGGGCGCTGCGCAGGAAGTTCGGCAGGTCCTCATTCTGTTTCGGCAAGGTATATTCCGGGCAACTCTGCGGGTCAGGGGCCACGCGGAACTTGGCGTTGTCATTGCCGAACTTGTACGGCGAAACCGAAAAATAGGTGGTCTGGGTCGGACTGATCGGCGCCGGTGCCAAGGTCGCCAGGGCGATAAACAGATGGCGCACCTGCCAGGTGGTCGGGTTCCAGCTCGGGAAAAACGCCAGAACCTGCTTGCCGTCCGCCTGGGCGCCGATGTTCTGCTGGTACTCGGCGACATCGCTGACAAAGAAGTTCGGATGACTGAACATCACGAAGTCCTGCTCATTGCGCCCCTGTTGCCCTGGCAGCAGTTGCTTGCCCGGAACATCGAGCAACTTCAGCGCCATGCCCCGGGCGTCACGAATACTGTCGAACTGCGGATAAGCGTTGCCATTGGACAGGCGTATCAGCGCCTGCCAGGTCTTGCCCGGTTCGGCAAACACACCCTGGCGCAGCTCGCTGCTCAGATCACTCGGCACCTGGACCTCGGCCTTCACGCAGCCGTGGGCCTTGGCATGGGCATCACGCAGGTAGCGGGTGCCCTCGCGGTGCTGGTCGACGATGCGCACAGCGGTCTGGATGATGTTCTGGGTCATGGCCGATTCGCCGGGCGGAATCTGCTCTTCGGCGGACACCGGGCCGCTATGGCGCCAGGCGTACCAGCCGCTGGCCAGGGCCCAGCCGACCAGCCCGAGGCCGATCAGGATCAGCAGGCTCTTGCCCAGAAAGGCGCCGAGGCGCAGCCAGAGTCGGGTCAGCATGTAGACATCCTTTTAACGTGAACGCGAAGGGGAGGGGTCATGGCAGTTGCGCCTCCAGCGGGCCGCCGAGGACTTTCAGGTATTCGAGCAGGGCCCAGCGTTCCTCGGGCTGCAGCAAACGACCGATCACGCCGTTACCACGCTTGCCGGCACGGAATTCGTGGCCACTGTTGTGGTTGCCGCTGATCCGGGTGTCATACAGGAAACCATTGGGAAAGGCTTCCTGGCGATAACCGAGATGACGCGGATCGTACTCGAAGGTGCCGCGATAGAAGCTGCCGGCGCGCTCGTCCTGGGGCGAGAGCAGTTGATACAGCGAAGGCACCGAGCCGTTATGCAGGAACGGCGGGGTGGCCCATACGCCGGCCAGCGGCCGGGCCTTGTAGGCGCGTTGTTCGAGCACACCGATAGGCAGGCCGAAGCCGTCCATGGCCGGGCGTTCTTCCGGCGTGACCTTGGCCTCGCGATAGGCACGCTCTTCGACGAAGGCGGTGACGTAGGCCAGGCCCTTGGCTACCGACAATTGCGTCATATCCAGCGGCGCCTCGGGTGCCGGGTGCAACTGGACCGGCAGTTTCGCCAGCTCGACCGGGTTCCACTGCAGTGCACTCAGGTCGTAGCGATTGTCGGCGATGTTATTGGCGGTGTTCGGGTCGGTGCCGATCACTGCGACTGGAATCGAAACCAGGTGTTTTACCGGACGACCCTTCTCTTCGGTCACCGGGGGCACATGGCAGCCGGCGCAGTTTTCCGCGAACAGCCCGCGCCCCTTGGCGGCCAACGGCAGGTCGACCTTGCCGAACAGGTCTTCCGGCCAATGCGGCGGCTGCAGGTGCTTGAGGGTTTCCTCGATCCGTTGCAGGTCACGCACGCGCACGCCGGAAGGGTAGCGGTCGGCGCCTTGCAAGGGCTGGCCGTTGGCGTCGAAGAAATTCAGGGTCGCGCCAACCCCCAGCGCCTCACCAATATTACGTGCCATGGGTTGCTGGGCCGAAGCGGTCCACTGCACCCAATCAAAGGTCCAGATATCCCAGAGCTGTGGGTAATCCACGGGAGCGTTGGCGACGCGATAGTTCTTCTCGGAGATGGCATCGCCGAAGCTGGCATTGGCGATGCGCCCGAAGGCATCGGTACGGCCGGGGCCTTCCTGGGTCGGATAGAGCCCGCGATGGGTATCGTTCCAGGCCGTCTTCAGGAAGATGTCCAGCGACTGCTTGAAGTCGGTGCGCAACTGGTCGTACTGGGCGTCATAGTTATCGCCCAGGACCTTGTGGGCAAAACGCTTGAACTTCCACGGGTTGTAATAGGTGGCGGCGAGGCTCGCGACCATGGCCTGGCCGAAGCTGCCGCCACGTACCGTCGGTACGCTGGAAGGCAGCACATGCTGGGCCGAGCCGCCGTCGATCCGCAACGCCTGGCCGTTATAGCGCAGTTCGCCGGTATGGCAGGCGGCACAGGTGATATCCAGATACTGCTCGTTGCTGCCGGGATTCTGATGGCG
The DNA here is from genome assembly GCF_023242495.1 of Pseudomonas sp. MWU13-2862. Taxonomy (NCBI): domain Bacteria; kingdom Pseudomonadati; phylum Pseudomonadota; class Gammaproteobacteria; order Pseudomonadales; family Pseudomonadaceae; genus Pseudomonas; species Pseudomonas sp. MWU13-2862. Next base: position 242,262 of record NZ_JALMEZ010000010.1, on the reverse strand, counting down.
GGCGAAACCCACCGGCAGATTACCGGGGTTGTTGGTGCTGGCCTTGCGCTTGGGATCAATCAGAAAGCCGAACCGCGCCAGATACGCCGGTTCCGCAAAGCGCTGTTCGGAAAACGGCAGCTCCAGGGCGGTGAACCACTCATAACGCAGGCCTTTGACCTGGGTTCCCTGGGGGGTGTAGTAATAGGTCTGGCGGTCGGCCTCGCTCCATTGCTCCAGATAACGCACTTGGGCCGGTACGTAAGTCGGTAATTTCGGATTGACGACGTAGTACAAGATCACCGCGATGCCGAGGCAAAGCAGGAGAAACGCTGCCAGTAATACACGGTAAAAAATGCGCAAGATCAGCATCCTTGTCGAGTTGTTTCCTTCTTATGCCTGAGCCGTTGCCTGGCATCAAGTAGCCATGATGGCTGTGACTGCTGGCCCGTGGCGCTTCAGTCGTGTCGGTGCAGACGTAAGCAGACTGTCAGGGTTTTGTAAAATGCCCCAAACACCTGAACTTATTGGCTGTTTGCCCCTCTCATGCCGGTAGCCATTGGTCGTGGCGGCCTGATAAGCTCGCGGCTTTATACGATTGCCCTTTAGGCGCATGAACAAGGAAATAGCATGAAACAGCATCGGTTGGCGGCGGCGGTAGCCCTGGTAGGCCTGGTACTTGCGGGTTGCGATTCGCATTCCAGCGTAGAGCTGAAAACCCCGGCGCAAAAAGCTTCCTACGGTATCGGCCTGAACATGGGCAAGAGCCTGGCCCAGGAAGGCATGGACGACCTCGATTCCAAGGCCGTGGCCCAGGGTATCGAAGATGCCGTCGGCAAGAAGCCGCAGAAGCTCAAGGACGACGAACTGGTCGAAGCCTTTGCCGCCCTGCAGAAACGCGCTGAAGAGCGCATGGCCAAGCTGAGCGAAGAGTCGGCGGCTGCCGGCAAGAAATTCCTCGAAGAAAACGCCAAGAAGCCAGGTGTCGTCACGACCGCTTCCGGCCTGCAGTATGAAGTCATCAAGAAAGCCGACGGTCCTCAACCCAAGCCGACCGACGTAGTGACCGTTCACTACACCGGCAAGCTGACCAACGGCACAACCTTCGACAGCTCCGTGGATCGCGGCAGCCCGATCGACCTGCCGGTCAGCGGCGTGATTCCAGGTTGGGTCGAAGGCCTGCAACTGATGCACGTCGGCGAGAAGTACAAGCTGTACATCCCGAGCGACCTGGCCTACGGCGCACAAAGCCCAAGCCCGGCAATCCCGGCCAACTCGGTCCTGGTCTTCGACCTGGAACTGCTGGCCATCAAGGATCCTGCCAAGGAAGACGCCGCCGCCAAATAAGGCGCCGGCTCATGACAACGCCCCGTTTTCGGGGCGTTGTCGTTTCTGAGAGATGCAGGCTGTAAGAAAACGAACATCCATAGGTCGGTATAGTCTTAATATTCAGCTAACGGGCCTAATCGTAGACTGATGCCAAGTCAATGAAATAATGGCTTTTTTTCAGTGAGTAAAAAACGCCCGATCTGAGCTGGCCCCTTGTAAAACGGGGCTTGCAGCGTTGAAAAGTGGCTCTGTTCACAAGGTTATCCACAATTTGTGTGGATAACCTGGCGTCGCTGTCGATTGGAGTGATGATGAAAGCACCCTGGAATTTCACACGCTTCCTGCCCATGGCCCAACGCGTGCTGTCGCGCGGCCGTCTACCGACCCTGTTGTTTGCCGTGGCGAGCAAGAGCGCGCACCAGGGCGGCCGGCTGGGCAAGCTCAGGGAGGACCTGAAGCTGTTGCAGGTGCTGTGCCTGGCCTACTGGCGCGGCGAGTACCGGGCCATCAACCTCAAGTCGATGATCATCGTGGTGGCGGGGCTGATGTACTTCCTCAGCCCGATCGACGCCATCCCCGATTTTATCCCCGTGTTCGGCATGCTCGACGACATCGCCGTCCTGGCCTGGGTGATGAATACCCTGGACCAGGAACTGACGGCTTTCCGTCGTTGGCTCGAACGGCAGGCACCGGAACAGCTGCGGGCGATCGAGCATTTGCCGGATACACCCGAGCAGTTGCAACTGCAACGCCACGAAAAGGACTGAATCCCAGCCATTCCCTTTAAGAACACACCCCTAGCGACCTTGGTGGCTGTTAAGATTAAGCTACAAGGAAAGCGCCGACTCGCTATGTGTAAAAGTCCTACGGGGTGTGGTGATGGATCTTCAAATAATTACACGTGACGGAAAACCGGAGTATGCGGTTCTACCCTGGGCCCAGTATCAAGCGTTACTCCAGGCTGCCGGTTTGAGCAGCCAGCAACCGCTTCAATCTCCCCCAGCAAGCCCGGCGCCGCCGGCTGATGCCTTGCCGGCCTTCGAGCAATTGCGCAGCCTGCGCGAAGCCAAGGGCCTGGCCGTGGAGACCCTGGCGCGTACGGTGGGCATCAGCCCTTCGTACCTGGGGCTGATCGAAAGCGGGGAGCGCGAGCCTGATGCCGCGATTCGTCGCAGCCTGGCCTGGGAATTGGGTGTGGCCGGCTGGAGGGACGCATCGTGAGCGTGCGCATCAGTCGTCAGCATTGGGATGGGCTGCTGGGTGAGCTCGACCAGGCGCGCCGCCAGCGCCATCTGTTGACCTACCGTGCCTTGCTGGAGCGCTTGCAGTTGCCCAGCCCGGCCATGCAAACCCTGACGGCGGCCCTGGAGCACCTGGCGGCCCTGGATGCCAAGGCCGAACAACCGCTGCGCAGTTCACTGGTGATCAGCCAGGGCGCGAGCCGTTTGCCACGTACCGGTTTCTTCGAGTGTGTCGAGCGGTTGGGGCGTTTTTCCGGGCCGTCCGATGGCGTGGCCGCGGCGTCCTGGCATGCTTCGGAAGTGGTGCGGGTGTTCGAATACGATTACCCCGAGTCGGCCGAGGCCTGAGACGCCTCGGTGCCGGAATGGGGGCCTGAAAACACCACGAAACACTGCGGGAAGCGGATCCTGAAAACACTGCATAACCTGTAGGAGCAGGGCTTGTCGGGACGCCGCACCGCCGCGAAGGGGCCCGCAAGATCGCTAAAAGCTTCGCGGGCAAGCCCTGCTCCTACAGGTTTAGGTGGCGTACTGGAGATCAGGCGCGGTCTTCGAAGGAAGTGAGTTCGCCGCTGTCGATCACATGAATGCTGTAACCCGGCACATTCTTCGCGTGATGCTTGGCCTGGGAGGCCAGCTCGGCCAACTGCGGGGCATCCAGCCGCCCACAGGATTCGGGCTTCAGGTGCACCACGCCGATGGACAGTGACAGCAGCGGGAACTCCTGGCGCTGGCCCTGGCGGTTCGAGGCGATGAAACAGCCGGCCTCCAGGTGCTCGGCGCGGTAGAAACGCCGGCACTGGTTCTGGAAGTCCTCCAGCAACTGATTCAAACGTTTGCGCCAATCTTCCTCGCCCAGCACCAGCAGGAAATCATCGCCGCCGATATGCCCGACGAAATCCCGGCTCGGGTCGACGCGGTCGTTCAAGCATTGCGCCAGGCACAACAGCACCTCATCCCCACGCCCATAGCCGTAGATATCGTTGAACGGCTTGAAGCTGTCGATATCCACATAGCAGATCACCGACTCCCGCGCCTGTTGCAGCAGCCGGGTCAGGCATTGCTGGATCGGCACATTGCCCGGCAACAGGGTCAGCGGATTGGCATGGCGGGCTTGCTGGATCTTCAGTTCGGTAATCAGTTTCAGCACATCGATCACCCGCCCCAGGCCCAGGTACTGGCCCTGCTGGGTAATGATGAAATCTTCCTCGATACGCTGCCGCGCACGGCTGGTGAGCAAGCGGCTGACCTGCTGCAACGACTGGCTCAACTCCACCGCCAGAAAGTCGTTGCTCATCAGCCGGCTGATGGGCTTGCGGGCGAACAGCTCGGTGGCGAAGGGCTTGAGCAAGGCCTCCGAAAGTGAATGCCGATGGACGATACCGCACGGGTGATTATGTTCGTCCAGCACGGCCACGGAGTTGAGATTGGCCTGGCGCCGGAAGGCTTCCAGCACGTCCGCCGTGGGCGTGCTCAGGGCCACCGCCGGTTGTACGCTGAGCAGGGTGCCGAGATCACCGGCCTCTTCGTTGAGGGCCATCGAGGTGGCCTCCAGCTTGGGCAACAGCGTGCGCGCTTCCTGCGGCGGCTGTTCCTGGGGCCGGCAGAGCAGATAACCCTGGACCAGGTCGACACCCATCTCGGTGAGCACCGCCAGTTCCTCCGGTAGCTCGATGCCTTCGGCGATCACCAGGGCCCGCGAGGCCTTGGCGATTTGCAGGATGGAGCCGACGAACTCACGCTTGAGCCCGTCCTGATGGATACCGTCGATAAAGTGCCGGTCGATCTTCACATAGTCCGGGCGTAGCTCCGACCACAGGCGCAGGCTCGAATAGCCGGCCCCCAGGTCGTCCAGGGCAATGGAGAAGCCCATGGCGCGATAGTGATGCAAGGCGTTTTGCAGCAGTTGGAAATCGTCGGTCGGGGTCTGCTCGGTGAGCTCGATCACCACATTGCTCGGGTCGATGCCGAAGTCCTGCAACAACTTCAGCGTGCGCCCGGGCTGGTGGGTCGGTTCCAGCAGGGATTCCGGCGAGACGTTGAGAAAGAGTTTGCCCGGCAGCTTCTGCTCGCTGAAGCGTCGGCAGGCACTGAGGCGGCAGAGCATTTCCAGCTCGCTGAGGCGACCGGCCTGGCGGGCCACGGCGAACAGGTTGATGGGCGAATGCAGCGGGCTGTTGGAGGGGCCGCGACTGAGGGCCTCATAGCCGATGATCCGTCGTTCGGACAGCGAGATGATCGGTTGGAACAAGCTGTGCAGACCATTCTGAGCCAGGATTGAACTCAGGGCGTTCAGCTGTTCGGTCATGGTCATGGTTGTCTCGGTCGATAAAAAAAGGACCGGGCCCGACTCTTTTTACAAGAGCCATGCCCAGTCCTTTATTTCACGACAGAATGATGACTGTTTGATGACGCTCAGAAGCAGCGGAACATTAAATCGCCATCATCTTTCAATGTTTCGCCACCGCCGTGTTCAAACGCAGGTAGTCCAGCAGAATACGCCCGGTTTCACTTAGGTAGGCGTCGTCTTCGGGCTTGGTTTTCTTGTCCGGATCCGGCGGCAAGGCGTCTTCGTCTTCTTTCTTCAGTTCCTTGAGCGGTTCTTCGCCCTTGGCTTTGCGACGGGCGTTCTCCATGGCCAGCTGCTTGGCGTCGATATCGGTGCGCTGGGCACGACGCTCGGCCTCGTTCAGGCTCACGGTTTTTTCCTTCATCAGCTTCTCGGCCAGGGCCAGCTTGTCGCGAATGAAGATGAACTCCGCATCCTTCGACGCGCGCGCCTCGTGGTCAGCCTTGAGCTGGGCCAGGAACGGCTTGAACGGATCCACCGCCGGCTTGATCGAAGGCCGGATGGTGTCCCACGGCATGGCTTCCGGCAGCGCGCTTTCGCCGATTTCCTTGGTGTCGATGATCGACGGGAAATCCACGTCCGGCAGCACGCCCTGGTGCTGGGTGCTCTGCCCGGAAACCCGGTAGAACTTCGCCAGCGTCAGTTTCAGCTCGCCATGGTTGAGCGGCTGGATGGTCTGCACGGTGCCTTTGCCGAAGGTCTGGCCACCGATGATCAGAGCACGGTGGTAGTCCTGCATGGCGCCGGCGAAAATCTCCGAAGCCGAGGCGGACAGGCGGTTGACCAGCAACGCCATCGGACCTTTATAGAAGGCACCCGGGCTTTCGTCTTCGAGCACGTCGACCTTGCCTTCGGCGTTACGCACCAGCACGGTCGGACCCTTGTCGATAAACAGGCTGGTCAGCTCGGTGGCTTCCTGCAGGGAGCCGCCGCCGTTGTTGCGCAGGTCGATGACCACGCCGTCGACGCCTTCCTTCTGCAACTCGCCGAGCAGTTTCTTCACGTCACGCGTGGTGCTCTTGTAGTCCGGATCGCCGGCGCGGAACGCCTTGAAGTCCAGGTAGAAGGCCGGGATATCGATCACCCCGAGCTTGTAGTCCTTGCCGTCCTGCTTGAGGTGCAGGATCGACTTGCTCGCGGCCTGGTCTTCCAGTTTCACCGATTCACGGGTGATGGAGACGATCTTGCTGGTCTGGTCGTTCGGCGCATTGCTGGCCGGAATCACTTCCAGGCGTACCACCGAACCTTTCGGCCCGCGGATCAGCTTGACCACTTCGTCCAGGCGCCAGCCGATCACGTCGACCATCTCCTTGTCACCCTGGGCGACACCGACGATCTTGTCGGCCGGAGCCACCTGCTTGGTCTTGTCCGCCGGGCCCGACGGCACCAGGCGCACGACCTTGACCAGGTCATTGTCGCTCTGCAGCACGGCGCCGATGCCTTCCAGGGACAGGCTCATATTGATGTCGAAGTTTTCCGCGCTATCGGGAGACAGATAGTTGGTGTGCGGGTCGTAGGACATCGCAAAGGTATTGATATAAGCCTGGAAGATATCTTCGGCGCGGGTCTGGTCCAGACGCGCCAACTGATTCTTGTAGCGCTTGACCAGCAGGTCCTGGATCGCCTTGGGATCCTTGCCGGCGATCTTCAGGCGCAGCACTTCGTCCTTGACGCGTTTGCGCCAGAGGTCATCGAGCTCGGCGCTGGTCTTCAGCCACGGAGCATCCTTGCGATCGATCAGCAAGGTTTCCTGGGTGGTGAAGTCCATCTTGTCCACGCCTTTGTTCAGCTCGGCGATGGTGAAGTCCAGACGCGACTTGACCCGGTCCAGGTAGCGCTTGTAGATGGTGAACCCGGCATTCAGGTCGCCGCTCTTGAGGAAGGCGTCGAACTGGGTTTTCCACTTGTCGAATTCGGCAATGTCGCTGGCCAGGAAATAACTGCGCGAGGGATCGAGCAGCTTGATATAGCTGTCATAGATGATCACCGAGCGCGCGGCGTCCAGCGGCGGCTTGCTGTAATGATTACGCTTGAGCAACTCGACGACGTTCAGGCTGGCAATCACCTCGTCCTTGTCGGGCTGAAGATTGTCCCAGCTATTGGCTGCGAACGAATTGGCCGAGAACGTGGAAATGCCAAGGCCAATGAAAAGAGCGAGTGCGGTGCTGGGGAACAGATGCTTCATGCTGATTCGACGCGGGGGCAATTGATAACGCATATTAGGCCGTCTTTAAAGTCGCCGGTTCCGTGGGACTGCGCACCAAAACCGCCCATTGCGCGTTTTGGTACGACCCTCGGGCCGGTCGCATAATGCAAAAAGCCCGGCGCTACAGCTACGGGCTCAGTCCAGACTCACTATGGAGGCACTGTGAAAGCATTGCAAGGCGTTGAAGGTCAAGTGGAGTGGGTTGAAGAGGCGAGTCCGACCTGCGATGTGGGACAGGTTCGGATTCGGGTGGCGGCGGCGGGCCTCAATCGTGCCGATTTGTTACAAAAAGCCGGGCTCTACCCGCCGCCGCCCGGGGCCAGCCAGGTGCTGGGCCTGGAGTGTTCCGGGGTGATCAGCGAAGTCGGGCCGGGGGCGTCCTGGCAGGTCGGCGACCGGGTCTGCGCGCTGCTGGCCGGCGGCGGCATGGCCGAGGAAGTGGTGGTCGACGGGCGTCATGTGCTGCCGGTGCCGGAAGGCCTGAGCCTGCTGGAGGCGGCCGCGCTGCCTGAGGTCTATGCCACGGCGTGGTTGAATCTGTTCCAGCTGGCGGCCCTCAAACCGGGTGAGAAAGTGCTGTTGCATGCCGGTGCCAGTGGCGTCGGTTCGGCGGCGATCCAGCTGTGCAAGGCCTTCGGCAACCCCTGCTGGGTGAGTGTCGGTTCGGCGGATCGGCTGGCCTATTGCGAGGCGCTGGGGGCCCAGGGCGGGGTGGTCCGGGGTGACGATATCGAGGGTTTGGGCGACTTCGGTCCCTTCGATGTGATCCTCGATCCGGTGGGGGCGAACTACGCCGCGCTGAACGTGAAACTTTTGTCAGCTGACGGGCGGTGGGTGCTGATCGGCCTGATGGGCGGCCGGGAAGCCCAGTTGGACCTGGCGAAGATCCTCGCCAAGCGCATCCAGTTGCTCGGTTCGACCTTGCGCAGCCGCGACGATCAGTTCAAGGCCGATCTGTTGCGCGACCTGGGTGAGCATGTCTGGCCGTTGTTCGCCGAGAAGCGCTTGAGCCCGCAGTTGGCCAAGACTTTCCCGATCAAGGATGCCGAGGCGGCTTTTGAAGCGCTGGCGAGCAATCAGGTGGCGGGGAAGCTGGTGCTGGTGATTGATGAGCGTCTGTCCTGAGCCCTGATACGGCTTTGCAGAGTGGTCCAATGCCGTGAGCGCAGTGTTGCGCTCACGGTTGCCGTCGGCACGCTTGGGTCGATCACCGTCATATTCAGTATCTGATCATGTACAGGGCACCCAGGCCGGCACTGACGTTATAGCCACAACCGTAGTTGGCAGTCTGATACGCGTAATACAGGGACATGCCGGCCGGGCAACCTTCAGTGGTCAGAAGCCAGTAGTTCTGTGCGCCGATCGTGCCGGGAGGCAGGGGGAGCCCGAATGAGTGGGCCAGATCCGTTGCCCCTGCCAGGCCGGGTGAGTGGCCCCCCTGACTGGCGACCCAGGCGTTGGCGGCGTGCACGTCTGCAAAGGGGTAGGGTTGTATGCCCAATAGAAAGACATTGCCCACTTGCACCGGGTATGACACCGATTGGTGGCTGGCATCATAGACGGTGATGGTGGCGCTGCCGGTCCGTTCGCCGACCACCTTGCCCGCCGCATTTACCGAGACCACGGCCGGTGCGCTCGACACATACCGGTAGGGGGGGTGACCGCCCGTGGGCAGCCGGGTGGCGGCATTGCCGACCGAGTCGCGAAGGCGGGGCCAGCTGGCTTTGATCGACAGGCCATCCAGCACCATGACCGACGGCGCGATCACCAGTTCGTCCTGATCGACCTGGTCCTGGGCGCGAAACTCGAAGGTCGCGTCGTTCGCCGCCACGGCGGGCAGGGTCATGCGGATGATGGGGATAGTGATGCCCGTTGCCTGATAGAAATCCCGCTGGTCATGCTGGGCTCCCGCCAGCCCGTCATTGACATAAAAGAACGCTTCGATGGGCAGTTGGGTGGGGATGTTCTGCGCCCAGGTGGCGATGCGCAGTTCGTTTTCCATCGCGAATGATTCGCTTGGAATCAGTTTCATGGCCGCAATGCTGGTATTGAAGGCCGCGGTTGCTTGTTCGTTCAATGCATCGCGCACATCGAACGCGCATTGATGCTGCTGCCGTTGGGCGTCACCCGTGACACGGTTGTAATGTGCCAGCCACTGCGCAGCGGTGGTAATGCCCTGGTTTCGACACGGCCCGCTGTCCGGGTAACGAATATGTGCGCCACATCCTTGCTCGGTCGGGCGTTCGAAGGTGTGCCCATCGATGACAAAGGAGCACAGCACTTCGGGGTGGACCTTGCCTTCGCTGCCGAGGTAAGGGCTGAAGAAAAAGCCGTTTTTATAGTTATAAGCCAGCACTTTGTATTTGGCATCGGTGCGCAGATAGGAAAAGGACACGCCGCCGCTTGCTATCGAGAAATCGCTGGGGTTCCAGGCGTGATAGTCCGGCGAGGGATTGGTCCCTCTGAGGAGGATGCCGGAGCACAGAAAGGCCGGGCGGGAGGGCGCGCCGCAGTCTGAGCGTGTATCGCGATAACGTTGGGTGAGTTGTGCCGCCGTTTCCTGTCCGGCGAGGATGAATTGTGAATGCACCGAGGATTGGCGTGCTTGTGTCAGTGAGCGTTGATCCTGCCGGGCGGTGCAGCCCAACAGGATCAACAGCATTGAGGCCAGCAAGAGCCACTTCGGACTCAATGGAGCGCCATTGGAGAAAAAGTGGCTGGAACGTCGCCGGTTCATGGAAGACACCTCTGTGTTTGAGGGGCAGCCAATACGGCGATAGAGGCGGATATGGGGTTATTAAAGGACCCTGGCGTGAGGTGTGTCTACTGTCAGAATTGACAGTTCGAGGGGGTAAACGAAGGCCGTTTATCCGAAGGGTAGGCAGAAGGTTGTTCCTGTGGTTAATCAGGGCCGGTGCAAGGGCTGGAGTGGAACACGGCCTTGTGGCGAGCGGGCAAGCCCGCTCGCCACAAAATCAAACCAGGCTTGAGATCGTTTTTAGATTCAGGTTTCCAGCGGTCAGACCCGCAGCCGCCAACCCAGCACGTCCATCAGGTCGCAGCCGTCGCGCATGACCATCGCGGGGACCTGGAGGATGTGTTGGAAGTCGATGTCATTGGCGTTGTGCAGTTCAATGCGGGACAGCGCTTCGAGCATTTGCGTCGCCGCGAGGAAGCGGGCGGCGGCGTTGGCGTGGAGGACATCGGTGGGGCTTTCAGCGTCGATCAACAGGCTGGGGATCAGGCAGTCGATGGCGGTTAACGGTATGTATTTGCTCATGAGGGTAACTCTTAGTTTGTCGTAGGGGATCACCACCCGACCGTCGCCAAACGAAAAGGTGGCAGCTGTACGCAGGTTGGCGAACCGGGACAAACCAAGCCGGCAGACCCGAAGGTCTCCCGCGCACAGCCGCCATAAAGCGGCCTTGCGCGTGCACAAAGCCCTGCAAACAAGCGCAGAGCTTTCGCACGATTTGTCTAACGAGTCGCCAAACCCGTATCGCCAATAAGGACGACCGGCGGACTATAAGCCGCAGGCTTGCGAGGATGCAAGGTGGGGAATTGTTACCGATCATTCTGTGGTCGTAGAGAGGGCTGATCCAAAGATCAGCCCTCTCTAGAGGGGGAGTTGCGTTGCCGGACGGCGCTGCCGTCCGACCGGCCAAACTTAGAAGCTGTAGCTGAAGCCGACGCTGGCGGCCCAAGGCTGGCTGATGTTCTTGCCGTCGCCGTAGCCGATCTCGCTGTAGACCCGGGCTTCCTTGGAGAGCGTGGCGCTCATGCCCGTGGCGATCTCGATGCGAGAACCGGACAGGTCATTGTCGAAGGTATTGTTGTTGACCTTGACCTGGTTGTTATTGGCGAACTCATGGCTCACGGCGGCACGCACGTAAGGCTGCACGACGCGGTCCTTGCCCCAGACGAAATTACGCCCGACGGTGCTGCCGACACTGCCCAGCACGGAGTAGGCCTTGTCGCCCTTGGCCTGCAGGCCGTTGTCCAGGTCGTAGCTCTGGCCCTGGATCACCACGGCGGACAGCTTGCTGTAAGGCTCGACGAAGTAGTCGTTGTCCAGGGTGATGTGCTTACCGAACTCCGCGGAACCACCGACACCGGTGTTGCTGTAGGAACCCTTGGCTTTCTGACCGTCGCTCATCTGGACATTCGCTTCGTTGTTGAAGCGGTTGACCTTGGCCACGGCATCGAAGTAGTAGCCGGTTTTCGCGTCTTTCCAGGTGGCATAAGGCGCGATGTAGTAACTCTTCACGGTACCGCCGCTACCACGGTTGAGCACCAGGTCGGAGTCACTGAAACCGGCCATCACACCCGCCAGCCATTGACCGTCGCCGTAAGGCAGGGCCGCATCGGCACCCAGGGTAAAGCCACGTTGGGTCTGGTTGTATTCAGTACCGGAGGCGGCGGAAACGTTGAACTTGTTCCCGTAGGTGCGCATCCAGAAGCCGGTATTGCCCTGGTCCTGGCGGACCTCGCCCATGCGCGTGCGCAGGGTGGTCAATTCACCCAACCAGACGGTCGGAGCGGTATTGAACAGCGCCAGGACCGACTGGGTGCTGGGGCTCGGCGTACGGCTGGCGGCATTCAGGTACCAGTTGTTCGGGTCGGTCTGCAGCAGGTCGTAGGACCAGGTACCCAGGTCCACCGGGCCGCCCAGCAGCGAGAACTTGGCATCGCCGCCGCCGGTCTGGACCACATGCAGGCTGCTATCGGCCAGAGGGTCGACACCGCTGGCGGTGACCGCCAACAGGTGATCGCCGGTGGCATTGCCGGTGACGTGCAGGAAGTCGGCCCCGCCCGCGGCGAAGTCGGCGCCGATGGCAAAGGTGCCGCCGGTGCCCGCCAGGCTCGCCAGGGTCAGGGTACGGAAAGCGGTGCCCTGGCTGCCGAAGTTGATGGTGCCGCCGTTCATGGTCACATCGCCGACGCTGGCGCTGTCGACCATGTTCCAGGTGCCACCGCTGTTCAGCCCCAGCTTGGCGACATTGGTCAGTTGGCCGGTCAGTTGGGCATTGTTGTTCAGCGTCACATCGGCGGTGCTGCCGGCCTCGGCGACGATATCACCGGTCAGGACGCTGTTGTCGGCGGTAAAGACCGCGTTGCTGTTGCCGGTGACGTCCAGCAGGGTGCCATTGCCGGCGGACAGGGTGCTGCCGTTCTGCACGTTGATAGTGGCGTTGACGCCACCGAGCACTTCGAGGGCCGGGCCGGTTTTGCCGGTGACACTCGAACCGTCCAGGGTCAGCGACGCGTCCGTGAAGGTCCCGGACTTGTTCATGGAAATGCCGGCTCTTTCCCCGGTGATCTGGCTGTTGCTGGCGCTGGCGGTACCGCTGAACATCTGGAGGCCGGCACTGTTGGCCGCCGTGCCGGTGACGCTGGAGTTGGCCAGTGTCAGGGTCGCGTCCGCGGACATGATGACACCCGCCGTGCTACCGGTGATGGCACTGTTGGATACATCGGCCTTGGAGTCGCCGAAGTATTCGCCGGTGCCGGTAAAGGTTTGTGCCGACAGGAGCAGGCCGGCGCCGGCGGTGCTGGTGATCGACGAGCCGGAAATCAGGTTGGTGCCACCGGCCGGTGTGCCGAAAATGGAAACGCCATGGTTGCTCGAGCTGAAAACCGTGCTGCCACTCAGAGTGAGCATGGAGTTTTGCTGCAACGAGATGTAATCGGTGGTCGAACCGGTGATCTGCAGTTGTGCGCCGTCCTGTGCCTGGATAATACCGGTTGTCGCACCGTTGGCACGCAGTTGCCCGCGGTTGATGACGTTGTAGCTGTTGGTGGGATCGGTCGTCGAGTCAATGGTCAGCGTCGAGCCATTGACGATCACGGTGGCCGCCTGGACGGAAACACTGAGCAAGGATAACGCCATGCAGGTTATAAATGGCGAAGCTTGTTTCAGTGTCGGACAAATAGAGTTTTTAACGCCATGTTGTAACATGCCGTGCTCCTGTTGCTGTTGTGAAAGAGTGAAGTTGCTGCACTGGATAAGAATGTTTTTGCCAGGTACGCAGTAAATAACGACCAAACTTGCCCGCTTTGAACGGAACTCGTTCAAAGAACGTCAGCAAGTACGCCGGATCTGGAAGACAATTCTTACCCCGTATTGAGCGGACTGCAATGCTGTCACTCAGGGCGAGGCGGGGCTTTTCTGTTGTTTGAGTCGTGCCCAAGCCTGAAAAAACAAGGGCTGTGAGGTGTCTGTAGGTAGAGTAATACAAAATGTTATTGCTTTGCGAATCAGAATAATCCTTCTTTTGTAGTGGAAAAATCTTACATTTAATTCGAGTGATATTCATGAAATGAGCGGAATGTTTAAAAAAAACAGGGTCGTTCAGGCGTAATTTATTTTCCTTATGCCGGAGATGCGCCTGGGTGTTCAGCGTTGGGGAGGAGAGGCGCGAGCAGGGTTTCAAGTGGGCCGCCGATTCGATTTTTGACGCGCAACGCCAGCGAGCGTTTTTTTTCAAACGGGCATCGGTCTGCTTGAGTAAGGGCTGAACACAAGTGCCCATCACGAAGCTCTCCCTTGGAAGAAAGCAATGATTTCATTTAACACCAGAATGCTGCCCCTGCCACCTGTGAGAAATGACAGGTATTGATTGTTGTGAGTTGATTATTTTTTTTAATGTGTGATCAGTAACGTTATAAAAACTATGGTTTTTTGCGGTTGTGCAGACATATGGGGTCTACTCAGCGGTCCAGGCGGGTAAACAAAGCTTTAGTGTTTGTCGGGAGCAGACGTCTTGTTCGGCTTCTTTATGGCGTGTTGGATCCAAACGGCCTGGAAAGAGATAGTAGCTATTTGATATGTATCCGTTGGTCGGCTTTTTTTGCTTAAATTTTGGCCTGGAGAGCCTTGGAAAAAAGATTTTCCCCCTGAGCAAAATGGAAAATAGCTGTCGGCTCAAGGAGATGAAAAGTTATTGAGTAAATCTATCGTGAAGCTTTTGTTAATACCTGTCATTTCTAACAGCTACTCATCCGTGTGACTTGCGCCTAGCTTGAGAATCAGTGGAGGTTGGGTTGAAGGTTAGTGCGATGGCTGAATGAATAGCGGTGTGTCGTACATCAATAAAATAGCGTATTGGTTTTCCTGGTTTTGGCGAATCATGTCAAGTAATCAGTGAGCTTGCTGCGGCTGAAGTATTGCGTCGGGGGATGTTTTTCTAAATAAATAATTGGAGGCTTAAGATGAATACCATGGTAAGAAAAGCTCGATCTTATCGTTCCGCGCGTTCCGCGAAGGTTGATCCGCTTGGCGTCGTCACTGTGCCCGCGTGGATTCCAGGTTTCGTGCCGTTGATTCATAAGGACGATGCCGTCCGGGATCTTGAAATCAGAATGACGAACTGGGATGGTGCGGAAGTGGGGTATCGGTTGGAGATCTTTTGGGATGGAAACACACCTGGCGATGTAGTGCCAAACTTGTATTATGATATAGCACCGGGTGAACCGACTAACCCCGACCCGAACTTTTATTATACGCTTACCGTCCCCTACGATGCGACCCGGATGAGCGAGGGGACGCACACGATATGGTACGGTGCTACTACTCTGGGTCTGATTACTGAATTTTCGGAGCCGGTCCAAGTTAGAGTCGACCTCACGGCTCCCGGCTTGCAGCTTCTGCCGGCGCCGAGGTTCAGTGCCCAGATCGAAGCCAGTAATCTCATCAGTGAAACGGATATCGAGGATTTTGCTGCGCCTATTTCCATGCGCGGGGTGGTCGGATTGGTATCGGGTTACAGCGGTCTTGACAGGGGCGACACCCTCACTCCGGTCATCGATATAACCAAACTGACGAGTGGCTCCGCTTATCTTCCTGTCGCCGAACCGCCTGACTATATACCCATTTACTACAGTGAAGCCGACCTGCTGGCATTAACGCCAGGCCCACATGACTTTGGTTATGAAGTGGTGGATATTTCCGGAAATGCTACGACGACCCCACCGGGGACGCCAAGCGTGCGGGAGTTGAATGTCGAGATTGCTCCGCTTCCTGCCAATCTGGTGCCCCCCACGGTTGTGGAATTCGATGATCATGGGTTGGTGACCTATGCCGATGCACAAGCGGGTGTTCATATAGAAATTGCCCCCTATACGAATCCCAGTACGAATCATTCGATTGAAATCGTCTGGGGTAATCAAACCACTAACCGGGTGCCGATCACAGACGTTAACGCCGATCCTATTCTGGCGGTCCAACTTGACTACCGGGTGATCAGAGACGCTCAGATACTGGATATTGCCAGCATTAACGTCAGCTACAGGCTGTATGGTCGAGGTGGGGTTGAGATCAGGCCGCCCAGCCCGAGTGATCCGACCACGGTCCAAGTCGATCTGTCCACACCCGGCGGCGAGAATCCCGACCAGCCGAGTCCGGTGCACGGAAACCTGAATCCACTGACCATTTATGGCGATGTCGATAACGTAGCGGATGTGATATCGGACGCTGACTTACAAGCGGGCGCCACGGCGCGTATTCCTTTCTATTCTATTGATAGATTGTATACATTGCTGGGCGGCGACCGCCTGACACTTCAGTGGGGAACACAGCCTCCCGTCACACTGCAAGCTGTTACCCCCCAGGAAGCGGCCAACCTGCCTGCATTCATTACTCGTCCAGTGCCTGTATCGACGATGCAAAATCAGGGCGGTGGTCCGGCTATCCCGGTGCATTACGTGATCACGCGTGATTTGAGCGTGCCGCCGAATACTTCGAGTTCCCAGGCCCCGGACAAACCCGTGGAAGTTCAATCAAAGTCTGACTATCCAGGGGGCGGTATATTACCTCAGCCGGAATTTACAACGCTCAATAGCCGTGATGTGATCGGACCGAACGAGTTGTTGGCTTATCCGGGCTTGCCGGGGCACTACAATCCTGTTCGGATCCCGTTGGCGGGGGTTAGCAATCTTGCTGTAGGCGATACAGTCTGGATCTCTTTCAGAGGGTTCGATGCACTCACGGGGGGCAATCTTGTCCCCGGCGCGAACTTCCTCTCACCCCCCTTCCCGCTGACTGACAAGGAACTGCAAACGGATGGGTTTTATGACGTTCTCGTTCCGGAGATACATCACTATGCGATATGTGTTAGCGGTCGGGCAGAGGCCCAGAGCTTTGCCAGAAACGGTAAAGGTGTTTCCCATTCACTCGACTTCAGTTACGCGTTCTGTGATGTGAAATGCGCCAGATGGGGTACCTGTGCCAACTGGCAAACCGACCCACCTTGCCGGGATTAATGATGCCTTGACCTAGTTCAATGCCGGCAAGCCCGTGGTGATAAAACGAGGGGGGGCGTACAGCGGCTCCCAGCGTCACGCTTGACTTGCCGGTATTGTTTTCTCTCTCGATCGCTCTACTTGGAGTGGAATGAGATGAACAGATCAGATAACGAACTCAAGGAGCTCCCGCGTCCGGATGTTCCCGTCGCCAAGAATGACAAACTGCGGTGGGACGACCTCAAGGATCCCGATCGGGCTATTGCCGTGACCGTATTTATGGCGGGCGCCAGGCTGAATGACCAAGTCGATTTGTACTGGAAAGATCCCACGACGCCAATCGACAGTGATGCTGTAGTACAGGATGACGTCACCAACGGTAGCAAGTCAATGAAGGTGATGCCGATCGATATCATCGAGCGGCTTGGCCCCGATGAGCCCTTCTACGGTGAACACCAAGTTTTTTATACAATAACCACCTTTTTAGGCGGTGGGGTAAGCCCTTCATTTGAACGCACAATCACCACTCGGATTATTGTGCCCGGTGGCTACGACACGGACCCAAATACCCCAGGTGTGAATGAAAACCTGAAGGAGCCTCAAGATATTCCTGATCTTGTCCAGGAGACCGATCTTCCCCTCAGTGTCAGGATCGACCCGTATGACAATATGCGTGAAGGCGACGTGATCAGGCTGAGCTGGAACGGACACTATTTTGTACACGCACCTCTGACGGCCGGCGAGGTGGATAGCCCGGTTTTTTTCATACTGACCCTGGACGATTTTGTGGGAACTCCCTTTTTACCTGGCCCGGGCGCTGGTGTGGGGCAGATCGTAAGGTATGACGTCCACGATATCGTCGACAACTGGTCCTTGTGGTCGAAGGACGCCGTAACCGATGTGGAAGTCGGCCCTGACCAGTTGTTTCCGCCAAGAGCCCCCGACTGGCCGGCGCGAATCATCGATCTGGCCCAGTTGGGCACTGCCGATGTACGGATTGAAGTGCCGGGAGGCGGCCTGCAAGATAACGATTCGGTTGAGTTGTTCTGGAGCGGGCGGACCGTCGATGGCGCTCCGATCAATGACCAGCAGACCAAGCCTGTACCTGTCGGTGATGGAGGCTACTCGCTGTTCTTCACCATCGATAACCGGATCGTGACGGCCATTCCCCAAGGCAGTGCCAGGGTTCGCTACGAAGTGACGCGGACCGGCACGCCTCGCCCCTTGGGCTCAAAAACCCTGACCCTGAGCGTGATCGGCGTCGTCCAGCAATTGCCGCCGCCGACCTTGCGTGAAAACAACGGTGGTGTGGTTGACCCCAATCTGGTGCCCGCGACGGGCGCATTGGCCACCGTACTCGAATACACGCCGCTGATGCAGGAGGGGGACACCATCATATTGTGCGGTGACGGCCTCAAGTCCGATACCTCCCCGTTGCCTTATCGCAGCCCGCCGAAACCGGTCTTCGCCAATATGGTGGGGACGAACGTGGAGTTCCCGCTGGACAAAAGCTATCTACAGGAGTTGGCCGGTGGCACCCTCGATCTTTACTACCAGATCAACCTGATCAGTGGGCCACCCCAGCAGGAATCCGCCAAATTACCGCTGACCATTCTCGGCCAGCCGTCGCGTTTACCCGAGCCCTCCGTCGATTTTGAAAGTGGCGGCAAGCTTGATCCTGCACTGGTACCGAATGGCACCACGGCGCGGGTTCCCGCGGAGGCCAAGACCGAGAACAGGGACAGGGTCTATATCTATTGGCGAGGCAATGGTCCGGCCAATAGTTTCGATACCTCCTTTCCCATCGGCGCAGGTTCTGCTGGCGACGAAGTGCCGTTTCCCGTCCTCGTGCAATACATCACGGGCAACCTGGGCCGCAGCGTGACGGTGGATTACGAAGTCGAGCGTCCCGATGGCAGCGGTAACCGTATCGAGTCCCGGCCCCTAGAGTTTGTTGTCGAAGCGGCTGAGTCGCTGCCGCCACCCCAGGTCGAAGGGGTGCAGGACGGCGGTACCCTGAACCCGGATCAGGTCACGCAAGTGTGGGTCAGGGTGCTAGGAGCTGGATTGGTTGTCGGCGATTATGTGACGGTGACCTGGACGGATAACAGCGGCGTCGTGACGCCGCCTTATCGCTCGGAGGAGCTCCCCTATACCACTACTGACGCATCCAATGGGTTTTTGCGGTTCTCGATTCCATTGGCCGATGTCCGGAGGTTCCTCGACAAGACCGTGAGCGTGACCTACGAGCGGGATCGCAACGGCGCTATCACCGGGCCGTCCGCGCCCTTTACCCTGAGCATCGCGGTGCCTTTGCCGCTGGAACCGTTCACGGTCATGGGCGCTCGCTACAATCGCACGATCTACCGGGCTTCGGGCTGTTCACGGGTATTGAGTGCCTTGCACACGGGCACCCAGCAGCCCTTGGCGGTCAGATGGCGGTATCTGGGCGACGGCACTTGGAGCGCCCCGACCGCGAGCTGGTGGGACACCCAACCTTCCAGAGCCCTGGAGGTGAGTTCCGAGAGTCATATGGCGACCCTGAACCCAGCCAATATATTCGGCAGCGGTGATGACACATCTCTCACGGGAGATGCGGCCTTTGTCGCGATTCGTAACGGCGGGGATGTCGTCGGCTGGGGCAACACGCTGTTTGGTGCGGCTGTACCGTCAGGCTTGAGTGGCATTGTCGAAGTCAGCTCCACCAGTGCGGCCTTTGCGTCCCGTGACGGTTCGGGAAATGTCAGGGTCTGGGGCGATCCACTCCGAGGTGCCGGCGATATGGGCGGGTTGCCTGCCAACAACTTTCTTGACGTTTGCGGTAATTTCAATGCCTTTGCCGGCATCAAGGGAACCCGTCAAGTCGTGGCCTGGGGGGCTGGTCGTCAAGGGACCCTGGTACCGGTGGGTTTCCAAGGGTACGCCGATGTGACGGTGATCAATGCCGCGTCGAGAGCATTTGCAATACAGCGTTCCGGCGGCCCGGCGGTGTCCTGGGGCGAGGCCGGGTATGGGGGGGACGGTTATCCCGCCAATCTGACCAATGTCACGGAGATCATGGGCAGCTTTGCCGCCTTCGCCGTCTTGTTGAACAGCGGTACCGTGCAGGCCTGGGGGGAGTTGGAGTACGGCGGTTCATTACCCGGCGGGCTGGCTAACGTTGCCAGGTTGTTCTGCTCCAATGCCCGGGCCTTCTGTGTTCAATTCACTTCCCGGCAGATATATGGCTGGGGCTCGGCGGAGTACGGTGGGGTTGTTCCAGACATCATCAGGGCCTACACCGATATCGTCGAGGTCAGCAGTACCTGGCGAGCCTTCGCCGCACGCCGTGAGGGCGGTGAAGTCGTCGCCTGGGGACGTTCCAACGAGGGTGGCACCGCGCCACCGGGACTGACCAACGTGATACAGATCGCCGGCAGCTCCGAGGCGTTTGCCGCGTTACGCCGGGATGGCACTGTCGTTGCCTGGGGCAATGGGGCCGTCGGCGGGACTATCCCGGGTGCCACGGCTCAGCGACTGGTCGGGGTGCAGGCCCTGTACGCCAACTCCCATGGATTTACCGCCTTGACGGCCAGTGGCGATGTGGTGAGTTGGGGACATTCCGGCGGCGGTGGTAACAACGATGCCGTGATAGGGCAGTTGCGCAACAACGTTTCCTATTATCGCTCACCACCGGTGCCGACCGTATCGGCACCCCAGGCCGGGCGAGTCTTCCGCGCCTCGTGACCCGGTTGTTCCTTTCTCGATAGGACCGGCGCCCGCAAGGGCGCCGGGCATCAAACCTTTTGCGAGGTGTCATCATGGCCAATACCAAAACCCGGCGTGCGGCAGATCTGCCGCCCCCGTCCGTGCGTGAAGCCCCTGGCGGCGTTCTGGACCCCGGCGATATCCCCATCGACGGCGCCCATGTCCTGGTCACCCGTTCGCCTGCCGATACGGAGTGGCGAAAGGTCTTTATCTTTGTCGGTGTGCATTATGAAAACAGCTTTCCCGTCGGCACGACCATCAGAGATGTCGAGTTTCGGGTACTGGCGGAAGATTTTGTCGCGAATGCCGATGACATTGTCATCGTCCGCTACGAAGTGGAGCTCGCCGACGGCAGCACGCTGGACTCGATACCGCTACCGCTGCAAATGGCCGCCGACTTTGGAAGCTCCGCGCTGCTCGACCTCGCCCAGGAAGACTATGTGGCCGTGGCCGACAAGGCGCCGGTCAGCGTGCCGGCCTTCGCCCGATTCACGCGCACGGCCACCTGGGGCACCGCGCCTTATCGTTATGCCAGCAGCGACGACCATGTGGCCAGTGTGAATGCCCAGACCGGCGAAGTGACCGCCAGGGGCAATGGCCAATGCACGATCACGGCGACGGATAACCAGGGCGTCCCCCGTGACTATCCGCTGACGGTCAGAGGAATTCGACAGTTGTACTACCTGAGTTCCAGCGCCGACTGGAACGGCATGGTCACGGTCTGTACCGTCGCCAGCCTGGACCCGGTCTCGCTGGCGGATATCAAGCGCCTGTGGACCTTGTACGAGCCCAGCAGTGGTCCCGTGGCGCAATACCTGGGGTGGTTGAATTATCCGTTCTGGACCGTCGACAGGTTGGGCGCCGATACCGCCTGGGCCTACGACCTGAACGGCCGGTCGGTCAATGACAATGCCACGGCATTCAACCTCACGACCCACCTGCCTGTACTCGGAGCCTCGCGCAATACGCCGTGACGGCTGCGCTCAGGAGAGGTTTTTGACATGAATGCGACCCGCGCAAATTCAGGGCCGGGCACTGCGCCGCCCGCGCCTAGTGTCGAGGGGGCGAAAGTCCCGCCGACCATTATCACCCTGGACGATATCGCCGAGGTCAGCGCCACGGCGAGTGCCTATGCCGCGCTTCGCCACAACGGCAATGTGGTGACCTGTGGCAATGCCCTTGGCGGCGGTGACAGCGAAACCGTGCAGTCTTTGCTCAACGGCCAGGTTTCCTATTACCGCAGCACGCCGGAGTCCGCGTGACAGGGTGAGCGCTCATGAGCCTCTGTTCCTTGTTGAAAACCCTTCGCCCACTGCTCAAGGTCTTGCTGCTGTCCTGGGTGTTGCTGGGCTTGGCCGCCCAGGCCGCGACCGGGCCGGAAGTCGCGCAGTTGCTCAACACCCGCTACAGAAATACGCCGCTCGATTGCCCGGGCAATCACGCGGCGTATTTCTGTAGCGGCGTGCTGGTCAGCGACCTGGCGGGAGGCTTCACCCTGAGGTTCTGGGAGCACACGCCTACCGCGAGAGAGCTGGGCGCGCGCAGTTTCTCCTACCTGCGCAGCGACCTGGGTATCCGTGGCCTGACGCAGACCGGCGGCATGGTGTTCAGCGATCCGTTCACGGCCATCAGCCAGGGCAAGACGGTGGACGTGCTCTGCGCCTTTCCGCTGATGGCGAATATTGTTCAAGGCCCGTACGGCTGTGGAGTCGGAGGGACTGAGGCGGATCCGGCTTCGTGCCCGGCTCGGGGGGTGAGCGATGCGCCGGGCTGGCTGGTGAACTTTCAGCAGCAAGGCCAGGATCCTTTGCTGCAGTGCTCGCTGAGCAGCCGGATCGCGACGCAGTTCCGCGCCAGCCTCCTGGCCCATGAGCAACTGGGCGGCAGTTGGCTGACCCAGCCGAATAAAGTCATGGTCAGGAACTGGGATGCGTTGGCCCCGGCACAGCTTCCCGTGCAAGGGCTGTTCTATGACGTGAACCAGGCCGGCGGGTTGCCCGTGGCCCAGATCAACCAACGGGACTACTACAACGCCACGGGTGAGTGGTTGCCGATTCTGCGCCTGAACCTGGCAGGGGCCGACGGGGCGGTATTCGGCTTCGATCTGCAAGACCAGCTGTATATCGGCTATGAGGTGGCCGAGCGGCTCAATGCGCGTTATGCCGACACCGCGTCGACTTGTCCGGACGGGAGCGCGGCCTATAACTGCAACGGCGTGCTCATACGGACCACTGATGCCTCGACGCAATTCCATGCCTGGGACCCCAGCCTCGGGTCGATAGAGCGTAACGGTATTTCATTTTCCTATTTGCGTGCGGACATACGCTTCAACGTGCTGGGCTGGGAGAAAGGTCAGGGTCTGATCATGAAGGAACTGGCGGCGCCCAGCGCTCACCCGCTGACCTTGCGTTGTTCCTTTCCGTTTGACGGCGACACCTTTGATCGAACCGATAGTTGCAACGAGAATACCCGTTCGCCCGTGGAGAGCCGCCCCTGTGACGAGCAGGGGATCACCACGGTTGCACAGTGGTTGAGTCATTTTTATGCCCTCTCGGCCGCGTCCATGAGTTGCAGTTTCAACGGCAGCGCCGCCCAGTTTGCCGTGAGCACCCAAGCCCGGGCACAGGTCGCCAATTATCAAGACGCGTTCAACGAAGTCATCATTGCCAATTGGGGGCGGGATATTCCGGCGCAGATTCCGCTCGAGGCTTTCTTCTACCTCCTCGGCAGCCCTGGGTTACCCGGTGCGCAGTTTTTCCAGCATGACTACTTCACCCAGACCGGGAAGTTTCTACCGATCGTTCGCGTCAATCTGGCGCCAACGGCCAATGCACCGTCTTTTTCCTACGACCCGCAAGATCAGGCGGCACCGGGAGCACCGGGACCATGAACAGGCCCGTGCTGATGGCATCAAGGTTTTTTTCCGTTCTCAAAGCAGCCTGTTGAGAGGCTCAGTCATGAAGATCTTTCTTGTGTTATCCAAGATCCTGTTCCTGGCGTTGACCCTGCTCGTGTTGGCGGCTCAAGCCGCGACCGGGCCGGAAGTGGCTCAACTACTCAATACCCGCTATCGCAATACGCCGGCCGATTGCCCGGGCAATCATGCGGCGTATTTCTGCAGCGGCGTGCTGGTCAGCGATTTGGCCGCAGGCTACACCCTGACGTTCTGGGAGCACACGGAGACCGCGAAAACCCTGGGCGCGCGCAGTTTCTCCTACTTGCGCAGCGACCTGGGTACCCGCACCCTGACGCAGAATGGCGGCATGGTGTTCAGCGACCCGTTCACGGCCATCAGCCAGGGCAAGACGGTGGATGTGCGCTGTGCCTATCCGCTGATGGCGAATATTGTTCAAGGCCCGTACGGTTGTGGGATCGGAGGGACTGAGACGGATCCGGCTTCGTGTCCGGCGCAGGGGGTGAGCGATGCGCCGGGCTGGTTGGTGAACTTCCAGCAGCAAGGCCAGGATCCCTTGCGGCAATGCTCGCTGAGCGGCCTGGTCGCGACGCAGTTCCGCGCCAGCCTCCTGGCCCATGAGCAACTGGGCGGCAGTTGGCTGACCCAGCCGAATAAACTGATGGTCAGGAACTGGGATGAGCGGGCCCCGGCGCAGGTGCCCGTGCAAGCGCTGTTCTACGACGTGAACCAGAGCGGCGGCTTGCGCCTGGCCCAGCACAACCAACGGGACTACTACAGCGCCACGGGCCAATGGTTGCCGATTCTGCGTCTGAACCTGGCGGGAGCCGACGGGGCGGTGTTCGGGTTCGACCTGCAAGATCAGCTGTATGTCGGCTATGAGGTGGCGCAGCGGCTCAATGCACGGTACTTCGACACGTCGATGACCTGTCCGGGTGGGCATGCTTCTTTTTATTGCAATGGGGTGGTGATGAGAGGGACTGACGCAACCACGGCGTACAAGTCCTGGGATCCCAGTCCGATCTCGCAGAACAACAAGGGGGTTTCCACGAGCTATCTCAGGGTCGATGCTCATGTTCTGAAGCCGGTCTGGCGCCAGGGATTTCTCTTCAAGGAATGGGCCGCGCCGGCGGCTTATCCGCTGACCATGGGCTGTGCCTACCCCACCGATGCCGGTACGTCCAATCTGGCCGATGCCTGTTCATCCAACGGGATCTGTTCGCAAATGGGCATCGACAGCGTGGATACCTGGATGGCTCGCTATGCTGCCTATCCCTATAACACCTGTAGTTTTTCCACGACGCCAGAGCAGATCCAGCTGACTATCGATATCCGTGTGCGGCTGATGGACCCGGATTGGAATGAGTTCATGGTCAGGCCCTGGACGCCGGGTATTCCCGAAAAATTGCCGATTGACGCCATATTTTATGGCGAGGCGCTTTTTCCGGGCAACGGCCCGGTCGGTTCACGCTATCTCCAGGATGATTACTTCAAGGTGACGGGGCGGTTCTTGCCCATCGTCGAAGTGCGCCTGGATGCATCGGATGGTCAGGTATTCAGGTTCGCCCCTGATGATCAATGTCTGGAGAGCAGCTGCCCTGCTCCTTAGCCCGGGAGCTTCGCGCATTAGCTTGTGAGGCATGCTTCAAGGGAGAGCGCTATGAAACCGCGTTTCTTGTTGGGCAAGGTCCTGTCGCTGCTATTGATCCTGTTCGTGTTGACGGCCCAGGCCGCCAGCGGGCCGGAAGTGGCGCAACTACTCAATACCCGCTATCGCAATACGCCGCTCGATTGCCCGGGCGATCATGCCGCGTATTTCTGTAGCGGCGTGCTGGTCAGCGATTTGGCCGCAGGCTTGGCCGAAAAGTTCTGGGAGCATACGCCTACCGCGAAAACCCTGGGCGCGCGCAGTTTCTCCTACCTGCGTAGCGACCTGGGTATTCGTACACTGACGCAGAACGGCGGCATGGTGTTCAGCGATCCGTTCACGGCCATCAGCCAGGGCAGGACGGTGGACGTGCTCTGTGCCTATCCGCTGACGGCGAATATTCTTCAAGGCCTTTATGGCTGCGGGACCGGAGGCAGCGAGGCGGATCCGGCGTCGTGTCCGGCGCAGGGGGTGATCGATGCGCCGGGCTGGCTGGTGCACTTCCAGCAGCAAGGCCAGGATCCCCTGCGGCAATGTTCGTTGAGCAGCCGGATACCGGCACAGTTTCGCGCCAGCCTCCTGGCCCATGAGCAACTGGGCGGCAGTTGGGTGACCCAGCCGAATAAAGTCATGGTCAGGAACTGGGACGAGCGGGCCCCGGCACAGGTTCCCGTGCAGGCACTGTTCTACAACGTGGGTCAGACCGGCGGGCTGCGCGTGGCGCAGAACAACCAACGGGACTACTACAACGCCACGGGCCAATGGTTGCCGATTCTGCGGCTGAACCTGGCGGGGGCTGACGGGGCGGTGTTCGGGTTCGATCTGCAGGAGCAGTTGTATGTCGGCTATGAGGTGGCGCAGCGGCTCAATGCGCGGTATTTCGATATGGCGGCCACTTGTCCGGACGGCAGGCCGTCGTTTTATTGCAATGGCGTGATTGTGAGAGCCACCAACTCGACTTCAGCTTTTCATTCATGGAACCCCAGTGATGGCTCGATCGCCATGAATGGTGTCTCCAGCAGCTATGCACGGGCCGATGTCATGCTCAGAGAGCCGACTTTTGTTCAAGGCATACTGTTCAAGGAATTGGCGGCGCCCTCCGCCAATCCGATGACCCTGCGTTGCAGCTATCCATTCGATGGTTACACCCAGGGCGGGGGAGACGCTTGTACAAAGCGTGACACCTGTTCGAACCTGGGAGTCCTCACCGTACCGCTCTGGACCGCTCGGTATGCCAGCAATCCCTATGACTCCTGCAGTTTTGCCCCTACGACGGCGGGGACTCAACTGATGGTGGATGTCCGCAGGCACACACCGCACCCGCCATACGACTGGAACGAATTTGTCCTCCAGCCCTGGGATCAGAATATTCCTGAAAAACTGCCGGTCGATGCCTTGTTTTATAGCACCGCCTTCAACCCGGGCGATGGAGTGGCCGGCGCACGTTATATCCAGGATGACTATTTCAGAACGACAGGACGCTTCTGGCCCATTGTGCAAATGCGCCTGAATGCCACCGACCGCCAGATATTCAGGTTTATGCCCGATGACCAGTGCCTGGCCGACAGTTGTCCGCCACCGGTCCAGGCGATGGGCGCCGAGGACACGACCTCCTGGTTTCACGAGCACTGGCAATAGTCTCGAGGAGCGCAATGATGAAACGGCATCCATCGCTGTTGGGCAAGCTCCTGTTCCTGGCCTTGACCCTGTTCGTATTGACGGTCCAGGCCGCGACCGGGCCGGAAGTCGCGCAGTTGCTCAATACCCGCTATCGCAATACGCCGCTCGACTGTCCGGGCAATCATGCGGCGTATTTCTGTAGTGGCGTGCTGGTCAGCGACTTGGCCGGAGGATTTTCCCAAAAGTTCTGGGAGCATACGCCTACCGCGAAAACCCTGGGCGCGCGGGGTTTTTCCTACCTGCGTAGCGACCTGGATATTCGTACCCTGACGCAGAACGGCGGCATGGTGTTCAGCGACCCGTTCACGGCCATCAGCCAGGGCAAGGCAGTGGACGTGCTCTGTGCCTATCCGCTGACGGCGAATATTCTTCAAGGCCTGTATGGCTGCGGGACCGGAGGCAGCGAGGCGGATCCGGCGTCGTGTTCGGCCCAGGGGGTGAGCGATGCGCCGGGCTGGCTGGCGCACTTCCAGCAGCAAGGCCAGGATCCCTTGCGGCAATGCTCGCTGAGCAGCCGGGTACCGGCACAGTTTCGCGCCAGCCTCCTGGCCCATGAGCAACTGGGCGGCGGTTGGGTCACCCAGCCGAATAAGCTGATGGTCAGGAACTGGGATGAGCGGGCTCCGGGGCTGCTTCCCCTGCAAGCGCTGTTCTACGACGTGAACAAGACCGCCGGGTTGCGTGAGGCCCAGATCAATCAACGGGACTACTACACGGCCACGGGCCAATGGTTGCCGATTCTGCGCCTGAACCTGGCAGGGGCCGACAGGGCGGTGTTCGAGTTCAGCCTGCAGGACCAGCTGTATGTCGGCTATGAGGTAGCCGAGCGGCTCAATGCCCGTTATGCCGATACCTCGGCCATCTGTCCTGACGGCAGCGCGGCCTATGACTGCGACGGCGTGCTGATACGGATCACCGAGGCGTCCGCGACGTTTCATGCCTGGAACCCGAGCACGGGGTCCATCGCGCGCAATGGCATTGCATTTTCCTATGTGCGCGCCGATGTACCGCTACCCAAACTGGCCTGGGCCGGCAATCAAGGCTTGCTCATGAAGGAACTGGCCGCCCCCGCCGCTCACCCGCTGACGGTCCGTTGTGCCTTCCCCTGGGACGGCGCCACCTTCTTTCGATCGGACAGTTGCAACGAACACAGTGAGGCGCCAGGCGTGAGCAAGCCCTGCGCCGAACAGGGGATCACAACGGCCGAACAGTGGTTGAACTATTTTTACTATGACCTCACGACGAATAAACACTATGGCTGCAGTTTCAAGGGCGATGCCTCCCAGTTCGCCGTGAACAATCAAGCCCGGGCCCTGCTCACCGACGGTTGGCGAAACGAGGAACAGAACGAAGTCGTCATCGCCAATTGGGGGGCGGATATCCCGACCCAAATTCCCCTGGAGGCGTTTTTCTATGTCCTCGGGAGCGCCGGGTTACCCCATGCCGCGTTTTTCCAGAATGACTATTTCCAGGTGACGGGGCAGTTTTTACCGGTTGTTCGATTCAACCTGGCTCCGACAGCGAATGAGCCGGCGTTTTCCTATAACCCGCAAGATCAATTGGATGTGGGAGCACCCAATCCATGAGAACTCTGTCATCGGGTCGTCTGCCATTGAGCACGTTTCTGTTCCTGGTACTGAGCCTGTTTGTGTTGACGGTCCGGGCCGAAACCGGGCCGGAAGTCGCGCAGTTGCTCAATACCCGCTATCGCAATACGCCGCTCGACTGTCCGGGCAATCATGCGGCGTATTTCTGTAGCGGCGTGCTGGTCAGCGACCTGGCGGGAGGCTTGGTTGAAAAGTTCTGGGAGCACACGCCTACCGCGAAAACCCTGGGCGCGCGCAGTTTCTCCTATCTGCGCAGCGACCTGGGTATCCGCACCCTGACGCAGACCGGCGGCATGGTGTTCTTCGACCCGTTCACGGCCATCAGCCAGGGCAAGGCGGTGGACGTGCTCTGCGCTTATCCGCTGACAGCGAATATTCTTCAAGGCCTGTATGGCTGCGGGACCGGAGGCAGCGAGGCGGATCCTGCTTCGTGTCCGGCCCAGGGGGTGAGCGATGTGCCGGGCTGGCTGGCGCACTTCCAGCAGCAAGGCCAGGATCCCTTGCGGCAATGCTCGTTGAGCAGCCGGATACCGGCACAGTTTCGCGCCAGCCTCCTGGCCCATGAGCAACTGGGCGGCGGTTGGGTCACCCAGCCGAATAAGCTGATGGTCAGGAACTGGGATGAGCGGGCTCCGGCACAGGTTCCCGTGCAAGCACTGTTCTACAACCTGAACCAGAGCGCTGGGTTACGCGTGGCCGAGAACAATCAACGGGACTACTACAAGGCCACGGGCCAATGGTTGCCGATTCTGCGCCTGAACCTGGCAGGGGCCGATGGGGTGGTGTTCGAGTTCAGCCTGCAGGATCAGCTGTATGTCGGCTATGAGGTGGCCGATCGGCTCAATGCACGGTATTTCGATACGGCGGTCACTTGCCCGGATGGCCGGGCGTCGCTTTATTGCAATGGGGTGATCGTGCGGGGCACTGCGGCCACCACGCAATACCATTCATGGAATCCCAATCCGACCTCGATCACCGTTTCCACGTCCTACGTGAGGGCTGATGCGCACGTCATAAAGCCTCTCTGGCCGCAGGGGTTTCTCTTCAAAGAGCAGGGCGCTCCGACCGCCCAGCCACTGACCGTGCGCTGCGCTTATCCGATTGACGCGGGGACCACGACAGAGGATGCCTGTACGTTCAACGGGGTGTGTGAGCAGTTGGGCATCAATAGCGTGGCGACCTGGTTGGCGAGGTATGCCCACTTTGCCTACAACATCTGCAGCTTTACCACGGCGCCCGAGCAAATCCAGCTGAGCCTCGATATCCGTGGGCACCTTGATCAGGTGGCCTGGCATCAGTTCCAGGATTGGAACGAGTTCATGGTCGGCGCCTGGCCGCAGAATATTCCCGAGCAATTACCCATCGACGCCTTGTTTTACGGCAATGCGTATTACAACGGCAACGGTCCGGTCGGGGCACGTTTTATCCAGGATGATTACTTCAAGGTGACAGGTCGGTTCCTGCCCATCGTGCATCTGCGCCTGGATGCGACCGATCGTCAAATATTCAGTTTTACGCCCGACGATCAGTGTCTGGCTGACAGTTGCCCTCCACCTCCCCAGGCGCTGGGTTCCCAGGGTACGGCGTCCTGGTTTCGCGAGCATGGGCAGTAGCCGCGAGGTACGCAACGATGAAACAGCAGGAGAACCGTCATGATCGATAAAGATCCGACAACTCAAGGCGTGCTCCAGGACGATCCGATCGGCCCCCAGCCCAGGATTCTTGAGGCCGCCAACCAGGGTGAAGGTTCCGAACTGGACCTGAACACCCTGACCACCGATGCCACCTGCTGGGTGGGTACCTGGCCGAACATAGCCCCCGACCAGGATGTCTGGCTGCGCCTGAAGGGCACCAAGGCCGATGGCAGCGTCCCTTACGACCGGGCTATCTGGGCACCACCACCACGGGGGCCGCGGGTCAATCCGACCTGGATAGCCCAGGGGTATTATCACGTCGTGGCGCCTTACAGCTACCTCAAGGAGTTGAAAGACGGCAGTGAGTTGACCCTGGAGTTCAAGGTGGATTTCGACAAGACCACCAACGAATCCAAGGCCGTGACCTTCCCGCTGCGGGTCTATACCGTCAGGGCGATGAGACCGAAGATTCTTCAGGCCGCCAACAATGGCGAAGGTTCCGGGCTGTATCTGAGCACCCTGACTGCCGATGCCACCTGTTGGGTGGGTACCTGGCTGAACATCGCCCCCGACCAGGATGTCTGGCTGCGCCTGAAAGGCACCAAGGCCGATGGCAGTGTCCCTTATGACCGAGCTATCTGGGCGCCACCACCACGGGGGCCGCGGGTCAATCCGACCTGGATAGCACAGGGGTATTATCACGTCGTGGCGCCTTACAGCTACCTCAAGGAGTTGAAAGACGGCAGTGAACTCACCATGGAGTTCAAGGTGGATTTCGACAAGACCACCAATGAATCCAAGGCCATGACCTTCCCGTTACGCATCTATAACGTCAGCAGCGCGGTCTTGGAGACGCCGATCCTGACCAGCGTGAAAGACTCCAATAATGATGAGGTTCCGGAGGGGAGTACGACATTCAGCGCTACCTTTAGTCTGTCGGGCGAGGCCAACAAGGGGCTGAAAGTCGAGATTTTCGATGGCAGTGGAGCCAGCGCGGTCTCCAAGGGGCAGGTGGTCGCCGATGCAACGACAGGCATATGGGCGTGCACGATAAGCCTGAAAGGAGGGGCACATCGTCTGTACGCCAAGTCGCTTTATCACAGCGGTTCGATTTTTTCGAATGTACGCAAGTTCGTTGTTGATGAGGTATTTGAACTCCCCGAGACGCTCGACCTCAGCCAGGACGATTATGTCGCCGTGGCCGACAAGGCTCCGCCCGACGTGCCGGCTTACGCTCGACTGACGCGCGCGGCCAGCTGGGGCAGCGCGCCTTATCGCTATGACAGCAGCCACGACAACATCGCCAGTGTGAATGCCCAGTCCGGGGAAGTGACGGCCAGGGGCAACGGCCAATGCACGATCACGGCGACGGACAGCCAGGGTGAGATCCGTTCCTATGCATTGACGGTCAAGGGTATTCGGCAACTGCATTACCTGAGTTCCGGTGCCGACTGGCAGGGGATGATCCTTGTCTGCGCCGCCGCCGACCTGGACCCGGTCACACGGGCGGATATCGAGCGCCTGTGGACGCTGTACAACCCCGGCAACGGGCGTGTGGCGGAGTACCTGGGCTGGCTGAATTATCCGTTCTGGACCGGCGACACGCTGGGGGCCGGCACGGCCTGGGCCTACGACCTGAATGGCCCGTCGGTCAATGACAATGCCACGGCCTTCGGCACCGATACCTACCTGCCGGTACTGGGCATTTCACGCGATACGTAATCCGCCGTGTTAATAAGCGTCGGGTCACTTGGGCTAGGGGTTTTTCGGTGTGCCAGGAAGTACAGCCTGGTCCGCTACGTTGTAGGTAAACGTGGCGTCCTCCAAGGGTGTGCCGGGTAAGGTGAGACGAATGATGGGGACAACGATGCCCCGGGTTCGGTCATAAAATTTCTTCTGGTCGATTCGTGCATTTGCCAGCCCGGTGTCGGTATAGAAGAAGGCTTCAATCGGTAATATTCCGGGCTGAGTCTCAGGCCAGGCTTTGATGCGCAGTTCATTGTGATCGGCAAAGGCTTCAGTGGGTATCAGTGAGCGTACCCGAATGGCTTGATTGAAGGCCTGTACCGCTTCAGCGCCCAAAATATTGGCGACTATGAAGGCACAGGAGTGCGAGGTTCTATCTTGAGGGACCCCGTAATAATGGGTCACCCACTGCTCGGCAGTGATAATGTTTTGCTCCCAACACGGCGTGCTGTCAGGAAAAACATGCGGAGGGACAATGCTGTCCCTGCACCCATACTGCCCAGGCGCATCTCGATAAAACGTGGCGCCGTCGAGCGGGAAATAACAGATCACTTCAGGTTTGAATTTTTCAACGGGAGTACTGAAGTAAGGGTAGAAAATAAAGCCGTTGGCCCCACCCCAAGGGGTGCGAACGAATTTCGCATCAGCTCTCAAAAAAGAAAAAGAGACTGCGTCGGTTTTTAGTGAAAAATCGCTGTGATTCCAAGGGTCGTAATTGTTACTGGTGGTGGTGATTCGTAATATCACGCCCGAGCAGAGGAAGGCCGGGGTGCTCGGCGTTCCGCAGTTGGCGGCGGTATTGTGATAGGCCATGGTCAGGCTCCTGGCAGTCTCTTCACCACTGCGTGAATAAGCAGGGTTGAGCGAGCGGTTCGATTCCGGGAGCGAAGACAGCGTACAGCCCGCTAGCAGAAGAATAAATACCGTCATCAGGTATCGGGTTTTCATGTGTTTATCTTCTTGTGCCGGTTGAAAGGAGAGAGCACTGCGAAGTCAGAAAGGCCGTAGATGCTGGAGGTATTAACCTGCTGATAGGGGGCGGTGTCTACTGTCAGAAATGACAGGTCAAGGAGGGAAATGCGTACCATTGGTCGGATGGTCATGTCTGACAGCAGACGCAGTTTTTTATCGCGCGGGCTTGCCCTGGTGCCGTTCAGTCAAGGCAATTTGAAGTTGAACGCAGACTTGTGGCGAGCGGGCTTGCCCGCGTTGGGCTGCGAAGCGGCCCTAAAATCAGCGACTTCATTGTGTCAGGCAGAGCGCAATCACAGGTTTTGCGACTGCTTCGCAGCCGAACGCGGGCAAGCCCGCTCGCCACACGTCTTAGCCAGGCTTGACAGCGTGTTTGACTGACGGGCATTAACCCTTGCCCTGCCTCAGCTCCAGACGTGAACCGGCCACCCGGCCTTCTCCGCCTGCTCACGCAGCACCGGATCGGGATTGACCACCTGCGGGTGATCCACCTTGAGCAACAACGGCAGATCATTGCGCGAATCCGAATAGAAACTCGCGCCTTCCAGGTTCTCGCCTTCGGCATCCAGCCATTCCATCAAGCGCACGATCTTGCCTTCGCGGTAGGTTAGGGTGCCGACGGTGTGTCCGGTGTAGACGCCGTGCAGGATATCGAGGTCGATGCCCAGCACTTCGTCGATGCCGACGCGCTCGGCAATCGCCTTGACCAGGTGGATGCCCGACGCCGAGATCACCAGGATCCGGTCACCCGCCGCGCGGTGGGCGGCAATCGCCTTGCACGCATCGCTGTAGATCAAGGGCTCGATCACGTCTTCGACCCAGGGCTCGACCAGGTGGGCGATTTCTTCCGGGGTGCGCCCGGCCATCGGTTCCAGGCTGAACAGCATGTAGTCTTCCATGGCCAGTTCGCCCTTGCCGTAGGCGTCCATCAGCTCGTTGTTACGCTGCATGAACGTCTCCGGGTCGACCCAACCCAGGCGCACCATCTGCTCGCTCCAGAGGGTGGCGCAGTCGCCGTGGATCAGGGTGTCGTCCAGATCAAAAATTGCCAGGGCCATCAGTACTGCTCTCTCTTCAAACGCGCTAAGGACATCAGGCTACCTCACACAGGGCACTCGGATCGATAGACAGCGACAAACGCCGGCCTTCGGGGTGCAGGTCGGCGGCCGAGCGGTTGAGCACGTCCACCACCAGTTCCACGCCCCGGGCCTCGACCCGGTAACGAATCACGTTGCCCAGCAAGCTGTGACCGCGGATCAGGGCGTCCAGTTCACCCTCGGCACGCAGTTCGATGGCTTCCGGGCGAATGGCGATGCGGCTGTTGATCGGCCGTTGCAGCAGGCGGCTGGCCGCGTCGGCGTCGAGCAGGTTGTAGTTGCCGATAAAGCCGGCGGCAAACACGTCCACCGGTGCGGTGTAGAGGGATTCGGCGTCGCCGCTCTGGACGATCTTGCCCTGGTTCATCAGGAAGATCCGGTCACTCATGGTCAGGGCTTCTTCCTGGTCATGGGTGACGAAAATGGTGGTCAGGCCCAGTTCGCGCTGGATCGCCCGGATCTGCTCGCGCAGGTGTTTGCGAATCCGTGCATCGAGGGCCGACAGCGGCTCATCGAGCAACAGCAGGCGCGGGCGGGTGACCAGGGAGCGGGCCAGGGCCACGCGCTGGCATTGGCCGCCGGACAACTGGTGCGGGTAGCGCGCGGCGAAGTCGTGCAGTTCCACCAGCCTGAGGGCTTCCATGACGCGCTTGTGGCTGTCGTCGGCATTGACCTTCTGCATCTTCAGGCCGAAGGCGACGTTCTGTTCCACGGTCATGTTGGGGAACAACGCGTAGCTCTGGAACACCATGCCGATCGCGCGTTTCTGCGGGCTCAACGGGACGATGTCCTGGCCGTCGAGGAGGATCTTGCCGCCGTCCACCGAGGTCAGGCCGGCGATGCAACGCAGCAGGGTGGACTTGCCGCAACCGGACGGGCCGAGCAGGGTGACGAATTCACCCTTGGCGATTTCGCAGTTGATGTCGCTGAACACCGTGGTGCCGGCGTAGGTTTTTTTCAGGTTCTGGACACTGATGAAGCTCATTGGCTTTTGTCCTTGTTCAAACGGTTGGCGACCCAGGTGAGCACCAGCACGAAGAGGAAATAGGAAATCACGAGGGCGCTGGTGAAATGGCCGCTGCTGTTGCGCATGTTGTTCAGGTACACCTGCAGGGTTTCATAGCGGGTACCCACCAGGATGTTGGCGAACACGAACTCGCCGAACAGGAAGGAGAACGACAGCAGCAGCGCGACCATCAGGCCCTTGCGCAGATTCGGCAGCACCACCAGGAACGCCGCTTGCCAGGTGCTGGCACCGAGCAGGTGGGCGGCGTCCATCAGGTCGCGCAGGTTGATCGCCTGCAGGTTGTTGGTGATCGCCCGGTACATGAACGGCAAGGCCACGGTGAAGTAGCAACCGATCAGGATCCACGGCGTGCCGACCATGGCGAACGGCCCGGAACCGTAGAGCTGCAACAGGCCCACCGAGGA
The DNA here is from genome assembly GCF_023242495.1 of Pseudomonas sp. MWU13-2862. Lineage (NCBI taxonomy): Bacteria > Pseudomonadati > Pseudomonadota > Gammaproteobacteria > Pseudomonadales > Pseudomonadaceae > Pseudomonas > Pseudomonas sp. MWU13-2862. Next base: position 207,441 of record NZ_JALMEZ010000010.1, on the reverse strand, counting down.
CACCACCGGCGGCACCGCGAAGGGCAGCAGGATCAGGATGTTCATCAGCGCGTCGAGCTTGGGGAAGTGGTAGTGCACCACGAACAGCAACGGCAGGATCAGCACCACCGACAACACCAGCGAGCCGACGCAGACGATCAGCGACTGGCCGAAGGCATTGAGGAAGCGCGGGTCGCTCCACAGTTGCAGGTACCACTTGAAGGTGAAACCGGCGGGCAGGATGGTCGCCGACCAACTGCTGGCCAGGGAGTAGATCAGGGTGCCGGCCAGGGGCAGCAGCAGGATCAGGAACAGCAGGTAGACCACCCCGCGGTGGTACAGGGCGGCGGAGCCGGGTTCAGCGCGCGACATGGTAGCTCCTTTTCAACAGCCACTGGTGGATCACGGTCACGAAGGTCATCAGGCCCACCAGCACCACCGCCAGCGCACTGGCCATGTTCGGGTCGAGGCTGATGTCGCCGGAAACCATGGCGGCAATACGGATCGGCAACACGTTGAAGTTGCCGGTGGTCAGGGCATACACCGTGGCGTAGGCGCCGAGGGCGTTGGCCAGCAGGATGACGAAGGTGCCCAGCAGTGCCGGGGTCAGCACCGGCAGGCCGATATGCCGCCAGAACTGCCAGCCGTCGGCGCCGAGCAGCGCGGCGGACTCGCGCCAGTCTTCGCGCAGGGCGTCGAAGGCCGGGTAGAGCAACAGCACGCCGAGGGGAATCTGGAAGTAGGTGTAGAGAATGATCAGGCCGGTTTTCGAGTACAGGTTGAAATCCTGAATGATCCCGGCCTGTTTCAGCATGATGGTGAAGGTGCCGTTGAAGCCCAGCAGGATGATGAACGCAAAGGCCAGCGGCACGCCAGCGAAGTTGCTGGTCATGTTGGCGAATGAGTTGACGAAGTCCCGCAGGCGCGAGTCGACCCGGCGCAGGGAGTAGGCGCCGAGCACGGCGATCAGCATGCCGAACACGCTGGACCAGAAGCTGATTTCCAGGCTGTACTGGATCGCCTGCAGGTAGAACTTCGAGCTGAAGATCTTGCTGAAGTTGGCCAGGCCCCAGCCGTCGTCTTCCGACTGCACGCTGTTGATCAGCACCCACGCCAGCGGCGCGATCTCGAACACGATAAAGAACAGGGCAAAGGGCACCAGGCAGAGCACGGCGAGCCATTTGCCACGGGTGAGTGAATTCACTTCAACAACTCCCGGCATACAGGTTTGTCATGGGGGACGCCCAGCAGCTCGCAGATCGTGCCGCAGAGCTGCGTCTGTAGGGGCGTGGCGTCGGGGTTGAAACTGAAGGCATCGCCGAGGACGAACAGCGGCACTTCGCGCTCTTCGGCCAGCAGGCCGTTGTGCGAGCGGTCGTTGTTCATGCCGTGGTCGGCGGTCACCAGCACCTGGTAGCCGGCGTCGAGCCAGCCTTGCAGGTAGTCGGCGAGGATGATGTCGGCCGAACGCGCGCTGTTGCGGTATTGCGCGGTGTCGAGGCCGTGCTTGTGACCGGCGTCGTCGATGTTCATCGGGTGCACCAGCAGGAAGTTCGGCGCGTGTTGCAGGCGCAGGCTTTCGGCATCGGCGAACAGATGGGAATCGGGGTAGTGGTCGACCCAGTAGAAATGGCCGTGCTGGATCGCCAGGTTTTCATCCCGGGTGTGACGGTCACGGGCGGCGACGAAGGGCGTGCGGTTGTACAGCTCGCTGACCCAGTGATAGGCCGCCGCGGCGGTGGTCAGGCCGGCGTCGCGGGCGTAATGGAACACGCTGCGCTGGTTGGACAGGCGCGAGACGTGGTTGTGCACGATGCCGCTCCGGATCGGAGCCACACCGGTCAGAATGCATTCGTAGAGCGGTCTTGAGAGCGAGGGCAACTCGCATTCCAGTTTGTACAGCGCCGCGCGTCCTGCGCCTGCGTAAGCCTGGAGATGGCCCATGGCATGGCGGGCGACCTCATAGTTCAGGCCATCGAGCACGACCAGGATAACGTTGTGCGGCATAGACCGGGCCTCGTCATGAAGGGGAATATCAACCTCCCCCGGTAGGAGCGAGCTTGCTCGCGATGGACGTCAACGATAACGCGGGAAACCTGATGCCCCGCGGTGTACCGGCGACCCTCGCGAGCAAGCTCGCTCCTACAGGGGAGCCCATTGTTCCCGCTACCGTGCGGGAACAATGGTTGTGGGTTATTGCATGTTGATGATGACTTCTTCCTGCCACTTCTGCGGCAGTGCCTTGGAAGTTTTTTCCCATGCATCGGCATCTTTGATCGGCGTGACTTTCTTGTACTGCTCGTTAGGCAGCAGCTTGGCCTTCACGTCTTCCGGCAGGGTCAGGTGTTCGGCACGGATCGGACGGGCGTTGCCGCGCGCCAGGTTGATCTGGCCGGCGTCGCTGAAGATGTACTCACGCGCCAGTTTGGCCGCGTTCGGGTGCTTGGCGTATTTGTTGATGATGGTGGTGTAGCCGGAGATCACCGAACCGTCCGATGGAATCAGCACCACGTAGTCATCCGGGTTGGCCATCTTGGCCTTGTAGCTCAGGCCGTTGAAGTCCCAGACCACGCCGACTTCGACTTCACCCTTTTCCATGGTGGCGATGGTCGGGTTGGCGAGCGACAGGCGACCCTGCTTGGCGATCTCGGCGAACATCAGCAGTGCGGGCTGGATGTTCTTCTCGTCACCACCGTTGGCCAGGGCAGCGGCCAGTACGCCGTTGGCGGCCTGGGCAGCGGTGCTCACGTCACCGATGGAAACCTTGTATTTACCGGTCTTGAGGTCAGACCAGCTTTTCGGCGCTTCGGAGCCGTGCAGCAGCTTCTTGTTGACGATGAACGCGATGGTGCCGGTGTAGGCCAGTGCCCAGTTGCCGTCCTTGTCCTTCGCCCAGGCCGGAACCTGTTCCCAGGTGCTTGGCTTGTACGGTTGGGTCACGCCCTGCTTGACCGCGATCGGGCCGAAGGCGGCACCGACGTCGCCGATATCGGCGCTGGCGTTGTCTTTCTCGGCGGCGAACTTGGCCACTTCCTGGGCCGAGCTCATGTCGGTGTCGATGTGCTTGAGGCCGTACTTGTCGCTCAGGTCTTTCCAGGTGCCGGCCCAGTTCGCCCAGTCATCGGGCATGCCGACGCTGTTGACGGCGCCTTCTTGCTTGGCGGCGGTTTCCAGTGCTTTCAAATCGGTGCCAGCAGCCATGGCCGAGGTGCACAGGGCAATGGTCGAGCCTAACAGTGATGCCAGGAAAAGCTGTTTCATCCGAAGCTCCTTTGGGCGTTTTCAACGCGGCGATTTTTATAAAAAGTAGTGCGGTGGTTTGAATCGTTTGGTCTAGGTCAGCAATACCTGAGCCAATTTAAGCTTGCTGGATGACACTTTGATGTCGGCATCAGTCCTGCAAGGTTTTTTATCGGTGGTGTTCATGAACACCCCGTTAAGCGTAGACCATAGTTAACTAGCTGATATTAAAGGGATTGATCATTATGGAACGACCGTGCACATGCACCGTTTCGTCGCTTTGTCACATATCAGTCATCTGTATTGCCTAGGCTGGGCATTACAACTGGAGACCGCGATCCCGTGCGGTTGTGCCCTAAAACAGTGCTGGTCTAGTCCAGATAGGTAACGTTGATGCGTGAAGAGGCTCCAAAGGCGGTGACAGCCATCGGTCAGGCCCTGCATGAGCAGATCGGACACGGCTTGTTGCCACCGGGTAGCAAATTGCCCGCCGAGCGCAAACTCAGTGAGTTGTTCGGTACCACCCGGATCACCGTGCGTGAGGCCTTGTTGCAACTGGAGGCCCAGGGGCTGATCTATCGCGAGGAGCGTCGGGGCTGGTTTATTTCGCCGCCGCGCCTGGCCTATAACCTGATGCAGCGTAGCCACTTTCACGCAATGGTCAGTGCCCAGGGGCGGGTGCCGTCGACCCAGGTGATTTCGGCGCGTTTGCAGCCGGCGTCGGCGGCGGTGTGTGACTGGTTGCAGTTGCCGGCCTTGTCCAGCGTGATCCAGATCTGCCGGGCGCGGCGGATCGATGAGCGGCTGGTGCTGTATGTCGAGCATTACCTCAATCCACAGTATTTCCCGGGGATTCTGGAGTTTGATTTGAACCAGTCGATCACCGAGCTGTATGCCCGGCATTACGACCTGCATTACGGGCGGGTCAGGTTCGAGATTGTGCCGACGTCACTGCAGGTCGAGGCGGCCGCGGCGTTGCGGGTGTCGGTGGGGAGCCCGGGCTTGCGGATTGCCCGGGTCAACTATGACCAGCATGAACGACTGATCGACTGCGATCTGGAGTTCTGGCGACATGATGCGATTCATGTCGGGGTGGATGTGGTTTAGCGGTCACTGCTGGATCTGGAGATCACACCGAACTGTAGGAGCAGGGCTTGCCCGCGAAGCTTTTGGCTGCCTTGAGGACCCCTTCGCGGCGGTGTGGCGATCCGACAAGCCCTGCTCCTACAGTTCAGTGGTGTGTTCAAGATTTTTGGCGTGTGCTCAGGATTTTGGTGCGGCTTCCGTTTCCGGGCCGCCCCCTGCGGTCACCACCTGCACACTCAACCGCGGCGTCGCCAGATCCAACCCAGCCTCATCCATGGTGCGCTTGAGCGCCAGGTTGAAGGCCCGGGAAACTTCCCACTGCCGGATCGGCGCGGTCTTGAACCGAGCGCGCAGGATCGCGCTGCCGGACTCGAAACTCTCTACCCCCTGGATCTCCAGCGGCGACCAGATATTGCGCCGTTGCAACGGGTCGCTGCGCATCTTCTGGCCGACATCGCGCATCAGCTTGATCGCGTTGTCGATGGGCATGTTGAACGGGATCGCCACCCGGAAGATCGCGTAGCCGAACTCCCGCGAGTAGTTCTTGATGCTCTTGATCTCGCTGAACGGAATGGTGTGGACGATCCCGTCGATATCCCGCAGCCGCACCGTGCGGATGGTCAGCCCCTCCACCGTGCCGAGGTGGCCGCCGACGTCGACGTAGTCGTCGATGGCCAGGGAGTCCTCGATGATGATGAACAGGCCGGTGATCAGGTCCGCCACCAGCGACTGCGCACCAAAGCCGATCGCCAAACCGATCACACCGGCACCGGCCAGCAGCGGCGTGACGTTCATGCCCATGTTCGCCAGGGCGACGATCAGCGCAATGATGAAGATCGCCACGAACAGCACGTTGCGGATCAGCGGCATCATGGTCTGCGCCCGGGCATTGGCCAGGCCTTTGCGCGAACGGGTCAGGGCGTGGTGCACGGCGGTGTCGCTGAGAATCCACACCAGCCAGGCGAAGATCAGTGTGCCGCCGAGGCTGAACAGCCTGACGCTGACCTCATGCCCCTCGCCCTCGGTGAAGCCGATCAGCGACATGCCCCAGACCCGCAGGCCCAGTTCGATAAACACCAGCCACACCGCCAGGTGCACCAGGGTGTAGCCGAAGTTGTTCAGGCGCTCGGAGTACAGGGCATGGCGCTTGTGGCCGCGATGGGGCTTGAGGGCGTGGCGGCGCACCAACCCGTTGATCACCATGCACAACACCACCAGCACGGTGCAGATCAGCGACTGGCGCAGGGCCGTGCTGGTGTCGCCGGCGGAGATGAAGGTGGCGAACAGCGAGATCGCCACCAGGATCAGCGCCGGGACGAACCAGAAGGTGCCGAGGATCGCCAGGGTGTCGCTCAGGGCGCGGCGGTTCAGGCGCCGGGACAGCGGCTGGTTGCGGATCAGGTGGGCGATGGGGCGGCGGAACCGCACGATGAACAGTCCAGTGGACAGCGCCGCCATGACATTGGCGAAGGTCGCGGCGGTGTGGGCCAGGTGGCTGCCGAGGCTGGCGATCATCCGTGGGTCGCTGAGGGCCTCGCCAAAGGCGGCGAAGCTGCCGATCAGCCACAGCGGCCGGAAGGCCCGGCGGCGGAGGATGTACAGGGCCTGATGGCGATGCTGGCCGTCGAGCACGGAGAAGGCGATCACGCAGATGGCCGAGAACAAGGTGCCGACCACCAGGGCGTAGGCCAGCACCATCGCCAGGTTCTTGCCCAGGGACGAGGGCAGGGCGTAGCTCATGTACACGGTGATGAGCAGGGCGATCAGCCAGGGCCCGAGCTTGCGCAGGGCGAAACGCAGCAGGTCGACGGTGCGCGGGTGTTGCGGCAATTCCTCGCTGAGGCCGAAGCGCAGGCGCACCTGGCGCCCGAGCCAGATCATGGCCCAGGCGAGGAAACTCCAGAGCGCGAGGATCAGGGCGAAGGCGAAGACCATCGGTACCCACTCGCTGGCCGGCAGCGTCAGGTCCATCAGTTCACCCTTGGCCAGGTCGAATTCTTCCGACCAGCGACTGAGGGGGCTGTCGTCACCGGAAAACTGTTTTTCGAAGCCGGCGAGGGTGCTGCCGATCAGCCCCAGCACGCCTTCTTCGGTGGCCGGTTGGGCTTTCCTGGTGCTGTCGCGCAGCTTCTTCAGGTCGCTCAGCAGCTTGGCGCGTTGCTGGTCGTTCTCCAGGTTCTTGATTACCTCATCCAGGGATTGCGCCAGGGGCTCGCTGGGGACCGGCTGGGTTTTTTCCGCGCTGGCCAGCAGGCTCGGCAGGCCGGCTGCGTCGGCGCTGACCGATGGCAGGAGGCTCAGCAGACAGATGAATACAACGACGGGCAAGGCGAGAAGGCGGGCAAACACTGGGCAGTCAACCATGGACGATACGGGTCGACGAAGTGTACGTCAGCCGTGGGGCCAATGCATTTAATCGGTCAACTGGGCGAGGATCTTGTAGACCACGGTGCCGAGGATGAACAGCATCCCGATCCAGATCAGCAGGACCCCGGCGTTGCGCTCGCGAAAGTTGAAACCGACGGCCAACATCAGCATGCCGCCCAGGATGGGAATCAGCATGGTGTGGAAAGCGAAGGGCGTGATCATGACAACGACCTGATCGAGGGGGATACCTTGAGTCTAGGTCGGTTTGGCGGGTGTGTATCAGACCTGGAGGATAACGCTGAACTGTAGGAGCAGGGCTTGCCCGCGAATCGCAAGGACGCCGCGGTGTATCAGGGTAACCGCGTTATCGTTCTTCGCGGGCAAGCCCTGCTCCTACAGGTTTTGTGTCGCTCTCGGGTTCTATGGCAACTCGCGGCTGGCGTAGAACGCGCTCAACACTTTCACCAGGTGCGCCAGGTCATGGCTGCCGGCCAGTTCGCGGATCGAGTGCATGGCGAAGGTCGGCAGGCCGATGTCCACCGTACGCACCCCCAGGTGGCTGGCGGTGATCGGGCCGATGGTCGAGCCGCAACCCATGTCGCTGCGCACCACGAAGCTTTGCACCGGCACTTCCTCGGCCATGCACAGATGACGGAAGAACCCGGCGGTTTCGCTGTTGGTGGCGTAGCGTTGGTTGCTGTTGACCTTGATCACCGGCCCGGCATTGAGCTTGGGACCATGGTTGGCGTCGTGTTTGTCGGCATAGTTGGGGTGCACGCCGTGGGCATTGTCCGCCGAGACCAGCAGGGATTTCTGGATGGTTCGTACGAATTCATCGCCTTCCGGCAGCAGGCGGCGCAGGGTCTGTTCCAGCATCGGGCCATCGGCACCGCAGGCGGAGCAGGAACCGACTTCCTCATGGTCGTTGCAGACCAGCACACAGGTTTCCTCGCTGTCGGCGGTGAGCAGCGCTTGCAGGCCGGCGTAGCAGGACAGCAGGTTGTCCAGGCGCGCGCCGGCGATAAAGTCGCCGTTCAGGCCGATGACCGCGGCGGCCTGGGTGTCGTAGAAACTCAGCTCGTAATCGAGCACCACGTCGGCATTGAGGCCGTGTTCGCGGGCCAGTTGCTCGGTGAGCACGGCGCGGAAGTCGACCCGCTCGTCACCGGCGAACTGCGCGAGGATCGGCGGCAGCTCGTTCTGCGCGTTGATCGCCCAGCCCTGGTTGGCCTCGCGGTTGAGGTGGATCGCCAGGTTGGGAATGATGGCGATGGGCAGCTTGAAGTCGATCAGCTGGCTCTCGACCTTGCCGTCGCGGCGGAAGGTCACGCGTCCGGCCAGGGACAGGTCGCGGTCGAACCAGGGGGCGAGCAGGGCGCCGCCGTAGACTTCGACACCCAGCTGCCAGAAGCCCTGGCGTTGCAGTTCCGGCTGCGGCTTGACCCGCAGGCACGGGCTGTCGGTGTGGGCGCCGACCAAGCGGATGCCGCCCAGCAGCGGCGAGGCACGGCCGAGCTTGATGGCGACAATCGAAGAGTCATTGCGGGTGACGTAGTAGCGACCGTTGGCCTCGGTGTGCCAGGTCTCGCGCTCGTCGAGACGCTGGTAGCCCGCCGCTTCCAGGCGCTGAACCAGGCTGGAAGTGGCATGGAACGGGGTAGGGGAGGCCTTGAGGAAGTCGATCAGGCCTTGGTTCAACTCTTCGCGCATAAGTAGCTCCAGACAGCAGTGCCGAGAGTTTACCGTATCTTGTAGGAGCCGGCTTGCTGGCGATGAGGGCCTTGAGGTTTGCAGCGTTCTCACGGGCCCTATCGCCGGCAAGCCAGCTCCTACAGGGGGCGGGGTAATGCCGGGTCGCCCAAGCAGGACTTGCCCCGATGCCGCTCCCAGTCTCTCAGAACGGGGCCGGGCACTCGAAGCGCAGGCGTTCGCCGCTTTGCGGGTGGGTGAAGCTCAGCATGCTGGCGTGCAGGCACAGTCGTGGCCAGGCGGCCAGGGCCTGTGGATGGGCGTACAAACCATCACCGAGCAATGGGTGACCGATGGACAGCATATGCACCCGCAGTTGGTGTGAGCGCCCGGTGATCGGGGTCAGTTCCACCCGGCACCAGTCGCCGCAACGCTCCAGGACTTTCCAGAAGGTCAGCGCGTGCTTGCCGAACTCGTGGTCGACCACATGGCGTGGCTTGGTCGGCGGATCGTAGCGCAGGGGCAGGTCGATGCTGCCGCTGTCCAGCTCCGGTTGACCCCAGCAGAGTGCGGTGTAGGCTTTTTCGGTTTCCCGGTCGTGGAACTGTCGCGACAGTTCGCGGTGGCTGTCCGGGTCGCGGGCCAGCAGGATGATCCCCGAGGTTTCCCAGTCCAGGCGATGGACGATACGGGCTTCGGGGTAGCCGTTTTCCTGCAGGCGGGTAATCAGGCAGTCCTTGTTGTCATCGGCCCGGCCAGGGACGGAGAGCAACAGGGTCGGCTTGTTCACCACCAGTACGGCGGCATCCTGATGGAGGATATGGATATTGGACAGCGGCATTAAAACAGTCTCGTAACAAACGCCAACGGCGGCCCGAGGCCCAGCCTCCTGTAGGAGCGAGCTTGCTCGCGATGGTAGCCAGGACACCGCTGGGCATCAGCTGCCCCGCGTTATCGTTGACGTCCATCGCGAGCAAGCTCGCTCCTACAGAAAGGCCAGGTCCCGGGCCGCCGTGGCTCCGGCCGGATCGATCAACGATCGGGCAGGGTGATATTGAGTTCCAGGATCGAGCAGCTGCCCTGGTTTTCCAGCGCCACGTGCACGTCGTCGGACCCGATATTGACGTACTTGCGGATGACCTCCACCAGTTCCTTCTGCAAGGCCGGCAGGTAATCCGGGGTGCTGCGTTGGCCGCGTTCGTGCGCCACGATGATCTGCAGACGCTCTTTCGCGACCGACGCGGTGCTTACTTTTTTGCTGGCACGAAAGAAGTCAAAAAGGTTCATTGCTTAGTTGCCTCCAAACAGGCGCTCGAAGAGTCCTTTCTTCTTCACATCAAGGAAGCGATGTTCCACGGTCTTGCCCAGCAGGCGGTCGACCGCGTCGCTGTAGGCCTGGCCCGCATCGCTCTGGTCGTCGAGAATCACCGGCACGCCCTGGTTGGAGGCCTTGAGCACCGCCTGGGATTCGGGGATCACGCCCAGCAGGGTCACCGCGAGGATGTCCTTGACGTCTTCGACGCCGAGCATCTCGCCGTTGCTGACGCGCTCGGGGTTGTAGCGGGTCAGCAGCAGGTGTTCCTTGATCGGCTCTTCGTTGTTCTCGGCGCGGCGCGATTTGCTCGCCAGCAGGCCGAGCATGCGGTCGGAGTCACGCACCGAGGACACTTCGGGGTTGGTCACGACGATGGCTTCGTCGGCGAAGTACATGGCCAGGTGGGCACCGGTCTCGATACCGGCCGGGGAGTCGCAGACGACGAACTCGAAATCTTCCTTGAGGGCCATCAGGACCTTTTCCACGCCTTCCTTGGTCAGCGCGTCCTTGTCCCGGGTCTGGCTGGCGGCCAGCACGTAGAGGTTTTCCAGGCGCTTGTCCTTGATCAGGGCTTGCTGCAGGTTGGCTTCGCCCTGGACGACGTTGACGAAGTCATACACCACGCGACGCTCGCAGCCCATGATCAGGTCGAGGTTACGCAGGCCGACGTCGAAGTCGACGATCACTGTCTTGTGGCCCCGCAGCGCGAGGCCGGTACCGATGGCGGCGCTGGTGGTGGTCTTACCCACACCACCCTTGCCGGATGTAACCACGAGAATCTTGGCCAAGGTGTATCACCCCTAAAGGAAAAAAGGACTTTCAGCCCCTGAAGAACGTCACTAAAAAATAACTGTAGTCGTGTAGCGTCGGTTGGAAATCGAGGAAAAGTCTGAAGAGCCTCGGGTTATTCTTACCTTTCGCGATTTCCCACACCGTTCGAGCTGTTTTCGCTACGAGAAGGTGACATTTTGGAAATGGCGGCAAGTATCCGTTAAAGCCGGATGATGTTCAACACGTCGCCCGACAAGCTGACCTGAACAGCGGTGCCCCACAAGGGATCGCGGCGCAAATCCTCGGAAACCTTGTACTGGCCGGCGATGGAGATCAGTTCGGCACTCAGTTGCTGGCAGAAAATCCGCGCCTTGGTATCGCCCTTGATGCCGGCCAGGGCGCGACCGCGCATGGGGCCATAAACATGGATGTTGCCATCGGCGAGAAGTTCCGCGCCGGGGCTGACGGAAGAGATCACCACCAGGTCGCCGCCCTGGGCGTAGACCTGCTGGCCGCCGCGTACCGGCGAGGTGATGATCTTCGTCGGTTTGATGGTCGGCTCGGGTGGCTTTTCCGGTTTTTTCTTTTCCAGGCCTTCAGTCGGGTCGACCGGCCGTTCGCGGGCGCCGGACGGCGGCAGCACCGGCAGGTCAATGGCAATCGCGGCGGCAATGTCTTCGATGCGGTTGGCGCGGATCGCCAGGGTGCGCAGGCCATGTTGGCGGCAGACGCGCATCAGCCCGGGCAGGTCGATGGGGCCCTGGCCGTCCGGCAGTTTGTCCAGCGCCAGCACCAGTGGGGTATTGCTGAAGAAGTTCGGGGCCTGGGCGACCTTGGCCGCCAGTTGCCGATCAAGGGCATCGAGGTTGTTCTGCGCCAGCTCCAGCACCGTGATGGCGAGCATACTGCCCTTCAGCTGGAACACGGGATCCTGGTCTAGCAGTTCGGTTTGGCTCATGGTCGGGATAACGCAGCTTGTCACTAAAAGTGCCGAGACTTATAACGAGAACGCCCTCGGGCCGCAAGCCGCCGCGAACCGTTGTAGAATGCGCGGCCTTGTTGTCTGTCCGGAATCACCCATGGATCGCCCGCGTTTTCGAGCTGCTTTTCTTCATCCCCGCTACTGGCTGCTATGGCTGGGGTTGGGCTTGCTGTGGCTGATTGTCCAGTTGCCCTATGGGTTCCTGTTGCTGCTGGGACGTTTTCTCGGGGCGGTGATGTATCGGGTGTCCGCCGACCGACGGACCATTGCCGCGCGTAATCTGCAATTGTGTTTTCCGGCGTTGTCCGACGCCGAGCGCGACCAACTGCTGCGGAAAAATCTCGCGTCCACCGGGATCGCCTTCTTCGAAATGGCCATGAGCTGGTGGTGGTCCAAGCCGCGCCTGGCACGGCTGGCTCATATCGAAGGCCTCGAACATCTGCAGAACGCTCAGCGTGAGGGCAAGGGCGTGATCCTGATGGCCCTGCATTTCACCACCCTGGAGATCGGCGCGGCCTTGCTCGGCCAGCGCCATACCATCGACGGCATGTACCGCGAGCACAGCAATGCGCTGTTCGATTTTATCCAGCGCCGTGGCCGTGAGCGGCACAACCTCGATTCCCTGGCGGTCGAGCGCGACGATGTGCGCGGCATGCTCAAGTTGCTGCGCGCCGGTCGGGCGATCTGGTATGCGCCGGACCAGGACTACGGGATCAAGCAGAGTGTGTTCGTGCCGCTGTTCGGTATCCAGGCGGCCACCGTCACCGCCACCAGCAAGTTCGCCCGCCTGGGCAAGGCGCTGGTGGTGCCGTTCACCCAGCAGCGCCTGGCCGACGGCAGTGGTTATCGGCTGGTGATTCATCCGCCGCTGACGGACTTCCCAGGGGAAACCGAAGAGGCTGACTGCCTGCGGATCAATCAATGGGTCGAGGTGGCGCTGCGCGAATGCCCGGAGCAGTACCTCTGGGCCCATCGCCGTTTCAAGAGCCGGCCGCCGGGTGAGCCCAAACTCTATCCAAAACGCCGATAAAACCATCCGGGTGTTGCGGCGGGGGGCAGGCGTGGTGTATCAGGATGTTACTGATTAATGGAGTGTCGCGATGAGCCCAGCTGAACCGGTCACCGGCCTGATTCTCTCTGGAGGGGGCGCGCGCGCGGCCTATCAGGTGGGGGTGCTGGCGGCGATTGCCGAGCTCTTGCCCGAGGGGGCGCCTAATCCCTTTCCGGTGATCGTCGGCACTTCGGCCGGGGCGATCAATGCGGTCAGCCTGGCCAGCGGGGCGATGGATTTCACCGCCTCGATCGAGCGCCTGACCGCGTTCTGGCAAGGGTTTCGCAGCCATCTGGTGCTGCGTAGCGATTGGCCGGGTGTGATACGCCAGGCCAGCCGCTTTGTCGGTCACAGCCTGCTGGGCATGGGCGCGCAAGTACCGGTGGCGTTGCTCGACAGTTCGCCCTTGCGCGACCTGCTCAATGACAAACTGCACCTGCCGGGTATCGACCACGCCATCGAGCAACAGCAGTTGCACGCCGTGGCGGTGACCGCGTTTGGTTATGAGTCCGGCCAGGCGGTGACCTTTTATCAGGGCAAGGGCGCTATCGACTCCTGGTTGCGCCATCGCCGGGTTGGCGTGCCGACCCGGCTGACGGTGGAGCACTTGCTGGCGAGTTCGGCGATCCCGCTGCTGTTTGCCCCGGTCAAGCTGGACCAGGAGTACTTCGGTGACGGTGCGGTGCGTCAGTCGGCGCCCATCAGTCCGGCGCTGCATCTGGGGGCGACCCGGGTGTTGGTGGTGGGGGTCAGTGGCAACCCGCGGGGTGTCGACACCGCCACCGAGCGGACGTATAGCGGACAGCAACCGAGCCTGGCGCAGATTGGCGGGCATATGCTCAACAGTACGTTTATCGACAGCCTGGAAAGCGATATCGAGTTGCTGCAGCGCTTGAATCAGTTCAGTCGGATGTTGCCGACACAACCGCGCAGCCTGGGCCTGGCGCCGGTGGATGTGCTGGTGATCGCACCGAGCCAGCCGATCGATGAAATCGCCGCGCGCCATCGCCATGAGCTGCCGGCGGCATTGCGCTTTTTCCTGCGCGGGCCGGGGGCGACCCGGACCAGTGGCGCCGGGGTGTTGAGCTACCTGCTGTTCGAGGCGTCTTATTGCAGCGAGTTGATCGAGCTGGGGCGTCGTGATGCGCTGGCCAAGCGCGATGAGCTGTGCCGGTTCCTCGGGTTGCCGCAGGTTTCGCTGGTGGCGCAGACGGCATCGGCGCTGTAGGCCCCAGACCTGCTTCGAGGCCAGTCAGTCTTATGTCGATCTTGAAAGCACCGTGGAACTTGTAGGAGCAGGGCTTGCCCGCGAAGGGGCCCGTAAGACCGCCAAAGGCTTCGCTGGCAAGCCATGCTCCTACAGGGACCGTGTTCAGTCTGTTGATTAAGCTGTCAGCAGGTTCGCCGCCAGATAACGCGCCACCGACTCTTCGCTGCAACTGCCCAGGGTTTCATGCCCGGGCAGGGCCTGGAACACCTTGGCGTGAGCCGTGCCCATGACCAGCCCCTTGCCGATGCTCGAAAGCATCTCGACATCGTTCATCCCGTCGCCAAATGCGATGCACTGGCTCAGCGGCACTTGCAGGAAGTCCGCGAGTTTCTTCAGGGCACTGCCCTTGGACACGCTGCTGGCCATCATTTCCAGGCAGAAGGGCGAGGAAAAGGTGCTGTGCACCTGATCGCCCACCAGGCGCTTGAGCTGTTCATCCAGGATCGCCAGGGCCTCATGGTCCTTGTCCTTGTGGATAAAGAAGACTTTCTCTACCGCCTCGATGGGGAACTCATCGTCAGTCACTACCGTGGGAGGAAAGCCTTCGTTCTGCATGAATCTCTTCAGCAACTGGCTATCGGCATTGGTGAACCATTGGGACTGGCCATACAGGTTGGTCACCAGGTTCGGGTCGTGCCGGGTGGCATCCAGCAGCGCTCGCACCGCCTGCGGCGACAGATGCTCGCTGGCGTCCAGGGTCTTGCAGGCACTGCTGACCCGTGCGCCGTTGGCGGTGATCAGGTGAACCTTCAGGTTGTAGGGCCGCAGGATCGCCTCGACATCGGGCTGGCTGCGCCCGGTGGCGATAACCACATGCTTGCCGGCCTCCAACAGGCGCTTGAGCACCCCATGGGAATAGTCGCCGATGCGGTCATCCGGTAGCAGCAGGGTGCCGTCCAGGTCAGTTGCGATCAGGTGGTACATGCTTATGTCCTTGTCAGGCCTGTGGGTCTTTAATATCCCGAACAGGCCCTGCAAGGTCCGGGTTTATTCAGCAATCTGCAACTTGCGCGCCTCGGTGTAGACGTAGCGGACTTTCTCGTATTCGAACGGCGAGTTCAACTGACCATAACGGAAGCTGGTGGTGTAGCGCTTGTCGATGGCCTCCAGCAGATAGATCTCCGGGTGGTCGGAACTGACCTGGGAAACGTTGAGGAAGTTGATCTGTGATTCGGCGGCGAAGTCGAACACCAGCCCCGTGGTATCGCGCAGGTTCGACGGCCCGAAGAACGGCAGCACCAGGTACGCCCCGCCCGGTACACCATAGAAGCCCAGGGTCTGGCCGAAGTCTTCGGTCTGGCGTGGCAGACCCATCTTGGTCGCCGGGTCCCACAGGCCGGCGACGCCGATGGTGGTGTTGAGCAGCAGGCGCCCGGTGGTTTCCAGCGCGCGCTTGCCCTTGAACTGGAACAGGCTGTTGAGCAGGTTGGAAACGTCCCCCAGGTTACTGAAGAAGTGGCTCACCCCCTCGCGCAGGAAGGTCGGCGTGACATAGCGGTAGCCATCGACCGCCGGCAGGAACACCCACTCGTCGAAGCGGTAGTTGAAGTGATAGACGTGGCGGTTCCAGGACTCCAACGGGTCGTAGACGCTCAGGGCGTTGAGGGTCGAACGTTCGAACTCACGCTGGTCCAGGCCCGGGTTGAACTTGAGCTTTTTCAGCGGTTCGGAGAAACCGTCCGGATCCGGCACCACGGTGTCATGGGCCTTGCTGTTGTCGGCCAGGGCAGGGGTTGCGCAGAGCAGGGCTGCGATCAACAAAAGAGATTTAGCCACGGAAGAACTCCAGCATGGCGTCGGCGTTGACGCGGTAATTGAGGTTGCCGCAGTGGCCGCCATGGGGGTAGACCGTCAGACGATTGCCAAAGGTGCTGCGCAGGAAACCCAGGTCGCCAGGGCCGAGGATGACGTCGTCGGCGTTGTGCATCACGGCGATTTTCGGGCTGTCGTGCAGGTAGTCCTTGAGGGCGTAGAGGCTGACCTGGTCGATCAGTTGCAGCAGGCTGCCGCCGTCGCTGCGGGCGCGCCACATCGGGATTACCTGTTCGGTCAGGTAGCAGTCGAAATCACACTGCAGGGCGCGCTTGAACATCGGCGTCAGGCTGGTGCCTTCGCTGATCGGGTACTTGGGCGGCGTGATCAGGCCGCGGCGGTTGATCAGGTCCGAAGTAAAGGCTATATCCGCCGCGGAAAAACGGAAGGTCGTGCCGATCAGCATGGCCATCTGTTCATTGGTCAGGTGCTGCCTGGACTGCTGGAAGTCGTAGAGCAGGGCGTCGTTGAGGTCGATGTAGCCCTTCTGCTGGAAGTAGCGGGTCAGCTTGCCCAGCACCAGTTCATAGAAGGTGGTGCTGTTGTTGATGCCCTTGACCTCGGTCTGGACCAGCTTGTCGAGGTTGGTGACCGAGGTGTAGAGGTTGACCGGCGGGTTGAGCAGCAGGACTTTCTTGAAGTTGAAGCTGCGCCGGGTTTCATCCAGCTTGCTGACGAAGGCGGCATCCAGGGCGCCGAGGCTGTAGCCGGTGAGGTAGTACTCGGTCACCGGCAGTTTCGGTTGTTGGGCGCGTACCGCCTGCATGACCCGGTACATGTCCTCGGCGTCTTCCTGGCTGATACCGGGGGTGGCGAAGCGCGAGGCGGCACTCATGAAGTCGAAGCTGGTGGGCGATGACAGCTGCACGACGTGGTAGCCGGCCTGGTAATAGAGCTTTTTCAGGTACTCGTTGATGCTGCTGTCATAACGTGCGCCGGTGCCGGAGATCAGGAAGATCAGCGGTGCAGGGTGATCCTGCTGGGCCAGGCGGTAGGTGAGTTTCTTCACCGCCCAGAAATTGTCCGGAAGGATGAAGTCGCGCTCGGGGCGCAACTTGAGGCTGTAGTCGGCCTGGTGGATGCTGTCGTCGTCGGGCAGTTTCGGCCGCAGCGCCGGTGGCGTGGTGGCGATGGTCGCTTCAAACGGGTTGGTCAGCGGGTAGCCATAACTGGCGGCGTCGACATCGACTGCCAGGGCGGACGCACTCAAGATGAGACCGCCGATAAAGGCAGCGAGGCGCAGAGAACGGAGCATGACTACATCCCTTTGAAGGAAAGCACTGAATGAGGTTCGCAGGCTATGACCATCGGGGTACTGCCGAAGTGCCATGTCCCGACGCTAAAAAAGCATTTTAGATGGGGGGGCGACGGGTAATTGCCTGGCAACGATACACTTTGCCGCAGTTTGCCGAACAGTTATATGTGGTGAGCGCTTGCATAGGTGGTTCTGGCGATTATGCTGGGCGCCGTTTTCGCTTATCGGAGTTGTCCATGTCTCGCCGTTTGCCGCTGGTTCTGCTGCTTATTGTCCTGCCGTTGTGGCTGGCTGCCAGTTATGGCGTGCGTTATGGATTGATGGAGGACGGGCAGTGGGTCGGGCTGTGCCTGGACGAGGCGTCGCGCTGGCAGTGCCAGGCGCGCTCCAACCTGGGCTGGTTGATCCACTTCAAGGCGCTGGGCTGGACGGCGTTGGTCGCGGCGCTATTGGCTTTTGTCGCGCCGGGGCGTTTGGGGCGGGCCTTGGCGGTATTGGCGCTGCTGGCCGGGTTTCCGGCGCTGGCGTTGTACAACACCAGTCTGGCGGTGTTTGCGCTGGTGATCGCGGGGTTGCGGTTGGTGCGGGCGGCTTGAGATAACGGTGGAGCTTACGGACGCTTTTGTGGGAGCGGTGCTTGCCCGCGAAGAGGACCTTGATACCGCTAAAAGCTTCGCGGGCAAGCACCGCTCCCACAAGTTATGCGTAATATTGCGCTCCTGCGGTGTTGTTATTGACGAACCCGCACACTGCGCCACAGCGCAGCCACCATTAGCACGCTGACCAGCGCCCAGCCCCAGGCCTGCTGGTTGGCCAGGCCTTCACGGTACAGCTGCGGGGCAATACCGGCGCCGATTATCAAAGCCAGCAGCCCCATCTCCCGACGCGGGCCGCGCACCGGACGTACCAGGAACACCAGCGCCGGCAACAGCAAGGCCGCGCTCGGGAAGCTGCGGTAGCGTGGATCGAATACCAACTCCAGCATCATCACCGCTGCTGCAAAGCCCGCGCCTGCCAGCAGCCAGCCGGCGCGTTGCTCCAGGGATTTGAACAGGCCGGCGCGCCAGCCGGCCTGGCTACCCAGGGTCAGTGCCGCATGGGCCAGCACCAGCAGGTTCAACAGCACCAGCAGGCCGGCCCAGACCCACTCGCTGGTAAACCGGCTGGTGACCCACGCCAATTCGCCCCAGGCACCTATGGAACAACCTGCCAGCGCCCCCAGCAGCGGTAACAACAGCGCCGCCCGGGTATTGCGCACTCGCCCGGCCAGCAGCAAGGTACCGAGGAATATCACCCCACCGAAGCCCAACCACAGCGGCCATTGCGGCAGGTTCGAAACCGGCCCGGCCAACACGCCCTTGTCCTGGCGGTCGGCATCGAACAGCCCCCAGTAACCGCCGACCGCACCTTCGCTGCCGCGTTTCCACGGTTGGTCGAAGGCCTCGATCAGGTTGTAGTGCCAACCGTTCTGCTCGGCCAGGGTGACAAAACCGCGAATGAACTTCGCTTCGTTGACCCGGCTCGGCAGGGCGGTTTCACGCTGGCGGCCTTCGCTCGGCCAGCCGGTTTCACCGATCAGGATGTCCTTGGGGGCGAACCGCTTGCCGAATACCTCGCGGACCTGGGCGACATGTTCGATCGCGCGGTCGATCCCGGCAGGGTCATCTTCCCAGTACGGCAGCAGGTGAATGGTCAGGAAGTCCACGGCCGGGGCGACCTGCGGATGCTTGAGCCAGAATTCCCAGACGTCGGCATAGGTCACCGGCTGCTTCACGTTGGCCTTGACCTTGTGGATCAGCTTGACCAGTTGGTCGCCGGTGACTTCCTTGCGCAGCAGGGTTTCGTTGCCGACGATCACCGCGCTGACCACATCGGCGTTGGCGTTGGCCGAGGCGATCAGGGCATCGACTTCCTTCTCGGTGTCCACCGGGTTGCTGTTGACCCAGGCGCCGATCATCATTTTCAGGCCATGTTTGCGCGCCAGGTCCGGCAAGGCTTCGAGGCCGGTCATGGAATAGGTGCGGATGCACTCGAAGCGGGTGGCCAGCAGCGCCAGGTCGGCATCCATGCGCTCGACACGAGGCTTGAACGGCTGGTCGAACGGCGATTGGTCCTTGGCGAACGGCGTATAGGAGGCGCATTGCAGCTTGTGGGTCGGGGTCGCCGCATCGGGCAGGATCACCGGCTGGCCGAGGCCATACCAGAAGCCGCAAAGTGCAAGAAGTCCGAGCAGGCTGGCGAACAACAACGGGAGGAGCGGGAAACGGGCAGTGGCGGACATGGTCGGGCCGTATGGGAACAAAGCCGCGCATATTACCCGGATTTCCACCGGCCTTGGGCCTGTGCAGTATTTTGTCATGCAAAGTTCGAGCGCAATAAATGAGGGGATTTCTTGGGTCCCCGATTGCTGGCGTTCTGATGTCGTTTCTCGTTGCCTTGAGGTCGCTGTCAGAGCAGGTCGATGGGCGAGGCGGGTTGATGATCAGGGCGTCAGAACTCCGCTGATGATCGGACGGGTTCAAGGGTGAGGCGTGATGGGGGCGCCATGCACTATAACAATACGTTGACGTCGCCCGGCAGTCGTCGGGTGCAGCATTTCGGGGAAGTAACGATGAAGATGCGACGACTCTTAGGCGCAGGTGCCGCTCTGGTACTGGCGATCAGTTCCAACCTGGCCGGTGCGGCGGCCAAGGAAGTATCCATCGGTTATGTCGATGGTTGGTCGGACAGCGTGGCCACTACCAACGTGGCGGCCGAGGTTATCCGGCAGAAACTGGGTTATGACGTCAAGCTGCAAGCCGTCGCCACCGGGATCATGTGGGAAGGGGTTGCTACCGGCAAGCTCGATGCCATGCTCTCGGCCTGGTTGCCCGTGACCCACGGCGAGTACTGGGCCAAGAACAAGGACAAGGTGGTCGACTACGGCCCCAACTTCAAGGACGCCAAGATCGGCCTGATCGTGCCGGAGTACGTCACGGCCAAGTCCATCGCCGACCTGAAGACTGATACCACCTACAAGAACAAGATCGTCGGCATCGACGCCGGTTCAGGCGTGATGCTCAAGACCGACCAGGCCATCAAGGACTACGGTCTGGACTACAAGCTGCAAGCCAGCTCGGGGGCGGGGATGATCGCCGAACTGACCCGTGCCGAGAAGAAGAACGAGTCCATTGTCGTCACCGGCTGGGTGCCGCACTGGATGTTCGCCAAGTGGAAACTGCGCTTCCTGGACGATCCGAAGGGCGTCTATGGCGCCGCGGAAACCGTGAACAGCATCGGCAGCTTGAAGCTGGAAGCCAAGGCGCCGGAAGTGGCGGCGTTCCTGAAGAAGTTCCAGTGGGCCTCCAAGGATGAGATCGGCGAAGTCATGCTGGCGATCCAGGACGGCGCCAAGCCGGATGTTGCGGCCAAGGACTGGGTGGCCAAGCACCCGGACCGCGTAGCCGAGTGGACCAAGTAACCCACCTGCCCGCGTAGTACCCCGAAAAGGCCGCATGATATTCCGTCATGCGGCCTTTTTGCGTCTGGGTGTCTGTCATCACCGCCTACACTGAGTCAGAGCGTCTTCGCCTGAAAACTGGCGAAACCGTAATGTCGTTCTAATACTAAGGTCGTCTGGTTTCGCTTCCCCAGCCGCCTAAAGTGAAAAAGGTTTCATCTCATCTGTGCTGCGAGGATAAAAACAATGAACGACAGCATTTACCTCTCGATTCAAAACAGCCCCCGCTTCAAGGAGCTGGTCAGGAAACGGGAACGCTTCGCCTGGACACTGTCGGCGATCATGCTCGGACTTTACTCGGGTTTCATTCTGTTGATCGCCTATGGGCCACAGATCCTGGGCGCTAAACTCAGTCCCGGCTCTTCCATCACCTGGGGCATCCCGTTGGGTGTCGGACTGATCGTTTCGGCGTTCGTCCTGACGGCCATCTATGTGCGTCGCGCCAATGGCGAGTTCGACGACCTGAACAACGCGATTCTCAAGGAGGCCCAACAATGATCCGGCGTCTATTGGCAGTATTGGCCGGCTCGGCTTTCGCGCCCCTGGTCCTGGCGGCTGACGCCCTGACCGGCGAAGTGCACAAGCAACCTCTCAATGTGGCGGCCATCGCGATGTTCGTGGTGTTCGTCGGCGCCACCCTGTGCATCACCTACTGGGCCTCCAAGCGCAACAAGTCGGCTGCCGACTACTACGCGGCGGGCGGCAAGATCACCGGTTTGCAGAATGGCCTGGCGATTGCCGGCGACTATATGTCGGCGGCGTCCTTCCTGGGGATTTCCGCGCTGGTCTATGCCTCGGGTTATGACGGCCTGATCTACTCCATCGGCTTCCTGGTGGGCTGGCCGATCATCCTGTTCCTGATCGCCGAGCGCCTGCGCAACCTGGGCAAGTACACCTTTGCCGATGTGGCGTCCTACCGCCTGGGGCAAACCCAGATCCGTTCGCTGTCGGCCTGCGGTTCGCTGGTGGTGGTGTCCTTCTACCTGATCGCCCAGATGGTCGGTGCCGGCAAGCTGATCCAGTTGCTGTTCGGCCTGGACTACTACGTGGCGGTGATCCTGGTGGGGATCCTGATGTGCCTCTATGTGCTGTTCGGCGGCATGCTGGCCACCACCTGGGTGCAGATCATCAAGGCGGTGCTGTTGCTGTCCGGTGCCTCGTTCATGGCGCTGATGGTGATGAAGCACGTCAACTTCGACTTCAACATGCTGTTTTCCGAAGCGATCAAGGTTCACCCCAAGGGTGAGGCGATCATGAGCCCCGGCGGCCTGGTGAAGGATCCGGTCTCGGCCTTCTCGCTGGGCCTGGCGCTGATGTTCGGTACTGCCGGGCTGCCCCACATCCTGATGCGTTTCTTCACCGTGAGTGATGCGAAGGAAGCGCGCAAGAGCGTGTTGTACGCCACCGGGTTCATCGGCTACTTCTATATCCTGACCTTTATCATCGGTTTTGGCGCGATCCTGCTGGTCAGCACCAACCCGGCGTTCAAGGATGCGGCGGGCGCGCTGCTCGGTGGCAACAACATGGCGGCGGTGCACCTGGCCAACGCGGTGGGTGGCAACATCTTCCTCGGCTTTATCTCGGCCGTGGCCTTTGCCACCATCCTCGCGGTGGTGGCCGGTCTGACCCTGGCCGGTGCCTCGGCGGTGTCCCATGACCTGTATGCCAGCGTGATCAAGAAGGGCAAGGCCAACGAAAAGGATGAGATCCGCGTCTCGAAGATCACCACCATCGCCCTTGGCGTGCTGGCGATCGGCCTGGGCATCCTGTTCGAAAGCCAGAACATCGCGTTCATGGTCGGCCTGGCGTTCTCGATTGCCGCCAGTTGCAACTTCCCGGTGCTGCTGCTTTCCATGTACTGGAAGAAGCTGACCACCCGTGGCGCGATGATCGGCGGCTGGATGGGCCTGGTCAGTGCGGTAGGGCTGATGATCCTCGGCCCGACCATCTGGGTGCAGATCATGCATCACGAGAAGGCGATCTTCCCGTATGAGTACCCGGCGCTGTTCTCGATGGCCATTGCATTCGTCGGGATCTGGTTCTTCTCCATTACCGACAAGTCGGTGGCGGCGGAGAAGGAAAGGGCGCTGTTCTTCCCGCAGTTCGTGCGTTCGCAGACCGGTCTGGGGGCGAGTGGGGCGGTTTCCCACTAAGGGTTGTATAGGCTTCTCTATATAAGCTGTGTTGCAACGAAATGCCCTGGTCGAGAGACCGGGGCATTTTTTGTCGGGAGCTTTGCTGGAAATGAAGGTCTTGAGCCTTGTGTTGCCTGTCAGGACGCCTTCGCGGGCAAGCCCTGCTCCTACAGTTTTGCGTCGATCATATGATCTGCGTACGACAGGTTCCGTGTCGATCATGAGGCTCGCATACGACACCGAACTGTAGGAGCAGGGCTTGCCCGCGAAGAGGCCCTGACAGGCGCAGCAAAACCCGGGCCTGGGTGGCACAAACAGAAACGGCCTCTATCAAGAGGCCGTTTCCGTTGTCGCTAAGACGCTATTGCAAGGCAGGGGTTACTTGCGGTCTTCCAGCTTGGTGATGTCACGCGACTCGTAGCCGGTGTACAGCTGGCGCGGACGGCCAATCTTGTACGGGCTGGAGAGCATTTCCTTCCAGTGGGAGATCCAGCCCACGGTCCGCGCCAGGGCGAAGATCACGGTGAACATGCTGGTTGGAATGCCGATCGCCTTGAGGATGATCCCCGAGTAGAAGTCGACGTTCGGGTACAGCGAACGCTCGATGAAGTACGGGTCGGTCAGGGCGATCTCTTCGAGACGCATGGCCAGTTCCAGCTGCGGATCGTTGTTGATGCCCAGCTCTTTCAGGACTTCGTCGCAGGTCTGCTTCATCACGGTGGCGCGTGGGTCGCGGTTCTTGTAGACCCGGTGACCGAAGCCCATCAGCTTGAACGGATCGTTCTTGTCCTTGGCCTTGGCGATGAACTTGTCGATGTTCGAGACATCGCCGATTTCATCGAGCATGGTCAGGACCGCTTCGTTCGCGCCGCCGTGGGCAGGGCCCCAGAGCGCGGCGATACCGGCGGCGATACAGGCGAACGGGTTGGCACCCGAAGAGCCCGCCAGGCGCACGGTGGAGGTCGAAGCGTTCTGCTCGTGGTCGGCATGGAGGATGAAGATCCGGTCCATGGCCTTGGCGAGCACCGGGCTGATCGGTTTGATCTCGCACGGGGTGTTGAACATCATGTGCAGGAAGTTTTCCGCGTACGACAGGTCGTTGCGCGGGTACATCATGGGTTGACCCATGGAGTACTTGTACACCATCGCGGCCAGGGTCGGCATCTTGGCGACCAGGCGAATGGCGGAAATCTCGCGGTGCTGGGCGTTATTGATGTCCAGCGAGTCGTGGTAGAAGGCCGACAGGGCACCAACCACGCCGCACATCACGGCCATCGGGTGGGCGTCGCGACGGAAACCGTTGAAGAAGGTCTTCAACTGCTCGTGCACCATGGTGTGATTCTTCACGGTGCTGACGAACTGGGCCTTCTGCTCGACTGTCGGCAGTTCGCCGTTGAGCAGCAGGTAGCAGGTTTCCAGGTAGTCGGATTTCTCGGCGAGTTGCTCGATCGGGTAGCCGCGGTGCAGCAGGATGCCGTTATCGCCGTCGATATAGGTGATCTTCGACTCGCAGGAAGCGGTCGACATGAAGCCAGGGTCGAATGTGAACCGGCCCGTGGCCGTCAGGCCCCGCACGTCGATTACATCGGGACCAACGGTGCCGGTTAAAATGGGCAGCTCGACGGGGGCTGCGCCCTCGATGATCAACTGCGCTTTTTTGTCAGCCATGTGGCCTCCTATTTATGCTTGAAATCATCAGACAGGCCCCCCACGCAGGGCCCGCACCACTATAGTGAGATAAATTCGAATGTCAATTTGCCAAAAGTCTTGTCGTAGGCGGCTTTGGGCGGACCTTTTCCTCGAAATTGACGGCTATTTACGCCTTTTATCCGGCTAACGCAATGCGCTATTAGGGGTAGTCCTTTGCGTTGTCATTAGTAGCCTAACTGTCTATACTCGGCACCCGACCGCCAGGGGCTTTTGGGCCTGTTTTACTGGGGGTCGTCACTCCCTGGGTGGTGGGTACCTGACCAGTGCACTTGCCCAACAACTTTGCCCTGATCGTTAGGGCTCATCAGTGAAAAAAAAGCCGTGAAAAGCCAACGACCTGTAAACCTAGACCTAAGGACCATCAAACTCCCCATAACCGGCGTTACGTCGTTTCTTCACCGTGTATCCGGCATCATTCTCTTCCTGGGCCTTGGCTTCATGCTGTATGCATTGGGCAAATCCCTGGGTTCGGAGGAAGGTTTCGCCGAGGTGAAGGCGTGCTTGACCAGCCCGCTGGCCAAGTTCATTGGATGGGGGCTTCTGTCCGCCTTGCTGTATCACATGGTGGCTGGTGTGCGCCATCTGATCATGGATATGGGCATCGGTGAAACGCTGGAAGGCGGCAAACTGGGCTCTAAAATCGTCATCGCCATTTCCGTGGTGCTGATCGTTCTGGCGGGAGTTTGGATATGGTAACCAGCGTTACGAACCTATCGCGTTCGGGCCTCTACGACTGGATGGCGCAGCGCGTATCTGCTGTCGTTCTCGCGGCTTACTTCATCTTCCTGATCGGATACGTCGTTGCGAATCCGGGCCTGGGCTACGCCCAGTGGCACGGGCTGTTCGCCCACAACGGGATGCGCATCTTCAGTCTGTTGGCCCTGGTGGCCCTGGGCGCTCACGCCTGGGTCGGCATGTGGACCATTTCGACCGACTACCTGACGCCGATGGCGCTGGGCAAGTCCGCGACAGCAGTGCGTTTCCTTTTCCAGGCAGTATGCGGCGTTGCGATGTTCGCCTACTTCGTCTGGGGTGTGCAGATTCTCTGGGGTATCTGATTCATGGCTAACATTCCAACGATTTCTTTCGACGCCATCATCATTGGCGGCGGCGGTGCGGGCATGCGTGCCGCGCTGCAACTGGCCCAGGGTGGTCACAAGACGGCCGTGATCACCAAGGTGTTCCCGACCCGTTCGCACACCGTATCGGCCCAGGGTGGCATCACCTGCGCCATCGCGTCCGCCGACCCGAACGATGACTGGCGCTGGCACATGTACGATACCGTCAAGGGTTCCGACTATATCGGTGACCAGGACGCTATCGAATACATGTGTCAGGAAGGCCCGGCTGCCGTTTACGAGCTGGACCACATGGGCATGCCGTTCTCGCGTACCGAGCAGGGTCGTATCTACCAGCGTCCATTCGGCGGTCAGTCGAAGGATTACGGTAAAGGCGGTCAGGCCGCACGGACTTGCGCCGCTTCCGACCGTACCGGTCACGCGCTGCTGCACACCCTTTATCAGGGCAACCTGAAAGCCGGGACCGTGTTCCTGAACGAGTACTACGCTGTCGATCTGGTGAAGAACCAGGACGGCGCGTTTGTCGGTGTGATCGCGATCTGCATCGAAACCGGTGAAACCAGCTACATCCGCGCCAAGGCCACCGTCCTGGCCACCGGCGGTGCCGGTCGTATCTACTCGTCCACCACCAATGCCCTGATCAACACCGGTGACGGCGTCGGCATGGCCCTGCGTGCTGGCGTGCCGGTACAAGATATCGAAATGTGGCAGTTCCACCCGACCGGCATCGCCGGCGCTGGTGTACTGGTCACCGAAGGTTGCCGCGGTGAAGGCGGTTACCTGATCAACAAGCACGGCGAGCGTTTCATGGAGCGTTATGCTCCGAACGCGAAAGACCTGGCCGGTCGTGACGTGGTAGCACGTTCGATGGTCAAGGAAATCATCGCCGGCAACGGCTGTGGCCCGAATGGCGACCACGTGCTGCTCAAGCTCGACCACCTCGGCGAGGAAGTGCTGCACAGCCGCCTGCCAGGTATCTGCGAACTGTCCAAGACCTTCGCCCACGTCGACCCGGTCGTTGCCCCGGTTCCGGTCGTTCCAACCTGCCACTACATGATGGGCGGCGTTGCCACCAACATCCATGGCCAGGCGATCACCCAGGACGCCGAAGGCGTCGACACCATCATCCCGGGCCTGTTCGCGGTCGGTGAAGTGGCGTGCGTATCGGTTCACGGTGCCAACCGCCTGGGCGGCAACTCGCTGCTCGACCTGGTGGTCTTCGGCCGTGCGGCCGGCCTGCACCTGGAAAAAGCCCTGACCGACGGTATCGACTACGACGACGCCACCGACGCCAACATCACGGCGGCACTGGCACGTCTGTCCGCTCTGAACGAGCGTACCGACGGTGAAGACGTGGCGACTCTGCGTCGCGAGCTGCAAAGCTGCATGCAGAACTACTTCGGTGTATTCCGTACCGGCGAATACATGCAGAAGGGCATCGCCCAGTTGGCTGACCTGCGCACGCGTATTGCCAACGTCAAGATCAACGACAAGTCCCAGGCCTTCAACACCGCGCGTATCGAAGCCCTCGAGCTGCAAAACCTGCTGGAAGTGGCCGAAGCCACGGCGATTGCCGCTGAGCATCGCAAAGAGTCCCGCGGCGCCCACGCCCGTGAAGACTTTGAAGAGCGCGACGACGAAAACTGGCTGTGCCATACCCTGTTCTTCCCGGGTGAGAAGCGTGTGACCAAGCGTGCCGTTAACTTCTCGCCGAAGACCGTTCCGACTTTCGAACCAAAAGTCCGGACTTACTAAAGGGTGATCGATATGTTGCAAGTCGAAGTTTATCGTTACAACCCTGACACCGACGCCGCACCGAAAACCCAGGTTTTCCAGGTCGACACCGGTGGCAAGGACTTGATGGTGCTGGACGTACTGGCCCTGATCAAGGAACAGGACGAAGGTTTCTCCTATCGTCGCTCGTGCCGTGAAGGCGTGTGCGGTTCCGACGGCATGAATATCAACGGCAAGAACGGCCTGGCGTGCATCACGCCGCTGTCCGCCGTGGTCAAGGGCAACAAGCTGGTGGTGCGTCCGCTGCCTGGTTTGCCGGTGATCCGTGACTTGGTCGTCGATATGAGCATCTTCTACAAGCAATACGAGAAGGTGAAGCCATTCCTGCAGAACGACACGCCGGCTCCGGCCATCGAACGTCTGCAGACGCCGGAAGAGCGCGAGAAGCTGGACGGTCTGTACGAGTGCATCCTGTGCGCTTGCTGCTCGACTTCCTGCCCGTCCTTCTGGTGGAACCCCGACAAGTTCCTGGGCCCGGCCGCCCTGCTGCAAGCGTACCGCTTCCTGGCAGACAGCCGCGACACCAAGACCACCGAGCGTCTGGCTTCGCTGGATGACCCGTTCAGCGTATTCCGCTGCCGCGGGATCATGAACTGCGTCAACGTCTGTCCGAAAGGCCTGAATCCGACCAAGGCCATCGGTCACATCCGTAACATGTTGCTGCAAAGCGGCGTGTGATTCAGCGGCTGTAACCTGGCTGTTGTAAAACGGCAGTTGTAAATAGTGGCACCGCTGTAACCGTAGAAAGGCCAGGGCGCGGGCTTCAACCCGCGCCCCGGCTATAACCAGAGCAACGGCTCATAAAGCTGTGGCTCTTATTTTTGAAGAAATGAGACCAGCAGGGGCATCCGGGCTGGTACCCGGACTATCAGCGTGATCCCAAGTGGCTTGTTCTGGTCTCGGCATTCGGACTGTTGCAAGCGTGCGTGGTGTTTTCGCCGGTGGTGTCCCCTAACCGAGGGTGACCAAGCATGCAAGAAAGCGTGATGCAGCGCATGTGGAACAGCGGCTATCTTTCAGGTGGTAACGCTGCCTATGTGGAAGAGCTCTACGAGCTCTACCTGCACGACCCTAACGCTGTGCCAGAAGAGTGGCGCACCAAATTTCAGACGTTGCCCGCTGACGGCAACGCTGCCACCGATGTTTCGCACTCGACAATCCGCGACCATTTCGTCTTGCTGGCAAAGAACCAGCGCCGCGCCCAACCGGTTTCCGCCGGCAGCGTGAGCAGTGAGCACGAGAAGAAGCAGGTTGAAGTGCTGCGATTGATCCAGGCCTACAGGATGCGTGGCCACCAGGCAGCCCAGCTCGACCCGCTGGGACTGTGGCAGCGTCCTGCACCCGCAGACCTGTCGATCAATCATTACGGCTTGACCAATGCCGATCTTGATACGACCTTCCGTGCCGGCGACCTGTTCATCGGCAAAGAGGAAGCGAGCCTACGCGAAATTCACGAAGCGTTGCAGCAGACATATTGCCGCACCATCGGCGCTGAATTCACGCACATCGTCGATACCGAGCAACGCCACTGGTTCCAGCAGCGTCTGGAAAGCGTGCGCGGCCGTCCGATCTTCTCCGCGGAAATCAAGAGCCACCTGCTTGAGCGCGTCACCGCCGCCGAAGGCCTGGAAAAGTACCTGGGCACCAAGTACCCGGGCACCAAGCGTTTCGGTCTGGAAGGCGGCGAGAGCCTGATTCCGATGCTCGACGAGCTGATCCAGCGTTCCGGTTCCTACGGCACCAAGGAAATCGTTATCGGCATGGCCCACCGTGGCCGTCTGAACGTGCTGGTCAACACCTTCGGCAAGAACCCGCGCGAGCTGTTCGACGAGTTCGAAGGCAAGAAGAAGGTCGAGCTGGGTTCCGGTGACGTGAAATACCACCAGGGCTTCTCGTCCAACGTGATGACCACCGGCGGTGAAGTTCACCTGGCCATGGCGTTCAACCCGTCTCACCTGGAAATCGTTTCCCCGGTGGTCGAAGGTTCGGTTCGCGCCCGTCAGGACCGTCGCAACGATGCGGCCGGTGACAAGGTCCTGCCGATTTCCCTCCACGGTGACGCGGCGTTCGCCGGTCAAGGCGTGGTCATGGAAACCTTCCAGATGTCGCAGACCCGCGGTTTCAAGACCGGCGGCACCGTGCACATCGTGATCAACAACCAGGTCGGTTTCACCATCAGCAACCCGCTGGACTCGCGTTCCACCGAGTACGCCACCGACGTTGCGAAGATGATCCAGGCGCCGATCCTCCATGTGAATGGCGATGATCCGGAAGCCGTCCTGTTCGTGACCCAGTTGGCCATCGACTACCGCATGCAGTACAAGCGCGACGTGGTGATCGACCTGGTCTGCTACCGTCGTCGTGGTCACAACGAAGCGGATGAGCCTAGCGGCACCCAGCCGTTGATGTATCAGCAGATCACCAAGCAGCGCACCACCCGTGAGCTGTACGCCGAGCGCCTGGTTCAGGCCAAGGTGCTGGACGAAGAACGTGTCCAGGCGAAGATCGACGAATACCGCAACGCCCTGGACAACGGTCTGCACGTGGTAAAAAGCCTGGTCAAGGAACCGAACAAGGAGTTGTTCGTCGACTGGCGCCCATACCTGGGTCACGCGTGGACCGCACGTCACGACACCCGCTTCGATCTGAAGACCTTGCAGGAACTGTCCGCCAAGCTGCTGGAAATTCCGGAAGGCTTCGTGGTCCAGCGCCAGGTCGCGAAGATCTACGAAGACCGTCAGAAGATGCAAGCCGGCGGCCTGCCGATCAACTGGGGTTACGCCGAAACCATGGCGTACGCGACCCTGGCGTTCGAAGGTCACCCGATCCGCATGACCGGCCAGGACATCGGCCGCGGTACGTTCTCGCACCGTCATGCCGTGCTGCACAACCAGAAAGACGCGGGCACCTACATTCCGCTGCAGAACCTGTACGAAGGTCAGCCACGCTTCGACCTGTACGACTCGTTCCTGTCGGAAGAAGCCGTGCTGGCGTTCGAATACGGTTACTCGACCACCACGCCTGAGGCGCTGGTGATCTGGGAAGCCCAGTTCGGCGACTTCGCCAACGGTGCCCAGGTGGTTGTCGACCAGTTCATCACCAGTGGCGAGCACAAGTGGGGCCGTCTGTGCGGTCTGACCATGCTGCTGCCGCACGGTTATGAAGGCCAGGGTCCGGAGCACTCCTCGGCCCGTCTGGAACGCTACCTGCAGCTGTGCGCCGAGCACAACGTCCAGGTCTGCGTGCCGACTACCCCGGCACAGATCTACCACCTGCTGCGTCGTCAGGTCATCCGTCCGCTGCGCAAGCCGCTGATCGTGCTGACTCCGAAGTCGCTGCTGCGTCACAAGCTGGCAATCTCCACGCTGGAAGATCTGGCCGAAGGTTCGTTCCAGACCGTTATCCCGGAAATCGACGCCCTCGACCCGAAAAAGGTCAGCCGTCTGATTCTGTGCAGCGGCAAGGTCTACTACGACCTGCTGGAAAAACGCCGTGCCGAAGGCCGTGACGACATCGCTGTGGTGCGTATCGAGCAACTGTATCCGTTCCCGGAAGACGACCTGATCGAAATCCTGGCGCCGTACAAACACCTCAAGCACATCGTCTGGTGTCAGGAAGAGCCGATGAACCAGGGCGCCTGGTACAGCAGTCAGCATCACATGCGTCGCATCGTTGGCGGACACAACAAGTCGCTGGTACTTGAGTACGCCGGCCGTGACGCCTCTGCCGCACCGGCTTGTGGTTATGCATCGATGCACGCTGAGCAGCAGGAAAAACTGCTGCAAGATGCCTTTACTGTTTAACGCCTTCGCGCACCTGAAACCGAATTTAAGGAACCACAGATAATGGCTATCGAGATCAAAGCCCCCACTTTCCCGGAATCGGTTGCCGATGGCACCGTTGCCACCTGGCACAAAAAACCGGGCGAAGCTGTCAAGCGTGACGACCTGATCGTCGACATCGAAACCGACAAAGTGGTCCTGGAAGTACTGGCTACCGCTGACGGCGTGCTGGGCGCTATCGTCAAGAACGAAGGCGACACCGTTCTGTCCGACGAAGTCCTGGGCTCCATCGTTGAAGGCGGCGCTGCTGCTGCCGCTCCTGCCGCCGCCGCTGCTCCTGCGGCTGCCCAGGCTGCTGCTCCGGCCGCTGCTGGCGAAGACGATCCCGTGGCCGCACCGGCGGCTCGCAAGTTGGCTGAAGAAAACGGCATCAACATCGCTTCCGTTGCCGGCACCGGCAAGGGCGGTCGTGTGACCAAGGAAGACGTGGTGGCTGCTGTTGCCGCCAAGAAAGCCGCGCCTGCCGCTGCTCCAGCCAAGGCTGCTGCTCCGGCTGCCGCCGCCCCGGTGTTCGCTGCCGGCGACCGCGTCGAGAAGCGTGTGCCGATGACCCGCGTTCGCGCCACCGTGGCCAAGCGCCTGGTTGAAGCACAGTCGAACATGGCGATGCTGACCACGTTCAACGAAGTGAACATGAAGCCGATCATGGACCTGCGTTCGAAGTACAAGGACCTGTTCGAGAAGACCCACAACGGCGTGCGCCTGGGCTTCATGTCGTTCTTCGTGAAAGCGGCCACCGAAGCGCTGAAACGCTTCCCGGCAGTCAACGCTTCCATCGACGGCGCCGATATCGTCTACCACGGCTACTCCGACGTCGGTGTCGCGGTGTCCAGCGATCGTGGCCTGGTGGTCCCGGTCCTGCGCAACGCCGAGCTGATGAGCCTGGCCGAGATCGAAAACGGCATCGCCACCTACGGCAAGAAAGCCCGTGACGGCAAGCTGTCCATCGACGAGATGACCGGTGGTACGTTCACCATCACCAACGGTGGTACATTCGGTTCCCTGCTGTCGACGCCGATCGTCAACCCGCCACAAGCCGCCATCCTGGGCATGCACAACATCAACGAGCGCCCGATGGCGGTCAAAGGTGAAGTGGTGATCCTGCCGATGATGTACCTGGCGCTGTCCTACGATCACCGCCTGATCGACGGTAAGGAAGCGGTGTCTTTCCTGGTGACTATCAAGAACCTGCTGGAAGACCCGGCTCGTCTGCTGCTGGATATCTGATTGCGCCCAGGGGGGCAGGGCGCTGGCGCCTTGCCCGCTTGAACGATCAGCTTCGTCCCACGACGGTCCCCACGCGGGGCCGTCCGGTTTGATTCGATAAGGAATGACACATGACTCAGAAATTCGACGTGGTAGTGATTGGCGCGGGCCCTGGCGGCTATGTAGCCGCCATCAAGGCAGCGCAACTTGGTCTCAAGACTGCCTGCATCGAGAAGTACCAGGATAAAGAGGGCAAGCTGGCCCTCGGCGGTACTTGCCTGAACGTTGGCTGCATTCCATCCAAGGCGCTGCTGGACAGCTCCTGGAAGTACCATGAAGCCAAGGATGGGTTCGCCATCCACGGTATCTCCACCGGCGCCGTGAAAATGGACGTCGCCGCGATGGTTGGCCGCAAGGCCGGTATCGTGAAGAACCTGACCGGCGGCGTGGCCATGCTGTTCAAGGCCAATGGCGTGACTTCGATCGAAGGCCACGGCAAGCTGTTGGCCGGCAAGAAAGTCGAAGTGACCAAGCCTGATGGCACGGTTGAAGTGATCGAAGCCGAGAACGTGATCCTGGCTCCAGGTTCGCGTCCGATCGACATTCCACCTGCCCCGGTTGACCAGAACGTGATCGTCGATTCGACCGGCGCCCTGGAATTCCAATCCGTACCGAAGCGCCTCGGCGTGATCGGCGCGGGCGTGATCGGTCTGGAACTGGGTTCCGTCTGGTCCCGTCTGGGTTCTGAAGTGACCGTGCTGGAAGCCCTGGATACTTTCCTGATGGCTGCCGACACCGCCGTCTCCAAGGAAGCGCTGAAAACCCTGACCAAACAGGGTCTGGACATCAAGCTGGGCGCTCGCGTGACCGGTTCCAAGGTCAACAAGGGCAAGGAAGTGGTGGTGACCTACACCAACTCCGAAGGCGAACAGACCATTACTTTCGACAAACTGATCGTGGCCGTTGGCCGTCGCCCAGTGACCACCGACCTGCTGTCGGCTGATTGCGGCGTGACCCTCGACGAGCGCGGTTTCGTCCACGTTGACGATCACTGCGCCACCACCGTGCCGGGCGTCTACGCCATCGGTGACGTGGTTCGCGGCATGATGCTGGCACACAAGGCCTCGGAAGAGGGCATCATGGTTGTCGAGCGCATCAAGGGCCACAAAGCCCAGATGAACTACGACCTGATCCCGTCGGTTATCTACACCCACCCGGAAATTGCATGGGTCGGTAAAACCGAACAGGCTTTGAAAGCCGAAGGCGTTGAAGTTAACATCGGCACCTTCCCGTTCGCCGCCAGTGGCCGTGCCATGGCAGCCAACGATACCGGCGGTTTCGTCAAGGTCATCGCTGATGCCAAGACCGACCGCATCCTGGGCGTCCACGTGATTGGCCCAAGCGCTGCCGAGCTGGTACAGCAAGGCGCGATCGGTATGGAATTCGGCACCAGCGCCGAAGACATCGGCATGATGGTTTTCTCCCATCCGACCCTGTCCGAAGCGTTGCACGAAGCGGCGTTGGCAGTGAATGGCGGCGCCATCCACATTGCCAACAAGAAAAAACGCTGAGTAGATAATAAGAAACCACGGCGGTCTGCCCGTCGTGAGCCTTGTGCGCAAGACTCACCGCGGAACGTCCGCTGGACGCAGTCTTGCGTCGTCGGGCCGGGCAACCGGAAAACGACGCAAGCAGCAGTCACAGGTGGTGCGGCACTGCAATCAGTGCAGCACCGAATGCGCAGTACCTAACGAAGACGGTAAAAAGCATGAATCTTCACGAGTATCAGGGTAAGCAGCTGTTCGCTGAGTACGGCCTGCCAGTATCCCAGGGTTTTGCGGTAGATACCCCGGAAGCAGCAGCAGAAGCTTGCGACAAGATCGGTGGGACCGAGTGGGTTGTCAAAGCCCAGGTCCACGCTGGTGGTCGCGGTAAAGCGGGCGGCGTTAAGCTGGTTCGCAGCAAAGAAGACGCTAAAGCCTTCGCACAGCAGTGGCTGGGCAAGCGTCTGGTGACCTATCAGACTGATGCCAATGGCCAGCCTGTCACCAAGATCCTGGTTGAATCGTGCACTGATATCGCTAAAGAGCTGTACCTGGGCGCTGTCGTTGACCGTTCGAGCCGTCGCATCGTGTTCATGGCTTCCACCGAAGGTGGCGTGGACATCGAGAAAATCGCTCACGACACCCCTGAGAAAATCCTCAAGGCCACTATCGATCCACTGGTTGGCGCTCAGCCATTCCAGGGTCGCGAGCTGGCATTCCAGCTGGGTCTGGAAGGCAAGCAAGTGACTCAGTTCGCCAAGATCTTCGTTGGTCTGGCCAAACTGTTCAAGGATCACGACCTGGCCCTGCTGGAAGTGAACCCGCTGGTGATCAAGGCCGACGGCGATCTGCATTGCCTCGATGCCAAGATCAACATCGACGCCAACGCCATGTACCGTCAGCCCAAGCTGAAAACCTTCCACGATCCGTCCCAGGACGATCCGCGCGAAGCGCACGCTGCCAAGTTCGAACTGAACTACGTAGCCCTGGAAGGCAACATCGGTTGCATGGTCAACGGTGCCGGCCTGGCCATGGGTACCATGGACATCGTCAACCTGCATGGCGGCAAACCAGCCAACTTCCTCGACGTGGGCGGTGGTGCAACCAAGGAACGCGTAACTGAAGCGTTCAAGATCATTCTGTCCGACACCAACGTCGCGGCCGTACTGGTCAACATCTTCGGCGGCATCGTTCGCTGCGACATGATTGCCGAAGGCATCATCGGCGCTGTGAAAGAAGTCGGCGTGAAAATCCCGGTTGTTGTTCGCCTTGAAGGCAACAACGCTGAGCTGGGCGCTAAAGTACTGGCAGAAAGCGGTTTGAACATCATCGCTGCTACCAGCCTGACCGACGCTGCTCAACAAGTTGTCAAAGCTGCGGAGGGCAAATAATGAGCGTCCTGATCAATAAAGACACCAAGGTTATCTGCCAGGGTATCACCGGTTCGCAGGGTAGCTTCCACACCCAGCAAGCCATCGAATACGGCACCAAGATGGTTGGTGGCGTAACTCCGGGCAAAGGCGGCACCGAGCACCTGGGCCTGCCCGTGTTCAACACCGTGAAAGACGCTGTAGCTGCCACTGGCGCCACCGCCAGCGTGATCTACGTTCCAGCTCCTTTCTGCAAGGACTCGATCCTGGAAGCAGCGTTCGGCGGCATCAAGCTGATCGTCTGCATCACCGAAGGCATTCCGACCCTGGACATGCTGGACGCCAAGGTCAAATGCGACGAGCTGGGCGTGATCCTGATCGGCCCTAACTGCCCAGGCGTGATCACTCCAGGCGAATGCAAGATCGGCATCATGCCAGGTCACATTCACTTGCCAGGCAAGGTCGGTATCGTTTCCCGTTCCGGCACCCTGACCTACGAAGCTGTGAAGCAGACCACTGACGCCGGTTTCGGTCAGTCGACTTGCGTCGGCATCGGCGGTGACCCGATCCCGGGCTCGAACTTCATCGACATCCTGAAGCTGTTCCAGGAAGACCCGAAGACCGAAGCGATCGTCATGATCGGTGAGATCGGCGGTTCGGCTGAAGAAGAAGCGGCGGCCTACATCAAGGCCCACGTGACCAAGCCGGTTGTTTCCTACATTGCTGGTGTGACTGCCCCTGCGGGCAAGCGCATGGGCCATGCGGGCGCAATCATCTCCGGCGGCAAGGGCACTGCGGACGAGAAGTTCGCTGCCCTGCAAGACGCAGGCGTGAAAACCGTGCGTTCGCTGGCAGACATTGGCAAGGCCCTGGCCGAGCTGACCGGTTGGGCGGTCAAGTAAGCCTCGCGCTTAGCTGACGCAATACCGGCAAAGGCCACCTTCGGGTGGCCTTTGTGCTTTCTGGGTTTCATATGAAAACGCGACCTGAAAGTGTCGCTCGCAGGACATGATCGCCCTCAAATAGTGCGCCTTGCACCTGAGTTTGCTAGGATGCCCGCCTCTTTGCGTCCGCTGCCCACAAGGCCGCCGCGCGCTAAACGGGTCAACCCCATACGGGTCGACAGCATTTCCCTCACCCCACGGGAAATCCCTCTCTAAATTCCGATTCAGCAGTGTGGTATTTCCTGAAATGAAAGTGTTGAAAGGCCAGGACATCCTGGCACTTGGTTTTATGACCTTTGCCCTGTTCGTCGGGGCCGGCAACATCATCTTCCCCCCGATCGTCGGTTTGCAGTCCGGACCCCATGTCTGGATGGCGGCGTTGGGCTTCCTGATCACCGGGGTCGGCCTGCCGGTCATCACCGTGGTCGCGCTGGCCAAGGTCGGCGGTGCCATGGATGCCCTGAGCAGCCCCATCGGCAAGGTCGCCGGCGGTTTGTTGGCCGCGGCCTGCTACCTGGCGGTCGGCCCGCTGTTCGCCACCCCGCGCACGGCCACTGTGTCCTTCGAAGTCGGCCTAGCGCCGTTGACCGGTGAAAGCCCACTGGCGCTGCTGCTCTACAGCTCGGTGTACTTCCTGCTGGTGTTCTTCATTTCCCTGTACCCCGGGCGCCTGCTGGACACTGTCGGGCGTTTCCTCGCCCCGCTGAAGATCATTGCCCTGGCGGCCCTGGGCATCGCGGCGTTTGCCTTGCCGGCCGGCGATATCGGCACGGCCACCCCCGAGTATGTCGCGGCTCCGTTCTCCCAGGGTTTCATCAATGGCTACCTGACCATGGATACCCTCGGTGCCCTGGTGTTCGGTATCGTCATCGTCAATGCCATCCGTTCCCGCGGTGTCGATTCGCCCCGGCTGATCACCCGCTACGCGATCATTGCCGGGTTGATTGCCGGGCTCGGCCTGGCGCTGGTGTATATCAGCCTGTTCCGCCTGGGTTCGGGCAGCCATGAAATCGCGGCCGGTGCCAGCAATGGCGCGGCGGTGCTGCACGCCTATGTGCAACATACCTTCGGCTCCCTGGGCAGCGGTTTCCTCGCGGTGCTGATCTCCCTGGCGTGCCTGGTGACGGCGGTGGGCCTGACCTGCGCCTGTGCCGAGTACTTCAGCCGTGTCCTGCCGCTGTCCTACAAGAGCCTGGTGATCATCCTGGCGGCGTTCTCGCTGCTGGTGTCGAACCTGGGGCTGACCAAGCTGATTGCCTTCTCGATCCCGGTCCTGACCGCGATCTACCCGCCGTGCATCGCCCTGGTGGCCCTGAGCTTCTGCCAGTCGTTCTGGCATGCCCAGGGGCGGATCGTCGGGCCGGTGATGCTGGTGTCGTTGTTGTTCGGCATGATCGACGCCCTCAAGGGCGCCGGGCTGGCGGACTGGATGCCGGCGCAGCTGTCGCACCTGCCGTTGAGCGAGCAGGGCCTGGCCTGGCTGGTGCCGTCGGTGGTGATGCTGGCGATTGCGGTGGTGATCGACCGCCTGCTCGGCAAGCCTGACGAAGTCCTGGCCTGAGGCGCCCGCCCGGCGGGTTGTGGATAAGTCAGCGTGCCCTGTGTTGGATGGCGACATGGGGCATTTTTTTGCCTCCCTGTCAGCCAGTCAATGTATTATTGCGAGCATGCCTAATACCGATCCTTCCAAAAAAACTGCCAGCCCCCCAGTACGTGGACGTCCTCGAGAGTTCGACGTTGACGCTATTTCCGAGGTCGTTGCGCATGTTTTCTGGGCACGAGGGTATCGCGGTACCTCACTGGACGAAATCTGTAAGGCCACCGGGTTGATGCGTGGCAGCTTGTACGGTGCTTTTGGCGACAAGCACGGCATGCTGCTGGCCGCTATCGAGCATTACAGCGACGGTTCTATTGCCCAGTTGGCGGCTCGACTCAATTCCAGCGAACCCGCCGATCAGGCCCTCAGGGCGGCGTTGCTGCATTACACCCGCTCTGCTTCAGCGCTCGAAGGCCTGGATGGTTGCTTCATTGTCAACACCACGCTGGAAATGATGCCGGAAGACACGCAGTTGCATGCGCGCATAGAATCGTTCATGAGTCGGACCCTGACTCTGCTGACGGCAGCGGTCATTCGCGGTCAGTCCGAAGGGGTGTTCAATTCGACCTTGAATGAGAAAACAGTGGGCGATTTCCTGCTGTGCATGATCCAGGGGCTGCGGGTATTCGGCAAAATGGTCCACGAAGAGTCACGCTTGACGGCCATTGTCGATATGTCCATGGCGGCCATTGCCAAGCGATGACCACCCCGGTTGGGGTGGCCATCGGTTCAGTCTCAGGTTCGACCTAGCTCATCAAATCTTCTTGAACACATACTGGTAGACGCTGCTGGATACTTTCAGCTCGCCATCCTGCAGGCAATATTTCTCGATCAGTTCAAGGGCGGCTTGTTTGGGCCACCACTCTCGAGCAAGGCCTCAAGGGCGGTGAAAATGTTCTTCAGGGCGTGAAGATGTCATTGGCGCAGGCCTTCAGCCACAGGCTAAGCTCCGTCTTGAGGGGCTCGTCGTAGCTATTTCCGAGCAGTACGTTGCTTAGGCCTGTCAGGTAGATGGGGGCGTCGCCATAAATGATGGTCTTGATCCCCTTGCCGTCGTAGCCTTGGCGGCGGGCCTGCTCGACCATGCATGTGAACATGGTGGGGGCTGCGAACAAGGTGATATTGCCGAACCCGCTCGCCAGCTCGAACAGTTCGTCGGCGTTGAAGTCGCGAGACTCCGGGACGACATGGCGAGCGGTACGACGCACATGGATCAGACTGTCGAGCCCGGCACAATGAGACATCGGCGCGGCATACACCACAGCCTCATCGGCATCGACTGGGTCGATATCGGCCGAACAGCCCTGTGACATGGCCATCAGGTTGCCGTGGCTCAGCATCACCCCCTTGAAGCGATCGCCAGGGCCACAGGTGTAGAACAGCCAGGCCAGGTCATCGGCCTGACGCGGACAGGGCTTATCCGGCGGCGAAGTGATCGAGGCCAGCGTTCCCATGTCCTCTCGATCCAGCTCCCGACATAGCTGGGGCAGGGCCCCCGGTACGAATACCTGGCCACCATCGGTGAAGATCAGCCGGGCCTTGGAGTTGCGCACGATCCAGCCAACCTCGACTAAGTGCAGCTTGCAGTCGATCGGCACCGCCACGGCACCGGCCCACCAGATGGCGTAGAGCAACTCAAGGTATTCGCAGCAGTTCTTCATGAACAGTGCGACCCGGTCACCGGGGGCAATACCGTGCTCTTCGATCAGGTGCGCGGCCCGGTGTCGGGCCAGGTCGGCAAAGGCGCCGTAGTTGGCGACTTGCCGCCGTCCCTCGAACAAGGCTGGACGCTTTGGATAGCGAAGTCCAGCTTCGTCCAGCCAGTTGGCGATATTCATGCTCGGCTCCTGAGTGCGAATGGCTTCCAGATCCATCTTTAAGTCCTGTTGAGCTGACTCTTCAAAGCTTGGGCCTCTGCAGGAGCTGCGAGGCCCGCAGTTGTTACTCGTAGGCGGGGGCCTGGGGGCGACTCTTGACGCAGTCAAGAATGCAGACGGGCAATAGGTCCTTCACGGCAGCGTGCTCCTTTATTTATTTTATGTTGTTATTTTGCTTTCTATAGTTTTACAGTCATGCGTAAACAACCCCCACTCTATGAAGGGTGATGGCTTTATTGTTTGGGTAGTGTTGTGGGGTGGATTTTAATTTGTCACCAAGGAGTTTTTTGACTGTGACGAAAATATCATCAGGCTGATGCTCGCGAGTAACCAGGCACCGATGCCACCATATAACATCAAGATACCAAAGCCATGGCTCAGGGCGTCGTGAATAGCACTTGATGGTACCAGAGTATTGAAGTTCGGGCTGATCAGCATATTACCGGAAGAAATCGAATCGGCCAGCGCGTGGAGTTGCACAGTGTCGATAGTATCCGGCAAGTGCTGTTTCAGTTGTGTGTACACGGCCTGTGAAAGAATAAGTCCCATCAGCGCAATATTGATGGCCAGCGAAATCATCCGGGCGCTCATGTCGATACCCGATGCCATACCTGCGCGACTGCTGTCCACGGAGCCGGTGGTGGTGTTGGTGACGGGCGTATTGGTGATGCCCAGGCCGATACCGGCAATCAGGCAGCCGGGTAGCAGGGTCAACCAACTGGCCTGTTCCAGGCTGCTGCCATATTTCATCAGCATGAAGCCCAGGCCGATGGTAAAGAGCCCGCAAGGAATCACGATGCTCGGGCGGTAGCGCAGGGCAAGCCGCTCACCGATGGGCGGGAATACCAGGGTCGGCAGGGTATAGGCGAGCAAGGACAGGCCAGCGGTGATCGGGTCGTAGCCCAGCCCGCTCTGGAAGTAGATGGGCAGGTAGATCATGAATGGCCAGAAGCTGAAGTTCATGCCGATCGAACCCAGCAGAGCGCCGGAAAAATTGCGGATCCTGAACACCGAGAAGTCGAACATGGGATGGGAGTGTTTCTTTTCCGCATACAGGAACAGCATGAAACTGATCACCGTCGCGGCCAGGATGCACAGGGCCTGGGGGCTGCCAAAGCCCAGGTCAGGGCCTTGGGTGATGTAGTAGGCCAAACCGAAAACTGTCAGGGACAGGGTCACGATGCCCATGGAATCGAGTTTCCTGACTTGTGGATCGCGTGACTCTTCGACACCGGCGAACACCAGGAGCAGGGTCGCGGCGGCAATCAGCACGTGGACCAGGAACACCCACTGCCAGCTGGAAATGGCCACGATCAGGCCCCCAATGATCGGGCCGAAGCCCAGGCCCATGCCGAATACGATGCCCCAGGCACCAAAGGCTTTGCTTCTCTCACGTCCTTCCTGGAACTGATGGGACAGGATGGCGACCTGCGCGATCAGCATCGCACCGCCCGCCAAGCCCTGAAGGAATCGGCTGGCGATCAGTACCGAGATCTCCTGTGCCAGGCCGCAGATCAATGAGGTGATAGCAAACGCCAGGATGCTGATAATGAATACGCGGCGACGGCCAAAGCGATCAGCCAGGGTGCCGGTGGCCATCATGATGGTTGTGCAGGCAATGGTGTAGGCATTCATGATCCATTGCATTTGTTTAAAGTCGGCCTGCAGCACTGTTTCCAGTCCAGGCAGAATAACCGGGACACTGGATATCTCCAGGCCGAACATCAGGGACGCCAGGCAGATAGCCGCCAATGCGATCCGGTTTTTTGAACCGTGGGAAAGGGACACAGACAAGCTCCTTGCAATTATCGAATAACGAAAATTGAAATTGATCCATAGGGCGAGTGGGAGTTTAACGAACACGCGGAGTTGTCCTGCGTGTAGCAATGCTGCGCATTTATAAGTTCTGTACGTTTGAACCGATAAGCCGGGGTAGGCCATTTTCCTTAATGGTTCGGCGGCGTCATGTCGATTGCCTCGAATAAGTGCGCGTCCATGCTCCTTCGGTCAGTGCCCGAATTTGCTGCTGTCGATAAATATTTATTGAATGTGGTGTGTTATTTTTTTCTGATTATTTGACTGATTGTTCAATATGTCAAGGAGTATCAGGAGTATCTGATCCAGAAAATCTTCTTGCTGCGGGGCTATGAAGGGGGATGGAGCCGGAGGAGCTGCTCTGTCGTGGGGGAGGCTGAAGGTGTTTGCGCCATAAAACACTCAACTCACAGACAAAAAAAAGCCCGCACAAGGCGGGCTTCCTTTTTTACTGCCGGATCTTCTCCGGCGAGCTTCCATCAGGAGCCGGTGGCTTCCTTGGATTGCTCTTCAACCGCCGCTTTGTTGGATTCAGCCTGAGCTTTGGCAGCTTCGGCGTTTTCCTTGGCGGCATCGTTCACCTTATCCTGAGCCTCGCTCATGCTTTTCTGAGCTTCCTGGGCGTGTTGGTTGGCGTCTTGAGCTTTGTCCTCGGATTTTTTATCGCAGGCGGCGAGACCGAGGGTAGCGGTCAACATCAAGGCAATAGCTAAAGTCTTACGCATGGGGGTGTTGCTCCTGTGTGGATATCACTGACTACTGGCCTTCAGAACACAGCCCCAAGGGATTAGTTCCTTGATTTTAAAAGATATATAAGTGCCGACCGAGCGGAACTTTTTCCTGATGTTTCGTTTTTATGGACGTTTTTCTCCGGATGAGAGCTATCAGTTCATGAGCCAGAACCCGATTTTCGAGCGTGCCACACGCTTTCTCAGCGCCATCCGCCACTGCCAGGTCCTCGGGCTGCGTTTGCACAGCGCCGATGCCACGGGGTTGACTGTGATCCTGCCCTACAGCGCCGAGATCGTCGGCGACCCGAACTCCGGGGTGATCCACGGCGGGGTGCTGACGACACTGATGGACACCGCCTGCGGCATGGCCACCCTGTGTGTCCTGCCTGAGTTCGAGGTCTGTCCGACCCTGGACCTGCGCATCGACTACATGCACCCGGCGGCACCGCACAAGGACGTCTACGGTTTCGCTGAATGTTATCGGGTGACCCGCGACATCATCTTCGCCCGCGGTTTTGCCTATCAGGATGATCCCCAGCAACCCATCGCCCACGTGGTCGGCACCTTCATGCGCATGGGCAAGGGCATCAAGGGTGCCCACAGCTTCAGCGGCTCGCTCAACGGCGGTGCGGCATGAGCAACGACTTCAAGAAAATGTTGCAACAAGCCCATCAGCAGGGCGACTACGGGCAATTGCTGGAGCTTATCCCCTACGCCAAGTTGATCGGTATCCAGTGCTCACGCCAGGGCGACGAGCTGTTGTTCTGCCTGCCGGCAAACAAGGACAATATCGGCAACCCGTTGCTGCCGGCGATTCACGGTGGCGTGATCGCCGGTTTCATGGAACTGGCCGCCGCCCTGCACCTGCTGGTGTTTACCGGTTCGCCGGGGGTGCCCAAGGTCATCGACTTTTCCGTCGACTATCTGCGCGCCGGGCAATATCGCGACACCTACGCCCGATGCGATCTCTGTCGCCAGGGCCGGCGGGTGGCGAACGTCGCCATCACGGCCTGGCAAAGCAGCGAGGCCGAGCCGATTGCCACCGCCCGGGCTCACTTCAAGATCGAGGAAACACTTCCGGGCACTTGAAATCCCCGTCATAGCCCCCAACTTTGATGACAACCCGCCGCCAACCCTTTCGGGGGCGGCCACTGCCATCCAATTGGAGTTTGATGACCATGAGTGTGGAAACTCAAAAGGAAACCCTGGGCTTCCAGACCGAGGTGAAGCAACTGCTGCACCTCATGATCCATTCGCTGTATTCCAACAAGGAAATTTTCCTTCGCGAATTGATCTCCAACGCCTCCGACGCTGTCGACAAATTACGTTTCGAAGCCCTGTCCAAGCCTGAGTTGCTGGAAGGTGGCGCGGAACTGAAAATCCGTGTGAGCTTCGACAAGGACGCCAACACCGTCACCCTCGAAGACAACGGTATCGGCATGAGCCGCGACGATGTGATCACCCACCTGGGGACCATCGCCAAATCCGGCACCGCCGATTTCATGAAGAACCTCTCGGGCGACCAGAAGAAGGACTCGCACCTGATCGGTCAGTTCGGCGTGGGCTTCTATTCGGCCTTTATCGTCGCCGACCAGGTTGAAGTGTTCAGCCGTCGCGCCGGCCTTTCCGCCAGCGAAGGCGTGCACTGGTCGTCCAAGGGCGAGGGCGAGTTCGAAGTCGCCACCGTCGAGAAAGCCGACCGTGGTACCCGCATCGTCCTGCACCTGAAGTCCGGTGAGAACGAGTTCGCCGATGGCTGGCGTCTGCGCAATATCATCAAGAAGTACTCCGACCATATCGCTTTGCCGATCGAGCTGCCGAAAGAAGTGGCTGCGGTCGAAGGCGAAGAGAAACCTGCCCTGGAATGGGAAACCGTCAACCGCGCCAGTGCCCTGTGGACCCGTCCGCGCACTGAAGTGACGGATACGGAATACCAGGAGTTCTACAAGCACATCGCCCATGACTTCGAGAACCCGCTGAGCTGGAGCCACAACAAGGTCGAAGGCAAGCTGGAATACAGCTCGTTGCTCTACGTAC
This sequence comes from Pseudomonas sp. MWU13-2862, assembly GCF_023242495.1. Classification (NCBI taxonomy): domain Bacteria; kingdom Pseudomonadati; phylum Pseudomonadota; class Gammaproteobacteria; order Pseudomonadales; family Pseudomonadaceae; genus Pseudomonas; species Pseudomonas sp. MWU13-2862. The sequence continues at coordinate 163,444 of NZ_JALMEZ010000010.1, read as the reverse complement.
CGGCCCGTGCCCCGTTCGACCTGTACCAGCGTGAAGCGCCGAAAGGCCTCAAGCTCTATGTGCAGCGCGTGTTCGTCATGGACCAGGCCGAGTCCTTCCTGCCGCTGTACCTGCGCTTCATCAAGGGTGTGGTCGACTCCAACGACCTGTCCCTGAACGTGTCGCGGGAAATCCTGCAGAAAGACCCGATCATCGACTCGATGAAGTCGGCGCTGACCAAGCGTGTCCTCGACATGCTGGAAAAACTGGCGAAGAACGAGCCTGAGCAATACAAGGGCTTCTGGAAAAACTTCGGCCAGGTCATGAAAGAAGGCCCGGCTGAAGATTTCGCCAACAAGGAAAAAATTGCCGGCCTGCTGCGCTTCGCCTCCACCCTGGGTGACGACGGCGAGCAAGTGGTGTCCCTGGCCGAGTACCTGGCTCGCGCCAAGGAAGGCCAGGACAAGATCTACTTCCTGACCGGCGAAACCTACGCCCAGGTCAAGAACAGCCCGCACCTGGAAGTCTTCCGCAAGAAAGGCATCGAAGTGCTGCTGCTGACCGACCGTATCGACGAGTGGCTGATGAGCTACCTCAACGAGTTCGACGGCAAGAGCTTTGTCGACGTGGCCCGCGGTGACCTGGACCTGGGCAACCTGGACTCGGAAGAGGACAAGAAGGCTGCCGAGGAAGTCGCCAAGACCAAGGAAGGCCTGGTTGAGCGCATCAAGACCGCCCTGGGCGACGCTGTCAGCGAAGTGCGGGTTTCCCACCGCCTGACCGACTCCCCGGCGATCCTGGCCATCGGTGAGCAGGACCTGGGCTTGCAGATGCGCCAGATCCTCGAAGCGAGCGGGCAGAAGGTGCCGGACTCCAAGCCGATCTTCGAATTCAACCCGACGCACCCGCTGATCGAGAAGCTCGATGGCGAGCCGGACGAAGACCGCTTTGGCGATCTGTCGCACATCCTCCTCGACCAGGCGGCCCTGGCGGCCGGTGACAGCCTGAAGGATCCGGCGGCTTATGTGCGCCGCCTGAACAAGCTGTTGGTTGAGTTGTCGGTTTAAACTGGTTGTACGAAAACCCGCTTCGGCGGGTTTTTTTATCCTTGGATGTTTTTATCGGAGTCCGAAATGAGCCAAGTTACTGTGAGTTCGGTGGTCTATCAGATCGATGGCCAATCCTATGAGAGCCGTCTGGCCTTTGATGCCGGCCACAAGGGGCCACGTCCGGGCCTGCTGATGGCGCCGAACTGGATGGGCGTCAGCGCCGATGCCGAGAAGATCGCCCAGGCGGTCGCGGCCAAGGGGTATGTGGTGTTGATCGCCGACCTGTACGGTCAATCGGTTCGTCCTAGCAATGGCGATGAAGCCGGCGCGGCGATGATGCCGTTGAAAAATGACCGTGCCTTGTTGCGCAAGCGCATGCAGGCGGCGTTCGAGGCGCTGCAAAGCCAGGGTCTGGCCGTGGTGGATCCGGCGCAGCTGGCGACCTTCGGTTTCTGCTTCGGCGGTTGCTGCTCGCTGGAACTGGCTCGCACCGGCGCGCCGTTGAAAGCGACGGTGTCGTTCCACGGCACGCTGGATACGCCGAATCCGGCGGATGCACAGAACATCAAGGGCTCGGTGCTGGTGCTGCATGGCGCCTCCGACCCGTTGGTGCCGAAAGAGCAACTGCCGGCATTCGAAGAGGAAATGAATGCCGCGGGTATCGATTGGCAGCTGTTGAGCTACGGCGGCGCGGTGCATTCCTTCACCGACCCGCATGCCAATGTGCCGGGCATGATGATGTATGACGCGAAGACGGCCGGCCGTGCGTTTGTGTCGATGCACAATCTGCTGGAAGAAGTGTTCAAGGGTTAAGCGTTCTGGCGCTCTTGAGGGCCTCTTCGCGGGCAAGCCCTGCTCCTACAGGGTGGTGTCGTGCACAAATCTTGTGAACGAGAAAAAATTGTAGGAGCAGGGCTTGCCCGCGAAAGCGTCCTCAAGCACGCCGCAGACCTTGCTGATAAACCCGACTCGTAAGGTTTCTCTGATTCAGGTTTTTTCCGCCGCGGGCTTGCGCGGCAACTCGATCCGCTCGCTTTCCCCCGGCACCGTCGGCCAATCCCTGGCCGCCCAGCGTGCCCGTGCCTGATCAATCAACACCGGATCACTGGCCACGAAGTTCCAGTTCATCCGTCGTGGCCCATCCAGCGGCGCCCCGCCGATCACCACCAGATGACATTCACCCTCGGCGAACAGCGTGAGGCTTTCCCCGGTCGGCAGCACCACCAGGCTGCGCGGCTCCAGGGCTTCACCCTCCAGCTGTGCTTCGCCTGCCAGCACATAGACCGCACGCTCCTCATACTCATCCGCAATCAGCAGGGTGGTCCCGCTTTCCATGTGGATATCGGCATACAGCGTCGGCGACAGCACCGGCACCGGTGAGGTCAGGCAAAAGCCGCTACCGGCCACCAGGCGGATGCGCACCCCCAGATTGTCACTGACGGGCAGGCTGGCCGCCGGGTGATGGCTGTAATGCCCTGGGCCCTGTTCCAGCGCCTTGGGTGACGCCAGCCAGATCTGCAAGCCATGCAGGCTGGAACCACTGGCGACCAGATCGGCCGGGGTCCGTTCGACATGGGCGATGGCGCTGCCGGCGGTCATCCAGCTGACATCGCCAGGCTTGACGTGCTGCTCGGAGCCGAGACTGTCCTTGTGCACAATCTCGCCGTCGAACAGGTAGGTCAGGGTCGACAGGCCGATATGCGGGTGCTGCCGCACATTCATCCCGTGCCCCGGTGGATAGCGGGTTTCCAGCATATGGTCGAAAAACACGAAGGGTCCGACGCTGCGGCACTGGGCCGAGGGCAGGGGCCGCAGGATCGGTTGGCCTTCGACATCCTCGGCGCGAGGACGGATCACCAGTGGTGTGTTCATGGCAGGGTTTCCTGGCTCAGCGGGCGATGCGCAGAGCATAACCCGCTTTTTCGCCGCTGCCCTTACTGGCTGAACGCACCTTCGGACAACAGGGTTTCGATGCTGACTTCGGTGGTGGTCATCAACTTGTGGACCGGGCAGCGATCCGCGACTTTGTGCAACTCTTCGCGCTGGGCATCGCTGAGCACGCCCTTGAGGGTCAGTTTGACCAGCAGGCCGTACTTGCCTTTCTGTTCCTGGCTGTTGTCGCGCTTGACCTCGACGGTGACCCCGGTCAGCGGGATGCCTTTCTTCTGGGCATAGAGCTTGAGGGTCAGGGCCTTGCAGGTCCCCAGGGCGGCGTCGAAGTAGTCGTGGGGTTCCGGTGCGGAGCCTTCGCCCCCCGCCGTCTTGGGCACATCGGCAAACAACTGATGATCATCGATCTGCACGCTGTGACGAAAACCTTCGCTGGATTCGGTGTTGATGGTGATGGTCATGACAAACCTCATGAAGAGTGACGGGAAAATACCCTGAACTTTATAGAACACCGCACGGGGGTGATGTTCAGCTTTTTTCGCGCTCGTACCCCCCGATGGGACAATCGAGTCTCGCCGTCGGAATGGCGCCTTCCAACAGGCAAAAAAAAGCCCCGAACCGGTCGGGGCTTTTCTATCTCGCGATCAAGCCGGGCTTACTTGCCCTGCCAGCGCTTCAGGACCAGGGTGGCGTTGGTGCCGCCGAAGCCGAAGCTGTTGCTCATCACGTTGTTCAATTCAACGTTTTCGCGGGTCTTGGTCAGTACCGGCATGTCGGCGACTTCCGGGTCCAGCTCTTCGATGTTGGCGGAGCCGGCAATGAACTTGCCTTCCATCATCAGCAGGCAGTAGATCGCTTCGTGAACGCCGGCGGCGCCCAGGGAGTGACCGGACAGGCTCTTGGTCGAACTGATGACCGGGGCCTTGTCGCCGAAGACCGCACGCACACCTTCCATTTCCTTGGCATCGCCGACCGGAGTCGAGGTGCCGTGGGTGTTCAGGTAGTCGATCGGGCCGTCGACAGTGGCCATGGCCATCTGCATGCAACGGATCGCGCCTTCGCCGCTTGGCGCAACCATGTCGTAGCCGTCGGAAGTTGCACCGTAGCCGACGATTTCCGCGTAGATCTTCGCGCCACGGGCCAGAGCGTGTTCCAGCTCCTCGACCACCACCATGCCGCCACCGCCGGCGATGACAAAACCGTCACGCTTGGCGTCGTAGGCGCGGGAGGCCTTTTCCGGGGTTTCGTTGTACTGGGTGGACAACGCGCCCATGGCGTCGAACAGGAACGACTGGCTCCAATGTTCTTCCTCACCGCCACCAGCGAAGACGATGTCCTGCTTGCCCATCTGGATCTGCTCCAGGGCGGTACCGATGCAGTGGGCACTGGTGGCGCAGGCGGAGGAGATCGAGTAGTTCAGGCCCTTGATCTTGAACGGGGTGGCCAGGCAGGCGGAAACGGTGCTGCCCATGGTCCGGGTCACACGGTACGGACCGACGCGCTTGACGCCCTTTTCGCGCAGGATATCCAGCGCTTCCATCTGGTTCAGAGTCGAGGCGCCGCCCGAGCCGGCCACCAGGCCGGTACGCGGGTTGGACACCTGCTCTTCGCTCAGACCGGAGTCGGCGATGGCGTCTTTCATGGCCAGGTAGGCGTAAGCCGCCGCGTGGCCGACGAAGCGATAGATCTTGCGATCGATCAGCTCCTCGAGATTGAGGTCAATGGAGCCGGAAACCTGGCTACGCAGACCCATTTCGGCATATTCCGGGTTGAAGCGGATGCCAGGGCGGCTTGCACGCAGGTTAGCGGAGACGGTCTCTTTGTCATTGCCCAGGCACGAAACGATGCCCAGACCAGTGATAACGACGCGGCGCATGCGAATAACCCTTAGAAGTTGTCAGTGGAGGTGAAAACGCCGACCCGCAGGCCTTCGGCGGTGTAGATCTCGCGACCGTCGACCGTTACCGAACCGTCGGCAATGGCCAGGTTCAGCTTGCCTTTGAGGACGCGTTTGATCTGAATGTTATAGGTGACTTTCTTGGCGGTCGGCAGGACCTGGCCGAAGAATTTCACTTCGCCCGAGCCCAGCGCACGGCCACGGCCCGGCAGACCCTGCCAGCCGAGGAAGAAGCCGACCAATTGCCACATGGCATCGAGGCCCAGGCAGCCTGGCATCACCGGATCACCTTCGAAGTGGCACGCGAAGAACCACAGGTCCGGGTTGATATCCAGTTCGGCGACCAATTCACCTTTGCCGTACTTGCCGCCTTCTTCGCTGATATGGGTGATGCGATCCACCATCAGCATGTTCGGGGCGGGCAGTTGCGCGTTACCTGGGCCGAACAGCTCGCCGCGACTGCAGCGCAGCAGATCTTCCCGGGTAAAGGCGTTTTGTTTGGTCATGCGAGCTCCTCAATAGTCCCATGCGGCAGGTGGGGCAAATCTTCCCGGCCGATCGAAGCGTTCATGCCTCGAAGCGACAGCCTACTCATAGACTATTGCGTTGTGGTGAAAGTCACAGCACCAAGGACATGAATGTACACTTGTGCACTGAAATTTTTATTCAAGCCGGTTTTCCAGCTCATTCGGGTGCCTAAGACTGCCGCACTTTCGTCTTTCACGCCAGTCGCACATCGTATTCAGGGCAGCCATTGCTGGAGAACCTGTTGTAAATCCACGCGTTTGAAGGGCTTGGACAGGTAGTCGTTCATGCCCGCGCGCAGGCAGCTTTCGCGGTCGCCCTGCAAGGCGTTGGCGGTCAGGGCGATGATCGGTACCTGAGCGTACTCCGGCAACTGGCGGATTTGCCGGGTGGCTTCGTAGCCGTCGACGATCGGTAGCCGGCAGTCCATCAGGATCGCCGCGAACAGGCCGTTGCGGGCCCGGTCGATGGCCTGGGCACCGTCGGTGGCCAGGCTGACGTCGAAGCCCAGGCCACGCAACATGGCGTCGATGACCGTCTGGTTGACCGGGTTGTCCTCCACCAGCAGCACCTTGCGTCCTTCGCCATGGCCGCTGGGCGCGGGCGCCAGGACGGCGGCTTGGGTCGGGTGGTGCAGGGCCAGGGGGATTTCCAGGGTGAACACCGAGCCCCGGCCTTCTTCGCTGCGGGCATGCAGGGTGCCGCCCATGCGCTCGGCCAGGGTCCGCGCAATCGGCAGGCCCAGGCCGGTGCCGCCGTAGCGCCGGGAGATCGAGCTGTCGGCCTGCTGGAAGGCGTCGAACATCAGCTCCAGGCGTTCGCTGGAAATACCGATGCCGCTGTCGCGCACCGTGCAGGTGAACCACAGCACATCGTCGTCCAGCGCCTGCCAGTGCGGCTCGATGCCGACGCTGCCATGTTCGGTGAATTTCAGCGCATTGCCGATCAGGTTGACCAGGATCTGGCGGATCCGCGTCGGGTCGCCCTTGACCTGCAAGGCCTGCATGTCCGTGGGGATCTGCAGGTCCAGGCGCAGGCCGCGCTGGCTGGCGTTGTGCTGGAAGGCCTGGGCGCAACTGCCGATCAGTTCGGCGAGGTTGAACGGAATATGTTCCAGCTCCAGGGCCGAACGTTCGATCCGCGAGAAATCGAGGATGTCGTTGATCACCTTGAGCAGGTGTTCGGTGGACTCCGAGGCCAGGGCCGCGTATTCGCTCTGTTCCTCGGTCATTTCGGTGGTTTCGAGCAGTTGCAGCATGCCCAGTACACCGTTCATCGGCGTGCGCAGTTCGTGGCTCATCATGGCCAGGAAGTCCGACTTGGCATTGTTCGCCCGCTCCGCTTCTTCACGGGTCTGTATCAGTTGGGCGATGGCCTGGTGCTGTTCGCGACTGGCCTGGTCGAGGGCGCCGGCGAGGTTGTTGATATGCCGCGCCAGGGCGCCGAGCTCGGCGTCGTCGACCACCGGCAACTGGGTCTTGTAGTCGCCCTGTTGAATCGCCTTGACCGCCAGGCCCATGGCGCTGATCGGTTGCGCCAGGCTGGCCGCCAGTCGCCGCGCGAGGAGAAAGGTGAAGACCAGGGCGAACAGCGCGAGAATCCCGGCCTTGAGCAGGATTTCCTGTTGCCGCTGGCTGAAGGCGTCGTTGGACATACCGACAATCACCCGCCCCAGGTAGTCCTCGCTAGGCGTCACGCCTGGCGCGCTGTCTTCCTGCAGGAAGTCGTTGTGCAACTGAATCCGTTGCAGGCGTACCGGCGCCTGGAACAATTTCACCGACTGCAGCCGGAAGTGTTCCTGGGAGGGCTGCTCGACATACACCAGAACATTGTTGCTGCGGTCCTGAACCTCGAGGAAACGCACGTGGGGGGTGGCCAGGGTCGCCCGCATCAGGCTTTCGAGGACTTCGTTGTTGCCGGAAATCACCCCGTATTCGGTGGCCGGCGCCAGCTGGTTGGCGATCAGTTGACCGGTGTGGTCGAGCTCCTGGCGCAGGTCCTGGATCCGCACGAAGGTGAAGAAACTGATCAGCAGCAAGGTCAGCAACAGCGCGGGGCCGAGGCTGATCATCTGGGTCCGGGCGCTGATGCCCCAATACCGTCGCAAGGTCATGGGCGGGTCTCTCCTTCGGCCAGCCGGGAGGCGAGCGAGGCTTCGTCGATCGGTTCGATACCCAGGGAGCGGGCGACTTGCGGGTTGCTCAGGACCTTGAAGCGTTGCGGGTACAGGCTGCCCGGCCAACTGGACGGGGCGCGGTCGAGCAACTGGTCGAGGACCGCCAGCCAGTCGGTCTGGTCGCTGAAGGTGCTGGCCAGGCTGCCGGCCTTGACGAAGCCGGCGTTGGGGCCGATCAGTGCCAGTTGCCGGGCATAGCTGCTGAGCAGCAGGTTCTTCGCGGTCCTGGGGTTGTACAAGGTCGGGTCGTCCAGTCCGAGCAGCACGTCGCAGCTCTTGAGCAGGGTTTGCAGGGGCCGGCTGTCGCCGGTGTCGTCCCAGCGCTGGGGGACGATCTCCAGTCCCAGGGGGCGGGCCGCCTGGTTAAGTTCGGCCAGCAGGAATTCGCTGTCGCGGGTATAGAGCACGCCGATCCGCCGTGCCTGGGGCATCACTTCGCGGATCAGGCGCAGCTGGCGCGACAGCGGCGGGTCGCTCCAGAGCAGGCTGAGATTGGCGGTCGCTGTGCTGTCCAGGCGTTGCATGGCCTGCAGGCGGCTGATACGCAGGACCAGGGTCGCTGGCCCCTGTTTATCCTTCAGCCGCCAGTCCAGGCTGGCCGGGTCCAGCAGGATCAGGCGGGTGGCCGGGGGCAGGCGGCTGGGTTCGGGCATCTGCGCCAGGGGCACGAAGCGTATCTGGTCGTGCGGGCGCTGTTGCGCCAGGGCGGCGGTAAAGGCCTGGACCCCGGGGCTGTCCTCGACGCCGGTCAGCAGCACCTCGGCCGAGCGAGCCGGGAGGCTCGCCAGCAGCACGAGCAGGGCCAGGCCCAGTCGCCTCAGGCGCCAGCTCCATGCCGATGTCATCCTTGACCCCAGGCGGCTCATGCTCAGAACTCCAGTTCTGCGCTGAAGTACAGGGCACTGCGCTGGTTGTAGTTGTTGTCGGGCCAGGTGATGGGCTGGTCGTCGAGACGTTGTTGCAGCATCCCGGCCAGTTCCAGGCTGGCCCGGCGAAAGGGAATCCGCTTGGCCAGGCGCAGGTCGACCCGTTCGAAGCGATACTGGTTGATGGCGTCGTCGCCATAGTAGAAGACCGAACTCGACCAGCCGCCGCCCCAGTCGCGCATCCAGCCGGCCGAGCCACTGTTGCGGGCGGTGAACTGCTTGTCGACCGGGTTGCTGGCCTGGACATCGACATAGGCATAGGTCAGGCGCAGGCGGTCGGCACTGTCCAGGCGCCAGTCGAATTGGGCTTCGCTGCCGGTGAAGCGGGAGCTGTTGGCGTTGCTGGCGATAAACTGGTTGTTGCGCAACGGCGTGCTGATCATGTCGCTGATTTCGTCATAGAACAGCTTCACGTCCAGGCTCAGGCCGATCTCGGCGAAGAAACCGTTGTAGCCCAGTTCCCGCGAGCGCATCCGCTCCTTGTCCAGGTTTCCCGGGCCACGGGTCTGGACGAAATACTGGCCGCTGGTCTGGCCGTAGGTCGGCGAGCTCAGGTTGGTGACCTTGTAGCTCCAGTTGACGTTGTTCTCGAACATATCCGGCGAGCGGATCGCTTCGGAATAGACCGCGCGCAAGCCGTGCCGGGGATTGATCAGGTAGTTGACTGCAAAGCGCGGGGTCAGGGAGGCGCCGGTCAGTTGCGCGTCTTCGTACATGGCACCACCCTGCACCAGCCAATGCTCGCTGGCGCGCCATTCGAGCTGGCCGAACAGGCGCCAGGTACTGTCGTCGATGGTGCCGTTGAAATAGGTCTCGGAGTCGGCCTTGTCATAACGATAGTTCATGCCGCTGACCAGGCGCAGGCTGTCCGAGAGACTCAGGGTGTCCTGCAGTTCGAGATCGTAGCGGGTCTCGCGGGTGCTCTGGTCGATATTGCCGCAGACCGTCTGGCTGGCGCCCTGATTGAACCATTGGTCCAGAACCTGCCGGGCCAGCGCCTGTTCGGCGGTGCTGCCCGCCGGTGGGTTACCCGGTGAGTAGAGGGTCATATTGCGCGCCAGGTTTTCGGCATAGTTGGGGTTCAACTGCCACAGCTGAGTCAGTTGTGGGCTGAATGACACCTTGGCATCGCAGGCTTGCCAGACCTGCTGGCGATCCCAATGTTGGGCCGAACCCTGGATATACAGGCTGTGTTGGGGATTGATATCCAGGTTCCAGCGCAGGGAGCCGGCGTAGTCCTTGGCCAGCACATCGGAGTTGTCGCCGGCCGCGGTGATCCCGGGGAACACCGCCTGGTAGGTATAGGGCCGCTGGTTGGTGCCGTCCTTGACGTTCAACTGCCAGTCGATGCTCTGTTGTTCGTTGAGCATCTGGCTGACCGAGAGGCTGACCCGGGTGACACGCCGGCCGTCGCGGTAGTCATTGCCCAAGTGGTCGCTCTGGAACCCCTCGTCCTCCTCGCCGGACATCGACAGGCGCAGATCGCCGGTACCCCAGCCGGTGCCCTGGCTGGCGTACCAGTCATTGATGCCGCGCTCGCCGCGGGTGATCTTCAGGGTTGAGCCGTGGGTGCTGCCCGGTGACTTGGTGAGGATATTGACCACCGCCATCAGCGCATTGGCGCCGTAGCTGACGGTGTTCGGGCCGCGAAATACCTCGATGCGCTCGATATCCTCGAGGGCTACCGGGATATCGCTCCAGTCCACGGTCGCCAGGCCCGCGCGATAGACCGAGCGGCCATCGATCAGCACCTGCATGCGCCGGGCGTTGGAGGCATCGGTGCCATGGTAGTTGATGCTGGCCTGGTTGCCGTTGGTGTAGCCGACCATCATCCCCGGCACCAGGCGCAGCAGTTCGCTGATATCCCGGGCGCCGCTGGCCTTGATCAGTTCGTTGTCGATGACCGTCATGCTGCCGGGCACCGCGGCCGGCGATTGTTTCAGGCGGGTGGCCGTCAGCACCTCGGGCAGGGGCTGGTTTTCCATAAACAGGTCGTCAGCCAGCAACGGGCCGCTGAACATCAGGGCCAGGACGAAGGAGGAACGCGTGGTGGGAGGGCCAAAAGACACGGCACAGCCTTGAAAAAAATAATAGCCGTGCATGTTAACCGAGCTTGCCGGGTTTGCCATGGCGTATGGCCGTCATTGTATAGGCTGAATCGGTCAAGCGCTCAGGCCAGGGGATTCGTATTGGGGCTGGCTGCCGGTGGCGTGCTCCGTATAATGCAGCCATCGCCATTGGTAGGGATAGACGGGTTACATATGACTGAACAGTACCCAATCGCGGTTCTGGGGGGCGGAAGTTTCGGCACCGCCATCGCCAATCTGCTGGCCGAGAACGGTCACCGGGTGCGCCAATGGATGCGCGATCCCGAGCAGGCCGAGTCCATTCGCGTCAATCGTGAGAATCCGCGTTACCTCAAGGGCATCAAGGTGCATCCGGCGGTCGAGCCGGTCACCGACCTGGTCGCGACCCTCGAGGACTGTGAACTGTTTTTTGTCGCCTTGCCCTCCAGCGCCTTGCGCAGTGTGCTGGCGCCCCATGCCGGGCGCCTGGTGGGCAAGCTGCTGGTGAGCTTGACCAAAGGCATCGAGGCCCACACCTTCAAGCTGATGAGCGAGATCCTCGAAGATATCGCGCCGCAAGCACGGATCGGCGTGTTGTCCGGGCCGAACCTGGCCCGCGAAGTGGCCGAGCACGCCCTGACCGCCACGGTGGTCGCCAGCGAGGACGAAGAGCTTTGCAGCCGCGTCCAGGCCGCGTTGCATGGACGGACCTTCCGTGTCTATGCCAGCGCCGACCGCTTTGGCGTCGAGCTGGGCGGAGCGTTGAAGAATGTCTACGCGATCATTGCCGGCATGGCGGTGGCGCTGGACATGGGCGAGAACACCAAGAGCATGCTGATTACCCGGGCCCTGGCGGAAATGACCCGCTTTGCCGTCAGCCAGGGCGCCAACCCCATGACCTTCCTCGGCCTGGCCGGGGTCGGCGACCTGATCGTCACCTGTTCCTCGCCGAAGAGCCGCAACTATCAGGTCGGCTTTGCCCTCGGCCAGGGCCTGAGCCTGGAAGAGGCGGTCACCCGCCTGGGTGAAGTCGCCGAAGGGGTCAATACTCTCAAGGTGCTGAAGGTCAAGGCGCAGGAAGTCGGGGTCTATATGCCCCTGGTGGCCGGTTTGCATGCCATTCTGTTTGAACGGCGAACCCTGACCCAGGTGATCGAGCTATTGATGCGCGGCGAGCCGAAAACCGATGTCGATTTTATTTCCACCAGCGGTTTCAACTGATATTCAGCGCCACGGGAGCGAGCCATGAACGAGTCCAAGTACGAATCCATTGTGTTGCGCATTGTCTGGATGCTGGTGTTCCTGCTGGTCTGGCAGGTCGCGCAGTTCATCCTCGGCGGGGTGGTGCTGGTGCAACTGGGTTACAGATTGTTCTACGGCGCGCCAAGCGCCAACCTGATGAACTTCGGCGACAGCCTGAGCCAGTTCCTGGCCCAGATCGGTCGCTTCGGCAGTTTCCATACCGAACAGAAGCCCTGGCCGTTCGCCGATTGGCCGACCCCACGGGCTCCTGAAGGCGAAGCCCCGCATGTGGTGCCGCCAGCGCCGCATCCGGCCCGTGATGAGGAGCCCAAGCTATGAAAGTCTGGGTTCTGCGTCATGGTGAAGCCGAACCCCAGGCCCGCAGCGACGCCGAACGGGCGTTGACCGCCCACGGCCGCGAGCAGGTCCTGCGCAGTGCCGCGCACCTGATCGGCCAGCCGTTGCAGGCGATCTACGCCAGTCCTTACCTGAGGGCGCAGCAAACCGCGCAGCTGGTACGTGATGCGCTGGGTTTCGATGCAGAGATCATCACCGTGCCCTGGCTGACCCCCGAGGGTAATCCGCGGGATGTCAGCCAGCGGCTCGACACCGGCGAGAACCTGTTGCTGGTCAGCCATCAGCCGTTGGTGGGCAATCTGCTCAGCCTGTTGCAGCACGGCCATGTGCGCCAGCCGGAGCCCATGGGCACGGCCAGCCTGGCCGAGCTGGAAGGGGAGTTGCCGCTGGACGGGGCGATGACGCTGCTGGGCGTCAAGCACCCCTGAGGTTCAGTGACTCAACACCGCGCCGAGCAGGTCGGTGCGGGTGTTTTTCAAGGTCGCGGCGTTGACCTTGGCGCCCTTGAACAGACAGGCTTCAAAGTGACCTGAGAGCACCGCATTCCTCAGGTCGCAATGGCTGAAGTCGTTGCTTTTGAAACCACTTGAGAGCAATGCGCCGTTGAGGTTGGCCGCCCTGAAGTCGGCCTCCTGGTATTGCCCGAAAAATCTCACCCCGCGTAAATCGCCGCCGCTCAGGTCGACGCCGATCATATTGACGTTGGTCACCTGCAAAGTCCGTAACGCCTGGCAGATGGAAGCCTTGCTCCAGTACCTGAACGCGCGACGGGTTTCGTCGTCCTGGAATGGCAGGCACGCGACGGCTTGATGATCCTTGGTGGCAATGTTCTGGGCGCAGCGCTTCAGGGCGTTGGTCAGTTGCGGTGACAGCGAGGGCGGCACCCGCAAGTCGAAGAGTTTCTTCTGCACATGCAGGGATACCCGGCCGCCACCGTCCAGGTGAACGCCGTCCCAACTGTTGAGGATGCCGGTAAAGCGCGCGGCGGCGGCCACCATCAATTCCAGCAGGTCGGCCAACGGGTACTGGCGCAGGGACGGCGCGCTGCCGAGGAACACCCGAGCCTGGGCCAGTGAGTCCTTCAAACCCAGCAGGGTCAGGTCCCGTTCGATCTGCGAGAAATCGTCTGGCATCAGCTCGCAGATCGTGCGGCTGTGCAGCTCGCTCGGGTGGGGGGGTGAGAGAACGGGGACCTGGGGGTCACCCGAGGGCATGAAGCGACGAAGAAGACGGCCTATCGTTGCCATGGAGATCTCTTGCAAGGGCTGGAAGGCGGAAATTCGACGCGATATGCCCCTTGGCGACTATCAGATTCCGCCCGGATTTCCTCGTGTGGGCTGTTGCCTCCTGCGTGCCGCAGGGCCTTTTTCAGCTTGCGAGCTTCTGTTCTTCCGTGAAATAGTCGACCGAGCGTCTGCTTGGTTGGCTGGCCGCCGGCATGACGAACAACCACAGTAGGGGAATCAAACATGGCTTTGTGGCGCACCGTACCGAATCTCGAACAACTCAATGCCTCGCAGAAAAACACCATCGGCGAACTGCTGGATATTCGCTTCGAAGCCTTTGACGATGAATCGCTGACCGCCAGCATGGTGATCGATCATCGCACCCACCAACCCTACGGGCTGCTGCACGGCGGCGCCTCGGTGGTGCTGGCCGAAAGCGTCGGCTCGATGGCCAGCTACCTGTGCATCGACGCGAGCAAATTCTATTGCGTGGGCCTGGAAATCAACGCCAACCACCTGCGCGGCTTGCGCAGCGGGCGGGTGACCGCCGTGGCCAAGGCCATTCATATCGGTCGCACCACCCATGTCTGGGATATCCGCCTGAGCAGTGACGAGGGCAAGGCCAGCTGTGTGTCGCGCCTGACCATGGCCGTGGTGCCGCTGGGGCAAACACCGCCGGCGCGCTGAGCCGGGTCATAGCCATGGCCGGACTGTCATCATTCCTGGCAGTTACGGTCATTGCTGTGGGACCCGCGCGTGCCGACAATGAACACTTGTCTTTTTCGAGATGCTCCCGGTATGTCGCAATCCGTGTTCTTTGCCCACGCCAACGGTTTTCCCTCGGGGACCTACGGCAAGTTGTTCGCCGCGCTGGCCCCGGAATATCAGGTGGCGCATCTGCAACAGCATGCCCACGACCCGCGTTTCCCGGCGGACGATAACTGGCACAACCTGGTCGACGAACTGATCCACCATCTGGAGCAGCAGCCCGAACCGGTCTGGGGTGTCGGCCATTCCCTGGGCGGTGTCCTGCATCTGCACGCGGCCCTGCGTCGCCCGCAGCTCTACAGGGGCGTGGTGATGCTTGACTCGCCGGTGCTGACCCGTGCCGACCAGTGGGTGATCCGCGCCGCCAAGCGCCTGGGTTTTATCGATCGGCTGACGCCGGCCGGGCGCACCCTGGGGCGTCGGGAAGAGTTCACCGACCTCGCCGCCGCGCGTCAGTACTTTGCCGGCAAGACCCTGTTTCGCGGCTTTGATCCGGAGTGCTTCGACGCGTACCTGCAACATGGTCTGCGCCAGGACGGCGGGCGCTTGCGCCTGAGCTTCGATCCGGCCACGGAAATCAGCATCTATCGTGGTGTGCCGCACACCAGCCCGGGCCTGGCCCGGCATTTGAAGGTGCCGCTGGCGGTGGTCCGTGGCCAGCAGAGCCGGGTGGTCATGCCCCATCACACCCGCAGTGTCGGCCGCCTGCCCCATGGCGAATCCCTGAGCATGCCCGGCGGCCACATGTTTCCCCTGGAGCGTCCGCAGGACACCGCGCGTTTGCTCAAGGATATTTTCGCCCGCTGGGAACGCCAGGACGGGCAGGGACGTTGCGCATGAGCCATCCGGTCGAAGAGGTACGCCTGAGCCTGCCGCATATCGAGTTGGCGGCTCATCTGTTCGGTCCCGAGGACGGGCAGCCGGTGATTGCCCTGCACGGTTGGCTGGACAACGCCAACAGCTTCGCGCGCCTGGCGCCGAAGCTGCACGGCCTGCGTATCGTCGCCCTGGACATGGCCGGGCACGGGCATTCCGGACATCGACCGGTGGGCGCCGGGTATGCGTTGTGGGACTACGTCTACGATGTCTTGCAGGTGGCCGAACAGTTGGGCTGGAAGCGCTTCAGCCTGTTGGGGCATTCGTTGGGCGCGATTGTCTCGATCGTGCTGGCCGGTGCCTTGCCGGAGCGGGTGACGCGCCTGGCCCTGATCGACGGCGTGATTCCCCCTACCAGCAGTGGCGAAAACGCCGCCGAACGCCTGGGCATGGCCTTGCAGGCGCAGTTGGAATTACAGGACAAGCGCAAGTCGGTGCATGGGACCCTGGACCGGGCCATCGAAGCGCGCATGAAAGGGATGGTGGCGGTCAGCCGTGAAGCCGCTGAGTTGCTGGCCCAGCGCGGACTGATGCTGGTGCCCGGCGGCTACACCTGGCGCAGCGACAACCGTCTGACCCTGCCGTCGCCGTTGCGCCTGACCGAGGAGCAGGCCATGGCCTTTATCCGTCGTATCGCCTGCCCGGCGCAGTTGGTGGTGGCCGAGCAAGGCATACTGGCCCAGCACAAGGACTTGCTCGATCGTCTACCCTTTAGCCTGGAGCACCTGCCGGGTGGGCACCATCTGCACTTGAACGACGAGGCCGGGGCCATCCTTGTCGCAGACTGTTTCAATCGCTTTTTCTCCACGCCTTGACTTGTCGCCTGCAACTGTCGAGGCTTGGTGGGTTGAAAGGGAGACAACCATGCCAGACCTCGACCTCCACACGACCTTGAGTCGTCCTGTTCCGGCACGTTCTGTTCCGGTTATCGCGCTTACCGTTCAGGCCCTGTCTATCCGATGATGAAGTTATCCACAGCCCTGGCCTGCGCCTTTGGGATGGCCTGCTGCAGTTCGCCGCTTTTCGCCGCCGATGTACCAGGCAGTCATGACCTGGCGCTGGTGCCGCGTCTGGCCGATGCGCAGATCGTCGACTATCGGGCGCCGGCCGAGCTGGAACGGATTTATCCACAGAGCGCGATCCGCAAGATCAGCAACCGCCTGCGCACCGATGCCCAGGTCAGCGCCCGTGGGCAGATGACCTCGGTGACCTATGAGCTGCCGCCCGAGCATGGCGCCGACGAAGCCTTCACCGCGGCGCGCGAAGCCTTGCAGAAGGAGGGCGCGCAGTTGCTGTTCTGGTGCCAGGCCCGCGACTGTGGGGAAAACAGCCTGTGGGCCAATGAAGTGTTCGGTAATTCCACGTTGTCCGGTGCCGACGATCAGCAGGCTTACCTGCTGCTGCGCCTTGCGGCCCCGGCGGACAATTCGCTGGTGGCGTTGTACAGCATCACTCGCGGCAACCGCCGCGCCTACCTGCATGTGGAGCAGTTCGCCTCCGCTTCGCCGCTGGGCGAATTGCTGCCCACCTCCGCGACCTTGCTGCGGGAACTGCGCGATACCGGCAAGCTCGACTTCCCGAAATTGGCCGGCGCCCCCCAGGATACCTGGGTCACCCTGATTTCCCGGGGCCTGAACCTGGACGCTACCTTGCGGGTCAGCCTTTCTGGAGCTTCCGCCGAGGCCTGGCGCCAGGCGCTGATGGCCCAGGGCGTGAGGGCCGCGCGCCTGGAGGCGGGCAGCGCCACCTCCAGTGGTTTGCATATCGAATTGCTGCGTTAGACGCTGTACGAATGACCACCGAGAGACGATCATGCGCGTTTACCGCTGAACCCGGGTCGTCTGTCGGTAAACGCCTGACCCAGGCTTGGCCTACGCTTTCATTGCCGTCTCTTGTCTGGAAAGACCATGCCCAATAATGATCGTCTGCTGGTGCAGATACTGCTCCTGGTACTGTTCGGTGCCACCTTGTGGGTGCTGGCGCCGTTCTGGTCGGCGCTGTTCTGGGGCGCCGTGCTGGCGTTTGCCAGTTGGCCGCTGATGCGCCTGTTGACCCGTGTGCTCGGTCACCGCGAATCCCTGGCGGCCGGGCTGCTGACGTTGGGCTGGATGTTGCTGGTGGCCGTGCCCCTGGTCTGGCTGGGGCTCAACCTGGCGGACCATGTGCGCGATGCGGTGACCTTTATCAAGGATGCCCAGGTCGACGGGCTGCCCGCGGCCCCGGCCTGGCTGGGCAGCTTGCCGATCGTCGGCGAACGCCTGGTGGGTCTCTGGAACACCATCGACCAGCAGGGCGCGGCCTTGCTGGTGACGATCAAGCCTTATCTGGGGCAGGTCGGCAACTGGTTGCTGGCGCGCAGCGCGCAGATCGGCGGCGGGATCCTCGAACTGACCCTGAGCATTGTCTTCGTGTTCTTTTTCTATCGCGACGGTCCACGACTGGCGACCTTTATCCACGGCTTGCTGGAGCGGCTGATCGGCGAGCGTGCCGATTACTACCAGGAGCTGGTGGCGGGCACGGTGCAGCGGGTGGTCAACGGTGTGATCGGCACGGCGGCGGCCCAGGCCCTGCTGGCGTTGATCGGCTTCCTGATCGCCGGTATTCCCGGGGCCCTGGTGCTGGGCATCGCGACCTTCCTGCTCAGCCTGATTCCCATGGGCCCGCCGCTGGTCTGGATTCCCGCCACGGCCTGGCTGGCCTGGAAAGGCGAGTACGGGATGGCGGTGTTTCTCGGGATCTGGGGCACGTTCATCATCAGTGGCGTGGACAACGTACTCAAGCCGTACCTGATCAGCCGTGGCGGCAACCTGCCGTTGGTGATTGTGTTGCTGGGAGTGTTTGGCGGCTTGATCGCCTTCGGCTTTATCGGCCTGTTTATCGGCCCGACCTTGCTGGCGGTGGCCTACAGCTTGCTGATCGACTGGAGCGCGAGCCAGTCGCGGCGTGAAGAGAAGTCCTGATCTTCGTTCGATCTTGAAAGCAGCACCGAACCTGTAGGAGCGTGGCTTGCCCGCGAAGAGGCCCTTGAGACCGCTAAAAGCTTCGCGGGCAAGCCACGCTCCTACAAGGTCAGGTGTGTTCTTACAGCCGATGGATCAGGCCGCAGCGGCAGTGACGTTACCGCTCTGCGCCACGGTCTGGCTCTTGAGGTTGACCATCAAGCGGCTCAACGCCTCTTTGATGTTGTCCTGGGCGGTCTGGCTATTGGTGCCCGAACCGGTACCCGAGCCGCTACCACTGTTGCTGCTGCCGCTCGCATTGGCCAGGGCCTGGAGCAGGAACGTGGTGGCGTTGAAGCTGGTGCTGCTGGTGCTGGTGGTGCTGGTCGCGTCAGTGCTCGAGCTGCTGGTCGAGGTGCCCTGCAAGGCGCTGGTCAACTCGGCCTGGCTGATGCTGCCGTCGCCATTGGTGTCCAGTTCACTGAACAGGTCAGTGGCGGACACGGCTTGTGGCGGTGGTGGTGGCGGCTGGATTCCGGACAGGGCCGAAGCCAGTTCGCTGCTGCTGATGCTGCCGCTGTTGTCGGTGTCCAGGGCGCTGAACAGCGAGGAGCTGTCGGCGGTGCTGCCAGCGTTGGTCAGCCCGGCGGCCAGTTCGCTGCTGCTGATGGAACCGTCACCATTGGTGTCCAGGGACTGGAGCAGCTCATCGGCCAGTTGGGTATCGGGCTTGCCGCCGCCATGACCGCCGTGGGCGTGGGGTTTCATCGCCGACAGTTCGGTGGCACTGATGGTGCCGCTGCCGTCGGTGTCCAGCGCGCTGAAATTCTGACTCAGGTCATTGAGCACTTTGCTGCCGCTGTTCTGCGACAGGGCGGCGTTCAGTTCGTCCTTGCTGATGGAGCCGTCACCATTGGTGTCGAGCTTGGCCAGCAGTTGCTTCTGGAACTGTTGCTGGCGTTGTGTCGCTGTCGTGCTGCTGGTGTTGTAACCGGTATAGCTCGAGTAGTTGCTGACGCTACTGATCGTGCTCATAAGTGCACACTCCCTAAGTGTTGGCAAAGCCAATGACAGTGCATCGGCTTGTGCAGACTCCAAGGCTCAGGTGTCGAGGGTGTGTGGGCTTTGTACCTGTTGTTACACAGAGGGCTCAGGCCCGGGGCAGACGGACCACGGCGGTCAGGCCGCCGCCCGGGGTTTCTTCCAGGGTCAGCTCGCCGCCCAGGCGCTGGGCCGCTTCCCTGGCGATGGTCATGCCCAGGCCGACGCCGCCGGAATTGCGGTTGCGCGAACCTTCCAGGCGATAGAAGGGTTCGAACACGGCCTCGCGTTTTTCCGCGGCAATCCCCGGACCATGGTCGATCACCCGGATCAGCAATTGCCGACGGCTGTCTTCCAGGGTGATCAGGGCGTCGCCGGCATAACGCAGGGCATTGTCCAGCAGGTTGTTCAGGCACGAACGCAATGCCATGGGCTGCACCAGCAACGGCGCGCAGTGGCCGCTGGCCTGGACCTGCGAGCCCTGGTCCTGGGCGTTTTCGCAGAGGGATTCGACCAGTGCCTGGACGTCCATCCATTGCATGGCTTCGCTGGTGCGCTGCTCATGCAGGTAACTGAGGGTGGCATCGAGCATGCCGATCATGTCGTCCAGGTCCTGGCGCATCTGGCCCTGGAGTTTCATGTTGTCGACCTGTTCGAGCCGCAGCTTGAGGCGTGACAACGGCGTGCGCAGGTCGTGGGAGACCGCGCCAAGCATGCGTCCGCGTTGCTGCACCTGTTCGCGGATGCGCTGCTGCATCAGGTTGAAGGTGTTGGCCGCCAGCCGTGCCTCACGCGGGCCGGTCTCATCCAGCGGCGGGCTGTTGAGGTCTTCGCTGAGGCGTTCGGCGGCGTCGCTCAGGCGCTGGATCGGCCGCGATAGCAGCTTGGCGCCATACCAGGCGACAATCACCAGGGAAATGATCTGCAGCGTCAGCGGCACCAGCGGTCCGCCAAACCAGGGTCGGGGCGGGCGGCGGTGGGGCGGCGGATGGTCGGGGTCGAAATTTTCCATCATGCCGGGAGGTGGCGGTGGTGGTGGCCCGCCACCGTAATGATGGAACCAGAGAAAACCCAGCAAATGGGCGAGGATGATCGCCACCAGCGACACGCCGAACAGGCGACCGAACAGCGTGTCGAGGCGTGCGCGCATCAGCCGATCTCTTTTGCGTCGAACAGGTAGCCTTCACCGCGCACGGTCTTGATCAATTGCGGCGATTTCGGGTCGTCGCCGAGTTTCTGCCGCAGACGCGAGACCAGCAGGTCGATGCTGCGGTCGAAGGCCTCGATGGAGCGACCCCGGGCGGCATCGAGCAACTGCTCGCGGCTGAGGACCCGGCGCGGGCGTTCGATAAACACCCAGAGCAGGCGGAACTCGGCGTTGGATAGCGGCACCACCAGTCCGTCGTCGGCGATCAGCTGGCGCAGCACACTGTTCAAACGCCAGTTGTCGAAGCGGATATTGGCCCGCTGTTCGGTGCGGTCGTCACGTACCCGGCGCAGGATGGTCTGGATCCGGGCCACCAGCTCACGGGGCTCGAAGGGCTTGGCCATGTAATCGTCGGCGCCCAGTTCCAGGCCGATGATCCGGTCGGTGGGTTCGCAACGGGCGGTGAGCATCAGGATCGGGATGTCCGATTCGGTGCGCAGCCAGCGGCACAGCGACAGGCCGTCTTCACCCGGAAGCATCAGGTCGAGGACCACCACGTCGAAGGTTTCAAGCTGCAAGGCCTGGCGCATGCCGGCGCCGTCGGTGACACCGGTGGCCTGGATGCTGAAGCGTGCCAGGTAGTCGATCAGCAGTTCGCGGATGGGAATATCGTCATCGACGATCAGCGCGCGGACATTCCAGCGCTTGTCATCGCTCGGTGAGAGCGGTTTGTTGACATCAGCCAGAGGAGCGGGAGTGTTCTGCATGCGGGCGATTATCTACCGGTAAGCGGCCAACCACGAAAGAGGGGCCGCGAATTGTTGCAGGATAGGTACCCGGTCCGAAGGCCGGAATCCCTTTCAAGTGTAGCTATGCACGAAGCTACAGGGGGCGGATGTTGGCCGCTTGTCGGTTTTGTATCGAGACTGATACAAGCGGCCCGCGTCAAATCGGTCATCTCCCTGGAACTCCTACGGATTCTAGGGTGTAACTCCTACGTAAAGTCACTCTTTACGCCTTCTTTACGCATCGCCCCCGGCCTCGCCCTCGTTCCTTTACGGCCTCCCTCACGACAATAAGCCCCACACACGGCCGTTGCCGTACCAAGGGGAAATTCCATGAGCATTCTGGACGGGGTGTCACTGCTGCTGGCTGTGGCGCTGTTCATTTATCTACTGGTTGCGCTGTTGCGCGCGGACCGGAACTAGGAGCGGCAGGTATGCACAGTTATGACTATTTGCTGATCCTGGCGTTTCTCGTGCTGGTGCTTGCGCCGGCACCGGCATTAGGGCGGTTCTACTACAACGTGATGGAAGGTAAGCGGACCTGGCTGACGCCGGTGTTCGGGCCGCTGGAACGGGCCTGTTATCGCCTGTCCGGGGTCGATGCCAGCAGCGAGCAGAGCTGGCAGAAATATGCCCTGGCCTTGCTCGCCTTCAACCTCGCGGGCTTCCTGGTGTTGTTCGCGATCCTGCTGTTCCAGCAGTACCTGCCGCTCAACCCGCAGAATCTGCCGGGTCTGGAGTGGACCCTGTCGTTCAACACCGCCATCAGTTTCATGACCAACACCAACTGGCAGAACTACAGCGGTGAAGCGTCCCTGAGCTACCTGAGCCAGATGGCCGGCCTCACGGTGCAGAACTTTGCCAGTGCCGCCACCGGCCTGGCCGTACTGGTCGCTCTGTGCCGCGGCATCAGCCGACGTTCAACGGCGACCCTGGGCAACTTCTGGGTCGACATGACCCGTGCCATTCTCTATGGCTTGCTGCCGATGTGCCTGATCATGGCGCTGTTCCTGGTCTGGCAGGGTGTTCCGCAGACCTTCGCCCACTACGTCAATGCCGTGACCCTGCAGGGCGCCGACCAGGTCATTCCCCTGGGCCCGGCGGCCAGCCAGATCGCGATCAAGCAATTGGGTACCAACGGCGGCGGTTTCTTCGGCGTCAACTCGGCCCATCCGTTCGAAAACCCGACCGCCCTGAGCGACCTGATCGAACTGGTGTCGATCATCCTGATTCCGGCGGCGCTGGTGTTCACCTTCGGGCATTACGTCAAGGACCTGCGCCAGAGCCGAGCCATCATGGGTTGCATGCTCGCCCTGCTGCTGATCGGCGGCGCGGTGTCGCTGTATGCCGAATATCAGCCGAACCCGGCGTTGCACAATCCGCTGGTGGAGCAGACCGCTCCGTTGGAAGGCAAGGAAACCCGCTTCGGTACTACCGCCAGCGTGGTGTGGGCGGTGACCACCACCGCCGCCTCGAACGGTTCGGTCAACGCCATGCATGACAGCCTCAACCCCCTGAGCGGGATGGTGGCGCTGGTCAACATGATGGTCGGCGAGGTGATCTTCGGCGGCGTCGGCGCGGGCCTCTACGGCATGCTGCTGAACGTGCTGATCGCGGTGTTCCTCGCGGGCCTGATGATCGGTCGTACTCCGGAATACCTGGGCAAGAAACTCCAGGCCAAGGAAGTGCAACTGCTGGTGGTGACCTTGCTGGTGATGCCAGTGGGCACCCTGGTGCTCGGCGCGCTGGCTGCCAGCCTGCCTGGACCGGCCGCGGCCGTCAGCAACCCGGGGCCCCATGGCTTCAGTCAACTGCTGTATGCCTACACCTCGGCCACCGCGAATAACGGTTCGGCGTTCGGTGGTTTCAGTGCCAACACCGCGTTCCACAACCTGATGATGAGCCTGAGCATGCTGCTCGGTCGCTTCGGTTACATCTTCCCGGTACTGGCCCTGGCCGGCAGCCTGGCGATGAAGAAGACCGCACCGATTGGCCAGAACAGTTTTCCGACCCATGGCCTGCTGTTTGTCACGTTGCTGACGGTGACCATCCTGCTGGTGGGTGGCTTGACCTTCCTGCCAACGCTGGCGCTGGGCCCGATTGCCGAACATCTGAGCATGGGTTTCTGAGGAAATAATGATGAATATGCCTCTTCCCGCAGCAAAAACGGCGCAAGCCAGACCGGCCGAGCCAGCCAAGACCGCGATGTCCGCCCTGTGGCGTCCGGCCCTGGTCCAGGCTTTCGTCAAGCTCGACCCGCGCCAGTTGCAACGTGCACCGGTGATGTTCGTGGTCGAACTGACGGCGATCCTGACCACTGTCCTGTGCTTTGTGCCGGACAGCACTGTTTCGATCTTTATCTCCGCCCAGATCGCCCTCTGGCTGTGGTTCACCGTGTTGTTCGCCAACTTTGCCGAGGCCCTGGCCGAAGGGCGCGGCAAGGCCCGCGCCGACAGCCTGAAGGCCGGCAGCGAAGGCCTGGTGGCCCATCGCCGCAAGGCCAATGGCAGCTTCGAATCGGTTCCCGCCGCCAACCTGCGCAAAGGTGACGTGGTACGGGTGGCCGCCGGGGAAATGATCCCTGGCGACGGCGAGGTGATCGAAGGGATCGCCGCGGTCAACGAAGCGGCGATTACCGGTGAATCCGCACCGGTGATCCGTGAGTCCGGCGGCGATCGCTCGGCGGTCACCGGCAATACCCGGCTGGTGTCCGACTGGCTGATCGTGCGCATCACCGCCAACCCCGGTGAGTCGACCCTGGACCGCATGATCGCGTTGGTGGAAGGTGCCAAGCGCCAGAAGACCCCCAACGAAGTGGCGCTGGATATCCTGCTGATCGGCTTGACCCTGATCTTCCTGCTGGTGGTGGTGACCCTGCAGCCGTTCGCCCACTTCTCCGGTGGCAGCCTGCCGCTGGTGTTCCTGGTGGCATTGCTGGTGACCCTGATTCCGACCACTATCGGCGGCCTGCTCTCGGCCATCGGTATCGCCGGGATGGATCGCCTGGTGCGCTTGAATGTGATCGCCAAATCCGGTCGCGCGGTGGAAGCGGCGGGTGACGTGCATGTGCTGTTGCTGGACAAGACCGGCACCATCACCTTCGGCAACCGTCGCTGCACGGCGGTCTACGCCACCCCTGGCGTCAGCGCCAAGGAGCTGGCTGAAGGCGCCTTGCTGGCTTCGCTGGCGGACGACACCGCCGAAGGCAAGTCGATTGTCGAGTACCTGCGTGAACTGCATCCGCAGCAAGAACCGACCGCGGCCGAACTGACCGCCGTACCGTTCAGCGCCGAAACGCGGCTGTCGGGTGTCGACTACCAGGGCCGGGTCTATCGCAAGGGCGCGGTGGATTCACTGCTGGCCTTTGTCGGCCAGAAACGCAGCGACCTGTCGCCGGTTTTGTCCCGGGAAGTCGACCGGATCGCCCAGAGCGGTGGTACGCCGTTGCTGGTCTGCGCCGATGGTCGTCTGCTGGGGGCCATTCACCTGAAGGATGTGGTCAAACCAGGCATTCGTGATCGCTTCGCCGAATTGCGCAAGCTGGGTATCCGCACCGTGATGGTGACCGGCGACAACCCCCTGACCGCCGCCGCGATTGCGGCCGAGGCGGGGGTTGACGATGTGCTGGCCGAAGCCACCCCGGAGAAGAAGCTGGCGCGGATTCGCCTGGAACAGAACGACGGTCGTCTGGTGGCGATGTGCGGTGACGGTGCCAACGACGCCCCGGCACTGGCGCAGGCCGACGTCGGCATGGCGATGAACGATGGCACCCAGGCCGCGCGCGAAGCGGCGAACATGGTCGACCTCGACAGCGACCCGACCAAGCTGCTGGACGTGGTGCAGATCGGCAAGGAATTGCTGGTCACCC
The DNA here is from genome assembly GCF_023242495.1 of Pseudomonas sp. MWU13-2862. Classification (NCBI taxonomy): domain Bacteria; kingdom Pseudomonadati; phylum Pseudomonadota; class Gammaproteobacteria; order Pseudomonadales; family Pseudomonadaceae; genus Pseudomonas; species Pseudomonas sp. MWU13-2862. The sequence goes on along the minus strand of NZ_JALMEZ010000010.1, from coordinate 138,687 downwards.
GAGGGGCGCTGACCACCTTCTCGATTGCCAACGACGTGGCCAAGTACTTCGCCATCCTGCCGGCGCTGTTCGCCTCGATTTATCCACAGCTGGGCGTGCTCAACGTCATGCACCTGACCAGCCCGCAGAGCGCGATCCTCTCGGCGATCGTGTTCAACGCCCTGATCATCGTCGTGCTGATCCCGCTGGCCCTGCGTGGCGTGCGGGTGCAGGCGGCGAGTGCCGCCCATCTGTTGCGGCGCAACCTGCTGATCTACGGGCTGGGCGGGATCGTGGTGCCGTTCGTGGGGATCAAGGCCATCGACATGCTGCTGACGGCGCTGCACCTGGTGTGACGCGTTTTTCTGTGGGGGCCGGCAAGCCGGCTCCTACAGGTTGTGTACCCCTGAATTTGAGGAATTGAACATGTCCAGCGTAGTACGTCCGGCCTTGAGCCTGTTGGTCCTGATGACCCTGATTACCGGTGTCGCCTATCCCCTGGTGGTCACCGGCGTGGCCCAGGTGGTCTTCCCGGCGCAGGCCAATGGCAGCCTGGTGCGTGATGCCGACGGCAAGGTCCGTGGTTCGAGCCTGATTGCCCAGGATTTCACCGGTGACACCTGGTTCCATCCGCGGCCTTCGGCGGGGGCCTTTGCCACCGTGTCGAGCTCGTCGAGCAACCTGAGCCCGAGCAACCCGGCCCTGGCCACGCGGATCTTCGACGATGCGACCAAGCAGGCGGTGCCCGGCCAGGGCCCGGTGCCTCTGTCGATGCTGACCACCTCGGCCAGCGGCCTCGATCCGCACTTGCCACCTGAAGCGATTCGCTATCAACTGGCGCGGGTAGCTCAGGCGCGCAACCTGCCGACGGCCGATGTCGAGCGCCTGGTTGAAATGCATATCGAGCAACCGCTGATTGGCCCACCGGTGGTCAATGTGCTTGCCTTGAATGCGGCCCTGGCCGAAGTTTCGAAGTAACGCGGCCAATGCCGCCAACACCGCGAACCTTGTAGGAGCCGGCTTGCTGGCGATGCGATCTGGTAGCCGACATCGTTGTTGCCTGGATAACCGCTATCGCCAGCAAGCCGGCTTACAAGGAGCGGTGGTGTCAGCTTTATAAGTGAGAACCGATGACATGAGTGATTCCGGTCGCGCCGACGCGCTCCTAGCAGAACTGCCCCGCGACGGTCGTGGCCGGCTCAAGGTCTTCCTCGGCGCTTCGCCCGGTGTCGGCAAGACCTACGCCATGTTGCAGGCCGCCCACACTCAACTGCGCCAGGGTGTGAAGCTCCTCGCCGGGGTGGTGGAAACCCACGGCCGCGCGGAAACCGAGGCGCTGCTCAGCGGTTTGCCGCAGCAGCCGCTGGTGCGCTCCGAATATCGCGGGGTCCTGCTTGAAGAAATGGACCTCGACGGCCTGCTCAAGGCCAAGCCCAAGCTGGTGCTGGTCGATGAATTGGCCCACAGCAACGCCCCCAACAGCCGTCACGTCAAACGCTGGCAGGATGTCCAGGAGTTGCTGGCCGCCGGTATCGATGTGTTCACCACGGTCAACGTCCAGCACCTGGAAAGCCTCAATGACCAGGTGCGCGGTATTACCGGTGTGCAGGTCCGTGAAACCTTGCCGGACTGGGTTCTGCAGGAGGCCGACGAACTGCTGCTGATCGACCTGCCGCCCCGGGAACTGCTGGAGCGCCTGCGCGACGGCAAGGTCTATGTGCCGGAGCAGGCCCGCGCCGCCATCGATGCATTTTTTACCCAGACCAACCTCACCGCCTTGCGCGAACTGGCCATGCAGACGGCCGCGGCCCAGGTCGACAACGACCTGGCCCTCGGTTACCGGACCCTCGGCCAGGCGGCGCCGGCCCTGCGCGGACGCCTGCTGGTGGGAGTGGATGGCGATGCCCAGGCCGAGCGCCTGGTGCGCCATGCCAGTCGGGTCGCCCAGCGCCGGCATCTGCCCTGGAGCCTGGTGCATGTGGACAATGGCAGCGTGCGCGACGAGCAGTCGCGCCTGCGTCTGCAAAGTGCCCAGCAACTGGCCGAGCGTCTCGGCGGCGAAGTGGTGCTGCTGCGCGCCGGGGAAGTGGCCAAGACCCTGATTCAACATGCCGCCGAACGCCGCGCCAGCCTGGTGCTGGTGGGGCAGTCACGGCAACGTTGGCATCGCCGACTGTTTGGCGGAGGCCTGGCGGCGCGTCTGTTGCGCAGTGCCCACGGCCTGGAAATCAACGTGCTGGACCGTGACGAAGAGCAACAGGTGGCGCGTACCCGCGATCCGCAAGCGGTGGTCTGGTTCGACTACGCGATGGCTCTGGTGGCGACGATCCTGGCCACCGCCCTGGCCTGGGGCGTGGCCAGTGTGCTGCCATTGCCGAATATTTCCCTGGTGTTCCTCGCCGCCGTATTGCTGGTGGCAGTGCGCAGCAGCCTGGGGCCGTCGCTGGCCTGTGCGGTGCTGTCGTTCCTGAGTTACGACTTCCTGTTTATCCCGCCGAAATTCTCCTTCGCCATCCAGCGTGAGGAGGATGTGCTGACGCTGCTGTTTTTCCTCTTGATGGCAGCGCTCACCGGTAACCTCGCGGCGCGTCAGCGGCGGCAACTGGAGGCCCTGCGCGATACCCAGGAAGAAACCAGCGAACTGCTCGACCTGTCGCGCAAGCTGACCGCGGCCACTGATCGCCAGGCGGTCATCAGTGCCGCTTCACAGCACCTCAGTGGTTGGGAAGAGCTGCAAATCTGTCTGCTCAATCGCGACGGCCAGGGCGGCTGGAAAGTCGAGACCGGTGGCCCACAGACCTTCTCCGAGTCCGAGCGGGCCGCCGCCGACTGGGCCTGGCAGCACGACCAGCCAGCGGGCATGGGCACCGGCACCTTGCCGTTCGGGCGTTGGTGGTGGTGGCCGTTGTCGGCGGAAGAGGGGCCACTGGCCCTGTTGGGGGTCTCTCCCAAAGAGGGGCAGACCCTGAGCGGGCAGCGTCGCCGTTTGTTGACCGCCCTCAGCCAGCCGCTGGCCCAGGCCCTGGCCCGGGCGCAGTTGGCCGATGACCTCGAGGCCGCTCGCCTGCACGGCGAAACCGAACAACTGCGCAGTGCCTTGCTCGCCTCGGTGTCCCATGACTTGCGTACCCCGCTGACGTCCATGCGCGGCAGCATCGACAGCCTGTTGGCGCTGGGCGAGGCGATTCCCCTGGAAGATCGCCGGGAACTGCTGGAAGGCACCCGCGACGAAGCCGAGCGCCTGGACCGTTATATCCAGAACCTGCTGGACATGACCCGGCTCGGCCACGGGGCGCTGAAGCTGGCCCGCGACTGGGTCGCGCCGGCGGATATCATCGGCAGCGCGCTGAACCGGCTGCGGGCGGTGTTGGCGCCGTTGCAGGTCAGTACCGAGTTGCCGGCGGATTTGCCGCTACTCTATGTGCACGCGGCGCTGATCGAACAGGCGCTGATCAACGTGATGGAAAACGCCGCGCGCTTTTCACCGCCCCAGGGGCGCCTGCAACTGCGTGCCGGCACCACCGACAAGGAGCTGTTTTTTTCCGTCAGTGACGAAGGACCGGGGATTCCGCAAGATGAGCGGCACAAGATTTTCGACATGTTCTACACCGCCGCCCGTGGCGATCGCGGCGGGCAGGGCACGGGCCTGGGCCTGGCGATCTGCCAGGGGATGGTCGGCGCACACGGCGGACATATTGCCGTGGATGATGGCATTGACGGCCATGGCACCTGTATCACCCTGTTCCTCCCTTTGCAGGAGCAACCGGGCATTGAAAGTGAAGCCTGATATGCTTTGGTCACCGATTGCCATGATGTTAAGACCATGACCCAGACCGCGACCATCCTGGTCATCGACGACGAACCGCAGATCCGCAAGTTCCTGCGCATCAGCCTGGTGTCCCAGGGCTACAAGGTGCTGGAGGCCGGTACCGGCGCCGAGGGCCTGGCCCATGCCGCCCTGAACAAGCCGGACCTGCTGGTGCTCGACCTCGGCTTGCCGGACATGGACGGCCAGCAGGTGCTGCGTGAGTTTCGCGAATGGTCCACGGCGCCGGTGCTGGTGCTCTCGGTGCGGGCCGGCGAGGGGCAGAAGGTCGAGGCGCTGGATGGCGGGGCTAACGACTACGTGACCAAGCCGTTCGGTATTCAGGAGTTTCTCGCGCGGATTCGCGCCCTGTTGCGCCAGGCGCCCAGTGGCGAGGCCCAGGAGGCGGCGTTGACCTTTGGGCCGCTGACCATCGACCTGGCCTACCGGCGGGTGTTGCTCGATGGCGCGGAAGTGGCGCTGACCCGCAAGGAGTACGCGGTGCTGGCGCAACTGGCGCGGCACCCCGGGCGGGTGATCACCCAGCAGCAGTTGCTCAAGGATATCTGGGGCCCGACCCATACCGAAGACAGTCACTACCTGCGGATCGTGGTCGGGCATCTGCGCCAGAAGCTGGTGGATGACCCGACCGCGCCACGGTTTATCGTGACCGAGGCGGGGGTCGGTTACCGGTTGCTCGATAACTAGCCCTGGCGCCCTTCTTCCTCATAGCGGTCCAGCGTATCGCTGGCAATCAAGCGTCCCAGGGCGATCAGCTCCGGGGCCTTGTAGAACTCGAAGAAGCGGCACACCCGCTTGGGCACGTTGATCAGGATATCCGGCGGGTAGCCGGCGATCTTGTACTGCGCCAGCGAGGTCTGCATCACCTCGAAACTCTGGTTGATCAGGTCCAGCAGCGAGGCCGGGCCGACGTTGTCGATGATGAACGAGCCGGTGGCGGACTTCGGCGCGCCGTCGTTTTGCGGTGCGGCAGCCGGTTGCCGGGCCTGGGGTTCCTGGCCATCGAGCCAGGGATTGCCGACCTGGGCAGCCTCGCTGGCGAGGGTCTGTTGTTCCAGGCGCAATAGCTCCTCGGCCTGTTTACGGCGGAACGGCAGGCGCGAGCCCATGGAACTGAGCAGGTTGTTGAAGCGGCTCTTGAACGCCGGCGGTCGTTGGATCACCGGTAGCTGGTACTGCTTCTGGTTGGTGGCGTTGAGGTTGACGGCGATGATCAGGTCGCAGTGGCTGGAGACCACCGGAACGATCGGCAAGGGATTGAGAATGCCGCCGTCCACCAGCATGCGGTTGCCTTGCATCACCGGGGTGAACAGGCTGGGAATCGCCGCCGAGGCGCGCATCGCCTGGTGCAGGCAACCTTCCTGGAACCAGATTTCCTGCTGGTTGGTCAGGTCGGTGGCGACAGCGGTGTAGGGAATACGCAGGTCCTCGATATTGACCTCGCCGACGATCTTGCGGATCTGCCCGAAGACCTTTTCGCCGCGAATGGCGCCCAGGCGAAAACTCACGTCCACCAGGCGCAGCACATCCAGATAGTCCAGGCTCTCGATCCAGCGGCGGTAGTCGTCGAGTTTGCCGGCCGCATAGATGCCGCCGACCACCGCGCCCATGGAGCAACCGGCGATACAGGCGATGTCATAGCCGCGTCTTTCGATTTCCTCGATCACCCCGATATGGGCATAACCCCGGGCCCCACCCGAGCCCAGCACCAGCGCAACACGTTTTTTCATGAGTCAGTCCTTGAACAAGCGGTTGTTAACAATGCACCTCCGGCGAGGCGGGTACAATCGTGGCATCGGCTGTTCTTTGCCGTTGAATTGTCTCGACTGCACCCATCGTCATCTTGATTGGCTAAGCTTGAGTGAAAGACCAAGGCACTTTTTGCCTGGCGTGCCGTCATAACCTGCACAAGTGTTTATTTTCTCCTGAGGTGTCATCGATGAAAGCCTGGATCTGTGTGCCATTGATTGCGTTGGCGTTGGCCGGTTGTGCTGGCAAAACTGCCTACCGGGACAGCTGTGGTACCGAACTGGATGCCGCCTGGCACGAGCTGGACCTGGCCAAGGCCGAAGGTTTTGCCGGGACCGTGAGCTACTCCAAGGCGCTGTCGCTGCTGACCGGGGCCAAGACCCAGCAGCAGTTCGAAGCCTATGAGGGCTGTACCAACAAGGCCGAGAAAGCGCGTTTCTACATCCGTGAGTCCCGCGCCGGACGTTGAGCCCATTAGCGCGGTCCCTTATAGACGCATGGCATGCCCAATGCCCGTCAGTCAAGGCCGAACACAATCCCCGTAGGAGCAGGGCTTGCCCGCGAAGAGGCCCGTGAGGCGGCCAAAAGCTTCGCTGGCAAGCCAGGCTCCTACAGGTTGGGTGTTGTTGCAGAAAGCAGGTTCGGTGTTGTTATGGAAAATAGCGTTATTTCACAAACCTGCATTGCAGTAGAAACACGGTAGTATCTTCGGCTTCTCCCAAGTTCGGATGTCTGCCTATGCGCAGTAAACTGGAAGCCTGTCTGCAGGCCGTGAACCAGGTGGTGTTGGGCAAGGATGCGCAGGTTCGCCTGGCCCTGACCTGCCTGCTGGCCAACGGTCATCTGCTGATCGAAGACCTGCCCGGCATGGGCAAGACCACCCTCAGCCACACCCTGGCCAAGGTCCTTGGCCTGAGTTTCCAGCGTATCCAGTTCACCTCCGACCTGTTGCCCAGCGATATCCTCGGCACCTCGGTGTTCGACAAGGACAGCGGGCTGTTCGTGTTCCACCCGGGACCGATCTTCGCCGAGCTGGTGCTGGCCGACGAAATCAACCGGGCCACACCCAAGAGCCAGAGCGCCTTGCTCGAAGCCATGGAAGAAGGCCAGGTGACCATCGAAGGCGCCACCCGGCCCTTGCCGTCGCCGTTCTTCGTGATCGCCACGCAAAACCCCAGCAGCCAGGGCGGCACCTTCGCCTTGCCGGAGTCGCAACTCGATCGTTTCCTGATGCGGGTGTCCCTCGGCTATCCGGCCCGGGCCGCGGAAAAGGCCCTGCTGCAAGGCGTGTCGCGCCGCGACCTGCTACCAAAACTGCAACCGCTCCTCAACCATGCCGAATTGTCGGCGCTGCAACAGCAGGTCAAGCAGGTGCGCACCAGCGATCCGTTGGTGGACTATGTGCTGCGTCTTGTTGGCGCGACCCGCGACCAGCCGCAATTCGCCTGGGGCCTGTCACCACGCGCGAGCCTGGCGATCCTCGCCGCCGCCCGGGCCTGGGCGCTGTTGGCCGGGCGCGACTATGTGGTGCCGGAAGACGTCCAGGCGGTCCTGCCCTCGGTGGTCAGCCATCGCCTGCGCGAGCGTGCCGATCCCACCGGGCAGGGCGGTGGCGCCCTGGTGCAGTGGCTGCTGCGCGAGGTGCCGGCGCTTTGATCCGGCGCCTGCGCGAGTACTGGCAGGCCTGGCTGGCGCGGCGCCTGCCGCCCTCGGCGCGGATTCAACTGACCCAGCGGCAGATCTTCATCATGCCCAATCGCGCCGGCGGGGTATTTGCCGCGCTGCTGGCGCTGATCCTGATGGTCGCCATCAACTACCAGAGCAGCCTGGCCTACGCCCTGTGCTTCCTGCTGCTGTCGGTGTTCGTGGTGGCGATCCTGCATACCTGGCGCAATCTGCAGGGGCTGGTGCTCAGTGCCGGGACCGGGCCTGCGGTGTTTGTCGGCGAGCAGGCGCGTTTTCTCGTGCGCCTGGAGAGTGCCGGCAAAGCCCATCAGTCCATTGGCCTGGGCTGGTCGGCGCAGGCTGTGCACAGCGTCGATGTGCCGCCCGCGGGTTTCTGCGAACTGGAGTTGAACCGGCCGACCCTGGTGCGCGGCTGGCTGCATGCGCCGCGCATCGGTGTCGAAAGCAGTTTTCCGCTGGGGATCCTGCGGACCTGGAGCCGGCTCGACCTGGGCCAGAAGGTGCTGGTTTATCCACAGCCCCTGGAAGGCGAGCTGCCGACCCTGGCCAGCGTGCTCGCCGATGACCGCGAAGAGGGGATGCGCGCCCACGGCCAGGGTGTCGATGACTACCAGGGCCTGAAGGTCTATCAGCCCGGCGACTCCTGGCGGCGCCTGCACTGGAAAGCCTACTCCCGTGGCCAGGGCCTGCTGATCAAGGAATTCGCCCGGCTCGACGGTCGTGAGCTGTGCCTGGACTTCCTGGCCCTGGGCGGGGATGTCGAGCAGCGCCTGTCACGCCTGTGTTATTGGGTGCTGGAGTTGTCCCGTCGCGAGACCATGTTCTCCCTGCATCTGCCTGACCAGATGCTGGACAGCGATACCGGTGCGGCCCACTGCGAGGCCTGCCTGCGGGCCCTCGCGCTGTTCGGGAAAAGCCCATGAGCGCCGCGCCACTGATTTCCCGCGCCAGCCTGGTCTGGTTGCTGGTGGCCCAGACCCTGGTGATGCTGCCGTTCTGGTTCCATGTGCCGCCGTGGATGGTCGGGTTGTGGCTCGGCTGCACGGTCTGGCGGATTCAGGTCTACCGCATGCGCGCGCGTTTTCCCGGACGCCTGATGGAACTGCTTCTGTTGCTGGTCACCATCGGCGGTATCTGGCTCTCGCGCAGCAGCCTGATCGGACTGGACGCCGGGGCGGTGCTGCTGGTGGCGATGTTTATCCTCAAGCTGGTGGAAACCCGCACTCGCCGCGATGCCCTGGTGCTGATTTTCCTCGGGCTGTTCTGTGTCGCGGTGGCCTATCTGTTCGAGGACAGCTTGCCCTGGGCGTTCTACAGCCTGCTGCCGGTGGGGGCGCTGCTGGCGGCCCTGGTCGGTTTGCAGCAAGGTGCGACGACCCGGCCGCTGAAGACCTTGTGGTTGTCCATGACCCTGTTGCTGCAAGCCTTGCCGTTGATGCTCCTGCTGTTCCTGTTTTTCCCCCGTATCGCGCCGCTCTGGTCATTGCCGTTGGCCATCGACAAGGCACAGAGCGGGTTGTCCGAAAGCATGTCGCCGGGGGATGTGGCCGAGCTTGGGCGTTCCGCGGAACTGGCCTTTCGCGCCAGCTTCGAAGGCCCCATGCCGGCGCGTCGCGACCTGTATTGGCGGGCGCTGACCCTGGAGCAATTCGATGGCCGGCGTTGGAGCCAGGCGCCATCGGTGAACTACAGCCAGGCGCCGAAATGGCAGGCCGCTGGCGAGTCCTGGCGCTACAGCATCATTCTCCAGGCCAGCGGCAAACCCTGGTTGCCGGCACTGGATGTGGCCCGCACCGATCAGGTCGATGTGCGCCAACTGGCGGACTATCGGGTGCAACGCCAGCGGCCGGTGCAGCAGGTCTTGCTCTATCGGGCCGAGTCCTGGCCGCGGGTGATGCGCGATCCGCAACTCAGTGACCGGGCCCGGCGCCAGGCCTTGCAGTTGCCGGCCCAGGGCGATCCGCGCAGCCGGCAGTGGGCAACACAGTTGCGGCAAACTTATCCACAACCCCAGGCGCTGGTGGCGGCGCTGCTCAAGCATTTTCACGACGAGCCCTATTACTACACCCTCAAGCCGCCGACCCTGGGCGCCGACAGTATCGACGCTTTCCTCTTCGACAGCCGCCAGGGTTTCTGTGCGCATTACGCCGGGGCCATGGTCTACGTGTTGCGGGCGGCGGGAATTCCGGCGCGAATGGTGGCCGGCTATCAGGGCGGTGAGCTGAATCCGGGGGGCAATTTTCTCACGGTGCGTCAGTTCGATGCCCACGCCTGGGTCGAATACTGGCAGGACGGACAGGGCTGGCGCAGCGTCGATCCGACCTATGCGGTGGCTCCGCAGCGTATCGATCAGGGCTTGGAGCAGGCCCTGGCGGCCGACGAGGATATGCTCGGCGCCTCGTCATTCTCACCGCTGCGTTACCCGCATCTGACCTGGCTCAATAATCTGCGCCTGGGCTGGGATAATCTCAATTACGGTTGGCAGCGCTGGGTCCTGGGTTATCAGGGCGACCAGCAATTGCAACTGCTGGGGCGCTGGTTCGGCGATCTCACCGCCTGGGTCCTGCCGGTCGGTCTGGTGCTGATCCTGGGGCTGCTCTCGCTGTTGCTGCTGCGCCCCTGGCGCAACACCTCCGATCCGTCGCTACGGGTATTCGCCGCCTTTGAAAAGCTCCTGCGTCGGCGTGGGCTGGTGCGCGAACCGGGCGAGGGCCCACAGGCGTTTGGCGAGCGGGCGGCCCGGGAGTTGCCACGCCAGGCGGAAAATATCAATGCATTTGTCCAGAGCTTCGTGGCCCAGCGCTATGCTGAACAGACCCCGTCGATGGATGCATTGCAACAGCGGTTGCGGTCATTGCGTCGTAGTCTTGGAAGTTCGATTTGGGAGTAAGTGTCGAATGTCTGCCCTGGTGGATGAATTGGTGGTTCAGGTCCTGAGCCTGGAAGTGCGCTTGTTGGCCTGTCATGCGCGGGTGGATGCGCTGACCGACGAGGAGGGCCTGCATGATTTACGCACTACGGTACGGCGTCTGCGCAGTTTGTTGCGGCCGTTGCGTGGCTTGCCGGGTGTCGAACAGGTCGAGCAGGCGGCGCAGCAGGTCGGCAGCCTGACCACGCCGATTCGCGATCGTGAAGTGCTGGCCGCCTACCTGCATCGGCAGGGGCATCATGTGGCGGCGGCGCGGCGTACGGAACAGTTGTCCGATGATTACTGGGCCGTGGCGCGTAGTCCCGAACTGAAACAGCTGTTCAGTGTGCTCGATGCCTTTCCGCGTTTTCTCCGGGCTTCGCAACACCAGGGCCTGTTGAAGGGCCTGCACAAACGCATCGAAAAGCGCTTGGCCAAACAGTGGGAGGCGCTGGATGAAGCCTTGCATGACCCGCTGCATGACCGCCATCGGTTGCGGCTGTTGATCAAGCGCGTGCGTTACGCCGCCGAAGCCTATCCGCATGTGAACCGCTTGCCGGCGCCAGCCTTGAAATCCCTGAAGTCGGCCCAGGAAGCGCTGGGTGATTGGCATGATTGCTGGCAATGGTTGCTGCGGGCGGAACAGGAGCCGGACCTGCAATCCTGTGTGACGGGTTGGCGCAGGACCATGGCCCTGGCCGAGAACAAGGCCGACCGGGTGCTGGATCGGTTGAGCGAGACCTGTTTCAGTTGAGTGCCGGCGGCCTGTTTGACCGCTGCTTTGGCCGGTATGAGTGCTGTGTGGTGCGGATGAGCTGGTTACTATTCTGTAGGACTTTTTCCAGCTGAGGTCAGCATGCGCTTTTCAGATTTGCTCGATGCGGTTCGCCGCGAGCCCAAGGGGCTTTCCATTCCTGCCGAGTGGGCGCAGGGACGGGCCACGTTTGGCGGCCTGATGGTGGCGCTGCAATACGAGGCGATGCGCGCCCGGGTACCGGCCGAGCGGCCGGTACGTTCGCTGGCGATCACTTTTGTCGGGCCGGCCGAGCCTGGGGTGCCCATCGATTTTGAAGTCGAGGTGCTGCGCGAGGGCAAGGCGGTCAGCCAGGTGCTGGGCCGGGCCATGCAAAATGGCCAGGTGGTGACGTTGGTTCAGGGTAGCTTTGGCGCGTCGCGGGAATCGGTGGTGGAGGTGGCGGCTGAGCCGGCACCCGCGTTCAAGCATTGGGACGAATGCCCGGAGGCGCCCTATATCCCGGGAGTGATGCCGGAGTTCATGCGTAATCTGTCGATGCGCTGGGGCGTGGGTGGCATGCCTTTTACCGGCAACAAATCCCGCGAGATGGGCGGCTGGGTGCAACTGCGTGGGGATGTCCGGCAAGAGCCGCTGACCGAGGCGCACTTGCTGGCCCTGGTGGATGCCTGGCCGCCGGCGGTGTTGTCACACCTGGGCAAACCTGCGGCCGGCAGCACCCTGACCTGGACGGTGGAGTTCGTCCAGCCGTTGCTGGAACTCGATACCCTGGACTGGTGCAAATACCGCGCGGTGATCGAGCATGCCCGCGACGGCTATGGCCATGTGGCGGCGGCATTGTGGAACGCCGATGGACGGCTGATCGCATTGAGCCGGCAGACCGTTACCGTGTTTGCCTGAGGCCGGCAAGCCGGCCTTCAGGGGAACGGTGCTGGCTCAGGCTTCCAGCGCCAGGCTCTGGCCTTTGCTGCGCAGGCTGAATGCGGCCACCAGGCCCAGCACGCCAACGGCGAAGTTGGTCGGGTTCTGCGCGAACACGCCGGAACTCACCAGCAGGAAGGACAGTGCGAACAGGGTCAGCGCCAGCAGTTGCATGCCTTCGCGGGTGCCATCGTTCGAAGCTTGGGGTGCAACCCGCCATTGCCAGGCGGGGAAGTTGGGGTGACGTTGGCCCATGATCGTGTCCTCTGTTCGTGTAGTCGGTGAACAGAGAGTAAGCCCGGCCAACTGTCCGGGCGAATCAACTCTTCCTATCGATCCTATAGTTTGAGCTGGCCAATCGCCTTGCTCAGCTCTCCCGCCAGCTTCGCCAGGTCATGGCTGGTGGTGGCCGAGTCCACGGTCTGTTGCACGGTGTTCTCGGTCACGTCGCGGATGCTCACCACCGCCCGGTTCATTTCCTCCGCGACCTGGCTCTGCTGTTCGGCGGCCACGGCGATCTGGGTGTTGCTTTCGCGCATCTGGGCCACAGCGCTGGTGATCTGCGCCAGCGCTTCCCCGGCTTCCTGGGCCTGTTGCACGCAGTCGTCGGCCTTGAACGAGCTTTCCTGCATAAAGTCCACGGCGTCGCGGGTGCCGGCCTGCAAGGCGGACACCATGGTGGTGATCTCGTCGGTGGAACTCTGTACGCGCTTGGCCAGGTTGCGCACCTCATCGGCAACCACCGCGAAACCCCGACCCATTTCCCCGGCCCGGGCCGCTTCGATGGCGGCGTTCAGTGCCAGCAGGTTGGTCTGCTCGGCGATGCTGTGAATGACGCTGACCACGCCATTGATCTTCTGGCTGTCCTCGGCCAGTTGCTGGATCATCGTCGCGGTCTGCTGCACGCCGCTGGACAGCCCGGTGATCGATTGCTGGACCCGGTTGACCACGGCGTGCCCGCTGCCGGCCAGGTCGTCGGCGGTTTTCGACAGGTCACGGGTGGCGCCGGCGTGCTGGGCGATGTGATAGACCGTGGCCGACATTTCGTTGATGGCCGTGGCGGCCTGGTCGGTTTCGCTCTGCTGGCCGAGCATGCCGTGGCGCACGTCGTTCATGCTCGAGGCCAGGCGCGCGGCGCCGACATCCAGTTGCGCCGCCGTGCGCGCCACCGTGCCGACCACCCGCTGATAGCCGGCTTGCATGGCATTGAAGGCGCTGGCCATTTGTCCGACTTCGTCCTTGCCGGCCAATGGCACACGGGCCGAGAGGTCGCCGGTCTTCTCCACGTGGAGCATCACGTCCTTGAGGGTATTGAGCTGGCTGAGCAGGAAGCGGATCAGCAACTGCGAGGCGCCGAGCATCGCCAGCATCAGGATGAACACGGCCACCGCATAGTTGGCGAAACGTTCGCTGAACACCTGGGCCAGGCTTGGCGCATAGGCGAGTACGGCGACCTGCTGTTCGCCACGGCCGAGCACTTGTGCGCCGAGCAGCGGGTTGTCGCCGAACAGTGGCATATAGTCGTAAGCGACCCAGCCGTTGACGTCCTTGAGACGCGGCAACATCTGCCCCTTGAGGGTCGGCGTTTCACCGGCCTTGAACGGCAGCAGGTTGTCGGCCTCGGGCCAGGCCTTGCCTTCGGGCCAGGCCGCGAGCAGGTGAGCCTGGGCCTGGACCGCGGCGCGGGAGGCGTCGGTGCGGGCCTGTTGTTCCAACTGCACGGCGTACAGCACCAGAAACAGGGTGGTGACAAACGCGACCGCGTTCACGGCCCAGAACTTGTATTTCAGCGAGATATTGCTAAGCCAGGCACGCATGGTGGGTCTTCCCTGATAGGGCGGAAACAGTTTTGGCAAGGTGCCATTATTGTGCCGCTACTCAGGGAGGCAATTGTTGATATGGGTCAATGCCGCTTCAGTCGAGGCCCGGCAAATTGAAGAACGCGCGGGCGCAGGCGCTGGTGTGGGCGGCCAGGTCTTCCTGGCTTTCGTCGCGGTGCAGGGCCACTTCACGCAGCACTTCGCCCAGGTACGCCGGTTCATTGCGGCCGTTCTTCGGCTTGGGCCGCAGGCTGCGTGGCAGCAGGTAGGGCGCGTCGCTTTCGAGCATCAGGCGGCCCCGGGGAATCTCCCGCACCAGTGGGTGCAGGTGGGTGCCACGACGCTCATCGCAGATCCAGCCGGTGATGCCGATATGCAGGTCCAGGTCGAGATAGCTGAACAGCGCCTTCTGCTCGCCGGTGAAACAGTGCACCACGGCGGCGGGCAGGTGGTCGCGGTAGTCCCGCAGGATCTCCAGCAAACGGACGTTGGCATCGCGCTCATGGAGGAACACCGGACGCTGCAACTCCACGGCCAGGGCCAGGTGTTCCTCGAGGACTTTTTCCTGTTGCGGGCGCGGGGAGAAATCGCGGTTGAAATCCAGCCCGCATTCGCCGACCGCGCAGACGTTCGGTTCCATCAGCAGGGCTTTCAGACGAGCGGCGCTGTCGGCCCTCCAGTCACTGGCGGAATGGGGGTGGATGCCAGCGCTGGCGAACAGCCGCTGACCGCTCTGATCCAGCTCCCGGCACAGCTCCAGCGCCTGTTCGCTGCCCTCCAGACTGGTGCCTGTCACAATCAGTTGGCAGACTCCGGCGGCATAGGCACGGTCGAGTATTTCCTGCTGTTTGCCGGCAAAACTGGGGTTGGTCAGGTTGACGCCGATATCGATGAGTTGCATGGTGCTACCTCAGGCCACAGGCCGAAAAGCATACCAGAGCTGTAGATTTATAATAAAAATCAAGAACTACAACGAGTTATGACTGTCTCTTAAAGCCGGAAGAAAACATCGGTTGGCATGACCTCGGTGCCGTACCCAGTCTTTCGCACTTTTCGCGTTCAAAAGACGCTCGATTTCAGTTGTTCGACTTCAGGCCACCTTCGTCTGAGGCTGGGCAGTATTCTTTCCGGAGAACGGATGAAGAAGCGACCCTCGCTGTTGCTCCTGCTGTGCCTGTCCCTGCTGCTGCCGTTGCCGGCGCTTGCGCGGTTGGCCGGGCCGTTGGAAATCGCCCAGCCGGGCAAGGTCCGTGACCTCGCGGAGATTCGCAGCAGCCGGGTCCTGCGGGTATTGGTCAACCAGAGCCGCAACAGCAGCGGCGAGGTCCAGGGCGAGGTCATTGGCCTCGAATACCATCGCCTGCGCGCCTTTGAGCAGTTCCTCAACAGCCAGGCCCGCGACAACCAGGAGATCACCCTCAAGATCATTCCCAAGGCCAAGGACCAATTGCTCGGTGCTTTGCAGCGCGGGGAGGGGGACCTGGTGGCTCCAGGGGAGTTGCTCGAAGCCCAGCCGGGTCATGCTGTGATCGCCAGCGATCCGCTCGGCAGTACGGTGCCGTTGCTGCTGGTGGGGCTCAAAGGCGAGAAGCGCTTTACCCGCTTTGAACAACTGTCCGGCCGGACCCTGGCCCTGACCCCCGGCAGCGCCGCGGGCGAGGCGGTCAACCAGATCAACCAGAAACTGGCCTTGCGCAAGCTGCCGCCGGTCAAGGTCGAATGGGTCGATCCGAGCCTGGCGGTGGAGGATGTGCTGGAGATGGTCCAGGGCGGGATCTTTCACCTGACCGTCGTCGAGCAGCCGATTGCCGAACGTTGGGCACGGATCATGCCCAAGCTGCGTTTCGACAAGCAGGTGCTGGTCAGCGAGCCGGGGCAGATGCACTGGTTCGTACGCGACAATGCTTCAATGCTGCGGGCGAGCATCGACCGCTTTCTCAAGACCTACAAGACCCCGTCGGACCAGGACACGGCGTTTCTGCGGATCTATCGACGCCTGTACCAGGTGCATTATCCGTTGAGTCGCAGTGATCGGGCGAAGCTGGAAAAGCTCCGTCCGGTCTTGCAACGGCATGCCCAGGCCCAGGGCATCGACTGGCTGAACCTGGCGGCGCTGGCCTTCAAGGAATCGGCCCTGGATCCCGGCGCCCGGGGTGCCAGCGGCGCGACCGGACTGCTACAGATCACCCCCTCGGCGGCGCAGCGGGTCGGCGTCGGCAATATCCAGAATGTCGATAACAATGTGCAGGCCGGGGCCAAGTACCTGGCGATGATCCGGCGCAAGTTCTTTGCCAGCCCCAAGCTCAACGAACGCGAGCGCATGGCCTTTGTCCTGGCGGCCTACAACATGGGCCCGGAACGGGTCCAGGGCATGCGCGCCGAGGCCCGCCGCCGTGGCTTGAACCCCAATCAGTGGTTCTTCCAGGTCGAGCGCATCGCCATGGAGCAGGTGGGGATGAACGCGGTGAACTATGTGAATAGCGTGAACAAGTATTACCTGGCATTTGACCGCGAGCGCGACTCCCTGGAGCCGAATGCGAGGAAGATCGCCTCTCGGAAATAATCGAATAATTAGATTGTTTTGTTGGGTTTTTTGCGCTTTTTACATTTTAAAAACTGATTAATATGAGGCCCATCAACCCCTACATAAAAAGGATTCACCGATGAGCACCCTGATCAACCGCGTTCTGAACTCCCGCGCCGGTTATGGCTTGACTGTCCTGCGGATTTTTGTCGGGATCATCTTTGCCGCCCACGGTTCGCAGAAGCTCTTCGGCCTGTTCGGCGGCTACGGCCTGGCCGGCACCGCGCAATGGATGGAGAGCATCGGCCTGGCACCGGGTCACCTGATGGCCCTGTTGGCGGGCGGCACCGAGTTCTTCGGCGGCCTGGCCCTGATCATCGGCCTGTTGGCCCGTCCGGCGGCGCTGGGCCTGACCTTTACCTTGCTGGTGGCGATCTTCTCGGTGCATATCCACAACGGTCTGTTCATGGCCAACAATGGTTATGAGTTCGCCCTGGCCCTGTTAGGCGGGACACTCGCGGTACTGATCGAAGGTGCCGGCAAACTCTCGGCGGACGCGGCCATCGCCCGCTCGTAGAATCCAGACGATGGAGCTGGCTTGCCGGCGATAGCGTCCGATCCGGCGATGCAAGGCTCACTGGCCTCATCGCCAGCAAGCCGGCTCCCACACGAATACGACAAGCCCGCATTTTTGCGGGCTTGTTCGTTGTGGAGGATTCTTGACAGCCAGCCACCGGCTTCTCTAGGATAAATACATGCGCCGATTTAAACAGCTACTTGCGGGGCGCCAGGTGGATCAAAAGACCGCCGACAGAAGCTTGAGAGAGGCTTCGAAATACCGCTAAAGCGCTGGTTCGGTGTTGCCTCACACCTGCCCGGCAGATCGTTGAGGTGGAGACACGCACTTTGAACAACCCACGCCCCGTTGTACGTCTGACGCCGATCACGGCGAGCCTGCCTTTTCGCAACCCTAAAATCCTCCTCGGCGGTACACACCAGCCCACGCTGCTGCGTTATCTCGACGGCTGGCCACGACGCAAGGGTCGCGCCTCGGCTTTTCTGATCCAGTTTGTCGAGGACGGTGACTCCCTGGCCCGCTTTGCCGATAACAGTTTTGATCTGGCGGTGATCCAGGCGCCGGATGCCGAGCACGCCGAAGCCGTGATCCGACAACTGACCCGCGTGGCGCGGCAGGGGTTGATCACGCGGCGCTAGAGACGTCAGGTGGCATGACCGCCGGCAGGTTCAGGGATAGTCGATGGCGGTGACGTACACCAACTGCTCGCCAGTGGGCGCCATCACCCGGATCTCCGCATCCAGCGCCTTGCCGATCAGGGCCCGGGCCAGTGGCGAATCGATACTAATCAGGTTCTGCTTGAGGTCCAGTTCGTCCGGGCCGACGATACGATAGCGCGATTCCTTGCCGTCTTCGTCTTCGATGGTGACCCAGGCGCCGAAATACACCTTGTTCAGGTCGCTGGGCCGTTCGTCGACCACCTTCAGGCTTTCCAGACGCTTGGTCAGGAAGCGCACGCGGCTGTCGATCTCGCGCAGCATCTTCTTGCCATAGGTGTATTCGGCGTTTTCCGAACGATCGCCCTGGGCCGCCGCCTCGCTCACCGACTGGGTGACCTGGGGGCGGCGCACATGCCACAGCTCGTGCAACTCGGCGCGCATGCGGGCCTCGCCCTCGGGGGTGATCAGGGCGGTGCCGGCAGTGCGGGGTGGGCGGTAGCGACTCATTGGTATCCCTTGGCGAAACAAGACCTTGAGTCTATCAGCCCTCGCGCAGCACTGTCAGCGGGCTGACATTCAGCGCCCGGCGGGTGCCGAACACACCGGCGCCGCCGACCATCACCGCACCGATCAACGGCAGCAGCAACAGCCACGGATGCAGGTGCCAGGGCAGGTCGAAGGCGAACCTGTAGAGCACCCAGCTCACCAGTTCCGTGCCGAGGGCTGCCAACAGGCCGCTGGCCGCGCCCAGCAGGCCGAACTCGATCCGTCGTGCCTTGACCAGCAGTTTTCGCTCGGCCCCCAGTGCCCGCAGCAGCGCACCTTGGCGGATGCGTTCGTCGAGGGTCGCCTGCAAGCCGGAGAACAGCACGGCCATGCCCGCCGCCAGGACGAACAGCAGCACGTACTCCACGGCAATGGTCACCTGCGCCAGGATACTGCGCAGCTGCTCCAGCAGGGCTTCCACCTGCAAGATGGTTACTGCCGGGAAGGCCCGGGACAGTTCGACGACGTCCTTGTCGTGCCCCGGTGCCAGGTAGAAGCTGGTCAGGTAGGTCGCCGGCAAGTCCTGCAGGGTGCCGGGCTGGAAGATCATGAAGAAGTTCGGCTGGAAGTTGTCCCAGTTGATGGTCCGCAGGCTGGTGACCACGGCCTCGCGATTGGCCCCGCCGACGCTGAACACCAGGTGATCGCCGAGCTTGAGCTTCAGGCTCTGGGCAACCTTGGTTTCCACCGAGACACCGGGAATGTCCCCGCTGGGTTTGTCCGACCACCAACTGCCTTCGGTCAGGGTGTTGCCCGGCGGCAGGTCGGCGGCCCAGGTCAGGCTCAGGTCGCGCTGGGTGGCGCGATCGCCGCCGGAATCCTTGCTGACGATCTCCTGTACCGGTGTGCCGTTGATGCTGATCAGCCGGCCGGGCACCACCGGGTAGATCGGCGCCGACTTGGCCGCGAGCTGGATCAGGTGGTCGCGAAAACCGTCCTTGTCCGCCGGCAGGATATTCAGGGCGAAATAGTTCGGCGCGTTTTTCGGCAACTGGTTTTGCCAGGTGTCGAGCAATTCGCCGCGCAGCAGGGCGATCAGGGCCATGGACAGCAGGATCAGGCCGAATGCCAGGGACTGCCCGGCCGCCGCCAGCGGATGGCGCAGCAACTGGCCCAGGCCCAGGCGCCACGGCAACGAGGCCCCGGCCAGCAGTCGGCGCAGGCTTTGCAGTCCGAGCAGCAGCAGTCCGCCGAGCACCAGCGCGGCGATCACCCCGCCACCGAGCAGGGCGAAGGTCAGCAGCAGGTCCAGGCTCAGGCGCCACATGATCAGGCCCAGTGCGAGCAAGGCCGCGCCGTAGACCAGCCAGGTGCTGGCCGGGATCGGCAGCAGGTCGCGGCGCAGTACCCGCAGCGGCGGCACCCGGCCGAGGGCGGCCAGGGGCGGCAGGGCGAACCCGGCCAGCGCCACCAGGCCGGTGCCGATACCGGCGAGCGCCGGCATCAGCCCGCCCGGCGGAACGTCGGCGGGCAGCAGGTCATGGAGCAGGGCGAACAGGCCCAGTTGGGCCAGCCAGCCGAGCAGGGCGCCGCAGACACTGGCCAACACGCCGAGCATCGCCAGTTGCAGGCTGAACAGGGTCATGGTTTCCCGGCGTGACAGGCCCAGGCAGCGCAGCAGGGCACTGGCGTCGAAGCGCCGGGCGGCGAAACGGCTGGCGCTGAGGGCCACGGCGACGCCGGAGAGCAGCACCGCCACCAGGCTGGCCATATTCAGGTAACGCTCGGCCTTGCCCAGGGCGCCGCCGATCTGCCGGTTGCCGTCGCGGGCATCGAGCAGGCGCTGGTTCGCCGCCAGGCCAGGGGTGATCGATTCGCGATAGGCCGCCAGGGCGTTCGCCGGACCGCGCCACAGTTCGCGGTAGTCGACCCGGCTGCCGGGCTGGACCACGCCGGTGGCGTCGAGGTCGGCGAGGTTGATCAGCACCCGCGGGGTCAGGCTGTAGAAGTTGACGGAGCGATCCGGCTCATAGGTCAGGACCCGGGCCAGGCGCACGGTTTTCATGCCGACGTCGATGCTGTCGCCGATCTTCAGGTCCAGCGCGGTCAACAGCCGTGCTTCGACCCAGGCCTCGCCGGGTGCCGGTCCGCCGCCGGCGGTTTCGACGCCGAACGGCGCGGCGGCGCTCTTGAGTGCGCCGCGCAGCGGGTAGTGTTCGTCGGCGGCCTTGATGCTCGACAGTTGGATGCCGGTGTCGGTGGCGATCACGCTGGAGAACTCGACCGCCCGCGCATGTTCAAGCCCCAGGTCGCGGCCGGCCTGGATCTGTTCCGGACGGGCGCCGGAGGTGCCGTCGAGCACCAGGTCGGCGGCGAGGAATTCGGTGGCCCGCAGCAACATCGCGCCGTTCAGGCGCGCGCCGAAGTAGCCGATGGCGGTGCTGGCCGCGACCGCCACCAGCAAGGCGAAGAACAGCACCCGCAGTTCACCGGCGCGGGCATCGCGCAGGAGCTGGCGGGTGGCGAGGCTGAACAGGCGCAACAGCGGCAGGCGTGCCATCAAGGCTCCAGGGGGCCGACCAGATGGCCGGCGTCAAGACGGATCAGGCGCCGGCAGCGATGGGCCAGGCGTTCGTCGTGGGTCACCAGCACCAGGGTGGTGCCGCGTTCCTGATTGAGTTCGAAGAGCAGGTCGCTGATGCGCTCGCCGGTATGGCTGTCGAGGTTGCCGGTGGGTTCGTCGGCGAACAGTACATCGGGTTCGGCGGCAAAGGCCCGGGCGATTGCCACCCGTTGCTGCTCGCCGCCGGACAGCTGGCGTGGCGAGTGGGTCAGGCGCTGGCCCAGGCCGACCCGTTCGAGCAGGTCGCGGGCGCGTTCGCGGGCGTCGCTACGGCCGTCCAGCTCCAGGGGCAGCATGACGTTTTCCAGGGCATTGAGGCTGTCCAGCAGTTGGAAGCTCTGGAACACGAAGCCGACGTGTTCGGCGCGGATCCGCGCGCGCTGGTCTTCGTCCAGTGTGCTCAGGGCCCGACCGGCCAGGGTGACTTCGCCGGCGCTGGGCAGGTCGAGGCCGGCGAGCAGGCCCAGCAGGGTCGATTTGCCCGAACCCGAGGCACCGACGATGGCCAGGCTGTCGCCCTTGTTCAATGTCAGGCTCAAGGGGTGCAGGATAGTCAGTTCACCTTCCGTGCTGGGAACCACTTTGCTAAGGTTCTGCGCGGTGAGAATACTTTCGCCCATGGAGAATCCGATGCGAGTGTGGTTTTTGAGTGCCGGCCTGGCCTTGATGTGCATGGCCCAGAACGCGGCGGCGGGTACAGTGCTGATCGTGGGCGATAGTATCAGCGCAGGTTTCGGCCTGGATACCCGCGTGGGATGGGTCGCCCTGCTGGAAAAGCGTCTGAAGACCGAGGGTTTTGCCGACCAGGTGGTCAATGCGTCCATCAGTGGCGACACCAGTGCGGGGGGCCAGGCGCGGCTGCCGGCGCTGCTTGCAGAGCATAAACCGCAGGTGGTGGTGCTCGAGTTGGGCGGCAACGATGGCCTGCGTGGGCAGCTGCCGGCGCAATTGAAACAAAATCTTGCATCGATGATCGACAAGTCCCAGGCCACGGGTGCAAAAGTGCTGTTGCTGGGGATGCAGATTCCGCCCAATTATGGTCAGCGCTACACCCAGGCCTTTGCCAAGGTCTATGGTGAGCTGGCCGAGGAAAAACACGTCGCCCTGGTGCCGTTTTTCCTCGAAGGCATCGGCGGCCATCCCGAACTGATGCAGGCTGACGGGATTCACCCGGCACCCGCAGGGCAGGGGATGTTGCTCGATAATGTCTGGCCGAGGTTGAAACCGCTGCTTTGAGCTTTTCTAGCGGCCGGCTTTGGGCTAATGTGGCGCCCCGATTTGGAGCCCCCGATGCAGCGTCCCGCCTGGTCCTTGTTTGCCTACCAACTGATCGAACCCGACGAGCAGCTCGATCTGTTCGCCTGTCAGGAAGTACGCGTGCACCTGGTCACCCGGCAGTTGGAACTCGGCGGCTCGGCCGACCGGACGCTCTGCGGCACGCTGTTGCCGGCCCAGCCGCGCTGGTCGGGGGTGGACCGCTCGATTTTCCAGGACCAGCGCCTGTGCCCCCTGTGCCGGGCAATTCTCGAGTCGCAGAAGCGCGGTACGCCGCCGATCTGGCCGGAACTGCGCTTCGAGCTCTGAGCCCCGGCAACCTGTACCGTACCTGTCTCGTTACGATTGTCCCGGCGTGGCATCTCCCTTGCAGGTGCGCTGTCGGTGTACAATTGCTGTCTGTTTACTTACGTCGATCATGCGAAGGATGTCCCGGATGTTATCGCGCTTTCCCGCCGTCACCCGTTGCCTGTCTGTTGCCGCCCTCTGTGTGGCAGGTCCCGTTTCGGCCCTGGAACTGCCGCTGCCACCGCCTGGCGAGGACATCGTCGGCCAGGTCCAGGTGATCAAGGCCAAGTACGAGGACACCTTCGCTGACCTCGGGACCACCTACGACCTGGGTTATTCGGAAATGGTCGCGGCCAACCCGGGCGTCGATGCCTGGTTGCCGGGCGCGGGGACCGATATCGTCCTGCCGACCCGCTTCATCCTGCCACCGGGCCCGCGCGAAGGCATCGTGATCAACCTGGCCGAATATCGCCTGTACTACTTCCCCAAAGGCCGGAATGTGGTCTACACCTTCCCGCTGGGGATTGGTCGCGAAGGCTGGGGCTCGCCGGTGGCCCACACCACCATTACCGCCAAGATCCCGAATCCGACCTGGACCCCTCCGGCCTCGATCAAGGCCGAGCACGCCGCCGAGGGTGATCCGCTGCCCAACGTGGTGCCGGCCGGTCCCGACAATCCGCTGGGCCCGTTCAAGTTCACCCTGGGTACGCCGGGCTATCTGATCCACGGTTCGAACATGAAGTTCGGCATCGGCACCCGCACCAGCCACGGTTGCTTCCGCATGTACAACAACAACGTGCTGGAGATGGCTGGCATGGTGCCGGTGGGCACTTCGGTGCGGATTATCAACGATGCCTACAAGTTCGGTGTCAGCGGCGGCAAGGTGTTCCTGGAAGCCCATACGCCGCTGGACGACAACGGCAACCCTTCGGTGGTCGACAAGCACACCGCGGTGATCAATGCCTTGCTCAAGCGTGAAGACCTGGCGAACAACCTGCGGGTCAACTGGGATGAAGTGCGTGACGTGGTAGCGGCCGAAGATGGCCTGCCGACCGAAATCGCCGTGCCCGGTGCGCCGTCGATGGTCTCCAACGCGCCCGATCTGCAGCAGTAAGGGCGTTGTAAACGACCCGCCCGGGCCTTGAGGCCCTGGCGGGTTTTTTATGCCTGCGCGCCGACCACTTTCTGCCAGGCAAAAAAAAGCCGATCCAGTAATGGATCGGCTTGATAACAACCCCGAGGGATTATTACTTCTTGCTTGCTTTTTCGAGCATACGCAGAGCGCGCTCGTTAGCTTCGTCAGCAGTCTGTTGTGCTTTTTGAGCAGCAGCCAGAGCTTCATCAGCTTTGCGGTAGGCTTCATCAGCACGAGCCTGGGCACGAGCAGAAGCGTCTTCAGTAGCAGTCAGACGGGCTTCAGTTTCTTTGGATGCGCTGCTGCAACCAGTGGCCAGAACGGCGGCCAGGGCCAGAGCAGAGAATTTCAGAACGTTGTTCATCGTGTTCCCCTTCAAGGACTTTCTATTAATAACCATCTCCCCAGAGTGGGGATATAGTCGGCATACATACTACCCATTACTTGTAGTAAGTAAACTGACGTAACGCAAGAAGCAAAAAAAATTTTTGGAAGAGAATATTTTCAGCTAACTTTTCATCATCCTGTATAAAAAATGTGCAGCAACCGGGCGTGATTCGGGCGCTTTGGGCAAGTCCAATCTGCACTAGTGTGCCAGTCACAGGGACTGTCCACTGCTCATACACGCGTCGCGCTAGTCGCGGCGAATGACTCTTTTCTTCCACCGTCGGCAGGGCGGGGAGGCATCTTTGCCAATTGAAAAGTGACTTTAAGAAGCACTGTTCGTCTTACAACATAACATTCCGGCAATCTTCAGCCGCTGTTCAGGTTTTTCAGCGAAAGGGCCCGTTTGGCCGGGCTACCATGAGCCGGTCGGACCATATGACGAGCGTGTCTTGAGCAGGGCGGGCAGGACGCCTACTATCTGTCAGGTGCCCACTTGTTCGGGAGCTGTCGGCTCTTCTCGTTGTCCAACCAGGCACGGGGCGGCGTAGGATATTTGTGATGATTTGGCTGCTGTATCGATTTTTCGTACAGAGCTGGATGATACCTTCGTCGGAAAAACATGTAAGGTAGGGTCAGAATCCAAGACCCGCGAGGAGTAGTGATGAGCGAGGCGTTGTCCATCCACCATGACCAGGCAGGTCATCAATTCGAGACCAATGTGGACGGTCATCGTGCCTACCTGACCTATATGGACCTGGGTAAGCAGACCCTGGATATCTACCGTACCTTCGTGCCGAACGCCTTGCGCGGCCGCGGGATTGCGGCGGCGCTGACCGAACAGGCGCTGGCCTATGCCGACCAGATGGGTTACACGGTGATTCCTTCCTGCTCCTATGTCGAGCGTTACATGGAACGTCATCAGCGGCATGCCGCGAAGATCTGAGTCCACGACGCACACAAAAACGCCGGGCAATGCCCGGCGTTTTCGCGTCTGCGTGTCCGGTCAGCCGCGCTGACGCTTGGGCAACACGTCCTTGAGCTTGGCATGCATGCTGCGCAGGGTTTTTTCGGTGGCGCTCCAGTCGATGCAGGCATCGGTGATCGACACGCCGTATTGCAGGTCGGCGAGGTCTTTCGGAATCGCCTGGCAACCCCAGTTCAGGTGGCTCTCGACCATCAGGCCGATGATCGACTGGTTGCCTTCGAGGATCTGGTTGGCGACGTTCTCCATCACCAGCGGTTGCAGGGCCGGGTCCTTGTTGGAGTTGGCGTGGCTGCAATCGACCATGATGTTGGCCTTGATCTTGGCCTTGGCCAGCGCCTGTTCGCAGACCGCGACACTGACCGAGTCATAGTTCGGCTTGCCGTTGCCGCCGCGCAGGACCACGTGACCGTAGGCGTTGCCCTTGGTGGTGACGATGGACACGCCGCCTTCCTGGTTGATGCCGAGGAAGCGATGGGGGCTGGATACCGACTGCAGGGCGTTGATCGCCACGGTCAGGCCGCCGTCGGTACCGTTCTTGAAGCCCACGGCCGAGGACAGGCCCGAGGCCATTTCGCGGTGGGTCTGGGATTCGGTGGTGCGCGCGCCGATGGCCGACCAACTGATCAGATCCTGCAGGTACTGCGGCGAGATCGGGTCAAGGGCTTCGGTGGCGGTGGGCAGGCCCATTTCCGCCAGGTCCAGCAGCAGCTTGCGACCGATATGCAGGCCGTCCTGGATCTTGAAGGAGTCATCCAGGTAAGGGTCGTTGATCAGGCCCTTCCAGCCGACGGTGGTACGCGGCTTCTCGAAATACACGCGCATCACCAGGTACAGGCTGTCGGACACTTCGGCGGCCAGGACTTTCAGGCGTTCGGCGTATTCGTGGGCAGCCTTGATGTCGTGGATCGAGCAAGGCCCGATGACGACGAACAGGCGATGGTCAGTGCCATCGAGAATATTGCGGATCACCTCGCGACCTTTGGTCACGGTGCGCAGGGCGCTCTCGCTCAGGGGAATATCACGCTTGAGCTGATCGGGAGTGATCAGCGTCTCGTTGGAGGCGACGTTAAGGTCGTTGATCGGTAAATCAGCCATCGTGTTACTCGTCAGGTCACGGATGCCGGCCGCCAGCGATCCCCGCGCGGCGGAGCGCAGCAGATTTAAGCGCGTCGGGGAGCAGAACCTTAGCGCGTTAGGCGGGGGGCGGGCAATGGCCTGGCCGGTTTAATCGAGTAAAGCTCGCACATAAGGGCGCTCCAGGCTGGCTTGGGAGAAGTCGCTGGCGTGTTCGCGAACCCATTCCTGGGCGATGACTTCGATGTTTTGCCGATCTTTGCTTTGTTGCTGGCGGGTTCGCTGGTAGCGTTCGATCTGGCAGACCTGCTCGCCCATGCGCGCGCCGAACAGGGTTTGTTCGTCGACAAAGGCAATGCCCACCCGGTAGCCGTGCTTGCGTTTCAGGCACCAGGCCACGTAGCCCGGATAACAGGCGCTGGCACCGAGGCTGGGAATGCACATTTGCAACGCCGAGCCTTTGCGCCAGCCACGCGGTGAATAGCAGGAGACACCGCCCAGGCTGATGCGGTCGAGTTGGTGAAGAGAAATGCAGGAGTGCTCAAACAGGGTCAATGTGACGGGAACGTCATCGGGATGAGGAAGAAAGCGCACCATGAACAACGACTCCCTGCGTCGGTCAGTGGAAAAACTTTCCAACAGTATAGTGAAGAGCCTGGAGTTGACGGATTTTGATATCGACCGGAATCTATTGGACTTGCCAGGTGTTTCATTGCTGATATTCACCAGTGTCGGCTGTGCCTCCTGCCGTTTCGCCCGGGAGGTATTGCCGACCCTGGCCTTACCGGTCGAGCGCTTGTGCTGGATCGATGCGGGCGACAACGGCGGGGCGGTGCAGCGTTACGGGGTGTTTCATCTGCCGGCGCTGTTTGTGGTCAAGGACGCTGGTTTTCATGGAGCTGTGCAGTCACGCCTGGCCGTGAACGAGCTTGCCGACGGGGTTCGGCAGGCCTTGAGTCTTGTACCAGAGGAGTTGCCATGACAGGTTCAGCGAGCAGGCCGCGTATCGGCATTATCGGCACCGGTGCGATCGGTGGGTATTACGGTGTGATGCTGGCCCGGGCCGGCTTTGACGTGCATTTTCTGTTGCGCAGCGAGTTTTCGGCGGTGGCCGGGGACGGCTTGCGGATCGACAGTGCGGTGCACGGTGCCCTGCATTTGCAGAATGTGCAGGCCTATGCCCAGGCCGCCGACATGCCGCCCTGCGACTGGTTGCTGGTGGGCGCCAAGACCACCAGCAACGCCAGTCTCGCGCCGCTGATTGCCCAGGCCGCGGCACCGGGGGCGAAGGTGCTGGTGCTGCAGAACGGCCTCGATGTGGAGGATGAACTGCGTGCGCTGTTGCCCGGGTCCCTGCATCTGTTGGGCGGGCTGTGCTTTATCTGCGTGCACCGTGCCGGCCCCGGGACCATCGTGCACCAGGCCCTCGGCGCGGTGAACATCGGTTATCACAGTGGCCCGTTGCTCGATGATGCGACGGCTCGCCAGGCCCTGGTCGAAGAGGGCGCCGCTCTGTTCCATGCCGCGGGCATCGAGTCCCAGGCCATGGCCAACCTGCAGCAGGCGCGCTGGCAGAAGCTGGTGTGGAACGTGCCTTACAACGGTCTGTCGGTGTTGTTGCGGGCCAGCACCACGCCGTTGATGAGCGATGACAGCAGCCGCGAACTGGTCCGGGCGCTGATGGCCGAGGTGGTGCAAGGCGCCCAGGCCTGCGGTCATGAGCTGCCGGCCGGCTACGCCGAGCACCTGTTCAAGGTGACGGAAAAGATGCCGGACTATTGGCCGAGCATGTACCACGACTTTGTCCATAAGCGGGCGCTTGAATTGGACGCCGTCTATGGGCGTCCGCTGGCCGCGGCAAGTGCCGCCGGTTGCGAGTTGCCGAAGATCCGAGCCCTGTACCAGGCCCTGGCCTTTATCGACGCGAACAATCGCCAGGATTGAATGCGCTCCTGTAGGAGTCGGGCTTGCCCGCGAAGAGGCCCTTGAGCCTTGCGTCGATCATGCGGCCCTCTTCGCGGGCAAGCCACGCTCCTACAGGTTTCAGGTGTTTTCAAGATCGGGTTTCTTCAAGGATGAGCAGCGGGGCCGGCCCGACCAGCCGTGCTCCGAGGTCTGCGGGGCGCTGCTAAGCTCAACTGAACTCCGCCATTCTGGCAGTCGAGGAGGCCCCATGATCCGTTCGATGTTGTACGCCACCGACCTCGGTCTGTATGCGCCTTATGTCATGCAGCATGCCCTCGAGTTGGCGCGGACGTTCAAGGCCGATTTGTATGTGGTGCACGCCGTCGAGCCGATGGGGTTGTTCGCCGAGTCGGTGTTGCAGAGCTACCTGGACGAGCAGGCATTGAACGAATTTCACAGCCAGGGTCTTAACACCGTGATGGCGACCATTGAGCAGCGGGTGCTCGACAGCTTTCGCGAGGAGTGTGCCGACGGGCTGCAGGACCTGAGCATGATCCAGTCGATCAAGGTGCTCCAGGGCGATCCTTCGCAGGTCATTCTCGAACAGGCCCGGGCTCTCTCGGTGGACCTGTTGATCGTCGGCAGCCATAGCCATGGCACTGGTAGCGAGGCGCATTTGGGGCGCACCGCCGCGCGGGTCCTGCAGTTGGCCCAGGTGCCGGTTTACCTGGTGCCGCTGTTGCAACGCCGTCGCTATGGCGATGTCTGAGTCGGAAAGTCAGGGTTTTGATAAAAAAGTTCTAGATTTATTCTTCAAACCATTCATATAGTTATATATCGCCGCTGTTACTGCGGCGTTTACCTGCTTTGAGGGATACATATGAAGCTTCAACAACTGCGCTACATCTGGGAAGTGGCGCACCACGACCTCAACGTTTCCGCGACCGCGCAAAGCCTTTACACCTCTCAGCCGGGTATCAGCAAACAGATCCGCCTCCTCGAAGACGAGCTGGGTGTCGAAGTCTTCGCCCGTAGCGGCAAGCACCTGACCCGCGTCACGCCAGCCGGTGAACGTATCATCACCACGGCCGGCGAGATCCTGCGCAAGGTCGAGAGCATCAAGCAGATCGCCCAGGAATTCTCCAACGAGAAGAAAGGCACCCTGTCGATCGCCACCACCCACACCCAGGCGCGTTATGCCTTGCCGCCGGTGATCAGCAGCTTTATCAAGCAATACCCGGACGTGGCCCTGCACATGCACCAGGGCTCGCCGATGCAGATCGCCGAGATGGCCGCCGACGGTACCGTGGATTTCGCCATTGCCACCGAAGCCCTGGAGCTGTTCGGCGATCTGGTGATGATGCCGTGCTATCGCTGGAACCGTTGCGTGGTCGTGCCCCAGGGCCACCCACTGACCAAGCTGCCGAAGCTGACCCTGGAAACCCTGGCCGAATACCCGATCGTCACCTACGTGTTCGGTTTCACCGGGCGTTCCAAGCTGGACGAGGCCTTCAGCCATCGCGGCCTGACCCCCAAGGTGGTGTTCACCGCGGCGGACGCCGACGTGATCAAGACCTATGTACGCCTGGGCCTGGGCGTTGGTATCGTCGCCAAGATGGCGGTGGACCCGGTACTCGACAAGGACCTGGTGGTGCTCGATGCCAGCGAGTTGTTCGAGTCCAGCGTGACCAAGATCGGTTTCCGTCGCGGCACTTTCCTGCGCGGTTTCATGTGCGACTTCATCGAGAAGTTTGCGCCGCACCTGACCCGTGAGGTCATGGCCAAGGCCATCCAGTGCCACAACAAGCAGGAACTGGAAGAGCTGTTCGATGGTGTCGAGCTGCCGGTGCACTGAGTCAGCCGAACATGAAAAAGCCCCGACTGGTTCGGGGCTTTTTTGTCGGTGTTGGAACGCAATCTTGAAGGCTACACGTCACCTGTAGGAGCAGGGCTTGCCCGCGAAGCTTTTAGTGTTCTCGCTGGCCTCTTCGCTGGCAAGCCAGGCTCCTACAAGGACCGTGTCCGGCCTTCAGATCTTGGCGATCAGGTTACCGGAGTGCAGGCCACATTCCTTCTGCGTGGCTTCTTCCCACCACCAGCGGCCTTCGCGTTCGTGCTGGTTCGGCAGCACCGGACGGGTGCAGGGCTCGCAGCCGATGCTGATAAAGCCGCGCTCATGCAGGCTGTTGTAGGGCAGTTCGAGCATGCGGATATAACCCCAGATCTCTTCGCTGCTCATCTGCGCCAGCGGGTTGAACTTGTACAGGGTGCGTTCCGGGGTGGAGAAGGCGCTGTCGATTTCCAGCGCCGCCACCTGGCTGCGGGTGCCCGGGCTCTGGTCGCGACGCTGGCCGGTGGCCCAGGCGCTGACCCCGGACAACTTGCGGCGCAGCGGTGCGATCTTGCGGATGCCGCAGCATTCGCCGTGGTTGTCCTTGTAGAAGCTGAACAGGCCCTTGGCCTTGACGAAAGGCTCGAGCTCATTGTGATCCGGGGAGATCAGCTCGATATCGATCTTGTAGTGCTCGCGCACCTGATCGATAAAGCGGTAGGTCTCCGGGTGCAGGCGGCCGGTGTCCAGGCTGAAGACCTTGACGTTCTTGTTCAGTTTCCAGGCCATGTCCACCAGCACCACGTCTTCCGCGCCGCTGAAAGATATCCACAGGTCATCGCCAAACTGGGAAAAGGCCAGCTTGAGAATGTCCTGGGCGGACTTGTTGGCGTATGTCGCGGCGAGTTCAGCGACGTCGAACGGTTGGCTCATCAGGCGGTTCCTACAGTCAGTGGCGCTTTGCGCTCGAATAGGTGAATAGTAACAAAATCCTTCGGCGCCGGCCCCATGCTCAAGCACGATCCCTTGCGGGCACAGGCTTCAGAGGCTTTGCAGGGTGTCGAGCAAGACCTTCACCTTGGTGATGGATTCCTGGTATTCCGCCTGCCAGTCGGAATCGGCGACGATGCCGCCGCCGCCCCAGCAACTGACCTGGCTATCTTTGACCAACAGGCTGCGGATGGCGATGGAGCTGTCCATCTCGCCGCGCACATCCAGGTACAGCAGCGAACCGCAATACAGCGCCCGTCGGGTCGGTTCCAGCTCGTCGATGATCTGCATGGCGCGGATCTTCGGCGCGCCGGTGATCGAGCCGCCGGGAAAGCTGCCGGCGATCAGATCGAGGGCGTCGCGGTCGTCGGCCAGGGTCCCGGTCACGCTGCTCACCAGATGGTGCACGTTGGGGTAACTCTCCAGGCTGAACAGTTCCGGGACCCGTACCGAACCGATACGGCAGGTGCGCCCCAGATCGTTGCGCAGCAGGTCGACGATCATCAGGTTTTCCGCGCGGTCCTTGCTGCTGGCCAGCAGTTCGGCGGCGTTGGCCGCGTCTTCAGCCGCGTCGCGGCCGCGTGGGCGGGTGCCCTTGATCGGGCGTGTCTCGACCTGGCCCTGGCTCACCTTGACGAAGCGCTCCGGTGACAGGCTCAGCACCGCGCCGTGGTCGGGCAGGCTCTGGAAGCCGGAGAAGGGTGTCGGGCAGGCGGCGCGCAAGGCGCAATAGGCGACCCACGGATCGCCCTGGCAGTCAGCCCGGAAGCGCTGGGCGAAGTTGACCTGATAGCAGTCACCGGCCTGGATATAGTGCTGGATACGTTCGAAGGCCTGGCGGTAGGCGTCGGCCGTGAGGTCCGCGGTCATCGGGCCCTTGAGCTGGAATTCGTTGCTGTCCCGGGCGGTCGGCTGGCTGAACAGCTGGATCAGCCGTTCGCGCTCGGCGACTTCGACGCTGGGATGGAACACCAATTGGCTGCTGCCTTGCTGGTGATCGCTGATCAGCGCCCAGGCATACAGGCCGAAACGCGCATCGGGCAGTTGCAGGTCGTCCCGCGCCTGATTGGGCAGGTGTTCCAGGTGGCGGCCGAAGTCGTAGCTCAGGTAGCCGATCAGGCCGCCGGCAAACGGCAGTTCGCACGCCGCCGGAAGTTGTGCTTCGCCCAGGTGCGCCAGGTTGTCCCGCAGGCGTTGCAGGAACGCCGTGCCGCGCTCG
This sequence comes from Pseudomonas sp. MWU13-2862, assembly GCF_023242495.1. Lineage (NCBI taxonomy): Bacteria > Pseudomonadati > Pseudomonadota > Gammaproteobacteria > Pseudomonadales > Pseudomonadaceae > Pseudomonas > Pseudomonas sp. MWU13-2862. The sequence continues at coordinate 107,086 of NZ_JALMEZ010000010.1, read as the reverse complement.
TCCGGCAACACCGCCAGTTGCTCCAGCGGCCAGGCGCTGAGCAGGTCGTAACGCCCGCGCTCGGCCTCGGGCCGGCCGCTGTCGAGCAATACGGCGCCGGGCGCATGGCGGATCGCCGCGAAGTAATGGGCGGGATTGGCATGGTAGGGCAACGGATGTACGGTGCAGGTCAACATGGGGGGCGGGTCAGCCATGGGAGCGCGGTGCGCGATTGTAGTCTCCTGTAGGCGTTGCTCCTAGGGGCATGTCGCTGGATGGAGATTGCCTTGTAGGATCTGTCGTTGTGCAGTGGATCAGTCGTTGAGTGCCGGCACATGGCCGAACAGTTCCTGGACAAAACGCACCCGTGCCTCCGGCGTCTCGGTGATGCCCGCGGCGGCCAGTTCCGCCAGGTGGGCCTCCACGGCATGGGTCCGGTGGGTCAGCCCGCAGTCGTTGGCGATCTGGATATTCAGGCCGGGGCGGGCATTGAGTTCGAGGATCAGCGGGCCCTTGTCCTGGTCCAGGACCATGTCCACGCCGATATAACCCAGGCCGCAGAGCTCATGGCAGCCGGCCGCCAGTTGCATGAAGGCGTCCCAGTTGGGCAATTGCACGCCATCCACCGGATGGGTGGTGTCCGGGTGCTTGCGGATGATGTTGTTCAGCCAGGTGCCGCGCAGGGTGATCCCGGTCGCCAGGTCCACGCCCACGCCAATGGCACCCTGGTGCAGGTTGGCCTTGCCATGGGACTGGCGGGTCGGCAGGCGCAGCATGGCCATTACCGGGTAGCCCATCAGTACGATGACGCGGATATCCGGCACGCCTTCGTAGCTGATGCTCTTGAAGATCGGGTCGGGGGTGACCCGGTATTCGATCAACGCGCGGTCGCGGTGCCCGCCCAGGGAATACAGGCCGGTCAGGATGCTGGAAATCTGGTGCTCGATTTCCCCGTGGCTGATCAGGCGTCCGGAGATCGAGCGATAGCGGCCCTCGAAACGGTCGGCGATCACCAGGATACCGTCGCCGCCCGCGCCCTGGGCCGGCTTGATAACGAAATCACGGCGCCCGTCGATGATCGCTTCCAGGCGGTCGATTTCCTTTTCCGTGGAGATCACCCCGTACATTTCCGGCACCTGGATGCCGGCGGCGATGGCCCGCTCCTTGGTGATGATCTTGTCGTCGACGATGGGGTAGAGGCTGCGCTTGTTGTACTTGAGCACATAGTCCGCGTTGCGCCGGTTGATCCCCATGATGCCCCGGGCCTCCAGGGCTTTCCAGGTTTTCCACAGGCCGAACATCAGGCGTTTTCCTTGAGGAACGCCTTGAAGCGCAGCAGTTCGGTCAGGCGGTAACCGCGATAGCGACCCATTGCCAGCATGAAGCCCACCAGGATCAGCAGGATCGCCGGGAAGGTGAAGACGAAGTAGATCAGCTCCGGCACGGTCATGATCAGGTGCGCCAGGGAGGCCGCGAACAGCGTGCCGATGGCGACTTTCAGGGCATGATTGGCGCCGCGCTCTTCCCAGGTGATGGACAGGCGCTCGATGGTCATGGTCAGGATCACCATCGGGAACAGTGCCACCGACAAGCCACGTTCCAGGCCCAGCTTGTGGCTGAACAGGCTGATGGCGGCGATCAGCACCACGACGAAGGTCAGTACCACCGACAGCCGTGGCAGCATCTGCAACTTCAGGTGTTCCAGGTAGGAGCGCAGCGACAGCCCGAGGGCGGTAATGATGGCGAACAGCACGATGCCGAAGCCCAGCTGGGTTTCACGGAAGGCCAGGGCGATCAGCACCGGGGTGAAGGTGCCGAGGGTCTGCAGGCCGATCAGGTTGCGCAGGATCAGGATCACCAGCACGCCGATGGGGATCATCACCATGATCATGAAGGTCTGCTGGGTTTGCAGCGGCAGGCCATAGAGCGAATATTCGAGGAAGTTGGCGTCGGAGTTCTCGTCGGTCAGCTTGGCCAGGCGGATCGCGTTCATCTCGCTGTTGTTCAGGCTGAAGGTGACGCCGGCCTTCTTGCCGCCCTCGACGCTGATCAGGTTGTCGGCGCCGGTCCACCAGAGCAGGCGGTCGGACGGCAGGCCCTGTTCACCGGTGTCCGGGTTGAAATACAGCCAGTCCGTGCCGTTGAAGCTGCGCAGCCAGAGTTCCGGGGTCTGCGGTTGATCGGCCACCAGGCGCAGGGTGTGGGCGCGTTCCATCGGCACATGGGCGATGGACAGCAGCAGTTCGATGATCTGCGCCTTGTGCGGGGTCGACGGATCGCCGGCCAGCAGCAGCTTGACGTTGTCGTCGCCGAGGTTGTTGACCCGCTTGATGGTTTCGCCGATGAAGGTCTCGACGTCCGCCGAGTGCTGGCGGATCGGCGCGAGCAAGGCGTCCGCGGCGATTTTCTCCGGCCCCTCGATCGCCATGCTGTCGCGGAAGGTCGGACCTTTGACCTTGGGTTTCTCGCCGGTATAGCGCTTGGTCAGCACCAGGCGGTAATACAGCGTCTGCTTGCCACTGACCTTGCGTGCCGACCAGGTCACCTTGCGGTTGCCGTCGGCGCGGTTGACGCTCACCCCGTAGTTGTTGGAAATGAAGCTCTCGTTGAGGCTGACGTAGTCGCGGCTCAGGGGCGGCACGAACATCTGGATCTTCACCGGTTCCTTGGTGCTGGCGACGAACTCGACCTTGGCGTCGATGTTCCACAAGTCGTCCGTGGCATCCTCGGTGACGGGAATCCCCAGCACGAAAATCTGATAGGCCGTGACCGAAGCACCCAGCAACACCAGTACGGTGATGAGGATTTTCAGGTGGAGGGTGAGAGAACGCATTCGGATTACTCGGCGGTTTGTGCGTCGTGGCTGCAGGCGGGTTTGCCGGCAGCGTACTTAAGACTGGGGTCGACCAGCGCATCGAAGCGCTTGAGGGCTTCGGAGCCGATCAACAGCGGGTATTGGAAGCTGCTGCGGTCGGTCAAGTTCACTTCTATGCTGCGCAAGGCGCTGCCCATGCAGATTTCCAGGGTGATCACCGGGCGCGCGGTATAGGCGTTGCCCTCGTCCGGGTCATAGTCGCCGGCACGGCGCTTGATCTTGCTGACGCGGGCCAGGGGCAGTTCGATCGGATGCGAGTGGGCGGCGTCGATCGCCAGGTAGAAGCGCACCCAGCTTTCACCGTTGCGTTTGAACCGGTGGATGTCGCGGGCACTGAGGGAAGCGGTCTTGGCACCGGTGTCGAGCTTGGCCGGCACTTGCAGGTCGATCCCGGCCAGTTGCGCGTACTCGTTCAGGCCGTACACCGTCTTCTCGGTCGCGAGGCTGATGCCAGGCAGACAAAACAGGCAGAGAAGCAGTAGGGAGAAAGGCGTGAGTCTCATAAATCCTGGCGCGTATCGGGCAATCTTGATTCAAGGGGACTGGCAATATCGCGCAAGCATCCTCGTACGTCTGTCAGGAAAATATGACAGTCAGCGCATCGGCGGAAGCGCGCGGCATTCTAGCATGCTGGACTTGTCGCGCCAGCGCCGGACGCCTCCCTCGTCGGATAGGTCGAGGTTTGTTCCTTGAAGCGAGCTGTTTCAGTACTTCTTAGACTATTGTCGACAATACCAATTAATTCTTTGACTGATTTGCTGATATTGGCTAGTTTTAGCGCCATTGATGGATAAGGTGTCGACAATATGTTGCATGAGCTGGAGCCACCCGCGATTGCCCAGGACGATTCGGAAACCTTGTCCGAGAACGTCTTCCGGCGCATTCAGGCGGCGATCGTCAAGGGTGAAATCGCCCCCGGCAGCAAGATTTCCGAGCCGGAGCTGGCCCGCACCTACGGCATCAGTCGCGGCCCGCTGCGCGAGGCTATTCACCGTCTGGAAGGCCAGCGCCTGCTGGTGCGCGTACCCCATGTCGGGGCGCGGGTGGTGTCCCTCAGCCAGGCCGAATTGATCGAGCTATACGAAATCCGCGAATCTCTTGAAGGCATGGCCTGTCGCCTGGCGGCCGAGCGCATGACGGCCGAGGAAATCGAGGAGTTGAGAGAGGTTCTCAATACCCATGAGCGCGACGCGGCGTTCCAGGCCGGAGTCGGCTATTACCAGCAGGAAGGCGATTTCGACTTTCACTACCGGATCATCCAGGGCGCGGGCAACCGCACCCTGACCCAGATGCTCTGCGGCGAGTTGTATCAGTTGGTGCGCATGTACCGCATCCAGTTTTCCGTCACTCCCAATCGGCCCCGCCAGGCGTTCGCCGAGCACCACCGGATTCTCGACGCCATCGCCGAGCGCGATGGCGAATTGGCCGAACTGCTGATGCGCCGCCATATCGGCGCGTCGAAACGCAATATCGCGCGTCACTACCAGGACGCCGTCCAACCGACAGCTACGAAGCGAGGTGAGTCATGAGTCAGGGTTCCAACAAGAGCACGCCCGGTCAGCGTTTCCGCGATGCGGTCGCCAGCGAACAGCCCTTGCAGGTGGTCGGCGCGATCAACGCCAACCACGCCTTGCTGGCCAAGCGCGCCGGCTTCAAGGCCATCTACCTGTCCGGTGGCGGTGTCGCGGCCGGCTCCCTCGGGGTGCCGGACCTGGGCATCACCGGCCTGGATGACGTGCTCACCGATGTACGGCGGATCACCGATGTCTGCGACCTGCCGTTGCTGGTGGATGTCGACACCGGCTTCGGGGCCTCGGCGTTCAACGTGGCGCGCACGGTCAAGTCGATGATCAAGTTCGGCGCGGCGGCGATCCATATCGAAGACCAGGTCGGCGCCAAGCGTTGCGGCCATCGGCCGAACAAGGAAATCGTCACCCTGCAGGAAATGGTCGACCGTATCAAGGCGGCGGTGGATGCCCGTACCGACGACAGCTTCGTGATCATGGCGCGTACCGATGCCCTGGCCGTGGAAGGCCTGGAGTCGGCCCTGGAACGTGCCGCCGCGTGCATCGAGGCCGGTGCCGACATGGTCTTTCCGGAAGCCATCACCGAACTTGAGATGTACAAGCTGTTCGCCAGCCGCGTGAAGGCGCCGATCCTGGCCAATATCACCGAGTTCGGTGCGACGCCGCTGTTCACCACCGAACAGCTGAAGTCCGCCGACGTGTCCCTGGTGCTGTACCCGCTCTCGGCGTTCCGTGCGATGAACAAGGCGGCGGAAAACGTCTACACCGCGATTCGCCGCGACGGCACCCAGGCCAATGTGATCGACACCATGCAGACCCGCATGGAGCTTTACGATCGTATCGATTACCACACCTTCGAGCAGAAGCTCGATGCGTTGTTTGCCCAGAAGAAGGGCTGATCGCAGCCGCTATATTTTGGAGGCGGGCGCGTAACTGTAGGAGCAGGGCTTGCCCGCGAAGCTTTTGGCGGCTTCAAGGACGCCTTCGCGGGCAAGCCCTGCTCCTACAGGATTGGGTTGGCCCCTTGAACAATGTAATGGCCGAGTCCCTGACAACATCAAGAATTGGAGAGAGCAATGGCTGAAGCAAAAGTACTGAGCGGTGCCGGCCTGCGTGGCCAGGTCGCCGGGCAAACCGCCTTGTCCACCGTCGGCCAGGCCGGTGCCGGCCTGACCTACCGTGGCTACGACGTGCGTGAACTGGCCGCCGAGGCGCGTTTCGAAGAGGTCGCCTACCTGCTGCTGTACGGCGAGTTGCCGAATGCCACCGAACTGGCGGCCTACATGGGCAAGCTGCAGACCCTGCGCGACCTGCCCCAGGCACTGAAAGAAGTGCTCGAGCGGATTCCCGCTGATGCCCACCCGATGGACGTGATGCGCACCGGTTGTTCCTTCCTCGGCAATATCGAGCCCGAAGGCGACTTCGCCCGCCAGCATGAAGCCACCGACCGGCTGCTGGCCGCGTTCCCGGCGATCATGTGCTACTGGTATCGTTTCAGCCACGAAGGCAAGCGCATCGACTGCGTGACCGACGAGGCTTCCATTGGCGGGCATTTCCTGCACCTGCTGCATGGCAAGGCGCCAAGCGAGCTGCACCGCAAGGTGATGGACGTGTCGCTGATCCTCTACGCGGAGCACGAGTTCAACGCCTCGACCTTTACCGCGCGGGTCTGTGCCTCGACCCTGTCCGACCTGTTCTCCTGCATCACCGCCGCCATCGGTTCCCTGCGCGGCCCGCTGCACGGCGGCGCCAACGAGGCGGCGATGGAAATGATCGAGCGTTTCAGCTCGCCCCAGGAAGCCGTCGAAGGCACCCTCGGCATGCTGGCGCGCAAGGACAAGATCATGGGCTTCGGTCATGCGATCTACAAAGACAACGATCCACGCAATGAGGTGATCAAGGGCTGGTCGAAGAAACTCGCCGATGAAGTCGGTGACACCGTGCTGTTCGCGGTTTCCGAAGCCATCGACAAGACCATGTGGGAGCAGAAGAAACTCTTCCCCAACGCCGACTTCTACCATGCCTCGGCGTATCACTTCATGGGCATCCCGACCAAGCTGTTCACGCCGATTTTCGTCTGCTCGCGCCTGACCGGCTGGGCCGCGCATGTGTTCGAGCAGCGTGGCAACAACCGCATTATCCGCCCGAGCGCCGAGTACATCGGCGTCGAACAGCGCAAGTTCGTGCCAATCGAGCGTCGCTGAAATAATCGAGTCCCAGACCATGAATAGCCAATACCGTAAATCGCTGCCCGGCAGCCACCTGGATTTCTTCGACGCCCGTGCGGCAGTCGAGGCCATCCAGCCCGGGGCCTACGCGACCCTGCCTTACACCTCCCGGGTACTCGCCGAGAACCTGGTCCGTCGTTGCGACCCGGCGACGCTGACCGATTCCCTGAAGCAACTGATCGAGCGCAAGCGCGACCTGGACTTCCCCTGGTTCCCGGCCCGGGTGGTCTGCCATGACATTCTCGGCCAGACCGCCCTGGTCGACCTCGCCGGCCTGCGTGATGCCATCGCTTCCCAGGGCGGCGATCCGGCCCAGGTCAACCCGGTGGTGCCGACCCAATTGATCGTCGACCACTCGCTGGCGGTGGAATGCGGCGGTTTCGACCCGGACGCCTTCACCAAGAACCGCGCCATCGAAGACCGTCGCAACGAAGACCGTTTCCACTTTATCGACTGGACCAAGAAGGCCTTCAAGAACGTCGATGTGATCCCGCCCGGCAACGGCATCATGCACCAGATCAACCTGGAGAAAATGTCCCCGGTGATCCAGGCGCGGGACGGCGTGGCCTTCCCCGACACCTGTGTCGGCACCGACAGCCACACCCCTCACGTCGATGCGCTGGGGGTGATCGCCATCGGTGTCGGCGGCCTCGAAGCCGAGAGCGTGATGCTCGGCCGGGCCTCCTGGATGCGCCTGCCGGAAAGCGTCGGCGTCGAACTGACCGGCAAGCTGCAACCGGGCATCACCGCCACCGACATGGTGCTGGCGCTGACCGAGTTCCTGCGCAAGCAGAAAGTGGTCGGTGCCTGGTTGGAGTTCTTTGGCGAAGGCGCCTCGGCGCTGACCCTGGGCGACCGCGCGACCATTTCCAACATGGCCCCGGAGTACGGCGCCACGGCGGCGATGTTCTATATCGACCAGCAGACCATCGACTACCTGAAACTCACCGGGCGTGAAGACGAGCAGGTCAAGCTGGTGGAAACCTACGCCCGCCACACCGGGCTCTGGGCCGACAGCCTGAAAGGCGCGGACTACGAGCGTGGTTTGAGCTTCGACCTGTCCTCGGTGGTGCGCAATATGGCCGGTCCGAGCAACCCCCATGCCCGCGTCGCCACCAGCGACCTGGCGGCCAAGGGTATTGCCGGCCAGTGGGACGATGTGCCGGGGCAGATGCCCGACGGCGCGGTGATCATCGCCGCCATCACCAGTTGCACCAACACCAGCAACCCGCGCAACGTGATCGCCGCCGGCCTTATGGCGCGCAACGCCAACAAGCTCGGCCTGACCCGCAAGCCCTGGGTCAAGTCGTCCCTGGCGCCGGGTTCCAGGACCGTGGCGCTGTACCTGGATGAAGCCGGGCTGACCAAGGAGCTGGAACAGCTGGGCTTTGGTGTCGTGGCCTTTGCCTGCACCACCTGCAACGGCATGTCCGGTGCGCTGGACCCGGCGATCCAGCAGGAAATCATCGACCGTGACCTCTATGCCACGGCCGTGTTGTCCGGTAACCGTAACTTCGACGGACGTATCCATCCCTACGCCAAGCAGGCCTTCCTGGCTTCGCCGCCGCTGGTGGTGGCCTACGCCATCGCCGGCACCATCCGTTTCGATATCGAGAAGGATGTGCTGGGCCTGGACGCCGACGGCAAGGAAATCCGCCTCAAGGACATCTGGCCGAGCGACGAAGAGATCGACGCGGTGGTCAAGGCCTCGGTGAAGCCGGAGCAGTTCCGCAAGGTCTACATCCCGATGTTCGCCATTCACGAAGACACCGGTCCCAAGGTCACGCCGCTGTACGACTGGCGGCCGATGAGCACCTATATCCGCCGTCCGCCGTACTGGGAAGGCGCCCTGGCCGGTGCGCGACCGCTCAAGGGCATGCGCCCGCTGGCGGTGCTGCCGGACAACATCACCACCGACCACCTGTCGCCGTCCAACGCCATCATGCTCGATAGCGCGGCCGGTGAGTACCTGGAGAAAATGGGCCTGCCGGAAGAGGACTTCAACTCCTACGCGACCCACAGGGGGGATCACCTCACCGCGCAGCGCGCGACCTTCGCCAACCCGAAGCTGTTCAACGAAATGGTCGTGGAAAACGGCAAGGTCAAGCAGGGTTCCCTGGCGCGGGTCGAGCCCGAAGGGCAGGTCATGCGCATGTGGGAAGCCATCGAAACCTACATGGAGCGCAAGCAGCCGCTGATCATCATCGCCGGTGCCGACTACGGCCAGGGCTCGTCCCGTGACTGGGCGGCCAAGGGCGTGCGGCTGGCTGGGGTCGAGGCGATTGCCGCCGAAGGCTTCGAGCGTATCCATCGCACCAACCTGGTGGGCATGGGCGTGTTGCCGCTGGAATTCCTGCCTGGGACCGACCGCAAGACCCTTGGCATCGACGGCACCGAGACCTTCGATGTGATCGGCGACCGTACGCCCCGTAACACCCTGACCCTGGTGATCAATCGCCATGACGGCGAGCGTCTCGAGGTGCCGGTGACCTGCCGCCTCGACACCGCTGAAGAAGTCTCGATCTATGAGGCCGGTGGTGTCTTGCAGCGTTTTGCCCAGGACTTCCTTCAATCGGCCACGGTGGGTTGAAGGCGTTGCCGGGGCGGCAGTTGAAGCCCCGGCCTTGTTCATGACAGGTCGGCCTGTCAGTGATTGCAGCGCAAGATTCAGCGCCGCCATCGCCAGCAAGCCGGCTCCTACAGATGTGTGTTTTGCCGCGAAACAGCGTCGCGTCCAGACTCAGCAGGAGATCTCATGGCCCACGTAGCGCAAATCAAGATCCCCGCCACCTATATGCGCGGCGGCACCAGCAAAGGGGTGTTCTTCAACCTCAACGACCTGCCCGAAGCGGCGCAATTGCCCGGTGCGGTGCGGGATGCGTTGTTGTTGCGGGTGATCGGCAGCCCCGACCCCTATGAGAAGCAGATCGACGGCATGGGCGGGGCGACCTCCAGCACCAGCAAGACGGTGATCCTGTCCAAGAGCATCAAGGCCGACCACGACGTCGACTACCTGTTCGGCCAGGTCTCCATCGACAAGCCGTTTATCGACTGGAGCGGCAACTGCGGCAACCTGTCGGCGGCGGTCGGTTCGTTCGCCATTAGCGCCGGCCTGGTGGATGCCGGGCGGATCCCGCGCAATGGCGTGGCGGTGGTGCGGATCTGGCAGGTGAATATCGGCAAGACCATCATCGCCCATGTGCCGATCACCGAGGGCCAGGTGCAGGAAACCGGTGACTTCGAGCTCGACGGCGTGACCTTTCCGGCCGCCGAAGTGCAGCTTGAATTCATGGACCCGGCGGCCGAGGAGGAGGGTGCCGGCGGTTCGATGTTCCCCACCGGCAATCTGGTGGACGACCTGGAAGTACCGGGTGTCGGTACCTTCAAGGCGACCATGATCAATGCCGGGATTCCGACGATCTTCGTCAATGCGGCGGATATCGGCTACACCGGTACTGAGTTGCAGGGCGATATCAACAGCGATCCCAAGGCTCTGGCGATGTTCGAGACGATCCGTGCCTACGGTGCCATGCGCATGGGCTTGATCCGGCATATCGATGAGGCGGCGACCCGTCAGCACACGCCGAAGGTAGCGTTTGTCGCGGCACCCGCGAGCTATACCGCGTCGAGTGGCAAGCCGGTGGCGGCGGCCGATCTGGACCTGCTGGTGCGAGCCTTGTCCATGGGCAAGCTGCACCACGCGATGATGGGCACGGCGGCGGTGGCCATCGGTACCGCGGCGGCAATTCCCGGCACCCTGGTGAACCTGGCGGCGGGCGGTGGCGAGCGCAGTGCGGTGCGTTTCGGCCATCCGTCGGGTGCCTTGCGGGTTGGGGCGCAGGCTTCCCAGGTCAACGGTGAATGGACCGTGGTCAAGGCCATCATGAGCCGCAGTGCGCGGGTCCTGATGGAAGGCTGGGTACGTGTGCCGGGTGATGCTTTTTGAGCTGAACCACCCTCGGAGTGAAGCGAAGATGAGCGCCAACGTTGATCTGAACAACCGTCCCGATTACGACCAGGTCCTGCAGGATATCGCCGACTATGTGCTCGACTATCAGGTCGAGTCCGCGGAGGCGCTGGATACCGCGCGTAACTGCCTGATGGATACCCTCGGCTGCGGCCTGTTGGCCCTGCGCTTTCCCGAGTGTACCAAGCACCTCGGGCCGCTGGTCGAGGGCACCATCGTGCCCTTCGGCTCGCGTGTGCCGGGGACGAGTTTTCGCCTCGATCCGGTCAAGGCGGCCTGGGATATCGGCTGTATCGTCCGTTGGCTCGACTACAACGACACCTGGCTGGCGGCCGAGTGGGGTCATCCTTCGGACAACCTCGGCGGGATTCTCGCGGTGGCCGATCATCTGTCGCAGAAGCGTGTGGCCAATGGTGAGGCACCGCTGAGCATGCGGGTGGTGCTGGAGGCGATGATCATGGCCCACGAGATCCAGGGCGTGATCGCCCTGGAAAACTCCTTCAACCGGGTCGGCCTTGATCATGTGCTGCTGGTGAAAGTCGCCTCCACCGCGGTCACCGCCAAACTCATGGGTGCCAGCCGTGAACAACTGTTGGCGGCGCTGTCCCATGCCTTTGTCGATGGCCAGGCGCTGCGCACCTATCGTCACGCGCCGAATGCCGGTTCGCGTAAATCCTGGGCGGCGGGCGATGCCACCAGTCGTGGCGTACGTCTGGCGGATATCGCCCTGCGCGGGGAAATGGGCATTCCCGGGGTGTTGAGCGCGCCACAATGGGGCTTCTACGATGTGCTGTTCAGCCATACCAGCAAGGACCTGGCGCTCAAGCCCGAAGACAAGCGCACCTTCAGCCTTTCCCAGCCGTATGGCAGCTATGTCATGGAAAATGTGCTGTTCAAGATCAGTTTCCCCGCCGAATTCCATGCCCAGACCGCCTGCGAGGCGGCGGTGACGTTGCATCCGCAGGTCAGGAGCCGCCTGGGCGAGATCGACCGGATCGTGATCACCACCCATGAATCGGCGATCCGCATCATTTCCAAGGTCGGCAAGCTGGCCAATGCCGCCGACCGCGACCACTGTCTGCAGTACATGACGGCGGTGCCGCTGGCCTTCGGCAATCTGGTAGCCGAGCATTACGAGGACGATTTCCACGCGGCCCATCCGATCATCGATGTGTTGCGCGAGAAGATGGTGATCGTTGAAGACCCGCGTTACACCCGTGAATACCTGGAGGCCGACAAACGTTCGATCGCCAATGGGGTGCAGGTGTTTTTCAAGGATGGGACCAGTACCGCGCAGGTGGTGGTGGAATACCCGATCGGCCATCGCCGTCGCCGGGCCGAGGGCATTGCGCTGCTGGAAGACAAGTTCATGGCCAATCTGGCGACGCGCTTCACCGCCCAGCGTAGTGCCGAAATCTTCGCCCTGTGCAAGGATCCGGCGCGCCTGGAGGCGACACCGGTGCATCGGTTTGTCGATCTGTTCGTGATCTAGGTTGTCTGTGCCGGCCTCTTCGCGGGCAAGCCCTGCTCCTACAGTTCATCGTCGTTCACTGATCTTCTGCACGACACCATACTGTAGGAGCAGGGCTTGCCCGCGAAAGCGCCGGTTCTGGCAACGCAGGACTGGCAGGTCTAACCGCGTTACTTGAACCGCCGCTCCACGCCTTTTTCGACGAGAATTTTCGCGGAAATCTCTTCCACCGAGAAATGCGTGGAGTTGATATGGGCGATATTCTCGCGGCGAAACAGGTTTTCCACCTCGCGCACTTCGAATTCGCACTGGGCATAGCTGGAATAACGACTGTTGGGCTTGCGCTCGTTGCGGATCGCGGTGAGACGGTCCGGGTCGATGGTCAGGCCGAACAGCTTGTGCTGGTGGGCGCGCAGGGCGGCCGGCAGTTGCAGGCGTTCCATATCGTCCTCGGTCAGCGGGTAGTTGGCCGCGCGGATGCCGAATTGCATCGCCATGTACAAGCAGGTCGGGGTCTTGCCGCAACGCGACACACCCACCAGGATCAGGTCGGCCTTGTCGTAATAGTGGGTGCGGGCACCGTCGTCGTTGTCCAGGGCGAAGTTCACCGCCTCGATGCGCTCCATATAGTTGGAGTTGCCGCCGATGGAGTGGGACTTGCCCACCGAGTAGGACGAGTGCTCGCTCAGTTCCTGTTCCAGCGGGGCGAGGAAGGTGGAAAAAATGTCGATCATGAAACCATTGGACGTGGCGAGGATCTCACGAATGTCCTGGTTGACGATGGTATCGAAGATGATCGGGCGAAATCCGTCCTTTTCGGCGGCGATATTGATCTGTTGCACCATGGCCCGGGCTTTGTCGACGTTGTCGATGTAAGGACGGGTGAATTTGGCGAAGGTAATGTTTTCGAACTGCGCCAGCAGGCTTTGACCCAGGGTTTCGGCGGTGATACCGGTGCCATCGGAGATAAAGAAAGCAGATCGTTTCATTTGCGCCTTGGGCCTTAAGCTGGTGACGATTCTTGGATATGATAGGCGGGATTTGTCCGCCAGGAATGACGGGCATTCTCACTTATTTTCCAGGTCCAGGCCACATGGCGGATAACCTGCCCATTAGAGCAGTCCGCTCCTGAGCTTTTCCAACACAGTTAGTGGAGAGATCACCTTGGTAGAGTACGTAGTTTCCCTCGATAAGCTCGGCGTCCATGATGTAGAGCACGTAGGGGGCAAGAACGCATCCCTGGGCGAGATGATCAGTAACCTCGCGGGTGCCGGTGTATCGGTCCCCGGCGGCTTTGCCACTACGGCTCAGGCGTATCGTGATTTTCTCGAGCTCAGTGGCCTGAACGACCAGATCCATGCGGCGCTGGATGCACTGGACGTCGATGACGTCAACGCCCTGGCCCGCACTGGCGCACAGATCCGCCAGTGGATCATGGAAGCCGAGTTCCCCGAGAAGCTCAACGCCGAGATCCGCACCGCCTTCGCCACCCTGTCGGCGGGCAACCCGGACATGGCCGTGGCCGTGCGTTCCTCGGCCACCGCCGAAGACCTGCCGGACGCGTCCTTCGCCGGCCAGCAGGAAACCTTCCTGAATATCCGCGGCGTGGAAAACGTCATCCGTGCGGCCAAGGAAGTCTTTGCCTCGCTGTTCAACGACCGCGCCATTTCCTACCGCGTACACCAGGGCTTCGACCACAAGCTGGTGGCCCTGTCCGCCGGCGTGCAACGCATGGTGCGTTCGGAAACCGGCACCGCCGGCGTGATGTTCACCCTCGACACCGAGTCGGGCTTCCGTGACGTGGTGTTCATCACCGGCGCCTACGGCCTGGGTGAAACCGTCGTACAAGGCGCGGTCAACCCGGATGAGTTCTACGTGCACAAGGGCACCCTCGAAGCCGGTCGTCCCGCCATCCTGCGCCGCAACCTGGGCAGCAAGGCGATCAAGATGATCTACGGCGACGAAGCCAAGGCCGGTCGTTCGGTCAAGACCGTCGATGTCGACAAGGCCGAGCGCGCGCGTTTCTGCCTCAGCGACGCCGAAGTCAGCGAGTTGGCCAAGCAGGCGATGATCATCGAGAAGCACTACAAGTGCCCGATGGACATCGAATGGGCCAAGGACGGTGACGACGGCAAGCTGTACATCGTCCAGGCGCGTCCGGAAACCGTGAAGAGCCGCACCCAGGCCAACGTCATGGAGCGCTACCTGCTCAAGGAAACCGGCACCGTGCTGGTGGAAGGCCGTGCCATCGGCCAGCGCATCGGCGCCGGCAAGGTGCGGATCATCAAGGACGTGTCCGAGATGGACAAGGTCCAGCCAGGCGACGTTCTGGTTTCCGACATGACCGACCCGGACTGGGAGCCGGTGATGAAGCGCGCCAGCGCCATCGTCACCAACCGTGGCGGGCGAACCTGCCACGCGGCGATCATCGCCCGTGAGCTGGGGATTCCGGCAGTGGTCGGTTGCGGTAACGCCACCCAACTGCTGAAAGACGGTCAGGGCGTGACCGTTTCCTGTGCCGAAGGCGACACCGGTTATATCTTCGAAGGCGAACTGGGCTTCGATATCAAGAAAAACTCCGTCGATGCCATGCCGGAACTGCCGTTCAAGATCATGATGAACGTCGGCAACCCGGACCGTGCCTTCGACTTCGCGCAGTTGCCGAACGCCGGCGTGGGCCTGGCCCGCCTGGAATTCATCATCAACCGCATGATCGGCGTGCACCCCAAGGCGCTGCTGAACTACGCCGGGCTGCCACCGGAAATCAAGGACAGTGTCGATAAACGCATCGCCGGTTACGACGATCCGGTCGGCTTCTATGTCGAGAAGCTGGTGGAAGGTATCAGCACCCTGGCGGCGGCGTTCTGGCCGAAGAAGGTCATCGTGCGGCTGTCGGACTTCAAGTCCAACGAATACGCCAACCTGATCGGCGGCAAGCTCTACGAGCCGGAAGAAGAAAACCCGATGCTGGGTTTCCGTGGGGCTTCGCGTTATATCAGCGAGTCGT
Organism: Pseudomonas sp. MWU13-2862; assembly: GCF_023242495.1. Taxonomy (NCBI): domain Bacteria; kingdom Pseudomonadati; phylum Pseudomonadota; class Gammaproteobacteria; order Pseudomonadales; family Pseudomonadaceae; genus Pseudomonas; species Pseudomonas sp. MWU13-2862. The sequence goes on along the minus strand of NZ_JALMEZ010000010.1, from coordinate 92,033 downwards.
TCCGTGACTGCTTCGAACTCGAATGCCGCGCCCTCAAGCGCGTGCGCAACGAGATGGGCCTGACCAACGTCGAAATCATGGTGCCGTTCGTCCGTACCCTCGGCGAAGCCAGCCAGGTGGTCGATCTGCTCGCCGCCAACGGCCTGGCCCGTGGCGAGAACGGCCTGCGGGTGATCATGATGTGCGAGTTGCCGTCCAACGCCATTCTCGCAGATGAATTCCTTGAGTACTTCGATGGTTTCTCCATCGGTTCCAACGACCTGACCCAGCTGACCCTGGGCCTGGATCGTGATTCAGGGATCATCGCGCACCTGTTCGACGAGCGTAACCCGGCGGTGAAGAAGCTGTTGTCCAACGCCATCCAGGCTTGCAACAAGGCTGGCAAGTACATCGGCATCTGCGGCCAGGGGCCTTCCGATCACCCGGACCTGGCGCTCTGGTTGATGGAGCAGGGAATTGAAAGCGTGTCGTTGAACCCGGACTCCGTGCTGGAGACCTGGTTCTTCCTGGCTGAAGGGCAAGCCCAGGCCTGACCCCTGTGGGAGCTGGCTTGCCGGCGATGCGTCCTTGAGGGCGCCAAAAGCTTCGCTGGCAAGCCAGGCTCCTACAGGTTTTGTGTTGTGCGCAAAATCTGCGTACGACGCTGTACTGTAGGAGCAGGGCTTGCCCGCGAAGGCGTCCTCAAGAGCGCCAAAAGCTTCGCTGGCAAGCCATGTTCCTACAGACTTATGTCGTAAGTAGAATCGGTCTTCGATGTTGTAAAATCTTATTTTCAGGGCGAGTCCACTTGGGCCGCCCTTTTTTGTGCAAGAGCCTTATGCAAAGCAGCAGCAATCTTTTTCCGGTCGCTTTGATCAGCGCCGAGCGTCGTGGCGATCTCTGTGAAGACGTCTATCGTTTGAAACCGGCCAACAGCCCCGACGCCACCGTCGAACTGGCGGTCACCCGCCTGGGCCTCGCCGACGAGCCCGAGGCCCGTGGCGTGCCGGTCATCCTGCTGCATGGCAGCTTTTCCAATCGGCGCTTCTGGTATTCCGCCAAGGGCATCGGCCTGGGCGCCTACCTGGCGCGTGCCGGGTTCGACGTATGGATCCCGGAAATGCGCGGTCACGGACTATCGGCGCGCAACCACAGCTATCGACGCAATCGCGTGGCCGATTACGCCCGTTATGACCTGCCGGCCATTGCCGCGTTCGTCCGTGAACAAAGCGGGCAGATTCCCCACTGGATCGGCCATTCCCTGGGTGGCATCACCCTGGCGGCTGCCTTGGGCGGTCAATACCTGGGCGCCCCTGCCGTCGCTTCGGCGGCATTGTTCGGCTGCCAGGTCAGTCGCACCTACTGGCCGTTGAAGATTCCGCCAGTGGAGTGGGGCGGTCGCCTGCTGCTGCGGCGCTTTGCCCACTTGTCCGGTTCGCGCCTCAAGCGCGGCCCTGAGGACGAGCCCATCGGCCTGGCCCTCGAAAGCCTGCGCTGGTACGGCCTGTTCGGGCGCTTCCGGGACGCCGAGCGGGATTGGTGGGGGGGCCTGGCCGAAGTGGACGTGCCGGTGCTGGCCGTCACCGCGGTGGGCGATCACCAGGATCCGGCCTGGGCCTGTCGCAAGCTGTTCGAGCAGATCGGAGCGGCGCACAAGCACTTTCTCTGCCTGGGCCGCGAGCAGGGTTTCAGCTCGGATTTCGGCCATGTCGAGATGCTGGTGAGCAAGCCGGCACAGGCTGAAGTCTGGCCAAGGGTGGCCGATTGGTTGCGCGACCAGCAGGTTTTCCTACAGGCTGAGTCAGCCGTTGTTCAGGAAACGCCCTGACAAGGGCATTTCGCTCACGGATGGTAAAGGCTAAGATATGACGCATTGAGCGGTTTGGGTCATTGTCTAAACATTCGACCGGGGCAAGCGTTTCATCTTGTAGCGCGACCTGCGTAGTCTGGCATTCTCGATTCCACCTACAGGAGTTTACCCATGGACCATTACGTCACCCCCGATCTGTGCGACGCCTATCCGGAGTTGGTACAGGTGCTTGAGCCGATGTTCAGCAACTTCGGTGGCCGCGATTCCTTCGGTGGTGAGATCGTCACCATCAAGTGCTTCGAGGATAACTCCCTGGTCAAGGACCAGGTCGAGCTCGATGGTCGGGGCAAGGTGCTGGTGGTCGATGGCGGCGGTTCCCTGCGCCGTGCCCTGCTCGGCGACATGCTGGCCGAGAAGGCGGCGAAGAACGGCTGGGAAGGGCTGGTGATCTACGGCTGCATCCGTGACGTCGACGTGATCGCCCAGACCGACCTGGGGGTGCAGGCCCTGGCCAGCCATCCGATGAAAACCGACAAGCGTGGCATCGGCGACCTCAATGTCCCGGTCACTTTTGCCGGCGTGACCTTTCGCCCGGGCGAGTACATCTACGCGGACAATAACGGTGTGATCATCGCGCCGAGCCCGCTGAAGATGCCTGAGTAAATTTTTTGCAACAAAATGGGGTAAGGATGTTCGAGGAAGAAAACGCGCAGTGGGGGCTGGTTCATGCCCTGGTTCTGGATGGTAAGGGCGGTGCGCGCTCGATTGCTCGGACAGAGCTCGATGGCTTGCAGTTGCAGCCGGAGGAAAGCCTCTGGCTGCACTGGGATCGCAGCCATCCGCAGACCCACACCTGGTTGCGCACCTCCAGCGGCCTGAGCGAGTTCAACTGCGACCTGCTGCTGGAAGAGAATACCCGGCCACGCCTGTTGCCATTGCCCGATAGCGAGCTGCTGCTGTTTTTGCGCGGGGTCAACCTCAATCCCGGTGCCGAGCCTGAAGACATGGTCTCGGTGCGGGTCTTTGCCGCCCATCAGCGGGTGATTTCCCTGCGTTTGCGGCCGTTGCGCGCCACCGATGAGTTGCTGGTGCAACTGGAGCAGGGCAAGGGGCCGAAAAACGCCGCCGAACTGATCCTTTACATCGCGCAATACCTCACCCTGAAGGTGCAGGATCTGGTCAGCGATCTCTCGGAAGTGGTCGATGACGAAGAAGAAAAGATAGATGCCGACGAACGGTATAGCCCTGAACATGGCGCCATCGTGCAGATACGTCGTCGAGCGGCCGGGCTGAAACGTTTCCTCGCACCGCAGCGGGATATTTTCGGCCAGTTGAGCCGGATCAAGCTGCCCTGGTTCGCCGACGAAGAAGCCGGTTATTGGAACGAATTGAACAACAGCCTGACCCGTTACCTGGAAGAGCTCGAATTGACCCGCGAGCGCGTGGGGCTTGTACTTGAGGCCGAGGACCGACGCCTGAACGTGCGCATGAACAAGACCATGTACCGTTTCGGGATCATCACCGGGATCTTCCTGCCGATGAGCTTCCTGACCGGTCTGTTGGGGATCAACGTCGGCGGTATTCCGTGGTCCGGAGACCCCTACGGTTTCGTCATCGCATGTCTGCTGATCGTCGCCGTTGCCGTCGGACAATGGTGGCTTTTCCGACGTTTGCGCTGGGTTTGAAACATGTTTCATGTGACCTGCAAAAAAGTGATCGCGTCTTTCACAGATATACCGAGAGGTGCGTATGCACGATCCGTTCGAACAATCTCTGCGTGACATGCTCAAGGCCTCGCCGTCCACCCGTGACGACGACGCTTGCCTGGGGCGTGTCCTGAAAACCGCCAACCGGCAGGTCGGCGCCGGTGATCTCTTCAGTCTGATGGGCCGTTGGCTGCAGGCGCTGATGATTGCCCTGAACAACGGATCGGCCCATGTTTTGCCGGTCTCTCGTCGTACCCCTATTGCTCGCTCCACGGATAAGGCTGACTGAATATGGAACTTGATCTCTGGACCCAGAGCCTCGTCACGGCAATGACTGCCTTGTGGACCAAAGTCGCGAATTTCATCCCCAACCTGTTCGGGGCGCTGGTGGTGGTGTTGCTGGGCTTTGTCGTGGCCAAGCTGCTCGACACCCTGCTGTCCAAGCTGTTGGCCAAATTGGGCCTGGATCGCCTGATGGGCGGCACCGGATTGACCAAGCTGCTGGGGCGTGCCGGCCTCCAGGTGCCGATCTCGACGCTGATCGGCAAGATCGTCTATTGGTTCATTTTGCTGATTTTCCTGGTTTCAGCGGCCGAATCCCTTGGACTTGAGCGAGTTTCAGCTACGCTCGACATGCTGGCCCTGTATTTGCCGAAGGTATTCGGCGCGGCCCTGGTGCTGCTGGTGGGGGTTTTGCTGGCACAACTGGTCAGCGGGCTGGTGCGTGGCGCGGCCGAAGGGGTTGGCCTGGATTACGCCTCGGGCCTGGGGCGGGTTGCCCAGGGCCTGGTGATTATCATCAGTATTTCGGTGGCGATCAGTCAGTTGGAGGTCAAGACCGACCTGCTGAACCATGTGATCGTCATCGTGCTCATTACCGTTGGTCTGGCCGTTGCGCTGGCCATGGGCTTGGGTAGTCGGGAGATCGCCGGGCAGATCCTGGCGGGAATTTATGTGCGTGAGTTGTATCAGGTTGGGCAACAAGTGCGAGTGGGTGAGGTCGAAGGACAGATTGAAGAGATTGGCACGGTCAAGACCACATTGCTGACCGATGAGGGTGAGCTAGTCTCTCTCTCCAATCGGATCTTGCTGGAGCAGCATGTGAGCAGCCGCTAACCCGGCAAACCCTGCTACTCTATGCCGCCGCAAAAATGCCCGCAGCCATGGCTGCGGCGGACATTGACCTGACTGTCGGCCCGACTCGTTTTGAATAAAGCTCAATCGCTCTCCATGCGCTACGACCCCCGCGAACTCACCGATGAGGAGTTGGTGGCGCGTGCGCATTCGGAGCTGTTTCATGTGACCCGCGCCTATGAAGAGTTGATGCGGCGCTATCAACGCACCTTGTTCAGCGTTTGTTCAAGATATTTAGGGAACGAACGCGATGCGGACGATGTCTGTCAGGAAGTGATGTTGAAGGTGTTGTATGGCCTTAAGAACTTTGAGGGTAAATCCAAGTTCAAGACATGGCTATATAGCATCACGTACAACGAATGTATTACGCAGTATCGCAAAGAGCGCCGAAAGCGGCGCCTGATGGATGCGTTGAGTCTCGACCCCCTCGAGGAAGCGTCTGAAGAGAAGACGCCGAAACCTGAGGAAAAGGGCGGACTGGATCGATGGTTAGTGCATGTGAACCCGATTGACCGAGAAATTCTGGTGCTACGATTTGTCGCAGAGCTGGAGTTTCAGGAGATTGCAGACATCATGCACATGGGCTTGAGCGCCACGAAAATGCGCTATAAACGGGCCCTCGACAAATTGCGTGAGAAATTTGCGGGTATCGCTGAAACTTAGTTCAGCGCAAATGTCTCTTACGTGTAGGCAAGTTCTGCTACACTTGCCGCCGAGTTGTCCCCCGGTTTGTGGGACTGCTATACAATCACCAGATGGGGATTTAACGGATGAAACTGAAAAACACCTTGGGCTTGGCCATTGGCTCTCTCATTGCCGCTACTTCGTTCGGCGCACTGGCACAAGGCCAAGGCGCGGTCGAAGGTGAAGCGTTCTGGGGCAAGACCTGGAACCACAGCGTCGATTCCTACCAGAACGGTCGCACACCTGGCGTCTCGATCGGCTACTTCCTGACCGACGACGTTTCGGTGAACCTGACCTACCGTAAGGACGACTACACTCGTTCGGACACTGACACTGGCAACCAGAAGATCAATGGCGATCATTTCGGTCTGAAGTCCCAGTACCACTTCGGTAATGTCGGCGACATGTTCCGTCCTTATGTTGAAGGCGGCGTGTCCCACGGCAGCATGACCAACGTAGCTGCTGATGGCCACACTGGCCGTGACGGTTCGACCTACCTGACCACCGGTGCCGGTGTGAAGATGTACATCACCGACAACCTGTACGCTCGTGCCGGCGGTGAAGCTGACTACAAGCTGGACAACGGTCGTTGGGACTACCAGGCTCTGATCGGCCTGGGCGTGAACTTCGGCGGCAGCGGCGGCAAAGTAGCTCCGGCTCCTGCTCCAGCTCCAGTAGAAGCGGCTCCAGCTCCAGTAGCTGAATCCGCTCCAGCTCCAGAAGTTGTCAAGGTTCAGCTGGACGTCAAGTTCGACTTCAACAAGGCCATTGTCAAGCCTAACAGCAAGGGCGACGTGAAGAACCTGGCTGACTTCATGAAGCAGTACCCACGTACTACTACTACTGTTGCTGGTCACACTGACAACGTCGGTCCTGACGCTTACAACCAGAAGCTGTCCCAGCGTCGTGCTGATGCTGTGAAACAGGTCCTGGTCCAGGACGGCGTAGCTCCTAACCGCATCCAGTCGGTAGGCTACGGTAAAACCCGCCCAGTGGCTGACAACGCCACTGAAGCCGGTCGCGCGATCAACCGTCGCGTAGAAGCTGAAGTAGAAGCCCAACAAGGTCAGTAATGACTTTGCGGTAAGAAAAAGCCCGGCTTAGGCCGGGCTTTTTTTCGCCTGCGATTTGAGCCCGGCACGGGCACCGACCTGTGCTCGTGTGCTTTCGGACAACGCTTCATCAGATTTTCATCATGATTGGCGGGCGCCTCCCGGCCATCATCGCACCGCTCAATAAGAACGAGACGGGGCGCAGTGTGCAGAGTGATCAACTATCCGCGACCAGGTGTCCGGGCTTTTTATATGGTGAACAGGTCGTACAGGTACAGGCGGGGGAGGCCGGCGTGTGCCTGGCCCATGACGAGGCGAGCGTGTCCTGGTGCCTGCCGCCGGGCTGGCAGGGCTTGCTGGTGGCGCGGGGCATGTTGCGGGTCATCGGCGGTGACCTGCTCAGCGAGCGCCCCGTGGAGGCGAGCCTGGTCAAGCTGCAGGTGTTTATCGACCAGGGCATGGGTTTCGAACGGGCGCGATCGGCCGCGACGCCCTGGGCGGCCTTGCCCTTGTCAGCCGGGGTATCGGCCAGCAGGACCTTGTTGGAATCCTGGTATATCGACTGCGCCTTGCGCGCCGATCCCGCCCATCAAGGCTTTGCCGAAGTCCTGCGGCAAAGCCCGAACTACTGGCTGGTGCGTTTTCTCCTGGAGCAGGGCACGGCCAATGAAAAACTGATTGGCCTGGCCAAGCGTTATGGCGTGTCGGTCTCGCATTTTCGAAGGTTGTGCCATCAGGCGCTGGGCTGTGCGGCCAAGCCCGAGTTGCGTGACTGGCGCACGGCCAAGGCCCTGCTGAGCATGATCGGCGGCGAGTGTTCGTTGACCGATGTGGCGCTGGAGTTCGGTTATGCCTCTTCGTCGCACTTTTCCAAGGAGGTCCGTGAACTGCTCGGCGTGGCGCCCAGCCGCCTCTGCGATATCCAGGCGTCCATGGGTTTGATGATCTCGTGACAGTCAAGACGTCAGCAACTGACGTGTTCCTCGGGGGTGTGGCGATGTGTAGCCCGAAAGAGGCGCTCAAGGAGATGAGCGAAACCGGTAACGAACAGGTGCAGGGCCTTTATGCCCATGCCTGCCAGTTCCAGGAGCAAGGACGCCTGGAGGAAGCGGAAAAACTCTTCCGTTTCCTGTGTATCTACGACTTTTACAACAGCCATTACTGGATGGGGCTGGCGGCGGTCTATCAGGTCTCCGGGCACTACCGCAAGGCCATCGAGCTGTATGCGGTGGCGTTTGCCCAGGATCGTGGCGACTACCGGCCGATGTTCTATACCGGCGAGTGTCAACTGGCGCTTGGCGCGCAGGCCAAGGCTCGGGATTGTTTCGACTATGTGCTCAGGCAGGCGGTTGATGGCGAGCTGCCACGGCGCTCGCGGGCCTATCTCGAGGATTTGCAGGCGGGCTCCATGCCGTCATGTTCCGGCGCGGTTTGTGGGAAAGCGAGTCTATGAGTTACCTGGTTCCGGGAGAGTGTGACTACTTTATCGAGCAACAGGTGATGGTGTTGCTGGCCGAGCATTTTTCACTGCCACGCAGAAAGATCCGTTTCGAGTCGAGACTGCTCGAAGACCTGGGCAGTGGCGATGTCGACTTTGCCGAGCTGGTCGAGCGGCTCAATGCGGCGTTCCGTATCAGGCTGTCAATCGACGAGATCGGGCGCTGGCGGACTGTGGCTGATCTGTGTCGTCTTGTAGGAAATGCCCGGGGAGAGGCGGGGAGCTACCAGAGTTCCTGCATTAGGGCGCAGTTTGTATGAAGGAATCAGCCTTGAGCCTGTAGGTTTTGTCGGTGCTGTCATCTTGTTGAATATTCCTTTTCTATGCGGGAAATGTCCTACCGACATGGCTCGATGTGAATTCCTATAGTCGTGACGTTCCTCGTGAATAGACCCTTTTCCCGGGTTTATTTTTGAATGGTCGTACATCTCTATAGAGGATTGCGTCGAGGTTATGGACAGCGCCACTGGAAAGACTCCGCGACAAACCTTCGTCTTTGGCCAATGGATATTGCAAAGCGATGGAAACCTGGTGAGGTGCGGCCGGGGAATTCATCTGCCGCCCAAGGAGTTGCAGGTGCTGCGCCTGTTGCTGGGTTCGGCTGGACGACTGGTGACCAAGGACCGCTTGCTCGACAGCGTCTGGCCGGGCATGGACGCGGCCGAGGAGTCGCTGACGCGCTGTATCTATGTGCTGCGCAAGTTGCTCGAGGAGAGCAAGGGTTATATCGCCACCGTCTACGGCAAGGGCTATCGCTTTACCGGTCCGGTGGTGCCGTTGCTGCCGGTGTTGGGGGACCCTCTGAGCGTCTTGCCGACCGAGCGGGTGGCCACTTGTTGCGAGCCCTGGAGTGCGCTGCAACTGGCCGATACCTGGCTGGCCCTGTCGATGCTGGGGCTTTGTGATCGCGGCGCGGGGGTCGAGCAGGCCCGGGCGGCGGTCGCCCGGGTCCTGGAGCTGGAAGCCGGCAATCACCAGGCGCTGGCCCGCCTGGCCCTGGTCACCAGCCTGCAAGGTTGCGCCGAGGCAACCGCATTGCCGCCTTGCGGATAAGTCGGGCTCGTGGTGCGCCTATGGTTTTTGCCGGGGCCCGGCTATAATCGCCGGCCACTATCGTCGCCATCCGAGTCAAGCCCGCCCATGTATAACCTGGCCCGCCAGTTGTTGTTCAAGTTTTCTCCGGAAGTCTCCCACGATTTGTCCCTGGACCTGATCGGCGCGGGTGGGCGGCTGGGGCTTAACAGCCTGTTGTGCAAGGCTCCGGCGTCGAACCCGGTGACGGTCATGGGCCTGGACTTTCCCAACCCGGTGGGCCTGGCTGCGGGCCTGGACAAGAACGGTGCGGCCATCGACGGTTTTGCCCAACTGGGCTTCGGTTTCGTTGAAATCGGCACGGTGACGCCACGGCCGCAGCCGGGCAATCCGAAACCACGGATCTTCCGCCTGCCCCAGGCCGAGGCAATCATCAATCGCATGGGCTTCAACAACCTGGGTGTGGACAACCTGGTGTCGCGGGTCCGAGCCGCACGCTACAGGGGGATCCTCGGCATCAATATCGGCAAGAACTTCGACACGCCGGTGGAACGTGCCGTCGATGACTACCTGATCTGCCTGGACAAGGTCTATGCCCATGCCAGCTACGTGACGGTCAACGTCAGTTCGCCGAACACCCCGGGCCTGCGCAGCCTGCAATTCGGCGATTCGCTCAAGCAACTGCTCGAGGCCTTGCGCGTGCGCCAGGCACAGTTGGCCCAGCAGCATGGCAAATACGTCCCGCTCGCGATCAAGATCGCTCCGGACATGACCGACGAAGAGACCGTGCTGGTAGCCCAGGCGTTGCTGGAGTCGGGCATGGACGCGGTGATCGCCACCAACACCACCCTGAGCCGTGTCGGTGTCGAAGGCCTGGCCCATGGCGACGAGGCCGGTGGCCTGTCCGGCGCGCCGGTGCGCGAGAAGAGCACCCATACCGTCAAGGTGCTGGCTGCTGAACTGGCCGGGCGTTTGCCGATCATCGCGGCGGGCGGTATCACCGAGGGGGAGCACGCGGCTGAGAAGATCGCCGCCGGGGCCAGCCTGGTGCAGGTGTATTCGGGGTTCATCTACAAGGGGCCGGCGTTGATTCGCCAGTCGGTGGATGCCATCGCGGCGTTACGGCGTTAAGCCTGCGGCATTAAAAAGGGCTCCGTAGGAGCCCCTGGGCCGAAGCCCGCCGCCCGGATGGGGCGTGCATGGTAAGTCGGTTGTTGCTCAAATTGTCATGTCGGAATGTGCCCTGATCAGCCGACAGCGTGAAGTTCGTTGAGTCTGTGGATTCCCGCAGTGCCGGTCATACCGTCCCAGTTGTCGCCGCGTCCTTCTCGCCAGCCATTGATCCAGGCTTGGCGCACCGACGGTAGAGTAAAGGGGCAAAGCTCGCGGGATTTGCCATGAACGCCGTATTGATATCCGCGTAAAAATGCTCTTTCCAACGGATCACGCTTAAGTCTTCTCATAGGGTGTTGCCCTCACTGGTTGACTGTTATATGTCCCGTCGACCTCTTGGCGAAGTCGGGCAGAATGCATCTGCCGTTGGTGCTCGCTGCCGGCGTGGCGAGCTCCGCCCTGGTACGCAAAAGCGCTTGGGCGATTTCGCGGTAGGGCGGGGTGTTGACGCCATTGCGACGTCAACCTGTTGTGAGTTCTAACCAATGCGCAGGGGCGTGTGAATGACCGTTTTGTCATAAGGACGTAACGATAATGGTGTTAAGGCCATAAGGTGTGATGGCCGTTTGCTCGTATCGCTGGAGAAAACCCAGCTACGATCAGCCCTTAGATGAATGATGAGTTTCATTCTCTACTGCGAATACCGACCCGTTGTCGTCAGGTATTATTCGACGAAGGGTCACGATGTGACTTTTTGTTACGAGAGTTTTTGTTAAAAAGAGTTTTTATTACGAGAGTTGAGCTGTCCAGGCATCAAGGTTCTTTCAATCCAAGGGTTGAAGGATCTGCCTGGGTGGACAGGCGCAATGGTGCGCCACACGAGCGCTCTTCGAGAAAAGCGCTTGATCGAAACCGAGCGGGCGATGCGTTTGCCCGTTCCTTGAAGGCTATAAGCCCTGGAATTCCCATGTCGGATCGTTACGAACTCTTCCTCACTTGCCCCAAGGGCCTTGAAGGCCTGCTTTTTGAGGAAGCCGTCGGGCTTGGCCTTGAGGAGGCGCGCGAGCACACCTCGGCCATTCGCGGCACGGCCGATATGGAGACCGCCTATCGCCTGTGTCTCTGGTCGCGACTGGCCAACCGCGTGCTGCTGGTGCTCAAGCGCTTCCCGATGAAGGACGCCGAGGACCTTTACCACGGCGTGCTCGACGTCGACTGGCAGGACCATATGGTCTGCGACGGGACCCTGGCCGTTGAGTTCAGCGGCCATGGTTCGGGCATCGACAACACCCATTTCGGTGCCTTGAAGGTCAAGGATGCAATTGTCGACAAGCTGCGCACCCCGACCGGCGAGCGTCCGTCCATCGACAAGATCAGCCCGGACCTGCGCATTCACCTGCGCCTGGACCGTGGCGAAGCGATCCTCTCCCTCGACCTGTCCGGCCACAGCCTGCACCAGCGTGGCTATCGTCTGCAGCAGGGCGCCGCGCCGCTGAAGGAAAACCTCGCGGCGGCGATCCTGATCCGCTCCGGCTGGCCGCGGATTGCCGCCGAAGGCGGGGCCCTGGCCGACCCGATGTGTGGTGTCGGGACCTTCCTGGTGGAAGCCGGGATGATCGCCGCCGATATGGCGCCCAACCTCAACCGCATTCACTGGGGCTTCGACGCCTGGCTCGGGCATGTACCGGCGCTGTGGAAAAAGCTTCACGAGGAAGCCACCGAGCGTGCCGAAGCCGGCCTGGCCAAGCCGCCGCTGTGGATTCGTGGTTATGAAGCCGATCCGCGACTGATCCAGCCTGCGCGCAACAACATCGAGCGTGCCGGCCTGAGCGAATGGATCAAGGTCTACCAGGGTGAGGTGGCAACCTTCGAGCCGCGCCCGGACCAGAACCAGACAGGCCTGGTGATCTGCAACCCGCCCTATGGCGAACGCCTGGGCGACGAAGCCAGCCTGCTCTATCTTTACCAGAACCTTGGCGAACGCCTGCGCCAGTCCTGCCTGAACTGGGAGGCGGCGGTGTTCACCGGTGCCCCGGACCTGGGCAAGCGCATGGGCATTCGCAGCCACAAGCAGTATTCGTTCTGGAACGGCGCCTTGCCGTGCAAGCTGTTGTTGATCAAGGTCCTGCCGGATCAGTTCGTCACCGGCGAGCGTCGCACACCGGAACAGCGCCAGATCGAACGCGAGCAGGCTGAAGTCCTGGCGCAGGAAGTGGCTGAAGCACCGAAATTCAACAAGAACGGCAATCCGATCAAGCCAGCGCCGGTTCCCGCGCCAGTGGTCGAGCAGGCGCGCCTGAGCGAAGGCGGGCAGATGTTCGCCAACCGTCTGCAGAAGAACCTCAAGCAGTTGGGTAAGTGGGCCCGGCGTGAAGGCGTCGACTGCTATCGGGTGTATGACGCCGATATGCCGGAATACTCGCTGGCCATCGACCTGTACCACGACTGGGTGCACGTCCAGGAATACGCCGCGCCCAAGTCCATCGACCCGGAAAAGGCCCAGGCCCGACTGTTCGATGCCCTGGCGGCGATTCCCCAGGCGCTGAATGTCGACAAGAGCCGCGTGATCATCAAGCGCCGCGAGCGCCAGAGCGGCACCAAGCAATACGAGCGCCAGAGCGCCCAGGGCAAGTTCACCGAGGTCAACGAAGGCGGGGTGAAGTTGCTGGTCAACCTGACCGACTATCTCGACACCGGTCTGTTTCTCGACCACCGGCCGATGCGCCTGCGGATCCAGAAAGAGGCGGCCGGCAAACGCTTCCTCAACCTGTTCTGCTACACCGCGACCGCCAGTGTGCACGCGGCCAAGGGCGGTGCGCGCACCACCACCAGCGTCGACCTGTCGAAAACCTACCTGGACTGGGCGCGGCGCAACCTGTCGCTCAATGGTTTCTCCGACAAGAACCGCCTGGAGCAGGGGGATGTGATGGCCTGGCTCGAGGCCAGTCGCGATGAGTTCGACCTGATCTTCATCGACCCGCCGACCTTCTCCAACTCCAAGCGCATGGAAGGCGTGTTCGACGTCCAGCGTGACCACGTGCAGTTGCTCGATCTGGCCGTGGCGCGCCTGGCACCGGGCGGCGTGCTGTATTTCTCCAACAACTTCCGCAAGTTCCAGTTGGACGAGCACCTGGCGACACGTTATGCCGTCGAGGAAATCAGTGCCCAGACCCTGGACCCGGATTTCGCCCGCAACAGCAAGATCCACCGCGCCTGGAAAATCAGCGCCCGCTGATCACCACGGATCCCGGGCCCTGATGTTCAGGTCCCGGGTTATTCGTCCGAGCCGGCCACGTTGGGCTGGCGGTACAGGTCCAGCAACACCTGGTCTAGCACCGACGAGGCTCCCCAGGGTTTCGGGTCGTTGAGAATCGCCACCACTGCCCAGGTGGTGCCGTTATCGTCGCGGCTGAAGCCGGCGATGGCACGCACGGTGTTCAGGGTCCCGGTCTTGATATGCGCCTCGCCCCGCATGGCTGTCTGCTTCAGGCGCTTGCGCATGGTGCCGTCGGTACCGACGATCGGCAGCGAACTGATGAATTCCGCGGCATAGGGGCTCTTCCAGGCCGACTGCAGCATGCTCGCCATTTCCCGCGCACTGACCCGTTCGGCACGGGACAGCCCGGAACCGTTCTCCATCACCAGGTGCGGCGCGATAATGCCTTTCTTCGCCAGCCACTGACGCACCACCCGCTGCGCCGCCTTGGCGTCATCGCCGTCGGCATCGTTGCGATACTCCGCCCCCAGGCTCAGGAACAGTTGCTGGGCCATGGTGTTGTTACTGTATTTATTGATATCGCGGATGATTTCCGTCAGGTCCGGCGAATAGGCCCGGGCCAGCAGGCGTGCGCTCTTGGGCACCACGTCGGAACGGTCCTTGCCATGGATGCTGCCACCCAGTTCCTGCCAGATGGCGCGTACGGCACCGGCGGCGTAGGCCGGATGGTCAAGTAGTGACAGGTAGGTCTGCGAGCTGCAGCCTTCGGCCAGTTGGCCGCTGACGGTGACCAGGGTGCTGCCGTCATCCTGGGCCACCGGGTTGTAGCGCACGTCGCCGGAGCACTGTTTGGCATTGACCGCCTTGACCTGGTTGTCGATACGGATACTGGCAATCGGTGGTTCCACCGAGACCAGTACCTTGCCCGAGTCGTTGCGTGCGACGAAGCGCAGGGCCTTGAGGTTGACCATCAGCGCATCGGGCTTGACCAGGAACGGTTTGTTCTCGTCGTTGCCGTCGTCATTGAACTCCGGCAACTGCGGCTGGATGAAGAAACTGCGGTCGAGGACCAGATCGCCGGTCACCTGGTTCACGCCGTTGGCGCGCAGGTCGCGCATCAGCAGCCAGAGCTTTTCCATGTTCAGCTTCGGATCGCCGCCGCCCTTGAGGTACAGGTTGCCTTGCAGGACGCCGTTGCTCAGGGGGCCATCGGTGTAGAACTCGGTTTTCCACTGATGGTTGGGGCCGAGCATTTCCAGGGCGGCGTAGGTGGTGATCAGCTTCATGGTCGAGGCCGGGTTCACCGACACGTCGGCATTGACCGCGGTGGGCACGCCTGGGCCGTCGAGTGGCACCAGCATCAGGGACAAGGCGTCGTTTTGCAGCTTGCTGGCTCTGAGCGCCTGCTGGACTTTGGGAGAGAGGGTGGTGTTGACGGGCGCTGCGTAGGCGGGGAGGGCCAGGGGAAGGAGAAGGCCGGCGAGCAGCAGCGGGCGTAAAGATTTGATCATATGAAGTAGAGCCCTACCGTCGAGGGGGAAATACGAGGGCATGTGGACAAAATCCCTCAATGGTCGTGAAAGTGACGGCATTATGCCCCAAGGCAATCAAGCTTGGGCCTTGGGCCAGCCGCGCATGGCTGATTTTTTTCCGCGGATCGACCAGCTGCCGCCACAGATCCGGGCAATTGCAGCCTTAAACTGATAAAGTGCCGCCCGTTATTACTTTTGAGGATTGTTTCATGGCGACTAACCGTTCCCAGCGTCTGCGCAAAAAGCTGTGCGTCGATGAATTTCAGGAGTTGGGTTTTGAGCTGAACCTGGATTTCAAAGAAGACCTGAGTGAAGAGGCTATCGACGTTTTCCTCGACGCATTCCTGAAAGAAGCGATGGAAGCCAACGGTCTGGGCTATGTCGGCGGCGATGACTACGGTCTGGTTTGCCTGCAGAAGCGTGGCTCGGTCAGCGCTGAACAACGTGCTAACGTTGAAGCCTGGCTCAAGACCCGCAGCGAACTGACCTCCGTTGAAGTCAGCCCGTTGATGGACGTCTGGTACCCGGACAAGCCGATCAATCCGGTCGCCTGATTTTCCGGTCAGTACATAAAAAAACGGACAAGCCTGGCTTGTCCGTTTTTTTATGCCTGGGATTTGATCAATCGTAGATGGCTTTCTTCTTCCAGTCGGCGTCGGCCTCGACGTCCTTCAGGCCCTGGGTCAGTTCGTTGACGTCTTCTTCGGTAGGCTTGATGTTGGTGAGCACCATGGAGTTGGCGCGGGCCAGCAGCTTTTCCATGAAAATCAGCTGTTCGTTATAGACAGCCGGTTCAGGCTGCTTGCGCAGGTATTGCACGCCACGCTCGAAGGCCAGGCGCGCCTGCCCCGGTTGTTCCTGTTGCAGGGCATGCTGGCCGAGGTTGTTGAAGAACTCTATATGCAGCAAGACCAGGATATGCCGCACTTCACGGATCCAGTGCTTGGCTTCGGTGGCGGGGAGGAAACCGTCCTGGGCGGCACGGGTGATCTGGCCGTGCAGGGCTTCAAGGAGGAAACGCACATCCTTGGCCTTGGCTTCGGTCTGGATCGGGCCGGGCGGGTTGTTGATCGGAATCGACTCACCCTGGCTGACCAGCGCCGTGAGTTCGGTCACCCGAGCCTTCAACTTGCTGTTGGTCTTGTCCATATTCAACAGGCGCTGGTTCACGTTGAGTTCCAGGCGTGTCAGCAGCAGCTTGAGGGCCGGGCTCATCAATTGGCCGGGAAAGGTCTCGGTGATTTCGCCGCAACGACGCAGGCGGTCGTTGAGTTCGACCTTGACTCGGGCCTTCTCGAGTTTGCGGCTTTCAGCCATATGATTGAGGAAGCCGATGGCGATCAGGAGAAAGATCCCGGCTGCGACCAGCAGGGTGATCATGAGTGGTGTCACCGTTAAGACCTCTTCAAGGTGTAATGCGAACGAGTGTAGTGGCTTGGCGTTTTCGCCGATAGCATTGATCGACGCGCTGCATGGCGCCTGGGATAGAGCACATCGCCACTATTTCCCTCGATCACTATAGCGTCTTGTCGGGCGCCAGAATATAGGCGCCAAGGGGCAGACGCGCGGGGCGCCGGGAAAGGCCTGTAAAGGGTGGCGAAGTCATTGATTTAAATAAATTTATCCTTGGGGGTTGACGACCCTTCGATCCATCCATAGAATGCGCGCCACTTGCAGCGTAAAGCACACAGCGAAGCGCGGCAGGGAGTGAATGTTGTAGTGTGTCCCCTTCGTCTAGTGGCCTAGGACACCGCCCTTTCACGGCGGTAACAGGGGTTCGAGTCCCCTAGGGGACGCCATTGCGGGAATAGCTCAGTTGGTAGAGCACGACCTTGCCAAGGTCGGGGTCGCGAGTTCGAGTCTCGTTTCCCGCTCCATTTTTAAACAGCACTGCTTTCGGGCGGGGCTGAGTGAAACCAGAACCGATCTCTTCGGAGTCGGATTTGGGCACTGAAATACACACCATGTGTTTCAGTTAGCGTGTCCCCTTCGTCTAGTGGCCTAGGACACCGCCCTTTCACGGCGGTAACAGGGGTTCGAGTCCCCTAGGGGACGCCATTTGCGGGAATAGCTCAGTTGGTAGAGCACGACCTTGCCAAGGTCGGGGTCGCGAGTTCGAGTCTCGTTTCCCGCTCCATATTCAACAAAAACGCCGCTCAGTGATGAGCGGCGTTTTTGTTTGTGCGTGATTTATCTATTAAGGCAGTGGACCCGCCCCATGGCGGGTCCTGAGAGGGATCAGAGCTTGGGCAACTGCCCGATGCGTCCCATCATCTCGGTCACGATCTGCAAGTCCAGGAGGAACTGGTCGACCGTCTTGAACTCGTTATCGGTGTGGCCGGTGTACTTGACTTCGGGTCTGGCCAGGCCGAACTGCACGCCATTGGGCAATTCATGGACCGAGGTCGCGCCGGCCGAGGTGCCGAACTTGTGTTCCATGCCCAGGTTCTCGCTGGCCACGGCCAGCAATGCCTTGACCCATTCACCCTCGGGGTTGCGGTACATCGGTTCGGCGATCGAATAGCTGAAGGCGGGTGCAATGTGGGTCTTTTGGCTCCAAGTGCTCAGCTTGCCGGCGATTTCGCCTTTGAGCGTTTCCGGAGATTTGCCCTTCGGCACCCGCAGGTTGACTGCGAGCTTGAAGGTCTTTTCATCCATCCCGACATAGGTCAGGGACGCCGTCAGCGGTCCCATGAAGGCATCGGAAAAGCCCACGCCCAATTTACCACCCAGGTAGTCCAGGCCCCAGTTGTCGGCGGCGTAGCGAGCAGCGTCGGTGATGTGGTTGTGCTTGAGCGCAACCTTGCCGTCCAGGCTATTGATGAAGTCCAGCATCCTCGCCACCGGGTTGACCCCTGACTCGGGCTCGGAGGAGTGGGCGGAAACGCCGGTGACCGTGAGCTTGACCTCCTTGCCGATGACTTTGGCGCTGATCTCGAAGTTGCCGCCATTGCGCTTGGCATAGTCAGTACCGGCCTGCTGCAGGCTGGCGGCCAGTTCGGCGGGCTTGTCACTCGCCAGGGTGGCGACCGATGTCGAGGGTATCTGGTTGGTGGCCATGCCCCCGGTCAGCGAGAGGATTTCCGCGCCTTTGCCCTCGGCCTGGCGTCGGGCAAAGTTGGCCATGACCGTGCCGTAGCCTTTCTCGGCAATCACCACCGGGTAGCCGCCGTCCAGCGCCAGATTGTAGTTGGGGACCGGATTGTGTTTGAAGTAATAGGGGATGGCGTCGCCGCTGGTCTCTTCGGTGGTGTCCACCAGCAGTTTGAAGTTTCTCGCCAGTGGCAGCTTTTCTTCCTTGATGATTTTCATGGCGTAGAGCGCCACCACGATGCCGTTCTTGTCATCCTCGGTGCCCCGGCCATACATGCGGTCGCCGATCAGGGTGACCTTGAACGGGTCGAGGCGGGTGCCGTCTTTCAGTACCCAGTTTTCCGGCGTCACCGGCACCACGTCGGCATGGGCGTGAATGCCCACGACTTCATCGCCGCTGCCATCCAGGGAAACTTCATAGACGCGGTTGTCGATGTTGCGAAAGTTCAGGTTGAAGGCCTGGGCCAGATCCTTGATTTTTTCGCCGATCCTGATGAATTCGGGATTCTCGTGCTGGGCCACGCCGTCCACGCGGAAGGTCGGGATGGCTACCAGCTCGCGCAAGGTCTCGGTAGCCGCATTGCCGTATTTCACCCGTGCATAAAGGCCCAGCAGGCGATGGATCTCATTTTGCTGTTCGGGGGAAAGGGTCTTGTTGTCGAGGAAGGCGCTGATGGCCGGACCGAGGTCGTCGGTCTTGGCCAGCTCGCTCTTGCCCAGACGTGCGAGGAACTGCCTGAAATCCGTGACCGATGCGTCATTCAGGGTGCTGAGGATGGCCGCGTTCTGTTGGGGGGCGATGTTGGCTTGTGCGGGCGTGGTGAACAACGAAAGGCTGGTCAGCATCAGGGTGGTGGTGGCCAGGTGTTTGAGTGGGAAATTCATTGCGGGAAGCATTCCTTTGCAAGCAGTTTGTGAGAGATATCTGATCGATAGGACAGATATTTTTCCAAACTAACACCATAGGGCCGCTGTACGGGAGCCCCTTGGCGTGGGATTTTTCTTAAGGAAATGCAAACTGCGCTGGATTTTTTCCCGCTCAAAGGCCTCGTCGGTGGGCTGCTTATAAAGACAGCATCAGGCGCCCGGCAAACAGAATCAGCACCACGCCCATGGTGCGTTCGAACCAGTGGCCCATCTTCAGGAATGCCTGGCGGACCCGTTCGCTGGAAAACAGCAGGCTGACCAGGATGAACCAGAGTGCATTGACGCTGCACATCCACAGGCCATAGAGCGCCTGGATTTCCAGCGGGGTCGAGGCGCTGACCACCGTGGTGAAGATCGCCAGGAAGAATAGGGTGGCCTTGGGGTTGGTGGCATTGGTCAGGAAGCCGACCATAAAGGCCTTGGCCGGGCTCTGTCGCGGAAGTTCATCGGCGGTCTGGCCGAAATCCGCGCGCGCCGCCCGGGCTTTGCTGCGCAGCAGGTTGATGCCCAGGTAGAGGATGTAGCCGCCGCCGATCACCTTGGCGACGTTCAGCAGCCAGGGTGCGCTGTGCATCAAGGCGCCGACGCCGAGCAGGGTATAGAGCACATGCACCGAGATCCCGGCACCGATGCCGAGGGCGGTGATCACGCCGATCAGCCGGCCAAAGCGCACGCTCTGACGGATGGTCACGGCGAAATCGGGGCCAGGGGCGACCACGGCGAGAAAGTGAATGGCCGCCAGGGCGAGGAATTCGTTCAAATAGTGGGGATTCATGGTGATTCCGGGATGAATGGTCGTCAGGTCGGTTGGGTGTCGCCAGTATAAAAAGGCTGTTAGCCTGTGATAATCCGATCAAATATCAATGGACCTGTGCGTCATGAGCATCAATCTGCCGCTGGCGTTGCTGAGCGAAATGGCGATTTTCGTCAAGGTGGTCGAGACCGGTAGTTTCTCGGAGGCCGCGCGCCAGCTCGGTTTATCGCCCTCGGCGGTGAGTCGCTCGATTTCCCGTCTGGAAAAGGCCCTGGCGACCCGCCTGCTGCAGCGCACCACACGCAAATTGCGGCTGAGCGACAGCGGCGAGGAGACCTTCAAGCGCTGTCGGGAAATGGTCAGTGCGGCGCGATCGGTGATGGAGATCAGTGGTCAGTACACCCACGAGGCCCAGGGGCTGGTTCGGGTCAGCGTGCCGAAGGCGGTGGGGCGTTTTGTCGTGCATCCGCATATGCCGGAGTTTCTGCGGCGTTATCCACAGGTGGATGTGCAGATGATTCTCGAAGATCGACCGGTGGACCTGATCGAGGACAATGTCGACCTGATCCTGCGTATTACCGATCATCCGCCGGTCGGCCTGGTAGGGCGCCAGTTGATGCCCATCGAGCATCTGCTCTGCGCGACGCCGCAGTACCTGGCTGAACACGGCACGCCGCAGCACCCCCATGACCTGCTGGAGCACAGTTGCATCTATCTGGGGGACACGCCCAATGACGCGCGCTGGAAGTTCAGGCAGGGCAGCAAGTCGGTGACCGTCGGGGTCCGTGGGCGTTATGCGGCCAATCACACGGGGGTGCGGCTGGATGCGGTGTTGCAGCATATCGGCATTGGCAGCCTGCCGTATTTCACGGCGCGGCATGCCCTGGAGCAGGGCTTGATCGTCCAGGTGTTGCCGGCCTGGACGTTTCTGGCCTCCTATCATGGCGGCCTTTGGCTGCTGTATACGCCGACGCCCTACCTGTCGCCGAAGTTGCGGGTGTTTATCGACTACCTGGTGGAGCGCCTGGCCCGGGAGACGACATTGCGCAAGGCGCTGTAGGCTCCCAGCCTGATGGAGCGGCTTGTATCAGTGCTTGCTGTCCTGGGTCGAGAGCGCCAGCAACTGCTTTTCCTGGTTCCAGTCGAACGGTTCGTCGTTCTGCTCGGCTTCATAGCGGCGCTCTTCCAGCGCCTGGTATAGCTCCAGTTCGTCATCCGGCATGTAATGCAGGCAGTCACCGCCAAAAAACCACAGCAGGTCGCGGGGTACCAGGTGGGCAATTTGCGGATAACGCAGGATCACCTGGCACAGCAGGTCCTGGCCCAGGTACTGGCTTTCCACCGGTTCAACCGGCAGTTGCGCGCGCAACTCATCGAAACGTTCGAGGAACAGCGCGTGACTTTCTTCGGGGACCTGCTCGGCTTCGCCGACGGCGACCAGAATGCTGCGCAGGTGGTCGAGCAGGACCAGGTGATCGGCAACGAGGTTGGACATGACAGGGGGCCTCAAGGGTAAAACGGGCGCGAGAGTATAAGGCTCTCGGCGCCCGTTGTCGTGTCAGGCTCCGTAGCAGGCACCTGACCCGCGCACCTAGCGGACCTTGCCTTTGCCAGGGCGCAGTTCTTCCTTGCTGAAATCATCCACGTCGATCACCTTGCGCCGGGCAGCTTCTGCCTGGCGCAGGCTTTCGGCTTCGGCCGGTTGCAATACGCCGGCCTCCAGGGCGGCATCGATGGCCGACTCTTCGGCACGTGGCTTGACCTGGCCGCTCTTGAGCGCGCTGTGCAGTTTTTTCTGCAGCTCATGACTGGCGCCCAGCAAATCGTAGGCGTGTTGCAGGGCTCCAACCGGATCGCTCGCCGATTGCGGGCGGTAGCAGCCTTCAAGCACGGCTTCCAGTGCCGGATCGCCCTTGGCCCGACCGAGCACCGCAGCGACTTCGGCATCCAACTCGTCGCAAGGGCCGGTATGTCGACGACCGAAGGGGAATACCACCACTCGCAGCAGGCAGCCGAGCACGCGGTTCGGGAAGTTTTTCAGCAACTCGTCGAGGGCCCGTTCGGAGTGTCCGAGGCTCTCTTCCATGGCCCAGGTGAACAGCGGTTGCAGATACTCCGGGGAGTCCAGGTCGTGATAACGCTTGAGCGCCGCCGACGCCAGGTACAAATGGCTGAGTACATCCCCCAGGCGTGCCGACAGCCGTTCGCGACGCTTCAATTCGCCGCCCAGCAGCATCATGCACAGGTCCGCCAGCAGGGCGAACGCCGCCGCCTGGCGATTCAACGCGCGGAAATAACCCTGGCTCAGGCGATTGCCCGGCGCCGCTTCGAAGTGCCCGAGCCCGAGATTCAGGACCAGGGTGCTGGCGGCATTGCTGACGGCAAAGCCGATATGATCGAGCAGCAACTTGTCGAATTCCACCAGCGCCTGGTCGTGATCCTCGCGGGCGGCCAGGGCCATTTCCTTGAGGACGAAGGGATGGCAGCGAATCGCGCCCTGGCCGAAGATCATCAGGTTGCGCGACAGGATGTTCGCCCCTTCCACCGTGATGAAGATCGGCGCGCCCTGCCAACTGCGGCCCAGGTAGTTGTTCGGACCCATGATGATGCCTTTGCCGCCGTGCACATCCATGGCATGGCCGATGCACTCGCGACCGCGTTCGGTCAGGTGATACTTGAGAATCGCCGAGAGCACCGAGGGTTTCTCACCGAGGTCGACGGCATTGGCCGTGAGCATCCGCGCGCTGTCCATCAGCCAGGCGTTGCCACCGATGCGGGCCAGGGCTTCCTGGATGCCCTCGAAGGCGGCCAGCGGCACGTTGAACTGTTCGCGGACCTGGCTGTACTGGCCGGTCACCAGGCTGGTGAACTTGGCCGCGCCGGTACCCACCGCCGGCAGGGAGATCGAGCGACCCACCGACAGGCAGTTCATCAGCATCATCCAGCCCTTGCCGAGCATGTCCTGGCCGCCGATCAGGAACGACAACGGGATGAACACGTCCTTGCCCGAGTTCGGGCCGTTCATGAAGGCCGCGCCGAGGGGCAGGTGGCGCCGGCCGATCTCGACCCCCGGGGTGTCGGTGGGAATCAGCGCGAGGCTGATGCCCAGGTCTTCCTCTTCGCCCAGCAGATGCTCCGGGTCATGGGCCTTGAAGGCCAGCCCGAGCAAGGTCGCCACCGGGCCGAGGGTGATGTAGCGCTTTTCCCAGTTCAGGCGCAGGCCGAGGACTTCCTCGCCTTGCCATTGGCCCTTGCAGATCACCCCAGTGTCCGGCATGGAGCCAGCATCGGAGCCGGCCAGCGGCCCGGTCAGGGCAAAGCAGGGGATATCGTCGCCGCGGGCCAGGCGTGGCAGGTAGTGATTGCGTTGTTCATCGGTACCGTAATGCAGCAGCAGTTCGGCCGGGCCCAGGGAATTGGGTACCATCACGGTGGAGGCGAGGTCGCCGCTGCGGGTCGCCAGTTTCATCGCCACCTGGGAGTGGGCATAGGCTGAAAAGCCCTTGCCGCCGAACTCCTTGGGGATGATCAGGGCAAAGAAGCCGTGCTCCTTGATATGCGCCCAGGCTTTGGGCGGCAGGTCCATGGCCTGGCCGATCTGCCAGTCGCTGACCATGGCGCAGAGTTCTTCGGTCGGCCCGTCGATAAACGCCTGTTCTTCCTCGCTCAACCGGACCTTCGGATAGGCCAGCAGCTTGTTCCAGTCCGGGCGCCCGCTGAACAGTTCGCCATCCCACCAGACGGTACCGGCGTCGATGGCATCGCGCTCGGTCTCGGACATGGGCGGCAGGACCTTGCGGAACCAGGCGAACAGTGGGGCAGTGAACAGCCTGCGGCGCAGGTCGGGCAGCAACAGCGCGGCCGCGACTACCGCCAGCAACACCCACAGCACCTGCATCAGAGCGCCCGGTCCATGGCCGAACCGGCCCATCGCGATCAGGTAGACGGCGACTATGCCGAGTACGGGAAGCGGGGCGATTCGGCGATGCGCCAGCCAGGCGACGCCGATCACCAGTACCAGTATCCACAACAGCAGCATATTCAATCCTCCATAAAGACAGCGCCAAAGCACCGATTGAGCTTAGTCGGCATCCGGTAAACAGGGCTTGGGGATGTGTGTTCAAATCTGTAGGCACATGTTTACAAGTGTAACGGCCCGGGCGGCCTGGTCTAAAAGTGAGCAGGCTACCGATAGTGACCGTCCCGTGTCGGTGGAGTTCGTCGATTTCGTCACGCTCTGCATCACGACGCGTGTTATCCGCTCTGCTGCTTTCCTCGTGCGCAAGGATTTGAGCCTGCGCTGTTCGGGCGTAGACTGCGTCGGCATTTATCCATAGAGAGGCGGTCATGCTGAAAATCTGGGGTAGGAAAAATTCGTCGAACGTCAGAAAAGCCTTGTGGTGTGCCGAGGAACTTGGCCTGCCTTACGAGTCTCTGGATGCCGGCGGAGCGTTCGGTGTCGTCGATACACCCGAATATCGTGCGAAGAACCCGAACAAGCTGGTGCCGATGATCGAGGACGGTGATTTTGTCCTCTGGGAATCGAACACCATCGTGCGCTACCTGACCGCCAAGCATGCCGCCGGCTCCCACTGGTTCTCCAATGATCTGCAGGCACGGGCCCAGGCGGACAAGTGGATGGACTGGACCACCTCATCCTTTGCCACCCCGTTTCGCGGGGTGTTCTGGGGTGTATTGCGGACCCCCGCCGAGCAACAGGATTGGGCCGCGATCAACGCTTCGCTGAAGATCTGCGCCGACCTGTTGCTGCGGGTCGATGCGGTGCTGGCCGAGCAACCCTACCTGTCGGGTGACGAGATCGGCATGGGGGATATTCCCCTCGGCAGCTTTATCTATGCCTGGTTCGAAATGCCTATCGAACGCCCGCCGATGCCTCATTTGAGTGCCTGGTACGAACGCCTGAAACAGCGTCCGGCCTATCAGCGGGCGGTCATGACCGCGTTGACTTAATAGCCACTATTAACGCCGGTTGCTGTACTTGTGCGGCGAGGCCAAGCACCATGAGCCTGGTTCGCCGCCGTTGCATTCAAAACGGTGTGCCCTTATTTAGTTCTTTCCTCCCTTCTTGGTGCATGAATCCGATATGAGTTCCGCTCTGTCCATCCGGCAGCTAACCAAAACCTACGGCAACGGTTTCCAGGCCCTGAGTGGTATCGATCTGGATGTCGCCGAAGGTGATTTCTTCGCCTTGCTCGGCCCTAACGGTGCTGGCAAATCCACGACCATCGGCATCCTCTCGACCCTGGTGAACAAGACCGGCGGTACGGTGAAGGTGTTCGGTCACGACCTGGATCGAGAACCCGCCGCACTCAAGCGCTGCATTGGCGTGGTGCCGCAGGAGTTCAATTTCAACCAGTTCGAGAAGACCTTCGATATCGTCGTGACCCAGGCCGGGTACTACGGCATTCCGGCGAAAATCGCCAAGGAACGCGCCGAGCAGTACCTGACCCAACTGGGCCTGTGGGACAAGCGCGACGTGCCGTCGCGGTCGTTGTCTGGCGGCATGAAGCGCCGGCTGATGATCGCCCGGGCGCTGGTGCATGAACCGCGCCTGCTGATCCTCGACGAGCCGACCGCCGGGGTCGACATCGAACTGCGTCGTTCGATGTGGACCTTCCTCACCGAGCTGAACCAGAAAGGCATCACCATCATCCTCACCACCCACTACCTGGAGGAGGCTGAACAGTTGTGCCGCAATATCGGCATCATCGATCACGGCACCATCGTCGAAAACACCAGCATGCGCCAGTTGCTCAGCCAGCTGCATGTGGAGACCTTCCTGCTCGACCTGAAGAATGACCTGCAGCAGCCGCCCCAGCTGATCGGCTATCCGAGCAAGCTGCTCGACAGTCGCACCCTGGAAGTCCAGGTCGACAAGGCGGTGGGCATCACCGCGCTGTTCGGGCAACTGGCCACGCAGCAGGTCGAAGTCCTGAGCCTGCGTAACAAAACCAATCGCCTCGAGGAGCTGTTCGTGTCCCTGGTGGAAAAAAACCTGTCGAAGGTGGCGGTATGAGTTCGGAACTGCAGCCCAACCTGGTCGCCCTCAACACCATCGTTTACCGCGAAGTCCGGCGTTTTACCCGGATCTGGCCGCAGACCCTGCTACCGCCGGCCATCACCATGGTCCTGTACTTCGTGATCTTCGGTAACCTGATCGGCAGGCAGATCGGCGGCATGGGTGGTTTCACCTATATGGAGTACATCGTGCCAGGCCTGATCATGATGTCGGTGATCACCAACTCTTACGGCAACGTGGTCTCGAGTTTCTTCGGCAGCAAGTTCCAGCGTTCCATCGAGGAATTGATGGTTTCGCCGGTCTCGCCCCATACCATCCTGATCGGCTACACCCTGGGCGGTGTGCTGCGCGGGCTGATGGTGGGGATTATCGTGACCTTGCTGTCTCTGTTCTTCACCGATTTGCAGGTCCATCACCTGGGCGTGACCGTGCTGGTGGTGGTACTGACGGCGACGATCTTCTCGCTGCTGGGGTTTATCAACGCAGTCTTTGCACGTAACTTCGACGATATCTCGATTATCCCGACCTTCGTGCTGACGCCGCTGACCTACCTCGGCGGGGTGTTCTACTCGATTACCCTGCTGCCGCCGTTCTGGCAGACCGTGTCGCTGGCCAATCCGGTGCTGCACATGGTCAACGCCTTCCGCTACGGCATTCTCGGGGTGTCGGACATCCGCATCAGCGTGGCCATCACCTTTATGGTCGTGGCGACCCTGGCCCTCTACATCGGTTGTGCGCGGCTGCTGGTCAGCGGCCGCGGTATGCGCCAGTAACGGGTTTCATGGATGACGGCGTCGTTCCAGGCGCCGCTTCCATTGCCTGGCCACCCACCAGCGCCAGTAGCTCATGGTCAGGTAATAACCCAGGGCGCCCAGCGCCACTCCCAATACCAGCGAACCCAGCAACAGCGGTTGCCAGAGCGTCGACAGCTGCCCGCTGATCCAGGTCCAGGTCAATTCATCCGGCAGGCCGCGGGGCGGCACGTGCAGCAACCAGGCACCGAGCTGGTAGGCGCAATAGAAAATCGGCGGGATCGTCAGTGGATTGGTCAGCCACACCAGGCTGACGGCAATCGGCATATTGCCGCGCACGAGAATCGCCAGAAATGCCGCCAGCAGCATCTGCAAGGGCATCGGCATCAAGGCCGCGAACAAGCCCACCGCCATGGCCCGTGCCACCGAGTGCCGATTGAGGTGCCAGAGGTTCGGATCGTGGAGCAGGGGACCGAAAAAACGTAAGTGTTTGTGTTCCCTGATGCGGGTCGGGTCCGGCATGTAGCGTTTGAATAAGCGACGCGGCATAAGGCTTCTCGGGCAGTTCAGGCGGGCAGTATGCCCGGATTTTACGGGCGGCCGATTCAGACTTTGTGACAGTAAATAAAGCACCGTCCGCATAACCCGGCTATTCCGAGAGCTGAACGGGTTCAAGGAGTGCTTTATGCGAACAGGGATGTTGGCGCTGGCGGCGGGGTTTGTGCTCTTGCGATTCCTGCCGCAACTGCCGCCTGGATGGCTGTTGCTGGTGCTGCCGGTGCTCGGCTTGATGTTGTTGCCGTTTCGCACTTATCCGCTGGCGTTATTCCTGTTCGGCTTCAGTTGGGCCTGTTTCCAGGCGCAACGGGCGCTGGACGATCGACTGGCGCCGGCGTTGGAGGGCCAGACCCTGTGGGTGGAAGGGCGGGTGGTCGGTCTGCCGCAGCGGGGAGAACAGGTGGTGCGCTTCGAACTGGACGGCGCGATTTCCCGTCGGGCCCGGCTGCCGGCGCGTTTGCGGTTGTCCTGGTTCGGCGGCCCGGATCTGCGCAGCGGCGAGCGCTGGCGCCTGGCGGTGCAGCTCAAGCGTGGACACGGCTTGCTCAATCCCGCCGGGTTCGACTATGAGGCCTGGCTGCTCGCCCGGCGTATCGGCGCGACCGGCACGATCAAGGATGGGCAATTGCTGGGGCCCGCCAGTAGTGCCTGGCGCGATACGATCAGGCGGCGTTTGCTGGAAGTCGATGCCCAAGGGCAATCGGCCACCTTGGTGGCGCTGGTGCTTGGTGACGGTTCGGGACTGTCAACGCAGACCTGGCGCGTGCTGCAGGACACCGGCACCCTGCATCTGCTGGTGATTTCCGGCCAGCATATCGGCTTGCTCGCGGGATTGGTCTACGCCCTGATCGCCGGGTTGGCGCGTTATGGCCTGTGGCCGGGCCGCTGGCCCTGGCTGCCTTGGGCCTGTGGCCTGGCCTTTGCGGCGGCGCTGGGCTATGCGCTGCTGGCGGGTTTCGGCGTGCCGGTGCGCCGGGCCTGCGTGATGCTTGCGATGGTGCTGTTGTGGCGTTTGCGTTATCGCCATCTGGGGGCGCTGGTGCCGTTGCTGGCGGCCTTGAACCTGGTGTTGTTGTTCGACCCGCTGGTGAGTCTGCAGGTGGGATTCTGGCTGTCCTTTGCCGCCGTGGCGGTGCTGATCTTCACCTTCAGTGGGCGACTGGGTGCCTGGAGCTTCTGGCAGAGCTGGAGCCGTGGGCAATGGGTGATTGCCCTCGGCCTGCTTCCGGCGTTGCTGTTGCTGGGCCTGCCGGTCAGTCTCAGTGCGCCGTTGGCCAACTGGGTCGCCGTGCCCTTGATCGGTCTGTTGGTATTGCCTTTGGCCCTGCTCGGCACGCTGCTGTTGCCGCTGCCCTGGTTGGGCGAGGGGCTGCTGTGGCTGGCCGGCGGTTTGCTCGCTGGGTTGTTTCAAGGGCTCGAATGGTTGGCCGCGCAAGTGCCGGCCTGGATACCGGCGGCGGTTCCGTTGTGGGCCTGGGCGCTGAGTGGCCTGGGTATCCTGCTGCTGTTGTTGCCGGCCGGTGTTCCTCTGCGTCCCTTGGGGTGGCCATTGGCGGCGTTGGCGGTATTCGCGCCTTCAACGCCAGTGGCCCAGGGCGAGGCCGAGGTCTGGCAACTGGATGTCGGCCAGGGCCTGGCGATCCTTGTCCGAACCCGTGAGCACAGCCTGCTGTACGACGCCGGACCGCGCTTCGGCGAGTTCGACCAGGGCGAACGGGTGGTGCTGCCATCCTTGCGCAAGCTGGGGGTACGCCGGCTCGATACGCTGTTGCTCAGCCATGCCGATGCCGATCACGCCGGTGGGGCCCTGGCCGTGCAACGCGGTTTGCCGGTGAGCGAGGTGCTCGGCGGCGACGTCGAGGGTTTGCCAGCGGCGTTGCAGGCCCAGCGGTGTGTCAGTGGCCGGCACTGGCAGTGGGATGGCGTGCGCTTTTCCCTGTGGCGCTGGCCTCTGGCCCGCGACAGCAATCAATCCTCCTGCGTCTTGCAGATCGAAGCCAATGGTGAGCGTCTACTGCTGACCGGCGATATCGATATCGAGGCCGAACGGGCCTTTCTCGAGAGTCCGTTGGCCGTTGCCAGCGATTGGTTGCAGTCGCCCCATCACGGCAGCCGCAGTTCCTCATCAATGGTTTTCCTGCAACGTCTGGCCCTGCGCGGCGTGCTGATTTCCCGTGGGCGCGGCAATGCCTTCGGTCATCCCCACCCACAGGTCATCGCGCGTTACAAAGCTTTGGACATGGCTATCTTCGACAGCGCGGAGCAGGGCGCACTGCGCCTGGTGCTGGGGCGTTTCGACGAGCCGCGGTCCTTGCAAGCCGCACGACGCTTCTGGCGGCAATAGTCCGCTGCCTTTCAATAACCCTGGGTTATTAAAGTCCCCCGGCATGCGTCATCACGATCTTCGGCCCGCGCAACCCCTATGTTAGAGTGGCGCACTTTTTCGAGGGGACTGTCACTGTGTGGGAATTGGTCAAGTCCGGCGGCTGGATGATGCTGCCGATCATTTTGAGCTCCATCGCTGCAACGGGCATCGTCGCCGAGCGCCTATGGACGCTGCGGGCCAGCCGCGTGACCCCGGAGCATCTGCTCGGGCAGGTCTGGCGCTGGATCAAGGACAAGCAGCTGGACAAGGAAAAACTCAAGCAACTGCGCGCCGATTCCCCCCTGGGCGAGATCCTTGCCGCGGGCCTGGCCAACTCCAAGCATGGTCGCGAGATCATGAAAGAGTGCATCCAGGAAGCCGCTGCCCGGGTCATCCACGAACTGGAGCGCTACCTCAGCGCCCTCGGCACCATCGCCGCCATGGCGCCCTTGCTCGGGCTGCTGGGTACGGTGCTGGGCATGATCGATATCTTCAGCTCGTTCATGAGTACGGGCATGACCACCAATGCCGCCGTGCTCGCCGGGGGGATTTCCAAGGCGCTGGTCACCACGGCTTCGGGCTTGATGGTCGGGATTCCGGCGGTGTTCTTCCATCGTTTCCTGTTGCGCCGGGTCGATGAGCTGGTGGTGGGCATGGAGCAGGAAGCGATCAAGCTGGTCGAGGTGGTGCAAGGCGACCGCGACGTCGACATGCCAGAGGGCAAAGCGTGAAATTCCGCCGCAAGCCCCTGGAACCGGTGGATATCAACGTGACGTCGTTGATCGACGTGGTGTTCGTCCTGCTGCTGTTTTTTGTCACCACCACTACCTTTACCCGCCAGACCGAGTTGCGGGTCGACTTGCCGCAGGCGGTCAGCGGCTCGCCGGCCGAAGACCATATTCCCAAGCAGCTGGATATCGCCATCAGTGCCGAGGGTGTCTACACGGTGAACAACCAGCGCCTGCCGAGCAATGACCTGGCCAGCCTGATGGACGCGGTGCAGAAAGAGTCCGGCGGCGATACCAGCCTGCCACTGTCGATCAGCGCCGATGGCAAGACCCAGCATCAGGCCGTGATCACCGCAATGGATGCGGCCGGCAAGCTGGGTTTCAGCCATCTGCGCATGACCACTGTCGAAGCGGCGCCGGCCCCCTGATGAGCTTCTCCGAGCGCCTGCTCGCCGCCTGGTACGATGGTCATCCGGCATTGACCCTGCTGCGCCCGCTGGAGTGGTTGTATCGGCGGGTGGTCGACGGCAAGCGTGCGCGTTTCGTCGCGGGCGAGGGCGTGATCTACCAGCCGCCGGTGCCGTTGATCGTGGTGGGCAATATCACTGTCGGCGGTACCGGCAAGACCCCGATGATTCTCTGGTTGATCGAGCATTGTCGGCAGCGCGGCCTGCGGGTCGGTGTGGTCAGTCGCGGCTACGGTGCCAAGCCGCCGCAGTTGCCCTGGCGTGTGCAAGCCGATCAGGCGGCAGCACTGGCCGGTGACGAACCGCTGCTGATCGTCCAGCGCAACGGCGTGCCGTTGATGATCGACCCGGACCGCAGTCGAGCGGTCCGGGCCTTGCTGGCGACGGAAAAAATCGACCTGATCCTTTCCGACGATGGCCTGCAGCATTACCGCCTGGCCCGCGACCTGGAACTGGTACTGATCGATGCCGTCCGGGGCCTGGGCAACGGCCGTTGCCTGCCCGCCGGCCCGCTGCGCGAACCGATTGAGCGCCTGCAAAGTGTCGATGGCGTGCTCTACAACGGCGCCAGCGAGGACCGTGACAACGGCTTCGCCTTCCACCTGCAACCGACGGCGCTGGTCAACCTGCTGACCGGCGAGCGCAAGCCCGTCGATCATTTTCCACCCGGACAGGCCGTGCACGCGGTCGCCGGTATCGGCAACCCGCAACGTTTCTTCAACACCCTTGAAACGCTACACTGGCAGCCTGTGCCCCACGCCTTTGCCGATCATGCCGAGTACAGCGCCGCGGCCTTGAGCTTCGAACCGACGCTGCCACTGGTGATGACTGAAAAGGATGCGGTGAAATGCCGGGCCTTCGCGGCGCCCGACTGGTGGTACCTGGCGGTGGATGCTTTACCGTCCGAGGCCTTCAAGGCCTGGTTCGACACCCAGCTGCTGCGCCTGTTGCCCGACCGTCTCTTGCCCTAAACCCGTTTTTATCCAGGGAATCCTCATGGACACCAAACTGCTCGACATCCTCGCCTGCCCGATCTGCAAAGGTCCCCTCAAGCTCAGTGCCGACAAGACCGAACTGATCAGCAAGGGCGCGGGCCTGGCCTATCCGATCCGCGACGGCATTCCGGTCATGCTGGAAAGCGAAGCCCGGACCCTGAGCACCGACGAGCGCCTGGACAAATGAGCACCCCGTTCGTCGTCGTGATTCCGGCGCGCTTTTCCTCCACCCGCCTGCCGGCCAAGCCGCTGCAACTGATCGCCGGCAAGCCGATGATCCAGCACACCTGGGAGCAGGCGTGCAAAAGCAGCGCCCAGCGGGTGGTGGTGGCCACTGATGATGTACGTATCGTCGAGGCCTGCCGGGCCTTTGGTGCCGAAGTGCTGCTGACCCGCGAAGATCACGAGTCCGGCACCGATCGCCTGGCCGAGGTCGCCACTTTGCTGGGCCTGGCGGCGGATGACATCGTCGTCAACGTCCAGGGCGACGAGCCGCTGATTCCCCCTGTGGTGATCGATCAGGTCGCGGCCAACCTCGCGGCCCACAGTGAAGCGCGCATGGCCACCCTGGCCGAGCCGATCCACGACGTGGAAACCCTGTTCAACCCGAATGTGGTCAAGGTGGTCAGCGACATCAACGGCCTGGCGCTGACGTTCAGCCGCGCGACCCTGCCCTGGGCGCGGGATGACTTCGCCATCAGCCGCGAGCAACTGCCGTCAGGCATACCGTTCCGCCGGCATATCGGCATCTATGCCTATCGTGCCGGCTTCCTGCATGACTTTGTCAGCTGGGGCCCGTGCTGGCTGGAAACCACCGAGCGCCTGGAGCAGCTACGGGCGCTGTGGCACGGCGTGCGGATTCATGTCGCCGATGCCCTGGAGGCGCCACCGACCGGCGTCGATACGGCACAAGACCTTGATCGTGTTCGTCGGTTGCTGGAGGCCTGATGCGGGTTCTGTTTGTCTGCCTGGGCAATATCTGTCGTTCGCCCACGGCCGAAGGAGTGTTGCGGCACAAATTGCGTGAGGCCGGCCTGGCCGAACAGATCGAAGTGGCCTCCGCCGGCACTGGTGCCTGGCATGTCGGCAAGTCGCCGGACAGCCGCAGCCAGCGGGCGGCGCGGATGCGCGGCTATGACTTGTCGGCCCAGCGTGCCCGACAGGTCGCGGTGGCGGATTTCAACCGCTACGATCTGATCCTGGCCATGGACCAGAGCAACCTGCGCAACCTCAAGTTGCTCCAGCCGGCCCAGGGCAAGGCCGAACTGGACCTGTTCCTGCGACGTTATGACGGGGCGGTGGAGGAAGTGCCGGACCCGTACTACGACGAAGAACAGGGTTTCGAGCAGGTCCTGGACCTGATCGAACAGGCCAGCGATCGGCTGGTGATCGAACTCAAGGGGCGTCTATGACCCTGCAAGTGCAAGCCGGGGTCTCCCTCAAACCCTATAACAGCTTTGGTGTCGATGTTCGTGCGCAGTGGTTCGCCGAGGCCCACAGCGATTCCGATGTCCGCGAGGCCCTGGCCTATGCGGCGCAGCATCAGTTGCCGTTGCTGGTGATCGGTGGCGGCAGCAACCTGTTGCTGACCGCGGATATCCAGGCGCTGGTGTTGCGCATGGGCACCCGGGGGATTCGCCTGCTGCGCGATGATGGCATCAATGTCGTGATCGAAGCCGAGGCCGGCGAGCCCTGGCATCCCTTTGTGCTGTCGACCCTGGCCCAGGGCTGGAACGGTCTGGAAAACCTCAGCCTGATTCCCGGCACCGTTGGTGCAGCCCCGATGCAGAACATCGGCGCCTACGGGGTCGAGATCAAGGATGTGTTTGCCGGCCTGACCGCGCTGGATCGCGAGACGGGTGAGTTGCGCGAGTTTTCCCGGCAGGAGTGTCAGTTCGGTTATCGCGACAGTCTGTTCAAACACGCCGCCGGGCGTTGGTTGATCCTGCGTGTACGCTTTGCCTTGAGCCGTGCCGAGCACCTGCACCTGGGTTACGGCCCGGTGGCCCAGCGCCTGGCCGAGCAGGGTGTGAGCCAGCCGAGCCCCAGCGATGTCAGTCGGGCCATCTGCAGTATCCGCAGCGAAAAGCTGCCCGATCCCGCTGTGCTGGGCAATGCCGGGAGTTTCTTCAAGAACCCCCTGGTATCGGCTGCCCAGGCTGCCGAATTGAAGTTGGCGCATCCCGGGCTGGTGAGTTATCCACAGCCTGACGGCCAGGTGAAACTGGCGGCGGGCTGGTTGATCGAGGCGGCGGGCTGGAAAGGTTTTCGCGAAGAAGATGCAGGTGTACACCTTTTGCAGTCCTTGGTGCTGGTCAACTATGGCGCGGCGAGCGGCCTGCAATTGCTGGCCCTGGCCCGGCGGATCCAGGCTGACATTTTGCAACGATTTACCGTTGAG
Source organism: Pseudomonas sp. MWU13-2862 (assembly GCF_023242495.1). Taxonomy (NCBI): domain Bacteria; kingdom Pseudomonadati; phylum Pseudomonadota; class Gammaproteobacteria; order Pseudomonadales; family Pseudomonadaceae; genus Pseudomonas; species Pseudomonas sp. MWU13-2862. The sequence goes on along the minus strand of NZ_JALMEZ010000010.1, from coordinate 58,196 downwards.
CTGGAAATGGAGCCGAATCTCTACTGAGGCTATGCTTTTTCGGTGATAGCGCTGGCATCTGTCGCAGCGTTATCACCGGCAAGCCCGATTCAGAGCGATCCAGCGTACACAAGGCTTTTTTCCGAATACGGCTTTCCCTTCGCCGGCCAACGGCGTAAAAACAGATCCCATGAAAGGCCCGATGAAGCGTTTGCTTCATGAGAGAGCCTATTAGCCTGAGTCGATCCGCCCCGTGTCGAACCGTGGCACTCAACGGCGGATGGCTCGACCCCATAACCTTGAACTATGCGGGCGTGCCCATGATTACCCTGAAACTCAACGGTCAAGACCATCCACTGGACGTCACCGAGGACATGCCGCTGCTCTGGGCGATCCGTGATGTGGCGGGTTATACCGGGACCAAATTCGGCTGCGGCATGGGACTGTGCGGTGCCTGCACCGTGCACATCGACGGGCTGCCGGCACGTTCCTGCATCACCCCGGTCGGCTCCGTGGCGGGGCAGAGCATCAGCACCATCGACAACCTGCACAGCGACCCGGTCGGCCAGGCTGTGCAGCAGGCGTGGCTGGACGGCGGCGTTGCCCAGTGCGGCTTCTGCCAGGGTGGGCAGATCATGTCGGCCACGGCCTTGCTCAAGGTCAACCCCAAGCCCAGCGATGCCCAGATCGAAGAGGCCATGGTCGGGAATATCTGCCGTTGCGGGACCTATAACCGCATCAAGACGGCCATTCACCAGGCCGCGGCCCATCTGCGGGAGACCAAGGCATGAACCCGTCCCTGAACGATTTCGTCCTGAGCAATCTCAGCCGGCGTGGCTTTCTCAAGGGTGTCGGCGCCACCGGTGCACTGGTCCTGGCGGCAAGCTGGGGCCTGCCCGAGGCCTTTGCCGAAGGCGAGCAGAAATATGGGGCCGACCATATGCCCAATGGCTGGGTCGATGATCCCAAGGTCTATGTGAGTATCGAGGCCGATGGCAGTGTGACGGTGATCTGCAACCGCGCCGAGATGGGCCAGGGCGTGCGCACCAGCCTGAGCATGGTGGTGGCGGACGAGCTTGAGGCCGACTGGGCAAGGGTCAAGGTCAAGCAGGCGCCGGGCGACGAGGTGCGTTTCGGCAACCAGGACACCGACGGTTCCCGCAGCATGCGCCACTGGTACGAACCGATGCGGCGTTGCGGCGCGGCGGCCCGGACCATGCTCGAACAGGCGGCGGCCGCGCAGTGGAAAGTCCCGGTGGCGGAATGCCGGGCGCAGCTGCACAAGGTTATCCACAGCCCGAGCGGGCGCGAGCTCGGTTACGGTGCCCTGGCGGCCGCGGCCGCCGCACTGGCCGTTCCTGCCCGCGACAGCCTGAAGCTCAAGCAAGCGTCGGAATTCCGCTATATCGGCAAGGAAGCGTTCCGGGCCATCGACGGCGCGGATATCGTCAATGGCCGAGCGTTGTACGGTGCCGATGTGCATTTTGAAGGCACCGTCTACGCCACTGTAGCTCGTCCTCGAGTGTACGGTGGCAAGGTCAAATCCTTTGATGTCAGCGCCGCGCTGAAGGTCCCGGGCGTGCTCAAGGTCGTGGAAATCGAAAGTCGTCCGTTGCCTTCCGAGTTCCAGCCGCTGGGTGGTGTGGCGGTGATTGCCAGCAATACCTGGGCGGCGATCAAGGGCCGCGACGCGCTGACGATCGTCTGGGATGACGGCGTCAATGCCGGTTATGACTCGATTGCCTACCGCCAGGAACTGGAAGCCTCGGCACGCCAGCCGGGCAAGGTGGTGCGCGATACCGGCAATGTCGAGGAGGCCCTGAAACGCGCCGACAGCCAGTTCGAAGCCGGTTATTACCTGCCGCACCTGGCCCAGTCGCCGATGGAACCGATGGTTGCCATCGCCCGTTTCAACGACGGCCACTGCGAAGCCTGGGCGCCGACCCAGGCACCCCAGGTGACCCGCGAGCGGATCGCCGAGCGCCTGGGGATCGGCTTCGACCAGGTGACGGTCAACGTGACCCTGCTCGGCGGCGGTTTCGGGCGCAAGTCCAAGCCTGACTACATCATTGAGGCGGCCATTCTCGCCAAGGCAATGCCGGGCCAGGCCGTGCGCGTGCAGTGGACCCGCGAGGACGATATCCACTATTCATATTTCCACACCGTGTCGGCGGAATACCTGCGGGCCAGCCTGAACAAGGATGGCACGCCGTCCGGTTGGCTGCACCGCACCGTGGCACCGAGTATCACGGCACTGTTCGCGCCCAATATGAACAACGAGGGCGCCTTTGAACTGGGCATGGGCTTTACCAACATGGCCTACAACATTCCCAACGTGCGCCTGGAAAACCCGGAGGCCAAGGTGCATACGCGGGTGGGCTGGTACCGTTCGGTATCGAATATCCCCCATGGTTTCGCCATCCAGAGTTTTGTCGACGAACTGGCCCATAAAGCCGGCCAGGATCCACTGGCCTATCAGCTCAAGTTGCTGGCTCCGGATCGCCAGATCGACCCGCGTACCCTGAGCGATCAGTGGAACTACGGTGAGTCCCCCGAGCGTTATCCCACCGATACCGGGCGTATGCGCGCGGTCCTGGAAACCGCGACCAAGGCCGCCGGCTGGGGGCGCAAGTTACCGCCGGGGCGTGGTCTGGGGTTGGCGGTGCATTACAGCTTTGTCACCTACGTGGCGGCGGTGATCGAGGTGGAGGTCAAGGATGACGGCAGCTTGATCGTGCACAAGGCCGATATCGCCGTGGACTGCGGCCCGCAGATCAACCCGGAGCGGATCCGTTCGCAGTTCGAAGGGGCCTGCGTCATGGGCCTGGGCAACGCCGTGCTGGGCGAGATCAGCTTCAAGGAGGGTAAGGTCCAGCAGGACAATTTCCATATGTACGAAGTGGCGCGCATGTCCCTGGCGCCGAAGGAGGTGGCGGTGCATCTGGTCACGCCACCGGGCGAGGTGCCGTTGGGCGGTGTTGGTGAGCCGGGCGTGCCACCGATTGCGCCGGCGCTGTGCAACGCGATCTTTGCCGCCACCGGCAAGCGTATCCGCAACCTGCCGGTGCGTTACCAGCTGCAAGGCTGGAACCAGGTGAAAGCCTGATGGACAGTGTCGATCTGAATGTCCTGCGCCGTGTCCTGCAATGGCGTCGCGCGGGGCAGCGGGTGGTGCTCTACAGCGTGGTCCAGACCTGGGGCAGTGCGCCACGGCCGCCGGGGGCGATGCTGGCCTTGCGCGAGGACGGCGTAGTGATCGGCTCGGTGTCCGGAGGCTGCATCGAGGATGACCTGATCCAGCGTTTGCAGGATGGACGCCTGTCGGAAGGCGGGCCGCCGGTGCAACTGGTGACCTATGGCGTGAGCCGTGACGAGGCGGCGCGTTTTGGCCTGCCCTGTGGTGGGACCTTGCGCCTGACCGAGGAGCGGGTAGGCGATCCGGGTTGGGTGGCGCAGTTGCTGGCGCGCTGCGAGGCCCATGAGATTGTCGCTCGGGAGCTGAACCTGGCCACCGGCGAAGTGACCTTGAGCGACGCGGGCAAGAGCGACACCCAGAGTTTTGACGGTGAGCGCTTGCGGGCGATCTACGGTCCGCGCTGGCGCTTGCTGCTGATCGGTGCCGGTCAGTTGTCGCGCTACGTGGCGGAAATGGCCCGGTTGCTGGATTTCGAAGTCTTGATCTGCGATCCACGCAAGGAGTTCGTCTACGGCTGGGAAGAACAGCACGGGCGTTTTGTACCGGGCATGCCCGATGAGGCGGTGCTGAATATCCAGACCGACGAACGCACGGCTATCGTCGCCCTGACCCATGACCCCCGGCTTGACGATATGGCGCTGCTGACGGCGCTGAATTCCCGGGCGTTTTATATCGGTGCTCTGGGCTCGCGGGTCAATAGCCAGAAGCGCCGAGATAATCTGGCGGCGTTGGGCTTGAGTGCGGAGGCCATTGCTCGCCTGCATGGTCCGATTGGCCTGCATATCGGCAGCCATACACCGGCGGAGATTGCCTTGTCCTTGATGGCGGAAATCGTCGCGATCAAGAACGGCGTCGAGTTACGGCAGAAAAAGCCGGAGTTGGCGGCCAGTGAGTGAGGAGATCGCGGCTATTGTCCTGGCGGCGGGGCAGGGCAGTCGTTTTCGACAGGCGGCGGGGGCCGATCAGGACAAGTTGCTGGCGCGCTGTGTTGGGCGTGATGGTGTCGAGCGGGCTGTGTTGGAGCATGTGCTGCTGAGTTTGCCGCAGGGGCTTGGATCCCGGTTATTGGTGACGACGGCGGATCGCTTGGAGGTCATTCGTCTGGCGCAGGTGTATGGCTGCCGGGTGCTGCTGATCGAGTCGATGGGCATGGGCGACAGTCTCGCCGCTGCAGTGACGGCGACGGCCGAATCGGCGGGCTGGCTGGTGGTGCTGGGGGATATGCCGTTTATCCTGCCGGGGACGGTTGCACGGGTGATGGCAGGGATTGAAGGCGACAGAGTTTTCGTGCCGGTTTTTCGAGGTGAGTATGGGCATCCGGTGGGATTCGGGCGTTCGTTTGGACCGGCCCTGATGGGTTTGTCGGGAGATCGCGGGGCCAAGCCGCTGTTTGCGGAGGGTAAAGTGCGAGAGGTTTCTGTCGAAGATCCTGGTGTGCTTTGGGATGTAGATGTACCGGCAATGCTTACTCCTGGCGGCTACAGCTAAGGTTTCCTATGCGATTCCCCTCTATGGGAATCAAGCAGATAAAGCGTTCCTCCCCTGTCAACGCACGTGGGGTAATTGAAAGTGTTGTTTCTATTCCATTTTTCGAGAATTTTATATTTTCGAAGTCGGCATCGGTAAAGTCGGCTCTTAAGGATTTTCCCTCAAAACTACAGAATTTTTTCCTTGAGGAAATGCTCCAGTTTTTATCAGGATCTAAAATTTCTACATTCAAGCAGGGGTAATTGTCGCGACTTATCAAGTAGCGTGCGACTGTGCTTCCAAAGCGCCTGGAGTCCACTTCGAAGATTGATCTGTAGCTGATTTCTTCGGCCATTGTGCTTGCCGTGTAGATAAGTACTAACGCTGTTATTTTTTTCATAAAGTTACCTCAAATGCCTTATACGTCTGTTGAACCTGTCGGATGGTACGTTAGGCCAATTCAAGCGGTTGCTCATGATGTTCAGTAACCTTGGGAGATCGTTTTCTACAAAGTGCCTTTGCAATAGGAGTCTGGCGTCAGCGTCGTAGTCTCCTCTGTATCTTAAGTCGACTATCAGATCCTGAATTCTTTTTTCTATTGCGTCCCAGTCCAGGGCTCCATATTCGCGATTTTTGGAAAGCTTCTCTGAAATTCGGATAACTTCGCTCTTCATGAATTCATAGACTGGGATGAATAAATCATGCTGTTGCTTTCTGGATATGGAAAACCTCTTTATCTCCAGGCTGGCAGCCTTGAGATAGTTTCTTGCCGCCTGACCATGAAGCCCTTTGGCGCCAATCAACCAGCTATACAACGGCTCAGGAATATTGGCCGCCGCCAGATCGGCTTCGGCATTTTTGTTCTGTCCCAGATCATACCCGCGACCAATGGTTATTCCCGATGCCCCACCCGGCCAGTGCACCTTGCGACTGAAGTAGATATGTAGCGGATGGGTTGGATCATCAATATCATTACCTTCCACATCAAACGTCAGTTGTCCTCGCTCCACCGTGAGCCACTTGAGGTCGTTTTCATCTTCGATGACCACAAAGTTTGCCAATAACCCGATGGGATGAAAGTACCAGGCTTTCCCGTCCGGATTGATCCCATGCTTTCCCGCCAACTCGGCCCACCAGGACAGTTTCTGAATCCGCTTTTTCTCCTGCTCCCAGCGTTTATTGGGTTCGCTGTCACTGTGTCGTAGCAGGTGATCCAGCTCATTCCATTTGGCGGGGTTCCAGAACCACTCGCTTTCATAATGAACAATCAACTGCGAAATGGCTTGGGCGTGATGGGGATTGTCCAGCGCGGCGCGAATTCGCTTTGGCGTCAGCAGCGGGCTGACCGCGATGGAATCAGCGTTGCCCTGGATAATCTGGCGCAGTCGGGTCTTGATCGGGCCGTTGTTCGCCTTGTGCACCTGCAAGTCGTAGTCGGCCTGTTGTGCCTTGCTGAACAACTCCATGGCCTGGAAGTGACAGGCCAGCTGTTCGCTATGGCAGGTCGTTTCGCGCAGGCAATCAAAGCCGGCCCAATCCCACGGACTGTAGTCGTCGAAGAACAGCGCACTCTCGCCCAGCCAGCCGCTGACACGCTGGCCACTGGCATCGGCCATGCGGTTCTTGAGGTGCCACCAGTGCTGGGTGTAGGGCTTCAGGCCGGGCAGGGCAAAGGTGTCGCGGATCCGGTGATCGGACGGTAGGTTATCGAGGACCACCCGTGGCAGGATCAGGCCCGGGAGCGTCCGCAGGCTGCGTTTTGCCATCTTCGGCGGGTGACTGGCGTTGATATCAGGAGTGTGTGGCACCAGAGCACTGGCGATTCTACTGATGCGGGCCAGGCTTCTTTCACTCTCGGGGAGGCTGGCGGCATAGGCGCGACTCTTTTCGATAAAGGCCGGCACATCGTCGCAACTGAAGACTTCCAGATGCAGCAGGCCTTCGCCATCCCCATGACTGGGTGTACTGAAGATGCCGGGATGACCGATCAGTGCTCCGGCCTTGATGGCGAACGGAGTATCGAGAGAGATGACCCGGGCCTTGGCTTGAGGTTCTTCCATCCAGAAAGCCGGCCTGGCTCTGCCGGGGTCGCGCTGGTAGTGCTCCCAACTGAGTAAATGCATATAGAGGCTGTAGAACGTCAGCGACTGTGGCGACAGCGGGGAGATTGCGCTGTACGGCTGGCCGGGAAGGCTCAGGCAATGCTTGATCAGCACGAACCCCGTTGAATAGGCCGCCGGCTCGCCGTTGGCCTTGGGGGAGGTGGGGTAGGCCTGATCGATGCGGTAGGCAATGACTTCGCCATCGGCAATGCAACGTACGGCCTCCTGGTCGAGGAGCGCCGCCGTGTTCTTGTCGAAATGCACCCCGCCATGCCAGAGGCCGCCTTGCCCCAGCGGGTAGGTGCCGCCCGTGGCTTTGGCCAGGGCGTCGTAGCAGGTTTGCGGGTCCGCGACTTCCCGGCTGCGAGCACCTGCGACCTTGAAAGGAAAGCACCAGGCCAGCCTCTTGTTTGCGTTCTTCATGAACATTGCCCTCTCACCCGTCCCTGAGAGGCTGACTGTGCGCCGACGAAAAGCGGGAGTCAGTCAGTTGGCTTCAGTTTGTGATGTAGGGCTTTTCCTTGCTGCATGGCGGCTGGATCTTCAGGCAGGAAAGGAGGTGGGCGATGAATGGCGGACAAAAAAAGCCCCGCCTGCATCGCTGCAGGCGGGGCTTTTCAACAGCCGTCAGAATCAGGCGAGGGGTTTAGGCTCGTGGGCTTCTTCCTGGGCTTTGTGGTTATGTTCAACCACTTCTTCGACGGACTGCAGGTTTTCGTCGATGGTCGGTGCAGCCGCTCCGCTTTCAGCCGGCACGAACTCCGCTGGAGCCGCTTCAGGCGCAGGCGTCGGTTCGGCTGCGACCACGGCTTCTACTGCGGGGGCAGCAGCGGCACGTTCGGCAGCTTCCTGAGCCAGGCGCTCTTCTTCACGCTTGCGACGACGCACTTCACGCGGATCGTTCGGAGCGCGACCGTTGCTGGTCAGGGCGCTGGCCGGAGCCGCCTCGGCAACCGGTGCAGCGACTTCAGCCACGACTGGAGCAACCACCGGAGCAGGCTCTGGCTGTGCAACCACGGCTGGCTCTTCAGCCACCACAGTTTCGGTCACGGGTGCCTGAGGTGCTTCGACGGCTGGCTCGGACCATTGGAACGTGGCCTGGACTTCCTGAGCCGGCTCTGGCGCGGGCTCCGAAACCGGAGCTTCGACGACAGGGGCTGGAGCAACAGGTTCTTCAACGACTGGCGCTGCAACAACCGGTGCTTCGACAACCGCGGTTTCGATGGCCGGTTCAGGCGCCACGAATACCGGCAGTTCAGCGACAACCGCTGGCTCGACGGCGGCTTCAACCACAGGCTCGGCTTCACGAACCGGGGCGACTTCCACTTCCGGTACCGCTGGCGCTTCCACCGGGGTGGTGGCTTCAACGACCGGAGCTTCAACCGCTGGGGTTTCCTGGATCGCGGCAGTGGCCAGTTCGGCCTGCTGGTGCGCCTCGGCTTCGGCTGGAGCACTGATCACGCTGCTGGCGACAGCGGCGGTCACGGCCAGGCCGGCAGCCAGTTCGGTACCGGTAGCGTGCTCGTGGTGCTCTTCGCTGCCTTCTTCCGAACCTTCGATCACGTTGCCGTTGGCATCACGTTGACGCTCACGACGGTTGCTGCGGCGACGCTGACCACGGGAGCGGCGACGTGGACGATCGCCACCCTCGGCGTTGTCCTGGCCGTCGTCCTGCAGTTGCTCTTCGCCCTGCAACACTTCTTCTTCACCGGCAACAGCAGGTTGCTCGGCACGCGGTTGGCGTTCTTCACGCGGTGCACGCGGCTGACGTTCTTCACGTGGCGCACGGGCTGGACGCTCTTCAGCGACTACAGCAGCCGTTGCAGCAGCGGCGACGGCCGGTGCGGCATCCAGCGGCTCGCGCAGTTCACGCACGCGTTCTTCACGCTCGCCACGTGGCTTGCGATCTTCACGCGGGGCGCGCGGTGCACGTTCTTCACGCGGAGCACGTGGAGCACGTTCCTCGCGGGCTACGGCCGGGGCTTCGTCACGCACTTCGCGGACTTCACGTGGCGCACGCTCTTCACGCGGCGCACGTTCTTCCCGTGGGGCGCGTTCTTCACGCGGCTCGCGCGGTGCACGTTCTTCACGTGGCGCACGTTCTTCGCGCGGCTTGCGCTCTTCATCGCGGCGACCGTTACGGTTGCGGCTCTGCTGGCGACCGTTGCGACGCTCTTCGTTACGGGCCGGACGCTCGGCTGCCGGTTTTTCAACCACGGCCGGTGCAACAGGCTCTTCCTTGCTGGCGAACAGGCTGACCAGCGACTTCACCAGGCCCTTGAACAGGCTTGGCTCGGCGATAACCGGTGCGGGTGCGGCAACCGGAGCGGCGACTTCTTCGGCCGGAACCGGAGCGTTGGCGCGGACCGGAGCGGTCTTGACCGCCGCTTCCTGGCGAACCAGGGTGCGGGTGGCCGCAGCCGGCTGGACTTCTTCCACTTCGGCAGCGGCAGCGGCGATTTCGTAGCTGGACTGGTTGGTGTGGGCTTCCGGGCTGTCATCACGCAGACGTTGCACTTCGAAGTGCGGCGTCTCGAGGTGATCGTTCGGCAGGATCACGATGCGTGCACGGGTGCGCAGCTCGATCTTGGTGATCGAGTTGCGTTTTTCGTTGAGCAGGAAGGCTGCAACCGGGATCGGCACCTGGGCGCGGACTTCGGCGGTGCGGTCCTTCAGGGCTTCTTCTTCGATCAGGCGCAGGATCGCCAGGGACAGCGATTCGACGTCACGGATGATGCCGGTGCCGTTGCAACGCGGGCAGACGATGCCGCTGCTTTCGCCCAGGGACGGACGCAGGCGCTGACGGGACATTTCCAGCAGGCCGAAGCGCGAGATACGGCCGACTTGTACGCGGGCACGGTCGGCTTCCAGGCACTCGCGGACTTTTTCTTCCACGGCGCGCTGGTTCTTGGCCGGGGTCATGTCGATGAAGTCGATGACGATCAGGCCGCCGATGTCGCGCAGGCGCAACTGACGGGCGATTTCTTCAGCGGCTTCCAGGTTGGTCTGCAGCGCGGTTTCTTCGATGTCGCTGCCTTTGGTGGCGCGCGCCGAGTTGATGTCGATGGACACCAGGGCTTCGGTCGGATCGATGACGATGGAGCCGCCGGAAGGCAGTTCGACGACGCGCTGGAAGGCGGTCTCGATCTGGCTTTCGATCTGGAAACGGTTGAACAGTGGCACGCTGTCTTCATACAGCTTGATCTTGCTGGCGTACTGCGGCATCACCTGGCGGATGAAGGTCAGGGCTTCGTCCTGGGCTTCAACGCTGTCGATCAGCACTTCGCCGATGTCCTGGCGCAGGTAATCGCGGATGGCGCGGATGATCACGTTGCTTTCCTGGTAGATCAGGAAAGGCGCGGAGCGATCCAGCGAGGCTTCTTTGATGGCGGTCCAGAGTTGCAGCAGGTAGTCGAGGTCCCACTGCATTTCTTCGCTGCTGCGGCCAAGGCCGGCAGTGCGCACGATCAGGCCCATGTCGGCCGGGGCCACCAGGCCGTTCAGCGCTTCACGCAGTTCATTGCGCTCTTCGCCTTCGATGCGACGGGAGATACCGCCGGCACGTGGGTTGTTCGGCATCAGTACCAGGTAACGACCGGCCAGGCTGATGAAGGTGGTCAGGGCGGCGCCCTTGTTGCCACGTTCTTCTTTCTCGACCTGGACGATGACTTCCTGGCCTTCGCTCAGGACGTCCTTGATATTGACGCGGCCTTCGGGGGCTTTCTTGAAGTATTCGCGGGAGATTTCTTTCAGCGGCAGGAAGCCGTGGCGCTCAGAGCCGAAATCGACAAAGGCAGCCTCAAGGCTTGGCTCGATGCGAGTAATCCGGCCTTTATAGATATTGGCCTTCTTCTGCTCGCGTGCACCGGACTCGATGTCCAGGTCGTAGAGGCGCTGGCCGTCTACCAGGGCAACACGCAACTCTTCGGGTTGAGTTGCGTTAATCAGCATTCTTTTCATGTAGTACCGTCGGTTTCCGGGCTGCCGGAAACGGCGTTCGGCACACACGACTTCTCACGGTCGGTGTCAGGTGCGTCAGGAGTGGTTGGCCATTCCTGTGTCTGGCGAGGTTCGTCCAGAGGGGACGAAGTCGCGACTCACGCGTCCTGCTTCTTGGGGTGACAAAAGGCACCTCACAAGCAAAAGCTCTGTCAGGAGGAGGAATCAACCGCGGGTGTGGACGATATGAAGCGTCTTGATAAAGCCTAATGCTACACAGTCCGACGGTTGTGCATCTCCACCCTACACGTATCCCTGATAATTCGGGTGCGGCCGCGCGCAGAATCCGCAGCGGGTTGGCATTTACCGTGTTCTCCGAAAGGGAAAAGCACGCTCATGGCTAATTAGGCGTTGTTTCCGATGCCTTCGCCCAGGTGTGACTCGTGACCGACTGCACTTTGTGAACTGGCCGTTAATACCGGCTCGGGAAACGAGTGTTGACTCAGTTTTCCGGCGCGCTTCAGGCCTCATGTCACCTGCGCTCGTTACGATCGCGAACCTTTCCTCGAACGGCGAAAGCCCCGTAGGACGGCCTCGCATCCTGATGAATTGCGTTGGGCAGGGCCGGCTGTTGGCCGTTGGTCCTCTGTCCAGCCGCTTTTGGCGGCGTTCGCGACTATAGCAGCAATGATTAAGTGCTTCAATTCCATAAAAAATTGTTATCATCGCCGGCATGACGACGACTACCCCCCCGACTCCAGGCGTACAACTGCTTGAGGTCTCGCCGGAATATGCCGGCCAGCGCATTGACAATTTCCTTCTCGCTCGGCTCAAGGGTGTGCCCAAGACCTTGATTTACCGCATTTTGCGCAAAGGCGAAGTGCGAGTGAACAAGGGGCGCATCAAGCCCGAGTACAAACTCCAGGCCGGCGATATCGTGCGGGTTCCGCCCGTGCGCGTCCCCGAGCGCGACGAACCGGTGCCTTTGGCCCAGGGGTTGTTGCAGCGCCTGGAGGCTTCGATCGTGTTTGAAGACAAGGCCCTGATCGTGATCAACAAGCCGGCCGGTATTGCCGTGCACGGCGGCAGCGGCCTGAACTATGGCGTGATCGAAGCCTTCCGTCAGTTGCGCCCGGATGCCAAGGAGCTGGAACTGGTCCATCGCCTGGACCGCGACACCTCCGGACTGCTGATGATCGCCAAGAAGCGCAGCATGTTGCGCCATTTGCACGAAGCGCTGCGCGGCGACGGCATCGATAAACGTTATATGGCCCTGGTGCGTGGTAACTGGGCGGCTTCGATCAAGCAGGTGCGCGCGCCCTTGCTCAAGAGCAACCTGCGCTCCGGCGAGCGCATGGTCGAGGTCAACGAGGAGGGCAAGGAGGCGCTCACGGTGTTCAAGGTGCTGCGCCGTTTCGGTGATTTCGCCACCATGGTCGAGGCCAAGCCGGTGACCGGTCGGACCCACCAGATTCGTGTGCACACCTTGCACGCCGGGCACTGTATTGCCGGCGACAGCAAGTACGGTGACGATGGTTTCACCAAGGAAATCCGCGATCTGGGCGGCAAGCGCCTGTTCCTTCACGCCTATATGCTGACCGTGCCGCTGCCCGATGGCGGCGAACTGAAGTTGCAGGCGCCGGTGGATGAAATGTGGGCCAAGACGGTGGAGCGACTGAGTGCGGTCTGAATACAAGCTGCTGATTTTCGATTGGGACGGCACCTTGGCCGATTCCATTGGTCGGATTGTCGAGTCGATGGGGGTGGCGGCCGCGCGTTCGGGTTTTGTCCCGCGCGATGAGACGGCGGTCAAGGGCATTATCGGTCTCGGCTTGCCGGAAGCGATCTGTACCCTGTACCCGGCGATCAGCGATGAAGAACTGGTGGTTTTTCGCCAGCACTATGCCGACAGCTACATTGCTCTTGAAACGGTTCCTTCGCCGCTGTTTCCAGGCGTCCTGGAGTCCATGGAGGCGTTTCGCGCCGCCGGCTACCAGTTGGCGGTCGCGACCGGCAAGAACCGTCGCGGCCTGGACCGGGTGTTGAACGCCCATGGCTGGTCGGATTATTTCGATATCACCCGTGCCGCCGATGAAACCGCCAGCAAGCCGCATCCGCTGATGCTCGAGCAGATTCTTGCCCATTGTCGTGTCCCGGCTTCCCAGGCCCTGATGGTCGGGGACTCGGTGTTCGATTTGCAAATGGCTCGCAATGCTGGCATGGATTCAGTGGCTGTAGGTTATGGTGCCTTGTCGATGGATGAGTTGCGGGTGTTCGAACCGCGCTTGGAGATTGACAGTTTTCCACAGTTGCATGCCTGGCTCGATGGCCGGGTCAATTGAATTCGTTGGGGTGAGTACGCATGTCTGATGAATGGGGCGCGCCGCCAAAGGCGAATGCCGAATCGGGTTCGGGTGATGACAGGAGCTGGAAGCTGCTGGAAAAGACCTTGCTGGCTGGTGTGCAGGAGCAACGTCGCTCGCGGCGCTGGGGGATCTTCTTCAAGCTGCTGACCTTTGTGTATCTGTTCGGCGCGCTGGTGATGTTCTCGCCGCTGATCAATATGGAGAAGAGCGCCGGTCGTGGGGCTCACTACACCGCCCTGATCGAGGTGCGCGGGGTGATTGCGGACAAGGAGTCGGCCAGTGCCGACAATATTGTCGGCAGCCTGCGTACGGCCTTCGAGGATCCGAAGGTCAAGGCGATCATCATGCGTATCAACAGCCCGGGCGGCAGTCCTGTGCAGTCGGGTTATGTGTTTGACGAGATTCGTCGCCTGCGTGGCCTGCACCCGGATACCAAGGTGTATGCGGTGATTTCCGATATCGGGGCTTCCGGTGCCTATTACATCGCCAGCGCGGCGGACGAGATCTATGCCGACAAGTCCAGTCTGGTCGGTTCCATTGGGGTGACGGCGGCCGGCTACGGTTTTGTCGGCACCATGGAGAAGCTGGGCGTGGAGCGTCGCCCATACTCTTCGGGTGAGCACAAGGCGTTTCTCGATCCGTTCCAGCCGCAGAAGGCCGATGAGACCAGGTTCTGGCAGGGTGTCCTGGATACCACCCACAACCAGTTCATCGCCAGCGTGAAGAAGGGGCGTGGTGATCGCCTGAAAGACAAGGATCATCCCGAGCTGTTCTCCGGGCTGATCTGGTCCGGCGAGCAGGCGTTGCCATTGGGCTTGATCGACGGCCTGGGCAGTGCCAGTTCCGTGGCGCGGGATGTGATCGGCGAGAAGGAGCTGGTGGACTTTACCGTTCAGGAATCGCCTTTCGATCGCTTCTCGAAAAAGCTGGGTGCCAGTGTCGCCGAGCAGTTGGCGATGTGGATGGGCTTTCAGGGGCCGACCTTGCGCTGATATTCATGCAGCAATAAAAAAACCGGTCGTGAATGACCGGTTTTTTTATGGGCGGAATGCAGGGTTCCAGTATGTAGGAGCAAGCTTGCTCGCGATCAGCCGGCAGGCTGAGGGTTCTGCGATAAACAAGATTACGGAATCTGTACGCCTTCGACCAGCAACATGTCCACAAGACGAATCAGCGGCAGTCCGATCAGGCTGGTGGCATCCGGTCCTTCCGTGCTCTGGAACAGGCTTACGCCCAGTCCCTCGGCCTTGAAGCTGCCGGCACAGTCATAGGGTTGTTCGGCGTGCAGGTAGCGTTCAATGCGTTCGACCGTCAAGCTGCGCATCTGCACGCTGAAGGGGACGCAGTCCACCTGGCATGCCCCGGTCTGGCTGTTGAACAGCGCCAGTCCGGTGAGAAAGCTCACGCGAGTGCCGCTGGCGGCCAGCAACTGTTCACGGGCCTTCTCGAAGCCGTGGGGCTTGCCGAGTATCCGTCCGTCGAGTACCGCGACCTGGTCCGAACCGATGATCAGGTGCGCCGGATGATGGGCGGCCAGGGCCCGGGCCTTTTCCTCGGCCAGGCGTTTGACCAGCTCGATGGCGGCTTCGCCGGGACGCTGGCTTTCGTCGATATCCGGCGAGGCGCAAGTGAAAGGCAGGCGCAGGCGGGTCAGCAATTCCCGGCGATAGGCCGAGCTTGAGGCAAGTAACAAGGGCAGCATGCGGTTCTCCTGAGGCAGGTCGCCGATTCTAGTCGGCCGGCCGGCTGACGGACAGGGCCTAATTTCCTTTGACAGTGGCAGGGTGCGTCCCTAGAATGCTGCGCCTATGTTGAATGACCCGATTCCACCTCACGTTGACCCGCGCAAATTGGCTGATCGTGGCACCACCCTTCAAGGTGAACTGCTGCTGGCCGATTTGGAGAGACTCTGCGACTCGCTTTCCGACACTGTCGGTACGGTGCAGGCTAAATTCGTTTTTGAACGAGATGAACGTAAGGCCGTGATGATTCACAGCTTTATCGACACCGAGGTCAAAATGGTTTGCCAGCGTTGTCTTGAGCTGGTCACCCTGCCGATCCACAGCGAATGCAGTTATGCTGTGGTGAAGGAGGGTGCGAATACCCAGTCGTTGCCGAAAGGTTATGACGTGCTGGAACTGGGCGAAGATCCTTTGGATCTGCAGGCATTGATCGAGGAAGAGCTTCTGCTCGCCTTGCCCATTGTGCCTGCTCATCATCCGGAAGAATGCCAGCAGCCGGCGGGGCTCGATGAGCCCGAACCGAGCGAGGACGAGGTAACGCGGTCCAACCCGTTCAGTGTATTGGCGCAGTTAAAGCGTGACCCAAACGTTTAGGAGTTAATCAATTATGGCTGTTCAGCAGAACAAAAAATCCCGCTCCGCCCGTGACATGCGTCGTTCGCACGACGCCCTCGAGGCAAGCACCCTGTCCGTGGAAAAGACCACCGGTGAAGTTCACCTGCGTCACCACGTATCGCCAGAAGGCGTATACCGTGGCCGCAAAGTGATCGACAAGGGCGCTGACGAGTAAATCTTGTCCGCTCAGATCATCGCGATCGACGCAATGGGCGGGGACTTCGGTCCCCGCAGCATTGTCCAGGCCAGTATTGCCTGTCTGTCTGCTACACCCTCGCTGCACCTGACCCTCGTCGGTCAACCTTCCCAGCTTGAACCTCTGATCGCCAGTTATCCGACTGTGGATCGCGCGCGCCTGACCATTACGCCTGCCAGCGAAATCATCACCATGGATGAGCGTCCGTCCCAGGCCCTGCGTGGCAAGCCGGACTCGTCGATGCGCGTGGCCTTGCAGTTGCTGCGCGATGACAAGGTCCAGGCCTGTGTCAGTGCCGGCAATACCGGGGCCTTGATGGCCTTGTCGCGGCATGTGCTGAAGACCTTGCCGGGGATTGATCGTCCGGCCATGGTCGCGGCCATCCCGACCCAGCGCGGCTATTGCCAGTTGCTGGACCTGGGGGCGAACGTCGATTGCAGCGCCGAGCACCTGTTCCAGTTCGCCGTGATGGGGGCGGTGGCCGCCGAGGCTCTTGGCGTGCTGCGGCCGCGTGTTGCGCTGCTCAATGTCGGCACCGAGGACATCAAGGGCAACCAGCAGGTCAAGCTGGCGGCGACGCTGTTGCAGCAGGCGCGGGGGCTGAACTACATCGGCTTCGTCGAAGGCGACGGGCTGTATCGCGGCGAGGCCGATGTGGTGGTGTGCGACGGTTTTGTCGGCAATATCCTGCTCAAGTCCAGCGAAGGCCTGGCGACCATGATCGCCGCGCGGATCGAGGCGCTGTTCAGGCAGAACCTGGCCTCGCGCCTGGTGGGTGCCCTGGCCTTGCCGTTGCTCAAGCGCCTGCAGGCCGATCTCGCCCCGGCGCGGCACAATGGTGCGAGTTTTCTCGGCTTGCAGGGCATCGTCATCAAGAGTCACGGCTCCGCCGGGGTCGAGGGTTTCCAGAGCGCGATTGCCCGAGCCCTGATCGAGATCCAGGAAAACCTCCCCGAGCGCCTGCATGGTCGCCTGGAGGAGCTATTGCTTTAGGCGTTTTCCCGCAGGAATGCTTAAATGTGACCGCTCAGTTCAATCAGCCATCCAAACTGACAGTTTCTTGCGTCCGCCAAGGCGGGACGTCAATTCTTCGACGACAAGATCATTAGGGGCTTGTTACATGTCTACATCCCTCGCATTCGTCTTTCCAGGACAGGGTTCGCAGTCCCTTGGCATGCTTGCCGAGCTGGGCGCGCAATACCCGCTGATCCTGGAGACCTTCAAAGAAGCCTCCGATGCCCTGGGCTATGACCTCTGGGCACTGACCCAGCAGGGGCCGGAAGAGCAACTGAACCAGACCGACAAGACCCAGCCCGCGATCCTCACCGCCTCCGTCGCCTTGTGGCGCCTGTGGCTGGCTGAAGGTGGGGCGCGTCCGGCCTATGTCGCCGGTCACAGCCTGGGCGAATACAGCGCGCTGGTCGCCGCCGGCAGCCTGAGCCTGGGTGATGCGGTGAAATTGGTGGAGCGCCGTGGCCAACTGATGCAGGAAGCGGTTCCGGCCGGGCAGGGGGCCATGGCGGCGATCCTCGGGCTGGACGATGCCGATGTGATTGCGGCCTGCGTCGACTCAGCACAAGGTGAAGTGGTCAGCGCGGTGAACTTCAACTCGCCGGGCCAGGTGGTGATCGCCGGGGCCAAGGCCGCCGTCGAGCGCGCCATGGAAGCCTGCAAGGCCAAGGGTGCCAAGCGCGCCCTGCCGCTGCCGGTCAGCGTACCGTCGCATTGCGAACTGATGCGTCCGGCCGCCGAGCGTTTTGCCGAATCCGTTGCCGCCATCGACTGGCAGGCACCGCAGATCCCGCTGGTGCAGAACGTCAGTGCCCAGGTGGCCACGGACCTCGCTACCCTCAAGCGCGACCTGCTGGAACAGCTCTACAAGCCGGTGCGTTGGGTCGAGTCGGTCCAGTGCCTGGCGGCCAACGGCGCCACCGAACTGGTCGAATGCGGCCCTGGCAAGGTGCTGGCCGGCCTGAACAAGCGTTGCGCCGATGGCGTCAACACGTCCAACCTCAATACCCCGGATGCCTTCGCCGCCACGCGCGCGGCGCGGGCCTGAATCAGGAGAAGCCTGCATGAGTCTGCAAGGTAAAGTTGCACTGGTCACCGGCGCCAGCCGTGGCATCGGCCAAGCCATCGCCCTCGAGCTGGGGCGTCTTGGCGCCGTGGTCATCGGCACCGCGACCTCGGCCTCCGGTGCCGAGCGAATTGCCGCGACCCTCAAGGAGCATGGCATTCAAGGCACGGGTCTGGAACTTAATGTAACCAGCGATGAGTCGGTTGCCACCGTTCTGGCGAGCATCGGCGAGCAGTTCGGTGCGCCGGCGATCCTGGTCAATAATGCCGGTATCACCCGCGATAACCTGATGATGCGGATGAAAGATGACGAGTGGTACGACGTGGTCGATACCAATCTCAACAGCCTGTTCCGCCTGTCCAAGGGCGTTCTGCGCGGCATGACCAAGGCCCGTTGGGGCCGAATCATCAATATTGGTTCGGTTGTGGGTGCCATGGGCAACGCAGGCCAAGTAAACTACGCGGCAGCCAAGGCCGGCCTCGAAGGTTTCAGCCGTGCATTGGCGCGTGAAGTCGGTTCGCGCTCGATTACGGTAAACTCGGTGGCTCCAGGGTTCATCGACACCGATATGACCCGTGAATTGCCTGAAGCGCAGCGTGAAGCCTTGCTGACGCAGATTCCGCTGGGCCGCCTGGGCCAGGCTCAAGAGATCGCGCAAGTGGTCGCTTTTCTGGCTTCGGACGGTGCGGCATACGTGACTGGGGCTACAATCCCGGTGAACGGCGGGATGTACATGTAATTCAAATGTGACGGATTGCTTCAAAAAAATGTCATACCAGCTGTCTAAAATCCGTTATAAAGCTGCAACTTATTGAGGGGCAGAGGGCAAAGGGGGACAAAGGCTGAAGCTTTCGGTTGAAAAGCTGAAAAGCCTTTCTATACACTTACCCACCGGCCAGCTGCCTGAATTTTTCCATTAGGAGTGAAAACAAGGTATGAGCACCATCGAAGAACGCGTCAAGAAAATCGTTGCCGAGCAACTGGGCGTCAAAGAAGAAGAAGTGACCAACGTTGCTTCCTTCGTTGAAGACCTGGGTGCCGACTCCCTTGACACCGTTGAGCTTGTGATGGCTCTGGAAGAGGAATTCGAGACCGAAATCCCTGACGAAGAAGCTGAAAAAATCACTACCGTACAAGCTGCCATCGATTACGTTACCAACCATCAGGCGTAATAGTTTGTAATCGTTGCCTGCTGTTGTGGAAAAACCGCACTGCCATCACGGCGTGCGGTTTTTTCTTTAGGTGTGAGGCAAAGTGTCGTCAACAGGATAAAGGAGAGTGCTGTGTCGCGTAGACGCGTCGTAGTCACCGGCATGGGGATGTTGTCGCCATTGGGTGCGGATGTTCCGAGTACCTGGCAAGGCATTCTGGCTGGCCGTAGTGGCATTGGTCTGATCGAACACACAGACCTTTCTGCCTATACCACCCGTTTTGGCGGCTCGGTAAAAGGTTTCAATGTCGAAGAGTACTTGTCGGCCAAAGAAGCCCGCAAACTCGACCTGTTCATTCAATACGGCCTGGCAGCCGGTTTCCAGGCAGTGCGTAACGCCGGCCTTGAAGTGACCGATGCCAACCGTGAGCGCATCGGCGTGGCCATGGGGTCGGGTATTGGTGGTCTGACCAATATCGAGCAGACCTGCCGCACGTTGCACGACCAGGGGCCACGGCGTATTTCGCCGTTCTTCGTGCCCGGGTCGATCATCAATATGATTTCCGGTTTCCTGTCCATCCACCTGGGCGCCCAGGGGCCGAACTATGCCATCGCGACGGCGTGCACCACCGGCACCCACTGCATCGGCATGGCGGCGCGCAATATTGCCTACGATGAAGCCGATGTGATGATTGCCGGTGGCGCCGAAATGGCGGCTTGCGGCCTCGGCATGGGCGGTTTCGGTGCTTCCCGGGCGCTCTCCACGCGCAATGACGAGCCGGCCCGTGCCAGCCGTCCGTGGGACAAGGGGCGTGACGGTTTCGTGCTGTCCGACGGTGCCGGCGCCCTGGTGCTCGAAGAGCTGGAGCACGCCAAGGCCCGAGGCGCCACCATCTATGCCGAGCTGATCGGCTTCGGCATGAGCGGCGACGCCTACCACATGACCTCGCCACCCGACGACGGTGCCGGTGCGGCCCGCTGCATCGCCAATGCCATGCGCGATGCCAAGCTGAACCTGGATCAGGTGCAGTACATCAACGCCCATGGTACTTCGACCCCGGCCGGCGACCTGGCCGAAGCCGAGGCGATCAAGCGGGTGTTCGGTGAGCAGGCCTACAAGCTGGCGATCAGTTCGACCAAGTCGATGACCGGCCACCTGTTGGGCGCCGCCGGTGCCATCGAGGCGATTTTCAGCGTGCTGGCCATCGCCGACCAGGTTGCACCGCCGACCATCAACCTCGATGAGCCTGATGAAGGCTGCGACCTGGATTTCGTGCCCCACGAAGCCCGGCGCATGCCCATCGATGTGGTGCTGTCCAACTCCTTCGGCTTTGGCGGTACCAACGGCTCCCTGGTGTTCCGCCGGTTCGCCGAGTGATGGACAGCTGGGTCGACGGCCGGCCGGGCGATGCGTTGTCCCTCAAGGACCGCGGCCTGGCCTACGGCGATGGTCTGTTCGAGACCATCGCCGTGAAAGCCGGCAAGCCGCTGCTGCTCGAGCGGCACCTGCAACGCCTGGCCGAAGGTTGTCGACGCCTGGGTATCGCGGCGGATCACGGGTTGGTTCGCCGCGAGTTGCTCGCCTACGGTGCGGCACTGGGGGAGGGCGTGCTCAAGCTGATTCTCACCCGGGGTGACAGCCAGCGCGGCTATGCGGTGTCGGCCGATGCGCAACCGCGACGGATCCTGCAAGGCAGCCCGCCGCCGACTTATCCACAGGCCTACCAGCAGCACGGCATTGGCCTTTTCCCCTGTACGACACGTTTGTCCGAGCAGCCCCTGCTGGCCGGGCTCAAGCATCTCAATCGCCTGGAGCAGGTCCTGGCCCGTGCCGAATGGCAGGGGGGCGAACAGGCCGAAGGCTTGATGCTCGACACCTCCGGTCGGGTGATCGAAGGCGTGTTCAGTAATCTGTTCCTGGTGCGGGCGGGTGTGCTTCGCACCGCCGACCTCAGTCGTTGCGGCGTGGCGGGGGTGATGCGCGCCCAGTTGCTGGAAGAGGCGCAGGCACTGGCAATCCCTGTTGATATTTCCGATATCAGCCTGGAGCAATTCCGGCAAGCTGATGAAGTCTTTCTCTGTAACAGTGTCTACGGTGTCTGGCCCGTTCGGGCTTTTGCCGACCTGAGCTGGTCGGTTGGCCCGCTCACCCGTAAACTGCAAGGCATTGCCCGCGTGCTATTGGAAGTTTGAATTGAGACGTAAATTCTTGGTGCTGCTGCAAGCCGTTCTGGTGCTGGCCGGTTTGCTGCTGGGCGGTTCCGCCTGGAAGCTGCATTCGGCATTGGAGCAGCCCCTCAACCTGACGCAGGAACAGCTGCTGGATGTCCCGGCCGGTGCGACACCGACGGGCACTTTCAATCGACTCGAATCCGAAGGCTTGCTCAAGGACGCCTTCTGGCTGCGCCTCTACTGGCGTTTCAATCTGGCCGGGGTGCCGTTGCACAGTGGCGAGTACCGGATCACGCCGGGCATGGACGTGCGTGCGCTGTTGTCCCTGTGGCAGCGCGGCGAAGTGGTGCAGTACAGCCTGACTCTGGTCGAAGGCTGGAATTTCCGCCAGGTGCGTGCGGCTCTGGCCAAGAACGAAAAGCTCCAGCAGACCCTGAGCGGTCTCAGTGACAGTGAAGTCATGACCAGGCTGGGGCACAAGGATGTGTTCGCCGAGGGGCGTTTCTTTCCGGACACCTACCGCTTCGTGCGTGGCATGAGCGACGCCGAACTGCTGGAGAAGGCCTATGATCGTCTTGATAGCGTCCTGGCCCAGGAGTGGCAGAAACGCTCCGCCGATGCGCCCTATACCGAGCCTTATCAGGCCCTGATCATGGCATCGCTGGTGGAAAAGGAAACCGGCGTGCCCCAGGAGCGCGGCCAGATCGCCGGGGTGTTCGTGCGGCGGATGCAACAGGGCATGTTGTTGCAGACCGACCCGACGGTGATCTACGGCCTGGGCGAACGTTATACCGGCAAGCTCACCCGTGCCCACCTGCGTGAGGCCAATCCCTACAATACCTACATGAATGTCGGCCTGCCGCCGACGCCGATTGCCATGGTCGGACGCGAGGCGATTCACGCCGCGTTGAACCCGGTAGCGGGCAACAGCCTGTACTTTGTGGCGCGCGGCGATGGCACCCATGTCTTTTCCGACGACCTGGACTCCCATAACAACGCGGTGCGTGAGTTCCAGCTCAAGCGCCGGGCCGATTACCGCTCCAGCCCCGCGCCGGCGGCTGCTCCTGCACCGACGGTTTCGACTGCTACTCCGGCACCTGCACCTGCGCCGACGGCTCCAGCGGCCGCGCCGGCCCCGGTTCAGAGCCCGGCTCCCGAGGAGCCCGAGTCAGAGTCGAAACCCGCGTCGGCCCCGCTTGTCGAACCTGTACCCGCGGCACCCGCGTCAACCGAAGCCGAGGCGAAAGACTCGCAATGACCCTGATTAAGGACTGCCCGTGACTGGCTTGTTTATCACCCTGGAAGGCCCGGAAGGCGCCGGCAAAAGTACCAACCGCGATTACCTGGCCGAGTGCCTGCGGGCCCAGGGCGTCGATGTCCTGCTGACCCGTGAGCCTGGCGGTACGCCGCTGGCCGAACGGATCCGCGAACTGCTGCTGGCGACCAGCGATGAAGCCATGTGTGCCGATACCGAACTGCTGCTGGTGTTCGCTGCGCGGGCCCAGCACTTGGCCACGGTGATCCGTCCGGCCCTGGCCCGTGGCGCGGTGGTGCTGTGCGATCGTTTTACCGATGCCACCTATGCCTACCAGGGCGGCGGTCGCGGCCTGTCCCATGAGCGTATCGCCACCCTGGAACATTTTGTCCAGGGCGAACTGCGTCCGGACCTGACCCTGGTCTTCGACCTGCCGGTGGAAGTCGGCCTGGCCCGGGCCAGTGCCCGGGGTCGGTTGGATCGTTTCGAGCAGGAAGGCCGGGTGTTTTTCGACGCCGTGCGCAGCACCTACCTGAAACGCGCCGAAGCCGATCCGTCGCGCTACCGGCTGGTGGATGCGGCCCAGACGCTGGCCCAGGTGCAACAATCCCTCGACCGCCTGCTGCCGGAAATCCTGGAGCGGCACCGTGGCTGAAGCCTATCCCTGGCAGGACAGCCTCTGGCAGCAAATGGCCGGGCGGCCCCAGCATGCCCATGCCTATCTGCTGCATGGCCCGGCGGGCATCGGCAAGCGCGCCCTGGCCGAACGGCTGATGGCGCTGCTGCTGTGCAAGAGCCCGACGAATCTCAATGCCTGTGGGCACTGCAAGTCCTGCCTGTTGCTGAACGCCGGCAGTCATCCGGACAACTACATCCTGGAACCTGAAGAAGCCGACAAGGCGATCAAGGTCGACCAGGTCCGCGACCTGGTCAGTTTCGTGGTCCAGACCGCGCAACTGGGTGGGCGCAAGGTGGTGCTGATCGAGCCGGTGGAGTCGATGAATATCAACGCCGCCAACGCCTTGCTCAAGAGCCTTGAAGAGCCCTCCGGCGATACCGTGCTGTTGCTGGTCAGCCATCAGTCCAGCCGCTTGCTGCCGACCATCCGCAGCCGTTGTGTGCAACAGGCCTGCCCGCTGCCGAGCGAGGCCATGAGCCTGCAATGGCTGGCGACGGCGTTGCCGGACAGCAGTGCGGAAGAACGGGTCGAATTGTTGACCCTGGCGGCGGGTTCACCCCTGGCCGCGGTCAGTCTCCAGGCCCAGGGCGTTCGCGAACAGCGGGCGCTGGTGGTCGATGGGGTGAAGAAATTGCTCAAGCAACAGCAATCGGCCACCCAGTTGGCCGAAGGGTGGAATGCGATTCCCCTGTTGTTGCTGTTCGACTGGTTCTGCGACTGGTCGAGTTTGATCCTGCGTTATCAACTGACCGAGG
The DNA here is from genome assembly GCF_023242495.1 of Pseudomonas sp. MWU13-2862. NCBI lineage: Bacteria > Pseudomonadati > Pseudomonadota > Gammaproteobacteria > Pseudomonadales > Pseudomonadaceae > Pseudomonas > Pseudomonas sp. MWU13-2862. The sequence goes on along the minus strand of NZ_JALMEZ010000010.1, from coordinate 34,506 downwards.
ACGAAGCCGGCCTGGGCCTGGCCGACATGCGCAAGGTGGTGCAATACCTGGCGCAGAAAACCGCCCGGGACAAGGTCCTGTCGATCCAGGACTGGATTCTCGCCCAGCGCCAGAAAGTCCTGAGCAAGGCCAACCTCAATCGGGTGCTGCTGCTCGAAGCGCTATTGGTGCAATGGGCAGCTTTACCTACCCAACACTGAGGCGATGGGCCTAGAATCGGCTATCTGCATGACCGGAGCGAGTATGAACGAACCCATTGGTCCCGGCCCGCGCAACGGTATCCTGTCCCTGACCATCAAGGACAAGTCCGTGCTGTACGCGGCCTATATGCCTTTTATCAAGAACGGTGGGCTGTTCATCCCCACCAGCAAGAGCTACAAGCTGGGCGACGAGGTGTTCATGTTGCTCAACCTGATGGACGAGCCGGAAAAGATCCCGGTCGCCGGCAAGGTCGCCTGGATCACCCCCAAGGGTGCCCAGGGCAACCGCGCGGCTGGCGTCGGCGTGCAATTCAACGACGGCGACAACACCGCTCGCAGCAAGATCGAAACCCACCTGGCCGGCGCCCTGAAGTCCGACCGTCCCACCCATACGATGTAGTTGTCGCCTTTTTATGCTTGTAGATTCCCATTGCCACCTCGACCGTCTTGATCTCGCCGAACATGCCGGCTCCCTCGATGCGGCGCTCGACGCAGCGCGTCAGCGCGGAGTCGGGCACTTCCTGTGTATCGGCGTGAGTGTCGACAATGCGGCTGATGTGAAGGCCCTGGCCGAGCGTTACGCCGATGTCGATTGTTCGGTCGGCGTGCACCCGCTGGACGTCAAGGCCGACGCCGCGCCGGCGCTCGACTGGTTGCTGCGCGAGCTTGAGCATCCCAAGGTCGTGGCCATTGGCGAAACCGGCCTGGACTACCATTACGAGCCTGAAGCGGCGGAACTGCAGCAGGCGTCCTTCCGCTTGCACCTGCAAGCAGCCGCGCAGACCGGCAAGCCGGTGATCGTCCACACCCGTGGCGCGCGCGCCGATACCCTGGCGTTGCTGCGCGAGGCGCAACTGCCCCAGGCCGGCGTGCTGCATTGCTTCACCGAGGACTGGGAGATGGCCAAGGCCGCACTGGACCTGGGCTTCTATATTTCCCTCTCGGGCATCGTCACCTTCCGCAATGCCGACGCCTTGCGCGACGTCGCGCGACAAGTGCCGGCCGACCGCCTGCTGGTGGAAACCGACTCACCGTACCTGGCGCCGATTCCCCATCGCGGCAAGCCGAACCTGCCGCAGTATGTGCGCGATGTCGCCGATTACCTGGCGATGCTGCGCGGGGTGCCCTACGAGCAGTTCGCCGAGCAGACCACCCAGAACTTCAAGCGCCTGTTTCCCCTGGCCCATGTGCGCGCCTGAGCCGAGAGGCTAAATCGCGGGCAAAAAAAAACCCGGGTTCTGGGGGGTGAATCCGGGTTAAGACCATTAGGAGTAAAACAAAGGTACGCGGTCCTTCGGCACCTTTATCAGCGCGTCACTTGGGGGAGATGTCGCGCCGACAGTTCAAGTATTGGTCAGGATCGCCCGACGTCCAGTCAGCATTGCTCATTTTTTAAACAGATTTGGAATACAGGCGCTTCTGTTGAGTTCTCATCGTGCCAGGACGCTTTTCGGCGGCCGGCGGCGGCGACGATCCGTGACCACCGCGAAGATTTTCTGACCGGGGCGGCCTGATTCGTCGACAGTGAAAACTAAAAGCCTCGGATGATTCGTGCAATTTGGCGCGAGTCAGGCATAATACTTGGCTTCGATTTTGCCCCTACAGACCTTTTCTTATGCATAAAGAACCCCGTAAGGTCCGTGAGTTTCGTCGCCGCGAGCAGGAAATTCTCGATACCGCGCTAAAGCTGTTCCTCGAACAAGGTGAAGACAGTGTCACCGTCGAGATGATCGCGGATGCCGTCGGTATCGGCAAAGGCACCATCTACAAGCATTTCAAATCCAAGGCGGAGATCTACCTGCGCCTTATGCTCGACTACGAGCGTGACTTGAACGAGTTGCTGCACTCGGCGGATGTCGACAAGGACAAGGAAGCCCTGTCCCGGGCCTACTTCGAATTCCGCATGCGTGATCCCCAGCGCTATCGCCTGTTCGACCGCCTGGAAGAAAAAGTGGTCAAGGGCCACCAGGTGCCGGAGATGGTCGAGGAGTTGCACAAGATCCGCGCGTCCAACTTCGAACGCCTGACCTTGCTGATCAAGGGCCGTATCAGCGAAGGCAAGCTCGAGGACGTGCCGCCGTACTTCCACTACTGCGCCGCCTGGGCCCTGGTACATGGCGCTGTCGCGCTGTACCACTCGCCGTTCTGGAGCAATGTGCTGGAAGACCAGGAAGGTTTCTTCCAGTTCCTGATGGATATCGGCGTGCGCATGGGCAACAAGCGCAAGCGCGACCCTGAAACGCCCGTCAGCTAAGATATTCGGCTTGGTGATTGCGCCACGTTCCCCTATATGGCGCAATGCCCCGGGCTTATACTCAGGGATAGGGCTTGTCAAAACTTGATTTTTAAGTCAAGTTTTGCGCGTTCCACAGTCCATCGCCGGAGTGTCCCATGATCGTTGACCGTCAAGGCAGGCGTTTTCGCAATCTGCGCATCAGCCTGACATCCGCCTGCAATTATGCCTGTACCTACTGCGTGCCCAATGGCAAGCGGCTGGTGGCTGCCCAGGACGAACTGTCGGCGCAGGCCATGGCACGGGGCGTGGCCTACCTGATCGAGGCGGCGGGGATCGAGCGCTTGCGCATTACCGGCGGCGAGCCGCTGGTCAGTCCGAAGCTGGAAGCCTTTATGGGCGCGGTCGGCCAGATGGGCCTGGACGATATCAGCCTGACCACCAATGGCCAGTTGCTTGCGCGCAAATTGCCGCTGCTGGTGGAGGCTGGGATCAAACGGATCAACGTTTCCCTCGATACCCTGGATGCCAGTGCTTTTCGTACTATCGCCCGTGGTGGCGACCTGGCCAGCGTACTCGACGGTATGGAGCAGGCGCGGGCGGCGGGACTGAAGATCAAGGTCAATATGGTGCCGTTGCGCGGGCAGAACCTGGACCAGGTGATGCCGCTGCTGGATTACTGTCTTGAGCGCGGCTATGAGCTGCGCTTTATCGAACTGATGCGCATGGGCCACCTGGCCAGCGATGGCAATGCCTTTCTCCAGCAGTTCGTCAGTCTCAAGCAGTTGCTCGGGCTGATTGGCGAGCGCTATGAATACCTGCAGGCCGATGCCCCGGTGGATGCCACCGCCGTGCGTTATGCGATTCCGGGGCGTGGTCACTTTGGGGTGATCGCGAACGAAAGCGTGCCGTTCTGTCGGACTTGTTCGCGCTTGCGGTTGTCGTCCACCGGCTGGCTGCATGGCTGCCTGTCGTCGAGCAACCGGCATTATGTCGGCGACCTGCTCGACAAGCCGCGCCACGAGGCGTTGCCGGCGTTGCAGCGGCTGCTGGTCAAGGCCTTGGGTGACAAACAGGAAGTGGCTTTTTCGGGCGGCGCGACGGTGATGAAAATCATCGGCGGCTGATCTGGCGCGGAAGCTGCATCCACGCGACTATTCGCCGGTTTTCCGTCACCGGCCACTGGAGGGTAGGATGCGTAGCCTGGTTGTGCTGCTGGCGTTTTTGGCGCTGGGCGGCTGCATGAAAGTCAGTGATCTGGGGGAAGGTGTCCGTTATCAGGCGAGCGATGTGGGACTGCTCGACCATAGCGATACGCGCCGGATCCGCTCGTTCCGCATCCAGCCGGACTCCTTTATCTACATTGCCCAGGGCGCTTTCACGCCACCCGGCAGTGCTTACCCGCGTCCCAACGTGGTGGCCGAGGAAGCCTTCAACGGCTTCGTCGAATATTTCCCCATGGTGCGCCGCGCCCGAGCGCCCCTGGGGCTCGACCAGGCCATGGCCGAGGCCCGCTCCGCCGGCGCGCACTACCTGTTGTACACGCGCTTCGCCAAGGCTGACGACCGCATCGGCAACTACGACGAGTGGGCCGACCAGGAATCCGTCGACCGCCTGGGCGTGGACAGCGGGGTGATCCAGATCATGCTGATCGAGACCGGCACCCAGTACCTGATCGATACGGCACGGATCAAAAGCCGTGGCGGCTTGCTGACGTTCCACAACACCAAGCCCGAAGACCTGATCGCCGCCCCCTTGGCCGAATATGCGCGTAGTCTGTTAGGCGTCGGTGAACAGTGGATGTCGGATTGAGTATGAGTGAGTCGGGCAAGGCCAATGACCTGTTGGCGCAAATCCCCAAGACGGAAAAAGGCCTGCCGCCGGTCCACTTGTGGAATCCAGCGTTCTGCGGCGATATCGACATGCGTATCGCCCGTGACGGCACCTGGTATTACCAGGGCACGCCGATTGGCCGCAAGCCGATGGTCAAGTTGTTCTCCACCATCATGCGCCGCGACGGCGATGATTATTTCCTGATCACGCCGGTGGAAAAGGTCGGGATCAAAGTCGACGATGCGCCCTTTGTCGCGGTGACCCTGGAGGTCGAAGGGCAGGGCGAGGCACAGCAACTGCGGTTTACCACTTACGTCGATGAACAGGTGACGGCCGGTACCGAGCATCCGATCCGGGTGGTGATCGATCCGATCAGCCAGGAACCGGCGCCCTACGTGCATGTGCGCAGTAATCTGGAAGCGCTGATTCATCGCAATGTGTTCTACCAACTGGTGGAACTGGCGGTCAGCCGTGAGATCGACGGCCAATCCTGGCTGGGGGTCTGGAGCGGGGGCGTGTTTTTCCCCATTGGCCTGGAGCCCTGAATTCTCTCCGCCTGTCGGCGGATCGCCAGCAAGCTGGCTCCTACAGTGGACCCGGGCACGACTATATTTTGTGCCAAGCCCGAACCTGTGGGAGCTGGCTTGCTGGCGATAGCGCCCTGAAAAACACCACCATTCATCTCCTTGTAAAATAAATCCCTTGCACCCCTGAGCCTCTTTCGGTTATCAACTTGTACATGATTAGACATGTCCGATTTGATAAGAAAAAAAGGGTGGTCGATGAGCTTATCCGGCGCATCGAAAGCGGTCTTCTTGGAGACGGCTTGCTGTTGCCGGGTGAACATCAGTTGGCCGAAGAATTCTCGGTGAGCCGCGGCACGCTGCGCGAGGCCCTGGCCGAGCTCAAGCGGCGCAACTACATTGCGACCCAGAGCGGCGTGGGCTCCATCGTCACCTACGATGGCATTCCCCTCGACCAGCGCGCCGGCTGGGCCCAGGCCCTGGCGGACAGCGGGGCGCTGATCAACACCGAGGTGTTGCGCCTGGAAGCGGTGACGCGGCCGGACCTGTTCAGTCGCTATGGCACCGAGCAGTTCATCGCCCTCGACCGGCGCCGGCGCAATACCGAAGGCACCGCGGTTTCCCTCGAACACTCGCTGATACCGGCCAGCGGCGGCCTGGAAGGCCTGCCCAACGTCGGCCTGATCGACAACTCCCTGACCATTACCCTGGCGGCCTACGGCTATGTCGGTGATCGCGGCGATCAGTGGATCGGCGCCGAACCCCTCTGCGCGGAAGATGCCGAACTGCTCGGGCGTCCGCTGGGCACGGTGTTTCTCAAGGCCTTGCGAACCACCTACGACAAGCGGGGACGTTTTATGGAGCAGGTCGAAAGTCTGCTCGATCCTTTGCATTTCCGCCTGCACCTGGCGTTTGGAAACCCGACATGACCCCGATTCATCGAGCCCTCGGTGCCTTCTACGGCCTCGCCCTGGGCGACGCCCTGGGTATGCCGACCCAATCCCTGAGTCGCGCCCAGATCCGGGCTCGCTTCGGCAGCATCACCACGCTGGTCGACGCCGGTCCCGACCAGCCGATCGCGCCGAACATGCCCGCCGGCTCCATCACCGACGACACCGAACAGGCGATCCTGGTCGGGCAGTTGCTGATCGACGGTAACGGCCATATCGAGCCGGCGCTGCTGGCCGAACGGTTGATCGCCTGGGAAGCGGTGATGCAGGCCAAGGGCTCGCAGGATCTGCTCGGTCCATCGACCAAGCGCGCCATTGAAATGATCCTGGCCGGCCACAGCCCCGAGGAAGCCGGGCGCTACGGCACCACCAACGGCGCAGCCATGCGCATCACCCCGGTGGGCATCGCCGCCGATGTCGACCAGCCCCAGCGCTTTCTCGACGCGGTGATCCAGGCCTGCCAGGTCACCCATAACACCAGCCTGGGAATCTCCAGCGCCGCCGCCGTCGCCGCGGTGATTTCCTGCGGGATCAACCGCCAGAGCCTGGCGCACGCGCTGGATATCGGCACCGAAATGGCCTTTAGCGCCGAACAGCATGGTCACTGGGTTGCCGGCGGGCGCCTGGGGCCACGGATTCGCTGGGTCCGTGAGCTCGTCCGCGATTGCCCGGACGCCGAACTGGCCGACCTGCTGTATGACGTGGTCGGTACCTCGGTCGCCTCCCAGGAGTCGGTGGTGGTGGCCTTCGCGCTGGCCCAGCGGGTCGCGCTCGGCCAGCTCAACGCCTTCGAGGCCCTGTGCCTCGCCGCGAGCATCGGCGGCGACACCGACACCATCGCCGGCATCCTCGGCGCCATGCTCGGGGCTTGCGACGGTCTGGACTGCTGGCCCGCCGAGATGGTCGCGAAAATCATCGAAGTCAATGCGCTGGAACTGGTACCGCTGGTCCAGGGGCTGATCGCCCTGCGCAACGCCTGACACACAACAACACGCAATGGACTGCAGACGAAGGGGGCCCGGAAGTGGCCCAGGGGTTTCTACACCTTCCGCACTGCCCAACAACCACAACAATTGGCATCAGGAGCTGAACACCATGACCTCATCAAAAGCCGGACAAAGTGCCGGCCAGTTGGAAACCCGCGGTATAGAACCGGTCCCGGAAGCCGAGTGCAACGGCCATCCCCTGCAACTGTTCTGGGTCTGGTTCGCAGCCAACATCAGTATTCTCGGCCTGCCACTGGGGGCAACCCTGGTGGCCTTTCGCGGGCTGGCGATCTGGCAGGCGATCATCGTCGCGATTCTCGGCGCGGCGGGTTCCTTCGCCGTGGTGGGGATCATCTCCATCGCCGGTCGGCGTGGCCATGCGCCGAGCCTGACCCTGTCGCGAGCGATTTTCGGCGTGCGCGGCAATATCGGTCCGACCATCGTTTCGCTGATGTCGCGCCTGGGCTGGGAAACGGTCAACACCACCACCGCGGCGTTCGTGCTGCTGTCCTTGTGTTCGATCCTGTTCCACTCACCCGTAGAGGCCAAGAGCGCGCCAGTGCTGACGCTGCTGTTTATCGCCATCTTCGTGCTGTTGACCCTGTCGGTCTCGGGCCTGGGGCATGCCACCTTGCTGGTGATCCAGAAGTGGGCGACCTATGTCTTCGGCGGCCTGAATATCCTGGTGGGCGGTTTCCTCTGCGCGACCATCGACTGGAGCGCGGTGTTCAACGCCACCCCGGCGCCTATGAGCGCGATGATCATCGGCATCGGCACCATGGCGGCGGGCACCGGGATCGGTTGGGCCAACGCCGGCGCCGACATGTCGCGCTACCAGCACAAGAGCGTCAAGGCGGTCCGTCTGGTGGCCTCGGCGGCCTTCGGCGCGGGTATCCCGCTGGTGCTGCTGATCACCCTCGGCGGCCTGCTGTCGGTGGGCAACCACGATCTGGCCCAGGCGACTGACCCGATCATCGCGATCCGTGACATGCTGCCGACCTGGATGGCCGTGCCGTACCTGATCACCGCGTTCGGCGGGCTATTGTTGTCGAACAACCTGTCGGTGTACTCGGCGGGCCTGACCACCTTGACCCTGGGCCTGAAGGTCAAGCGCGTGCATGCGGTGATCGTCGATATCGTCGCGATCTTTGCCGGTTCCATCTACTTCATGTTGATCGCCGACAGCTTCTACGGCCCGTTCATCACCTTCATCTCGCTGCTGGCGGTGCCGATCACCGCCTGGGTCGGGATCTTCGTGGTCGACCTGGTGCATCGCCAGTACTACAGCCCCAAGGACCTGCTGGACGTCAGTCCGACCAGCGCCTACTGGTATAGCGGCGGCATCGAATGGCGCGCCTTCGGTGCCTGGGCCGTGGCGATTGTCCTGGGCTTCAGCTTCACCACCATCGGCACCACCGCCGAGACCACCTGGTTCCGCGGTTTCCTGTCCGACTCCTGGCTGGGCCACAACGGCCTGGGCTGGATCGTCACCTTCCTGGTTGCCGGCGGTATTTACGCCGTGCTCGGCGGCGCGGCGGATCGTCGTGCAGCCTTTTTAGAGAATGCCAATGGCTAGACTGATGCATACCGGCCAGGTCATGGTTGACTTGGTCATGTCCCTCGACCAACTGCCAGCGACCGGCGGCGACGTGCTGGCGAATGCCGCCAGCTTTGAAGCCGGTGCGGGTTTTAACGTCATGGCCGCGGCCCGGCGCAATGGCCTGCCGGTGGTCTACCTCGGGCGCCACGGTAACGGGCGCTTCGGCGACATCGCCCGCCAGGCGATGGCGGCGGAGGGGGTCGAGATCGCCCTCGAGCGCGATGGTGCGAAGGACACCGGGCTTTGCGTGTCGCTGACCGAGGCCAGCGCCGAGCGCACCTTTATTTCCTATATCGGAGCCGAAGGCGGTGTCTCGGCTGAAGAGCTGGCGCGGGTCTCGGTGCAAACCGACGATTACGTCTATGTCAGTGGCTACAGCCTGCAATATCCGGACAAGGCACCGGCGCTGCTGGAATGGGTGTTGTCCTTGCCGAAGGCGGTGACGGTGGTGTTCGATCCGGGTCCGTTGGTCAACTCGCCGGACGCAGCCCCCATGGCGGCCTTGTTGCCGCGTATCGATATCTGGACCAGTAACAGTGTCGAATCCCTGCGTTTTACCGGCGCGGCGGATATTGCCGGTTCCCTCGACAATCTGACCGAGCGTTTGGCCGAGGGTGCGCTACTGGTGGTTCGCGATGGCCCGAACGGTTGTTGGGTCAGTCGGGTCGGGGAGCACCGGCATGTGCCTGGTTTCAAGGTACAGGCGGTGGACAGCAACGGCGCGGGCGATGCCCATGCCGGTGTGTTCCTCGCCGGGCTGGCGGCGGGGCTGGATGCCGTCGAGGCGGCTCGCCGCGCCAATGCGGCGGCGGCCCTGGCGGTTACACGCTGGGGGCCGGCCACCTCGCCCGGGAAGCAAGAAGTGGATGCCATGCTGGCGAACGGCTGAATCCGGCTCCTGTAGGAGCAAGCTTGCTCGCGATCCGCCGGCAGGCGGGATTTTGGTGGCGCTCCGTGGATCGCCATCGCCGGCAAGCCGGCTCCTACAGGGATGGAGTGCACCAGTGAAGCTATAAGAAAATCCTGTAACAGATAGTGGTTTTGCTTTCGCCCGGAAGACGAAACACTGGAAACCCATACGCCAGCTGTTCTACCCTAGTGCGTTGGCTACCTTTGCGACCTCTGGACCCCGGCCGTGTGCACCGGGCCACCAGATGCATGAAAGGTAGCGTGTCCTTTCGACTTCTGTGACGACGCCCGTGAAACTCATCATTATCGCTGTTTACGTCTTGTCCATCGCGTACGTACACCTGCGCGGCAAGGTCCGGCACAAGCTGGGCCGGCAATTGAGTGACCACTCGACTTTCCTCGCCCCGGTCAACTGCTTCCTCTACCTCTTCTCCAAGGTGCCGAGCCGCCCGTACCTGGACCCGGCCGGCTTCCCCGAACTCAAGCCGTTGCAGGACAACTGGCAGGAAATCCGCACCGAGGCCCTGGCCCTGTTGCGCGCCGGTGAGATCAAGAAATCCGAGACGCCCAACGACGTGGGCTTCAACTCCTTCTTCAAGACTGGCTGGAAGCGTTTCTACCTCAAGTGGTATGGCGACAACCATCCTTCCGCCGTCGAGCTGTGCCCGCGCACCACGGAGCTGCTCAACAGCATCGGCAGCATCAAGGCGGCGATGTTCGCCGAGTTGCCGCCGGGTTCGCGCCTGGTTCGCCACCGCGACCCCTACGCCGGTTCCTTGCGCTACCACCTGGGCCTGGAAACGCCGAACGATCCGGGCTGCTACATCAACGTCGATGGCCAGGACTACCACTGGCGCGATGGCGAGCCGGTTATGTTCGACGAGACCTTTATCCACTACGCCGAAAACAAGACCGACCAGAACCGTGTGATCCTGTTCTGCGATGTCGAGCGCCCGTTGAAATATCGCTGGGCGACGGCGTTCAACCGCTGGTTCAGTCGTAATGTGATGTCCGCCGCCGCTTCGCCGAATGATGCGAACGACAAGACCGGTGGGATCAACAAGTTCTTCACCAAGATCTACGGCATTCGCCTGCGGGGCAAGGCCTTGAAGAAAACCAACCGCACCCGCTACTACCTGGAGAAGTGGGCGATCTTCGGTGGCTTGCTGGCGTTGTTCCTGCTGATCTAGTTCAGGTTGTCGCTTAACGAATTCGGCCGGGCCCCCAAAGGGAGCCCGGCCGATTTGTTTCCATAATTGTCCAGGTCGTTACGCCGCCTGGAAGTCATGATCGACTAGCGCTCCAGTACCCCACGAAATGCAGCACTCAGCGCTCTCAAGGTTTCCTGAGAACGAGAGTCCGTGGGACGCGCATGCAGGATGATTTCGGTGATCGGCAGCGCCGGCAGCCCGAGTTGTTCACCGACTTCGATCGCGCCGGCCGGTGCCACCCGCTTGGCCAGCGCTGCCACGCCGAGCCCGGCACTGACCGCCGCGCCCACCGCCATCACGCCGCCGCCGATAAACACTTCGGTCCAGGGGATGCCCGCATCATCCAGCACCCGCACCGCCAGATGCCGCACGCCACAGGGCGCGGCCATGGTCGCCAGGCGCAGGACGCTGCCGGGGGTGTGTTGCCAGGTGGGTGCGGCGAACCAGCCGAAGCGCTCCACCACCAGCACCTCGCCGTCGTGACGGTCGCCTTCGCTGCGCACGATGGCGGCATCCAGCTCGCCACGATCGAAGGCCGCGCCGAGGTCCCGGGACGAGGCGATCCGCACCTCGATGATCAGCAGGGGATCGTAGTGCGCCAGGCGACTCAGCAGGGTCGGCAGGTCCGGTCCCGCGACATGGTCGCTGATGCCGATGATCAGGCGACGATTGGGTGTGGCGCTCATATCCCCCAGCGCCCGTTCGTGGGCCTGGAGCAACGCGCGGGCGGCGTGGATAAATTGTTCACCCGAAGGCGACAGCCGCACATGGCGGGGTGTGCGCTCCAGCAAGCGGTAGCCGAGACGTTCTTCCAGGCGCTTGAGCTTCAGGCTGATGGCCGCCTGGGAGGTGTCCAGCGCCTGGGCCGCGCGGGTGAAACTGGCGAAATCGGCAATCAGCACAAAGGCCTGGACAGTGTCGATATCGAGAGGCTTGACGGCTTCAGTCATATGTATCTCTTATCACACATATATTTATCGATATCTTGTTGTAATTATCGATCTTGCGCAAGCTGGCTCCAGGTTCTCGATAACCTTTTCCCACAGGAGTGTCGTCATGTTTGCCAAACAGTATTCACACCGCTTGCCCGCCAACTATGACATGGGCTTGATCCGCCGCCGGGCCAGCGAATTGGGGCCGCTCTGGGACGATACCCAAGGGCTGGTCTTCAAGGCTTTTATCGCCGAGGAACGCGGGGTCTTCGGGGCCCAGGCCAATCTGTATTCGTCGGTGTACCTCTGGGCCGATCCGAGCGCCGCTGCGGGCTTTCTGATGGACGAGCGTTTCCAGCGGGTGATCGACTCATTCGGTCGTCCGGATATCGAGGCCTGGTTGCCGCTGGATCTGCAGCTGGGCAGTGCGCCGCAGGCCAGGGCGCTGTATCGCGAAACCTTGCCGTTCGATGCGCAAGCGGATCGAGTGCGGTTGCTGGCCGAGGAGGTGGAGCGTAACCAGGCCATCGTTCGTCAGGACGACACGGTGGCGGTGTTCCTCGCGCTGGATACGGCGGCCTGGCAGTTGATCCGGATCACCCTGTCGTCGTCCGAGCCTGACCGCCATCGCTCGGGTAAGGCGTATGAAGTGCTGTACCTGGCACAACCGGGCCTCGAGCAATAGTGATTCAAACCGTCGCACAATCCGCATAGCATGGGCGACTTCACCGACTCTGGAAGCGCCCATGTCCCTTGAAATACGCGAAGCCCGGCCCAGCGATGCGCCGCAGATCCTGGCCTTCATCACTGAACTGGCCGAGTACGAACGGGCCCGCCATGAAGTGATCGCCAGCGTCGTCGACATCGAGCGCAGCCTGTTTGGCGAAGGTGCCACGGCCCATGGCCTGATCTGCCTGCGTGATGGCGAGCCGGTCGGTTTTGCGGTGTTTTTCTTCAGCTACTCCACCTGGCTCGGGCGTAATGGCCTGTACCTGGAAGACCTCTACGTTTCACCGCAACAACGCGGTGCCGGCGCCGGTAAGAAGCTCTTGCGGCACTTGGCACAGATCGCCTGCGCCAATGATTGCGGGCGCCTGGAGTGGAGTGTGCTGGACTGGAACGAGTCGGCGATTCGCTTCTACGAATCCATTGGTGCGCAACCCCAGAATGAATGGGTGCGCTACCGCATGGATGGTGAGGTGTTGAAGAACTTTGCCTATTCGCAGGACTGAGCGGGGATCCTGAAACACCGCGAATTTGAATGCGCCGCGAAACCTGTAGGAGCAGGGCTTGCCCGCGAAGCTTTTGGCGGCCTTGAGGGCCCTTTCGCGGCGGTGCGGCGATCCGACAAGCCCTGCTCCTACAAGGGATCGTGTTCAGGCTTACCAAATGGATTACGGCAGTTTATTTAAACCACTGCCACAACAGCAGCGTGCCAATCAGCCCGACCACTGAAACGATGGTCTGCAACACCGACCAGACCCAGATCGTCTGCTTGAGCTGCAAGCCGAAGTACTCGCGCACCATCCAGAAGCCGGCGTCGTTGACGTGGCAGAAGAACACCGAACCGGCACCGATGGCCAGGGCCACCAGCGAGGCCTGGGTGGTTGCCAGGCCGGCCATCAGCGGCGCGAGAATACCCGCCGTGGTGGTGGTCGCCACGGTCGCCGAACCGGTGGCCTGGCGCAAGGCCACGGCAATCAGCCAGGCCAGCAGGACGTAGGACAGGTTGGCGCCGGTGGCGACCTTGCTGATGGTGTCGCTGATGCCGGCTTCCAGCAGGGTCTGTTTCAGGCCGCCGCCGGCGCCGATGGTCAGCAGCAGCATGGCAATCGGCCCGAGGCTTTTGCGCAGCACGCTGCCGACCTGGTCACGGGCCATGCCGATGGACCAGCCCAGGCAGATCACCGCCGCGATCACCGCGAGGCCCAGGGCGATCAAGGGTTCGCCGAGAAACTTCAGGGTGATGGCGAGGTTGCTTTGCGGCGCCATGGCGACCTTGGCCAGGGTGCTGCCGAGCATCAGCAGTACCGGCAGCAGGATGATCAACAGTGAAATGGTGAAGCTCGGCTTGCGCCGGGTCTCGACCTTGGCGGTGAACAAGGCGCCGATTTCCGCCGGCTCCTTCACATCCAGGCGCTTGGACAACCAGATACCATAGAGCGGGCCGGCGAGGATCACCGCCGGCACCGCGATGCAAAAGCCCAGCAACATGGTCATGCCGAGGTCGGCGTGCAAGGCGCTGACCGCGATCAACGGGCCCGGATGGGGCGGCATCAGCGCATGCAGGGTGGTCATGCCGGCCAGGGCCGGGATCGCCACCTTGAGCAGCGGCTGGCCGGACTGGCGGGCGATCACGAAGATGATCGGCACCATCAGCACCAGGCCGACTTCGAAGAACAGCGGCAGGCCGATGATCATCGCGACCATTGCCATGACCCAGGGCAGGGCCTTGCCTCGCGCATGGCGCAGGAGGGTCGAGGCAATGCGGTCGGCGGCCCCGGACTCGGCCATCAGCGCGCCGAGCATGGCGCCCAGGGAAATGATGATCCCGGCTTCGCCGAGCAGGCTGCCGGCGCCCTTGCTGAACGCCTTGGCCACTTCTTCAGGGGGCAGCGAGGCGCCGATCCCGGCGACGAAGGTGCCGATCAGGATGGACAGGAAGGGCGGCAGTTTGGTCAGGCTGATCAGCACGATGATGGTGGTGATGGCCAGCAGGCAGCAGACGATCAGGCGGGTGTCGTGGGCAAGCCACGCGGCATGTGAAAGATCCAACGGGAACCCCTTCTTGTATTATTTTGTTACGCGGTTGGAAGGAATATACCTGATGGATTCATATAGATGATTAGATGAGCCAGGTTTTTTTGCGAACGGGAGTATGAAAGTCCGGACGGATTTACGCTGTTCGCCAGCCAGCCCCGGGGGCTCAGTCCATCAGCATCGGCGGTAGAGTGCCCAGCAGCGATACCGCGAGAATCGCCCCCAGGCCGAGCAGCCATTCGACCGTCACACTGGTGCGCAAGACGCTGAAACGCCCGCCAGGGCTCATCACCCGGTTGAACAGGGCCAATCCCAGCATCAGCGCGACCATCAGCACCTTGATCAGCAGGATCAGGGCGAAGCCGCTGAACAGTGGCGTCGGCCAGAAAGCTCCGGTGAGTACCCGCACATTGATCAGGCCGGTGACGATAATCACGGCGACCAGCAGGTAACCGAGGTCGCCGAACCGTCGCAGGACCCGCTTGATGTCATGTTCCGCCGGCTTGCTCAGCATCAGGGCGAGCAACATCAAGCCGCCGACCCAGGCACCGACCCCGCTCAGGTGGATGAACTGGTTGAGCATCAGCAAGCGACCGTCGAGGCCGTCGAGCATGGCGCCGTGGCCGACCGGGGCGAGGGTCGCCAGCAGCAGGAAACCGAGCAGCAGGTTGATGGCCGGGCGGGCGTTGGCCAGCAGGCTGATCACCAGCAACAGGGACAAGCCCAGGTGCCAGCTCCAGACCTGACCGAAAAAGGTCTTGCCCAGGACCAACTGCAGGGTGGCGGGATTCAGGGCGTCGGCCCAGTCGCCGGTCATAGTGGCGGTGGTCAGCAGCAACCAGCCGCCGGCGCTGAGCAACCCCAGCAGCGCCAGCCAGCGCTTGATTTCGAGCAGCCCCCGGTCGAGTGCCGGGCTGGCCGCGCTGCCGATCAGCCAGGGCCTGAACAGGCAGGCCCCGAACAACGACAACACCACGGCGAAATGCAGGAAGCGGCACAGGACCATGGCGTTCTGCATAGACTCAGTTGCCCACCGTGAAGCTGTAGTTGCCTTCGCTCTTGTGAGTGTCGACCGACACGGCGTGCCACACGACCTTGTACTGGCCAGGCGGGAGAGGAGCCGCAGGGGTAACGATCAGGGTTTTCTTGTCGGACGGATCGGTGGCGATGCTTTTCAGCGTGACCGCTTTATCGGCGCTGCTGAGTTCGACTTTGGTGAACTTGGCTTCAACCCCTTCGCTGAACACCAGGCGCAATTCGGCCGGGGCGCTGACGGTGGCATCCTTGGCCGGGGTTTCGCTTTTCAGGTGGGCATGGGCGAAGGCGCTGTTCGCACCGGCCAGGCCGACCAGCAGGAGCAGGGCGCCGAGGGTTTTCTTGAGCGGGACGACAACAGGCATCGATCAGTTCCTCGTGGGATCAAGTGAGCTGACTATACTAGCTCGCTCTGCAGCCGAACGTCGCATTTGAGCCTTTGTTCGCTTGAGCGATACTTGCAATCCCGGCTGAGTGACTTCCCGGTATGTTGAGCCACGACACGGACTGCCTTTCGGAACACACCCTTATGTCGATTCGTTTGAGCTTTGTTTGCCACGCCCGCACCGAGGCCCAGCGCCTGGGGCGTTTTCCGCTGGACGAACCGGTGGAGCCCAAGGGCTTGCTCAAGGCGGCCGAGCTGGCGGCGCGTTTGAAGAAACCGGTGCGTATCCTCAGTGCCCCGGAAACCCGCGCCTGGCAGACCGCCGAGGCCCTGGGTGAAGAGGTCGAGATCGTCCCGGAGCTGGGTGACCTGGATGTCGGCGAATGGCAGGGTGTCACACTGGCGGACTTGCTCGAGAGCGAGCCCGAATTGCTCGCGGCCTGGACCTCGGACCCGACGCAGGTCCCGCCGGCGGGTGAGTCGGTGGCGGCGTTGTGTGCCCGGGTCGGGACCTGGCTCGAGGGTTTTCGCGAGGAAGGACATTTTATCGTGGTGACCCATCCCTTCGTGATCCGCGCGGCACTGCTGCACGCGCTGGGGGCCGGGCCCACCTCCTTCAATTCGATCGATATCGAGCCCTTATCCGTGGTCGACCTGCGCCGTAACGGGCACTGGCGGTTGCGCTTCTGAGGCTGCGCGCTGTTGTCTTTTTCGATGACGGGGTTGCCAGGTTCGAACCGACCGTAGCATGATCGAGCCCATGAACCGGAATCCGTTGAACCTCACCCAGACCACCACGACCGCCTATGGCGGGCGTGAGGTCGGTGCGTGAGTCGGTAAACGCAGCGAACCCAGGCCCCGCCAGCAATGGACGGGGCCTTTTGGTTTCTGGGTCTTTGCTGGCATCACACGGAAGGAGAAACACCCCATGCAAGCAGACAATGCACAGCGTTCGGCCCTGTTGATCATCGATATGCAGGTCGGTCTGTTCCACGGTCCCGACCAGCCCTGGGAAGGGCAGCGGGTGCTGGAGAATATCAATCAGCTGATTGGCGCGGCACGGCAGGCCGGTGCGCCGATTTTTGCGGTCCGGCATACCGGCCCTGAAGGCTCGCCGATTGCGGCGGGGAGTGCGCCCTGGCAGTTGGTGCCGGAGTTGCGGGTGGATCCAGCGGTGGATCGTCTGGTCGACAAGACGCGCCCCAGTTGTTTCTTCAATACCGGGCTGGCCGAGCAGTTGGATGATGCTGGTGTGCAGCGCCTGGTGATCGTCGGGATGAAGACTCAGTATTGCGTCGACAGCACCAGCCGCCTGGTGCGGGATCTGGGTTTCGAGGCGGTGCTGGTGGGGGATGCCCATACCTGCATGGAAACACCCGGGTTGTCGGCCAGGGCGATTGTCGAGCATCACAACGCGACCTTGAACGGGGCGTTTGTGCAGGTGCTGAGTACGGTTGACGTGCGGTTCTGAATGGCGACCGCTGCGCGGTCATCGCTGGCAAGCCAGCTCCCACAGAGGTCTGTGTCTACTCCGATGGAGTGTTCACCGTTGCTCTTCTGTGGGGCTTGCCGGCGATGACGGTCTATCTGGCGCCGCTGACCTCAGGGTTTTTTCACCGGCGTCGGCAAGGTCACCAGCGAGACGTAGTCGTTCCAGAATTTCTTCTGGTCCACCGCGAACACGATTTTGGCTTTCTGCGTCCCCACTGGCGGGCTCTTCTTGTAGCCCAGCGCGCGGCCGTAGTCCGGACCGAAATGAGTGTCGACATCGATCCACATATCACGGGACTCGGTGACGATCTCAGGTTCGGCCAGGAACAATGCCGGCAGGCTGTCCCAGGTAAAGCTGTGATAGCCCGGGTTCTTGGCGAACTCTGGCCCGAACACGCTCTTGTACAACTCCGGCACCGCGCCCTTGGCCGCAATCACCCGGTTGTAGACAGAAGCATCGAAGGTGACTTTCTCGCAGACATCGTTGGGGAAGATCACGTGTTCGATCGGCGAGCGCAGGACGATCTTCGCCGCCTCCGGGTCGAACCACCAGTTGAACTCCGCCGCCGGCGTGGTATTGCCGGGAATCTCGATGGCGCCGCCCATGTACACGATGCGCTTGATCAGCGGCACGATATCCGGCGCCTGGCGGATCGCCAGGGCCAGGTTGGTCAGCGGACCGATGGCCAGCAAGGTCACTTCATGCGGGTATTTGCGCACGCTGTCGATAATGAACTGCGGCGCGGTTTCGCTGCGCAGCTGGGTATGGGTCGCCAAGCCATCGGGCGGCGCGACCAATTGCGAAGCCGAGGTCGGCCGCGGGTTCTTGAACGCCCCCGGCCAGCCGGCGCCGAACATCGCCTGCTCCTGTGGATAAGTGGCGAAGTCATGCAGCAGCGGATAGGCCGCGCCGGAGTAGACGCCGATCTCCTTTTCCACCCCCATGCGTTCCACGGCCTTGAGCGCATCGACCTGTTCCTGGTCGACCCAGGCATTGCCGCTGACCAGGGTCATGCCCAGCAGGTCGATCTTCTTCTGCGCATGCAGTTGCGCCAGCATGATAAAGGCCTGGCCGTCGTCGTTGAGAACATTGAAATCGGTGTCGATGATGACTTTTTCAGCCGCTTGCAGCGAGCCGGCGGACAGGCCGACAGCCAGCGCCAGCGCGCAGCCCTTGAGAAAGCGTTGCATGGTGATGTGCCCCAATGAGTTGTTGTTGTATTGCGGTAATCCAGCATGCCTGCCGACGCCTGGAAAGGCCACCGGCAGGTAAGTGGTTACTTAACGATTGACCAGTTTTGCCGGCAGGGCGATCACCAGGAAGCTGCTCAGGATCAGGCAGCCGGCGAAGAACCAGAGGGCGCCGGCGCTGCTGCCGGTAAGGTCGATGGCCACGCCCATCAGCGAGTTGCTGACCAGCCCGGCGATATTCGCCAGCGAGCAGGCCAGGGCAAAGCCGGTGGCCGCCGCGGTGCCCTTGAGGAAGGTCGCCGGCAGGCTGAAGAACACCGGCACCGCGCCGATGATCGCCGCCGAGGCAATGGCGAACAGGGCCACTGTCGCCACCACGTTATGGGTGAAGAAGGTGCTGGTGGCCATGGCGACGGCACCGACGAAAAACGGCACGATGATGTGCCAGCGGCGTTCGCGATGCTTGTCGGAACTGGCGCCGATCAGCAGCATGCCGAGCAGGGCGGCGACACTTGGCAGGGCGGTCAGTACACCGATATGGAAGGTGTCGGTGATCCCCGCGTTGCGGATGAAGGTCGGCATCCAGAAGCCCATGGCGTAGGCGCTGAGCAGGATCGAGAAGTCGATACCACCGAGCATCCAGACCTTGAGGTTGAAGAAACCGTCGCGAAAGTGCTGCTTGCTGTCGGGGCTGCTGGCCTCGTCGTTTTTCAGTTCGCTTTCGAGGACGGCTTTTTCTTCTTCATTGAGCCATTTGGCCTGGCGGAAATGATTCGGCAATGCCCAGAAGGTCAGGATGCCGAGCAACACGCTGGGCACGGCTTCGATCAGGAACAGCCATTGCCAGCCGCGCAGCCCGTTGACCTGGTCGAAGTGGCCCATGACCCAGCCCGACAGCGGTCCGCCGATAACGCTGGAGAGCGGCAGGCCGATCATGAACAGGGCGATGATCCGCCCGCGTCGATGGGTCGGGAACCAGGTGGTCAGGTAGAACAGCACGCCCGGCAGGAAGCCGGCTTCGGCGGCGCCGAGGAGGAAACGCAGGATGTAGAACTGGGTGGTGGAGGTTACGAGCATGGTGCAGGCCGAGAGCAGGCCCCAGGTGATCATGATCCGCGCGATCCAGATTTTCGCCCCGACCTTTTCCAGTACCAGGTTGCTCGGTACTTCGAAGAGGATATAACCGACGAAGAACAGCCCGGCACCGAGGCCGAAGGCGGTTTCGCTGAAGTGCAGCTGGTCGAGCATCTGCAGTTTGGCGAAGCCGATATTGATCCGGTCGAGGTACGCGGCCAGGTAGCAGAAACACAGGAACGGGATCAGTTTCCAGGTGATCTTGTGGTAAAGCGCTTGGGTCGGGTCGGCGACCGAGGTCGCTGATGTTGCATTCGCAATGGGCATTGGTTGTCTCCTGGCGGTGACTTATGGTTTTTATTACAGCCGCTTTTTCCAGCACTCTGGAGCGCGGTAAAGGCGGCTTCCAAAGGCAGTGTCAGAAGACTGGGCGCCACGCTCCGCACGGAGGCGACGCTCAGTTTTTTACGCGACCATGCTCTGTGGCACGGTTCTGCGGTCAAGCTCCCTGGAACTTCGAGATCGCTTCCTGTTTGCTGACGACATCGCCGTACTTGCTGTCGATGTCGAACAGATTCGCTTCATGGGGCGCCGGATGGCGGTCGCCCACGCATTCACGTACCACGATGGTCCTGAACCCGTGCTGCACGGCATCCACCGCCGTCGCGCGGATGCAGCCGCTGGTGGAGCAACCGGCCAGCACCACGGTGTCGATGCCCTGGGCGTGCAACTGCGAGGCCAGGCTGGTGCCGAAAAACGCACTGGCGTATTGCTTGCTGATGACCACTTCCGAGGGCAGCGGCAAGACCGCTTCGCAGAAGGCCGCCAACGGATTGCCTTCGACCATGTCCTTCATCACCGGCGCCTTGCGCACCCAGATGCCGCCATCGGCGAAATGCCCCGGATGGTAGCGAATATTGGTGTGCACCACCGTAACTCCATGCTGCCGCGCGCAGTCCAGCAGCTCGACGCTTTCGGCCACGGCGCTGACCACGCCAGGGGCGAACAGCGGCGCGCCCTCGGTGGTGTAGCCCTGCATGAAATCGATCATCAGCAGGGCCGGTTTCCGGCCGAAGCCGATCCGCTGGCCCCAGACGCCCTGGTAATTGTCATTGGCGCTTTGTTCGCTCATCTCAAGGCTCCCACAGGTTCAGGTTCAAGTCAGGCTCACGCCGAGGAAGTCACCGAAGGCGGCGAAGAAACCGTCCAGGTCGTCCCAGGGAATCATGTGGCCGGCATTGGCCACGTGGGCAACCTGGATGTCTGGTTGCAGCGCGCGGATTTCGGCTTCGTCCTCCGGCAGGATCACGCCGCCGCGACCGGCCACCAACAGCAGGGCGGGGGCCGTGAGCCGAGGCAGGTCCTGGTGGAAGTCCACCGTATGGAAGTCGTTGAACGCCCTGACGATGGCCGGTTCGTAGCAGGTGTGCAGCCATTCGGCGCGCAGTTGCAGTTGCTCCGGGGTCCAGGTGGCGCAGAAGGCGCGCATCGCCTCGGCGTCCATCCCGATCAGCGACTGGCGGATCGAGTCGACGTACCAGGGCAGCTTGCTCGGGTACTCGCGACGACCCGGACCGGACACCGGCGGGTCGATCAGCACCAGGCTCTTCACCCCGGCGGGGCTGAGCACGGCACTGCGCACGGCAAAGCGCGCGCCCATGGAGTGGCCGACCAGATGGTAGGTGTCCAGGCCCAGGGCGGCGGCGAAGGCAGCGATATCGCTCGCGCAGGTCTCGGCGCTGTAGTCCAGTTCCGGACCGCTGGAAGACAGGCCGCGGCCGCGGACATCCAGCACATAGGTATCGAAGTGCCGGCCGAAGCGTTCGGCAACGAAGCCCCAGGTGATCGCCGGGCTGGTGATGCCGGGGATCAGGATCAGCGCCGGGCCCGTGCCGCCATACCGCAGGTAGTGCTGGCGGATACCGTTGGCCTGGACGTTGCCGCCGTGGACGAAAGTGCTCACGCCGCCACCCCCGATTTCAGCACCTGGGCGTAGAGGTCGTAACCGTAGACCCAGGCCGGATCTTCCTGGGTGCGCAGCCAGGTGTTGGCGTTGGACACGGCCTGGACCCGGGAGGCGCGTTCCTTGCGGTTGGCTTCATAGAGTTCGAAGGCGGTGCGGTGGTCGCCGAGGCCGGTTTCCTGCAGGCAGCGGGTGAGCATGGCGGCGTCTTCGATGGCCATGCCGGCGCCCTGGGCCATATGCGGTTTCATCGGGTGGCAGGCATCGCCCAGCAGCACCAGGCGACCACGGCTCCACAGCGGCAGCGGATTGCGATTGCGCAACGGCCATTTGGTCACGGTGTCGGTGGATTCGATCAGCGCCTGCACGGTGGGGTGGTAACCCTGGAAGGCTTCGAACATCTCTTCGCGGCTGCTGTCGACAAACGGGCCTTCGAAGTCCAGCTCCGGGTGTGGCACGCCGGTGACGTAGTAGTACTCATCGCGTTTGCCGGTGGTGTAGTAGACCATCATGTGCCGGTCCTCGCTCCACCACTTGATGCAGTCTTCGAAATTGAGGTCGTAGCGGGCCAGCTTGTCGCGGGTGATCAGCGCGCGGTGGGCGACCCAGCCGCTGTACAGCGGTGCTTCGTGGCCCAGCAGTTCCTCGCGGATCTTCGAATTGATGCCGTCGGCGCCGATAACGATATCGGCGCTGGCCGTGGTGCCGTCGGTGAAGCTCAGGCGCACCTGGTCGCCGGTGTCTTCGATCTTCTCCAGGCGCTTGTTGAAGTGCAGGGTGCCGGGCTTGATCGTCGACATCTGCAAGGCATGCAGGTCGCCACGGTGCACGGTGACATAGGAGGCGCCGTATTCCTTGCGAGCGAATTCACCCAGGGGAATGCGCGACAGATAGTCACCGCTCATGCCATCGCGACTGAACCAGTGATCCGGGTGCGAGCCCATCTGGTCGAGCTGCTGCTCGATGCCCATGCGGCGGAAGATCTTCATGATATTCGGACCCATGTGGATCCCGGCGCCCAGGCGGGAAAACTCCGGGGCCTGCTCGTAGATCGACACGTCGAATCCAGCTTGTTGCAACAGCGTGGCGGCGGCGGCGCCACCCAGGCCCGCGCCGACGATGGCGATTTTTTGCGTGCTTGCCATGGGGCTTGCTCCTCGTTCCGAGTGTGGGGTGGCGGATTCGGCCACCGGGTTTTTAAAGTGTATACGCTCTTTTTTTAAAAAGACTAGCGCCTCTTGGAAAATTAAATTTTTACCGGTTTTAGCCTCTGGTAACGCTAGGTAACCTTGTTTTGTTGGGTGTGTGTGAGTTTGTAACGTTTTGGTCTGCTGCTTGCAGAGCGCTGTGAATTCAGGTCTTATCGATACTAAATGGTGTGTACGCTATAAAAACGCACTAGACTGAAGCGTCGCGCCTCGACTTGGTGCAGCGCGAGCGAAGAGGAGAGAGGAAAATGCCGGTAAGTGATTGCGAACTGACGCAAATGTTCGAACACGTGTTGAAGCTGTCGAAAGTCGACTCGACCCAGAGTGTCGCGGTGCTCAAGAGTCATTACTCCGATCCGCGCACCGTGCGTTCGGCGATGGAGGCGGCGCAGCGCCTGGGGGCCAAGGTGTACGCGGTGGAATTGCCGTCGTTCAACCACCCGACGGCCATGGGCAACGATATGACCGCCTACTGTGGCGACACCGCGCTGACCGGCAATATCGCCGCGCAGCGGGCGCTGGAAGCGGCGGATCTGATCGTCGACACCATGATGCTGCTGCACTCGCCGGAACAGGAGCAGATTCTCAAGACCGGCACGCGCATCCTGCTGGCGGTGGAGCCGCCGGAAGTGCTGGCGCGGATGCTGCCGACCGAGGCCGACAAGGTGCGGGTGCTGGCGGCGGAAGAGCTGTTGAAGAAGGCCCGTTCGATCCATGTGACCTCCCGCGCCGGCAGCGATTTCCGCGCGGCGCTGGGGCAGTATCCGTCGGTGACCGAGTATGGTTTCGCCGATGAACCGGGGCGTTGGGATCACTGGCCGAGCGGCTTTCTGTTCTCCTGGCCGAACGAAGAAACCGCCGAGGGCGTGCTGGTACTGGATGTCGGCGATATCCTGCTGCCGTTCAAGACCTACACCCGGGAGAAGATCACCCTGGAGATCGAGAAGGGTTTTATCACCTCGATCCACGGTGGTTTCGAGGCCGGGTACCTGCGCGACTACATGAAGTATTTCAATGATCCCGAGGTGTATGGCATCTCCCATATCGGCTGGGGCCTGCAGCCACGGGCGCAGTGGACGGCAATGGGGCTGCACGACAAGAACGACGGCATGTGCATGGATGCCCGGGCGTTCTATGGCAACTTCCTGTTCTCCACCGGGCCGAATACCGAGGTCGGCGGGACGCGCAAGACGCCGTGCCATATGGACATTCCGCTGCGCCATTGCGATGTGTACCTGGATGACCAGGCGGTGGTGATCGGCGGTGATGTGGTGGCGCCGGAGGCGTCGCGGGCGCGCTGAGTCTGGGGTGAAGGGGCTGTCAGTGAGACTTTTGGTGGTCTTGCGGGCCCCTTCGCGGCGGTGCGGCGATCCGACAAGCCCTGCTCCTACAGGTTTTTATGTCGTGCGCAAAATCGGTGTTCGACGCCAAACTGTAGGAGCAGGGCTTGCCCGCGAAGAGGCCGGGCCAGACAACCTCACACTTGAGTCTGCCCCCCAACCTGTCCATCATGCCTGCCCATTCTCCCTCGCCTTTTCGAGCCTGCCGTGCCGGATACTCCTGATTCCAACCCTTATGTGTTTTCCGAACAAGTCGGCCACCTGCTGCGCAAGGCCTACCAGCGGCATATGGCGATCTTCCAGCAGAATGTCGGCGACTCGCAGCTCACCGCCGTGCAGTTCGTCACCCTGTGCGCGGTGCGCGATCACGGCCCCAGCTCCCTGACCGAACTGGTCAAGGCCACCGCCGTGGACCAGGCGACCATTCGCGGCATCGTCGAACGGCTCAGGGCCCGTGAGTTGATCACCCTGGAGCCGGACCCGGAAGACCGGCGCAAGGTCATTGTCGGTTTGTCCGAGGCCGGCAGCCGGCTGGTGCAGCAGACCGTGCCCTGCGCGGCGAAGATCAGCGAACTGACCATGAGCAACCTCAATCCCGCCGAACAGGTCGCGGTGCTGTTCCTGCTGCGCAAGATGATCGACGACCGCGACGAGTAACCCTTTCTGGATGCGGGCCTGTGTGGGAGCGGAGCTTGCCCGCGAAGAACGATGACGCGGTCTAGCTGAAGAACCGCGGTGTCCCCCTTTCGCGGGCAAGCTCCGCTCCCACAGGTTTTGTGTTTCTCCAATGCCATGGTCGGACGCCTGAAAGTCCAACTGGCACTCTTCTTGCTCTCCTTTCATGTAGTAACCACTTCATCGAAAAAAGTGTGTCGTCAGGAGACATCGTTCTCAACCCATGCCCTTTTCATGTAGTAGTTACTTCATCAAATGAAGCGAGCGCATTCCATGACGATGCAGGAAATCACGGTAGCCCTTGAGGTCAACGGCCAACGACACTCCGTCACGGCCATGGCCGATACCCCGCTGTTGCTGGTGCTGCGCAACGACCTGCGGCTCAACGGCCCCAAGTACGGCTGCGGCCTGGGGGAGTGCGGCGCCTGCACGGTGATCGTCGACGGCGTGGCCGCGCGCTCCTGCGTGTTTCCCCTGGCCGGCGCTGAGGACCGGCAGATCGTCACCCTCGAAGGCCTCGGCAGCCGCGAGGCGCCACACCCGGTGCAACAGGCCTTTATCGACGAGCAGGCCGCCCAGTGCGGCTATTGCCTGAACGGCATGATCATGACCGCCAAGGCCTTGCTCGACCGTATCCCGCACCCCAGCGAAGCGCAGATCCGCCAGGAGCTGTCGGCCAATCTCTGTCGTTGCGGCACCCATATCGAAATTCTTCGCGCGGTGCTGCGTGCCGCCCGTCCATTGCCTTGAACCAGGATCGACGACCATGAGCGACGCCATCCCCACCCGCGACCAATGGCTGGCCAAGACTGGCGTGCTGCTGATCGTCGACGATATCCTGCCGCCCTCGGGGCCGGTGGCCAAAGGCGGCACGCCGCGGGTCTTGCCCAAGGAGCTGGGGCTGTTTATCGCGGTCAACGACGATGGCCTCGTCTATGCCTTCAACGGCCATGTGGACCTGGGCACCGGTATTCGCACCTCCCTGGCGCAGATCGTCGCCGAGGAGCTGGACCTGGAGGTGGAGCAGGTGTGCATGGTGCTCGGCGACACCGAGCGCGCGCCGAACCAGGGCGCAACCATTGCCAGCGCGACCTTGCAGATCTCCGCGATTCCCCTGCGCAATGCCGCGGCCGAAGCCCAGCGCTTCCTGCTGGAGCGGGCCGCCGGGCGCTGGTCGCTGAACGTGGCGGCGCTGCGGGTCGAACGCGGTATCGTCAAGGCGCCGGATGGCCGGGCCCTGAGCTACAGCGAACTGGTGGCGGGCGAGCACGACCAGTTGCGTATCAGTGGCAGTGCGCCGCTCAAACCGGCCGAAGACTATCGGCTGGTGGGCAAGGGCACGGCGCGGGTGGATATCCCGGCCAAGGCCACCGGCGAGCTGATCTATGTCCATGACATGCGCGTGCCGGACATGCTCCATGGTCGGGTCGTGCGCCCGCCTTATGCCGGTTTCGATTGCGGCGACTTTGTCGGCAACAGCCTGCTGGAGGTCGATGAGTCATCCATCGCCCATATCCCCGGGATCGTCGCGGTGGTGGTGATCCGCGACTTTATCGGGGTGGTTGCGTTGCGTGAAGAACAGGCGGCGAAGGCGGCGCGGGAACTGCGGGTACGCTGGAAGGACTGGACGCAGAAGCTGCCGGACCTGAGCGATGTCGAGCAGGCGATCCGCGACAACCCAAGGATCAAGCGCACGGTGCTGGACCAGGGCAATGTCGATGTGGCCCTCGCCGGCGCCAGCCAGCGCATGCCGCGCACCTACCTCTGGCCCTATCAGATGCATGCTTCCATCGGCCCATCCTGTGGCTTGGCGGATTATCACGAGGAGGGCATCCGGGTCTGGTCCGGCAGCCAGAATCCGCACCTGTTGCGGGCCGACCTCGCCTGGCTGCTGGAGTACCCGGAAGAACGTATCGAGATCATCCGCATGGAGGCTTCTGGCTGTTACGGCCGCAACTGCGCCGATGACGTCTGTGCCGACGCCCTGTTGCTGTCCCGCGCCGTGGGCAAGCCGGTACGGGTGCAACTGACCCGTGACCAGGAACACGCCTGGGAACCCAAGGGCACGGCGCAATTGATGGACATCGATGGCGGCCTGAATGCCGATGGCAGCGTGGCGGCCTACGACTTCGAGACCAGCTACCCGTCCAATGGCGCACCGACCCTGGCCTTGCTGCTGACCGGGCGGGTCGAGCCGGTGGCGGCAATGTTCGAAATGGGCGACCGCACTTCGATCCCGCCTTATGCCTATGAGCATATGCGGGTCAGCATCAACGACATGTCGCCGATTGTCCGGGCGTCGTGGATGCGCGGGGTGTCGGCCTTGCCCAACACCTTTGCCCATGAGTCCTATATCGACGAGCTGGCCTTCGCCGCCGGGGTCGATCCGGTGGAATATCGCCTGCGTTACCTGCCGGACCAGCGGGCCGTGGACCTGGTGAAATCCACCGCCGAGCGAGCTGCCTGGACCCCGCGCACCGCGCCGATGCAAACGCCGAACGAAGACCACCTGCTGCGCGGTCGCGGCTTTGCCTATGCGCGTTATATCCACAGCAAGTTTCCCGGCTTCGGCGCGGCCTGGGCGGCCTGGGTCGCGGATGTGGCGGTGGACCGGCAGACCGGCGATGTCTCGGTCACCCGGGTGGTGATCGGCCATGACTCGGGGATGATGATCAACCCCGACGGCGTGCGGCACCAGATTCACGGCAATGTGATCCAGTCCACCAGCCGGGTGCTCAAGGAGCGGGTGACCTTTGAAGAGTCGACGGTGACGAGCAAGGAGTGGGGCGGTTATCCGATCCTGACCTTTCCCGAGGTGCCGCAGATCGATGTGCTGATGATGCCGCGCCAGAGCGAGCCGCCCATGGGCGCCGGCGAATCGGCCTCGGTGCCGAGCGCGGCGGCGATTGCCAATGCGATCTTCGATGCCACCGGGATTCGTTTTCGCGAACTGCCGATTACCCCCGAGCGGGTGTTGCAGGCGCTCAATGCCGGCACCGCCGGGGATCCGCCG
Source organism: Pseudomonas sp. MWU13-2862 (assembly GCF_023242495.1). Classification (NCBI taxonomy): domain Bacteria; kingdom Pseudomonadati; phylum Pseudomonadota; class Gammaproteobacteria; order Pseudomonadales; family Pseudomonadaceae; genus Pseudomonas; species Pseudomonas sp. MWU13-2862. The sequence continues at coordinate 6,993 of NZ_JALMEZ010000010.1, read as the reverse complement.
AAGTCTCCGGAGAAACGTTCGAAATGGTTGTTCGGCTCGTTGTTCGCGGCCTTCGGCGCGCTGGTCGGCATGGCCGCCACGGCCTGGCCCTGGCATGGGGAAATCGCGCCTATCGCACCGCCCAGTGCCGGGACCTGGTCGACGGCGACCCTTGAGCGTGGGCGCTTGCTGGCGGCGGTCGGCGATTGCGCGGTGTGCCACACGGCGCCGGGTGGTGTAACCAACGCCGGCGGGCTGGCGATGGAGACGCCGTTCGGCACGCTGTACAGCAGCAATATCACCCCGGATGTGAAGACCGGCATCGGCAGTTGGTCGTATCCGGCCTTCGAGCGGGCGATGCGTGACGGCATCGGTCGTGACGGGCGCAATCTGTATCCGGCGTTTCCCTATACGGCGTTTCGCAATATCAACGATGCCGATATGCAGGCGCTGTATGCCTACCTGATGTCCCAGGCGCCGGTCAGCCAGGCGGCCAAGGCCAATGCAATGGGTTTTCCGTTCAACCAGCGGCCGTTGATGGCCGGCTGGAATGCCCTGTTCCTGCGCAAGGGGGAAATCCAGGTGCAGCCGCAGCGTAGCGAGCAATGGAATCGTGGGGCTTATCTGGTCAACGGATTGGGGCACTGCGCGGCTTGTCATTCACCGCGCAATCTTCTGGGTGCGGAGAAGGGCGGGGCAGCGTTTCTGTCCGGGGCGATGGTCGATGGTTGGGAGGCGCCGGCGTTGAACGGTTTGTCGAAGGCGCCGACGCCGTGGACCGAGGATCAGTTGTTCAGCTACCTGAGCACCGGTTACTCCGATGCCCATGGCGTTGCGACGGGGCCGATGGGGCCGGTGGTCACCGAGTTGGCGAAATTGCCGAAAGAGGATGTGCGGGCGATGGCGGTGTACCTGGCGTCGCTCAATGGGGCGCAGGCCGAAGCGCAGGTGGTGGAGAAGGCGACCCGGCCGGTGGCCGCTGCGCAGAAGGTGGTGCCTGAGGTGAAGTTGTCACTGAGTAACGGTCAGCGCCTGTTCGAAGGTTCCTGCCAGGGTTGCCACGCCGATGGGCTGGGGCCGAAGTTGTTTGGAGTCAGCCCATCACTGGCGACCAACAGCAATGTGCACAGCGATGTGCCGGACAATCTGCTCAAGGTGATCCTGCAGGGTATCCAGAATCCGGCGACCCGGGATCTGGGTTATATGCCGGGATTCAAGGACAGCCTGTCGGATACCCAGGTGGCGGAGTTGGCGGCGTATCTGCGCAGCCGGTTTGCCGGCGAGGCGCCGCCGTGGCAGGGCTTGGAAAAGACCGTGGCCCATGTTCGAGCGAATCCTGGTACTCACTGATGAACGCTATTCGTTGTAGCACCGCAACCCTGTAGGAGCCTGGCTTGCCGGCGAAGAGGCCCTCAAGACCGCTAAAAGCTTCGCTGGCAAGCCAGGCTCCTACAGGTCCGTGGGGTTTGCAGAATTTAAGGCAGGCGCAACACCCCGCGCACCACCAGGTCACTGATAAACGCCAGCCAGTCCTGCTGCTGGCGTTTCTCCGCCAGCGGTTCCCCCAGGAACGAGCTCAGGGTGTGCTGGTTGGAGTTATAGAAATAACAGAGCGAGGCGATCATCAGGTACACATGCTTGATATCCAGGTCCTGGCGAAAGATGCCCTTGGCCTGGCCGGCCTCGATGATCGGGCGCAGCACGCCCACCGCTTCACCGGAAAGCCGGCGCAATTCACCCGACTGCTGCGCATGCCGCCCCTTGTGCAGGTTCTCGATGCTCAGGATGGCGACGAATTCGGGGTGCTTGACGTAGTAGGTCCAGACGAAGGCCACCAGGTCCTGCAAGGCTTGCAGCGGTTCCTCGAGGTTCAGCTTGAGCTTGCTTTCGGCTTTGTTGAACTGCTCGTAGATATGTTCCAGCACGCAAATGAACAGGCGTTCCTTGCTGCCGAAGTAGTAGTAGAGCATGCGGTCGTTGGATTCGGCCTCGCGGGAGATGCTTTCGACCCGGCCGCCGGAATAACCGTCGCGGGTGAACACCTTCACCGCCGCCTTGAGAATACGCGCGCGGGTCTGGTCGGCTTGCTGGGCTCTGATGCCGGTCTTCTTGTTCACGTCGGCATTCCTTCTGTGGGTCGGAAAGGGACGCGAATATAGCATGGGGGCCGTTGCGTGGATGCAGGCCCGGTGGGAGGGGCAGGAGCCGGTTTACCGGCTCCTGCCGTGGCGCACGCAGCCTTGATCAGGCCTTGAGGGTCGCCATGTCGATCACGAAACGGTATTTCACATCACCGGCGATCATGCGGCTGTAGGCCTCGTTGATCTGGCGGATATCGAGCATCTCGATGTCGCAGGTGATGCCGTGCTCGGCGCAGAAATCCAGGACTTCCTGGGTTTCGGCAATGCCACCGATCAGCGAACCGGCCAGTACCCGGCGCTTGAGCACCAGCTTGGCGGCATGCAGTGCCGGGTCCACCGGCTCGATCAGGCCCACCAGGATATGCACGCCGTCGAAGGCCAGGGTGTCGAGGTAGGGGTTGAGGTCGTGCTGCACCGGGATGGTATCGAGCAGGAAGTTGAAGCGGCCCGCGGCGGCGGCCATCTGCCCGGCATCGGTGGACACGATCACATGGTCGGCGCCCTGGCGACGACCTTCCTCGGCCTTGCTCGCCGAACGGGTGAACAGGGTGACTTCGGCGCCCATGGCCTTGGCGAACTTGATGCCCATATGGCCCAGGCCGCCCATGCCGAGAATCCCGACCTTGTCCCCCGGCTTGACGCCATAGTGCTTGAGCGGCGAGTAGGTGGTGATGCCGGCGCAGAGAATCGGCGCGGCGCTGGCCAGGTCGAGTTTTTCCGGAATGCGCACGACGAAGTGTTCGCTGACCACGATGCTGTCGGAGTAACCGCCCATGGTGTTGCTGCCATCGACCCGATCCGGGGTGGCGTAGGTCATGGTCGGGCCTTCCAGGCAGTATTGCTCCAGATCGGCGGAGCAGGCTTCGCAATGACGGCAGGAGTCGACCATGCAGCCGACGCCCACCAGGTCGCCGACCTTGTGCCGGGTAACGTTGGCGCCGACGGCGGTGACCTTGCCGACGATTTCATGGCCGGGCATCAACGGGTAGACGGCAATGCCCCACTCGTTGCGGGCCTGGTGGATATCGGAGTGACAGACGCCACAGTAGAGGATCTCGATGGCGACATCGTCAGGTCGCGGCGAGCGACGCTGGAAGGACATGGGGGCGAGGGGCGTGGTTGGCGACTGGGCGGCATAACCGATGGCGGTGTACATGAGGAGCCTCGCAAAGCTGTGACGGTTGAGGCGATGCATTGTCGGCGTCGAAGCTGGACACGGCCATGGCGATTCCTCCGCGTGTCTTGCCTATTCCTCCGGTATCGCGTTTTCGCCATTCGCCTGTGTCCCCGGACCTGCGAAGATGTTCCCATCCCTTTTTCCGTGAAGTTTTTGCCATGCAGTTGACCCGTCATCTGGACGCCAATGCCCCCCTGGTTGCGCTGATCGAGCCCCTGGCCACCCGTGACGGCTTCGTCCCGACCCTGTTGCCGGGCGTGCAGGTGTTGCGCGTCGGCTGTGATGTGGCCCGTGGTCCGCAGATCTACGAGCCGAGCCTGATGATCATTGTCCAGGGCAGCAAGCTGGCCTACCTGGGGGTGCGGACCCTGGAATATGGCGCCGGACACTATCTGATCCAGGCCCTTTCGGTGCCCTTCGAGTGCGAGACCTTTGCCGGCAGTGATGGCGCGCCCCTGCTGGGGATTTCCGTTGCTATCGACCGGGCGGTGCTGGGGGAGCTGGTCTTGGCCATGGGCTTCAACCATGATAGCCCGGCGGCGGCCCAGACCCCGGAATCCATGGCCTCGGTGGTGCTGGATGACAGCATGCGCGGTTGCGTCGAACGCTTGCTGCGTTGCCTGCGGGACCCGCTGGAGTGTCGTGTCATGGGTGAGGCGCGGGTGCGCGAGTTGTTGTTCGCCGCCTTGCGCGGGCCGCAGTCGGAAGTGCTGCGTGCGCTGGTGGAGCAGCAGGGGCATTTTTCCCGGATCGCGGCGTCCCTGGGTCTTTTGCATGCCCATTACACCGAGCCCTTGAACGTCGAGACCCTGGCCAGTTGCGCGAATATGAGCCTGTCGACCTTTCACGAGCATTTCAAGCGCGTCACCCTGCTGTCGCCGGTGCAATACCTCAAGCGTCTGCGCCTGCTCAAGGCGCAACAATTGTTGCTGGCCGACGGCCTCGGTGTGGCGCAGGTCGCCCATCGGGTCGGGTATCAGAGCTCCTCGCAGTTCAGTCGCGAGTACAAACGCTACTTCGAACGCAGCCCCGGGGACGAGCGGGCGGCTTGAACCTGGCTTGACGCGCAGGCCGCCACCTCGCCGATCACCAGGATCGCCGGGCTTTTCAGCGCGAACGCCAGGGCGCGCCAGACCTTGAGCGGTTCGCGCTCCAGCAAAGGACGGGGGGCGCCGCCGTAGGCTTCCGGGGCGATATAGCTGGGCGTGCCGGCATGGCTTGCCCGCGAAAAGGCCTTGAGGACGCTACAAGCTCCGCGGGTAAGCACAAATCACAGCCAAGCTTGAGATTATTCTTAAGTAAGCAAAAAGGCCCCGAAGGGGCCTTTCTGTTGTAGCGAGGACTTACATGTTCGGGTAAGTCGGGCCGCCGGCGCCTTCCGGGGTGACCCAGGTGATGTTCTGCGAAGGGTCCTTGATATCACAGGTCTTGCAGTGCACGCAGTTCTGGGCGTTGATCTGGAAACGCTTCGCACCGTCTTCCTGGGTGATCACCTCATACACACCGGCCGGGCAGTAACGCTGTGCCGGCTCATCATAGAGCGGCAGGTTCTTGCCGATCGGAATGCTCGGGTCTTTCAGCTTCAGGTGGCAGGGCTGCTCTTCTTCATGGTTGGTACCCGAGATGAACACCGAGCTGAGCTTGTCGAAGCTGAGCTTGCCGTCCGGTTTCGGATAATCGATTTTCGTCGAGTCCTTCGCCAGCTTCAGGCAGGCATAGTCCGGCTTGGTGTCGTGCAGGGTGAACGGCAGTTTGCCGCCGAAGATATTCTGGTCGAGCCAGTTGAAGCCGGCACCGACGATCGGGCCGAACTTGTGCATCGCCGGGCCGAAGTTGCGGCTGGCGAACAATTCTTCGTACAGCCAGCTCGATTTGAACGACTCGACGTAGCCGTGCAGCTCATCGCCACCCTCGGCACCGGCCAGCAGCTTCTCGGCCACGGCTTCGGCGGCGAGCATGCCGGACTTCATCGCGGTATGGCTGCCCTTGATCTTGGCGAAGTTCAGGGTGCCCAGGTCGCAACCGATCAGCGCGCCGCCGTTGAAGACCATCTTCGGCAGCGAGTTCAGGCCGCCCTTGCAGATGGCGCGGGCGCCGTAGCTGATGCGCTTGCCGCCTTCCAGGTACTGTTTGAGCACCGGGTGATGCTTGAGGCGCTGGAACTCGTCGAACGGCGACAGGAAGGTGTTGCTGTAGGACAGGTCGACGATCAGACCCACCACCACCTGGTTGTTTTCCAGGTGATAGAGGAACGAGCCGCCGGTGTTCTCGGCGCTCATGATGTCCAGCGGCCAACCGGCGGTGTGCACCACCAGGCCTGGCTCATGCTTGGCCGGATCGATTTCCCAGATTTCCTTCAGGCCGATGCCGTAGTGCTGGGCATCGGCATTGCTGTCGAGCTTGAAACGCGAAATCAGCTGCTTGCCGATATGCCCACGGCAGCCTTCGGCGAACAGCGTGTACTTGCCGCGCAGTTCCATGCCAGGGGTGTAGAGGCCGTCTTTCGGATGGCCTTCACGGTCGACACCCAGGTCACCGGTGATGATCCCGCGAACCACGCCGTTCTCGTCGAACAGCGCTTCCTGGGCGGCGAAGCCCGGGTAGATTTCCACGCCCAGGTTCTCGGCCTGCTGGGCCAGCCAGCGGCACAGGTTGCCCAGGGAGATAATGTAGTTGCCTTCGTTGTGCATGGTCTTGGGCACAAAGAAGTCGGGAACCTTGGTCGAGGTCTCGTGGCTGCGCAGGACATAGATGTCGTCGCGCTTGACGGGGGTGTTCAGCGGCGCGCCGAGCTCTTTCCAGTCCGGGAACAGTTCGTTCAGGGCCCGTGGCTCGAACACCGCGCCGGAAAGGATATGGGCACCGACCTCGGAACCTTTCTCCACGACGCAGACGCTGATTTCCTGACCCGCTTCGGCCGCTTTCTGTTTCAGCCGGCAAGCGGCGGACAGGCCTGCGGGGCCGGCACCGACGATGACCACGTCGAATTCCATGTATTCGCGTTCCACAGACTCTCTCCTACTCAAGGCTCACATTTTTCTAATTGGAGGTTTGGTGTCGCGCTCCAGTATTCCTGCACCACGTCGGGAGGAGGATCACGGATGAGACATCTTTCTCTCTAGGCGGCGCATTATATCTACACCACTACCAGCGTCCAATACAAACGTTTGTTTGAATTCGCTGCAGGCTAGATAAATCAAAGAAGCGCGGCTTATGACTGGCCATTTTGCCGTATTGACCGGAATGGGCGTTCCGGTCAAGATACGGGCGGTTTCGCGCTCGCCGTAGGCTGAATCAAGGATTCAGGAGCCCCTCTAAAGACAGGGCGAAGGCAGTGGGAAGTACAGCGGCATGCCGTTCTGGCGCGGAGTTTACACGCCTTGACGGTTCATGACTGCCCGGTCACGTCCGACGGACGGTATAGGGTGGTCGGCGTTGGTATTTTCCTTATCAAGTGCCGGCGTTTTTGGAGGTGCCCTTGTGCTTCTTATGGAGTCGTGCGCCGTTGAGCATCAACCGCCAGGATGAGTCCTGGCGATTTCCTTTTCACCGGAGAGTAACGAGGAATCCATGAAGGTTCTTGTAGCTGTCAAACGCGTTGTCGATTACAACGTCAAGGTCCGCGTCAAGGCGGACAATTCCGGCGTCGACCTCGCCAACGTCAAGATGTCGATGAACCCGTTCTGCGAAATCGCA